>JAZNPL010000020.1:0-83545 GCA_045589615.1 Christensenellaceae bacterium | reverse complement strand
CAATTATGTCTGACACAGTACTATAATGTGTTAATAAAAAAATACAAAAACGATAAATTAATTAAAGAATTTGATTCTAAAAATTTTCTAGATAAATATAATTTTAAGGATAATATATACGATAACGAAATTTACGCATATTATATTATCCCCTACTATTTTGATGGAAAAACCTATCATTATGGTGAAGAAATTATCCTAGATAAATTAAAATTGCCAACAACAATTGCTGGCAACGACTGGTGGATTGATAATTTATAAAACAATTTTTTCAATCTTTTGGAAAGCCTCATCTATAAGTCTTTCTACGTCTAATTTATTTTCAGCCTCAATAACTTTTTGCAAGTTTGGCTTTATTGCTGGATATTTTGGTAAAAACACTGTGCAACAATCTTCATATGGAAGTATTGAAGTCTCATAGGTATTAATTTTGCGTGATATTTCAATAATATCTATTTTATCAAAGCATATTAAAGGTCTTAATACGGGCATTGTAACAACTGAATTTGAAGAAGTAATACTTTCTATAGTTTGACTTGCAACTTGCCCTAGACTTTCTCCTGTAATAATAGTTTGACCACCTATATTTTTCGCCAATCTTTCAGCAATTCTCATCATAAAACGTCTCATTAAGGTTATCATATATTCCTCGGGACATTTTTCATGTATTGCTTCTTGAATATGAGTAAACGAAACGACGTAAAGGTTAGCACCACCATTATAATCGGCAATTTTTTTAGTTAAATCTATTACTTTCTCTTTTGCTGCCTCGCCAGTATAAGGAAAACTATAAAAGTGTAAAAAGTCTAGTTTCATACCCCTTTTACAAGTCAAATATCCTGCAACCGGACTATCGATACCGCCGGATATTAACAACAAACCTCTTCCCGCTGAACCAACAGGCATACCACTCATACAAGGTATAACGTCTGAATACACAAGTGTTTTTCCATCTTCTCTAATATCAACATTGACTAGAAAAGATGGATTCTTTACATCAACTTTTAAGGAATTTGGATAATTCTCTAAAATCATTCCTCCTAATTTTCTAGAAGTTTCCATTGAGTTAGGTGTAAAGTTTTTATCTGCACGATTAGTTACAACCTTAAACGTTCCATTTTTATTAGAACAAAGCATATTACAAGCATCAAAAATACTCTCAAACACACTGTCAACCACAAAGGCTTTACTATAATTATGTATGCCTGCTATCTTTGATAACTTTTCACAAATATAGTCATAATCTGTTTCAGAATAATCCTCAATTAAATATCTGCTATGCATTGCAACAAACGAGTAATCAATGCCTTTAAGCGATTTCTTAATATTTTCTTTAAGTAATTTTTCAAAATAAGACCTATTTTTGCCTTTAAGATGAATTTCACAATATCTAATTATAATAGCAGTCTTCATTACCTCATAATTCCTTTTAATTTCTTTGCTAAAATGTTAAGAGTATTAACAACGATTTTTGCTTCATCAATAGTATTTTCATAAGAAAAACTAAGTCTAATTACACCGTCTAAAATATCCTTACTATAACCACACGCTTCTATAACTCTACTAAAACGATTTTTTGAAGAACAAGCCGAGCCATTACCAACAATAATCCCCTCCTGTTCTAAGCAATGCATCATAACCTCGCCCTTTAGACCAATTGCAGAAATTGATAAAATATATGGGCTAGCATTTTCAGTAGATAAAATATTAAAATATTCTTTATCTAAATTATTACGAATATAATCATTAATTTCCTTTACGGTATTAAAATTTACTAAAATATTTTTATAATGATTAATAATAGCACTCTCGAATACTTTAATACCAAAGACGTTTTCCGTGCCACTTCTTAAACCATCTTCTTGTCCACCACCATAGATTAGTGGAGAAATAGGAACTCTTTTTTTGCGTATCAAAGCACCTACGCCTTTTAATGCGTTTATTTTATGAGCACTGATAGAATAAAAATCTATTTTATCACTTAATCTATATGGAATTTTCCCAAATGCCTGAACTCCATCACAATGAATAATAATTTTAGAATTTATTTCTTTTAAATTATTCGATATTTCATTAATGTCGTTTATTGCACCAGTCTCATTGTTAACGTGCATTATAGAAACAAAATCTACTTCATTATGTCTAACATAATCATATAATAAATCCTTATTAATTTCGCCACTTTTTAACAAGTCAATAAACTGTATTGTTTTGCCTTGTTGTTTAAGTTCTAAAAAAGATTTATATACTGCAGAATGTTCACCTTTATCGGTTACAAAACACCCTCTTTTTACACTACAGAAAATTGCAGAATTATCGCTTTCCGTCCCTGAAGCAGTAAAAGTCACATCATATTTATCAGAAGACAATCCTAAAGAACGTAAAATTACGTTCTTTACATTTTTTATTTCTTTTGAAACACTAATTCCCTCCCTATACAAAGCAGACGGATTAAAATAATATTCTCTATTAAATTTTTCGGCATTATCTAAAGCTTCTAACGAAGGTTTAGTAGTTGCTGCATTATCAAAATAAATCATAAACCTTTTTCAACAACAGTTTTATTAGAAAACTTAACTATATTAATAATAAATTGCTTAGTACACTCTAATACACAAATGGTTTTTTCATTATTATGTGAAATCAACACGTAATAAAAGTCTTTATTTTTAATAGGTTCATCGTTTGAAGTGAAAATTTTAACCCCTACGGTATCATCAGAAGTTATCTTATAATATTCTTCACTGCAAAACTTACCAATTTTAAGTATATTTGAAGTAGTAAATTCAATTTGGTTTTTTCTTTTTATCCCTTTTATAACCTTATCAATATTTATTATTCCATTTATAAAAATGTAATCAAATTCTACGCAATATTTATTTTTTAAGAATCCTAATAGGATACCACCCGCAATAAATACTGCTAAAATTAGAGTTAAAATAACAACATTTAACAAGAAACTACCATATCTCCAATCAAAATTATTAAAAATTAAAATTGCAAAGACAACAGCACACACGTAAGAAAAAATCGATAAAATATTTAATACTGTGTGTTTATTTTTTTCGGATTTGTAATTTCTTAATGTTGTGGTTTCTTCATAATATATTTCTTGCATATTTTTACCTTAATTTAACGATAGTAACGCCGTTTTCACCTTCGCCGTACCTACCTTTTCTATATTCTAAAACGTATTTATTTTTTTGTAAATAATTTCTTATTTCCTTTAGCAATACGCCTTTACCTACGCCATGTATTATTTTAATTTCTTCTAGATTATGAACAACGGCTTGGTCAATAAAATTCTCAACTTCTTCCATTGCTTCCATTGAATCTTTGCCAATAACGTTTATTTCAGACAAAGGAATGTTTGAGTAAGTGTTTTTATTAATCTTAACATTATCTTTCTTTTTTTCTTCTTGAATTTGGGCATTAAATAAATCAGAAATCTTAACAACCACTCTTGCATTTCCAATTAAAACTTCTACTTCAGACTTAGATAGTTTAATATTTTTTATAACAGCATAAGCGTTTAGTGATTTTACGAAAACCTTACAATTCTCAATTAAATCACTTTGTTTTACAGGAATTAAGGTTATAGGAGAATCATCTATATCATAAGACAAATATTTACTATTCTTCAACCTGTTTTTTAGTTCAGAAGCCCTAAACACTTCTTTACTTTCTAAATTAACACGCTTTAATATATCCTTAAGTTCATCAATTATCTCTTCTGCTTCAGATAATTTATCTGCAACAATTCGCTTTGTTTCAGCCTTAGCATTTTGATAAATCTTTTGTTTTTCTATTATGATTTTATCTTTTTCAGACTTAATTTCTAATAATTCTTTTTCTTTTTGTTTTAAGGTGTTTTCAACTTCATTAATTTTTTGTTCGTAAAACAATCTAGATTCTTCAGCAGACTTTAATACCTTTTCAAATGAAACACTTTCATTTGATAAATAAGACGTTGCTCTTTGAACTATTTCTTCATCAATTCCTAGTTGTTTAGCAATTTCTAAAGCATTAGAAGAACCAGGCAAACCAACACTTAATCTATAAAGTGGTTTCAAAGTTTTAGCATCAAACTCCATACAAGCATTTTCAATGTATGGATTATCAACTGCAAATTCTTTTAGTCTTGAATAGTGTGTGGTGATAATACCATTGCATCGTCTTTCTATTAGTCTGTTGATAATAGCAAGTGAAAGAGCACTGCCTTCTTCAGGGTCAGTCCCCGCTCCTATTTCATCAATCAAAACTAAACTATTAGTGTCAACGTTATTTACAATATGAATAATGTTTTTAATATGAGACGAGAAGGTCGAAAGATTATTTTCAATACTCTGCTCATCACCAATATCACAATAGACGCCGTTGAAAAATGACAACTCTGATTCTTCACTAGCAGGGATATAAAGCCCACTCATAGCCATTAACGTAAACAAACCTACTAGTTTCATTGAGACAGTTTTACCACCCGTATTTGGGCCTGAAATCAATAAAATATTATAACCATTCCCAATTGAAACGTTAATTGGAACAACTTTACTAGGCGAAATTAATGGGTGCCTACCATTAACGATATTTATAATACCATTGGAATTCAAAATAGGTTTTGTAGATTTAGTCTTAAACGCATATTCTGCTTTAGCATAAACACAATCAAATTCAATAATGATTTCACAATTAGATCTTAACGCATTAGATATTAAAGAAACCTTTTCGGACATATCTTCTAATATTCGTTGAATTTCTTCTGCCTCATCAAAAATAGCATGCTTAAGTTCATTATTTAAATCCATTGTTTCAGCAGGTTCAATGAAAAACGTCGAACCTGACGACGATTGGTCATGTACAAAACCTTTAACAAAACTCTTATATTCACTTTTAACGGGTACAACGTACCTTCCAGACCTCATCGTTATTACTGCATCTTGAAGAAACTTATTTAAACCACCGTGTATAAATGAATTTAATCTATTTCGAATTTTAGCGTTAAGGTCTCTTATCTCCTTTCTTATCGAATATAATTTAGGAGAAGCAGTATCACTTATTTCATCAACAGAAATAATTTTTGAACTTATTTCCTTTTCAAAATCTAAATTAATATATAAGTTTTTAGCAATTTCGGGCAAATACTTAATCTTTTCATCAGTTACAGTAAAAATACTATCCCTTAGTATCCTTGCACTTTTTAAGTTAGATAAAACTTTTAATAATTCGGCATTATTAAGACAGCCTTTTTTATCAACTCTTGACAATTCTTCGCTAATATCGTCAAAAAAATAAATACCCGGCAAACTGTACTTGTATTTATATAAATACGCCTCTTCTGTCTTGTTTAAAAGTAGCTTGCAAGATTCAATATCTTCTGCAGGGCGTGCATTTATAAGTGCCATCTTAGAATTTTCTAAGACAGCATATTCACTTATAATAGCGTTAATTTTATCATATTCAATTGTAGAAAAAGTTTTATCTGAAATCATTTACCTTAACTCAGCGTTAACCTTATTTCTTAATTCAGCCAAAATATTCCTAACAATATTGTCTATTTCTTCAACATTTAAGGTTCTGACTAAGGAAACGAAAACCAAATTAAATGCTAAACTTTTTTTGTCGCTAGCAATCTGTTCGCCCTTATAAACGTCAAATAGTTTAACTGATTCTAAGAATTCTCCGCCAGCTTGCTTTATAATATCAACTACTTCAGCACAAGTAATATTATCATTAATTATTACTGCCAAATCTCTTTCAACTGGTGGGAATTTAGAAATAGGCTTAAACATAATCTTTTCTGCAAAATGTTTTGAAAGTACGTCATAATTTAATTCTGCAACATATAACGGCTTATCAATACTAAATTTTTCAGCAATCACGGGATGCAATTGACCAAAGAAACCAATTCTTTCATCATCTATAATAATATCAGCAGAACGAGTTGGATGCATTAACTTTTCACTTGATTTAAGGTATTTTATATCTTTACCAAAACAGAAATTATTGAGTATTCCTTCAATTACGCCTTTAATACTAAAGAAATCTTCATCACCAAACATTGCAATACTAAGCATTGAAGTTTCTACAGGCAATTCCTTTAGTGGTAATTCATCAGCAGAATATACTTTAGCAATCTCAAATAATCTTCCTTCATTATTTTTTCTAGTAATATTATTAGAAACTGCCCTAACAATAGATGGAATTAAAGAACATCTCATTACAGCCATTTCTTCGCTTATTGGATTTAATATCTTAATTAAACTATCGGTCGAAATTGGCAACTTAAACGTCTCAACGTCCTTTTCTGGAACAAAAGAATAGGTAATAATTTCATTAAAACCATAAGAAATTAATAAATTCTTAAAACTTTCTTGCTTATTTTGTTGGTCGTTTAATCCACCGTTAGTAATAGAACTCTTTTTAAGTAAAGTAGGTGTAATATGCGAATAACCGTACTCTCTAATAATTTCTTCAGCAATGTCAGGATATCCTTCCATATCATCTCTAAATAAAGGAACGGTAACTTTTAATTCATCACCATTGACTTCAACTTCAAAATATAATCTCTTTAATATGTCAACTATCGTTTGATTGTCGATATTAAGTCCTAATACCCCGTTTACTTTTGTAAAAGTAGTTTCAATAACCTTATTAACTATTTCACCTTCATATAAATCGTATTGGTCGCAAGCAATTTCGCCACAACCCAAAGTGTCAATTAAATTCAAGGCTCTTTTCATCCCATATTCAACTGAATAAAAATCAACACCCTTTTCAAACCTAGTGGAAGAATCACTCTTTTGTCCAAGTAAGCGAGAAGTTTTACGAATATTATCTCTCTTAAACGTTGCAGATTCAAATACAACGTCAATAGTTTTATCTGAAATACCACTATCTAAGCCACCCATAACACCAGCAAGTGCAACAGGCTTATCTACATCACAAATAACAAGATTATTCTCGCTTAGAATAAATTCTTTTTCGTCTAAAGTAACAATTTTTTCACCACTATTTGCTCTTCTAATGTTAATTTCATTATTAGATAATTTGGCAAGGTCAAAAGCATGCATAGGTTGTCCAATTTCTAAAAGGACAAAGTTTGTTATATCCACGATATTATTGATAGAACGAATACCCATAGAAAAGAGTCTTCTTTTTAACCATAGAGGTGATGGACCAATTTTAATATTCTTAACGGCTCTACCAATATATCTCGAACACAAGTCAAACGCTTTATTGTTTATAGTAATAATATCTTTTGTAGAATATTTATCATTAAATTTGAAACTAAAATCAGGTTGCTTTAAAGGTTTATTTAGTACTGAAGCAACTTCTCTTGCAATACCTAAAATCGACTGACAATCAGGGCGATTTGCCGTTACGTTTATGTCAAATATAATATCATTTAAATAAAGTAATTCCTTAACTTCAACACCTAATGGAAATTTTTCGTCAAGTATTAATATTCCATTAACTGATGCACCTTCATACCAGTCGTCGTTTATACCAAGCTCTTCACCACTACAAAACATTCCATAAGATGGAAGCCCTCTAAGTTCGCCATTAAATATTCTTTCCCCATTATATAAAGTTGCACCATCTAAAGCAACGGGCACTACTGCTCCAACAAAAATATTTTTTGCGGCAGTTATAATTTGTAATTGCCCATAAACCCCAACGTCAACCTTAGTAACCGAAAGTTTGTCAGCGTTTGGATGTTTTTCAATCTCTAATATTTTACAGGTAACAATCTTGTCAATTTTACCTGCTGTATAAATTTTATCTTCAACCTCAAAACCGCAAGAAAAAAGTTTTTCTTCTAAAATTTCAGGTGAACAATCAATATCAACGTAATCTTTTAGCCATGATAATGGTGCTTTCATAATACTTCTCCTCTATTAACGTCTGTTAAATTGTTTTAAGAATTTTAAATTGCTTTCAAACAAAGTTCTAATGTCTGATATTCCGTATTTAATCATTGTTATACGTTCAATTCCTAGACCAAATGCAAGTCCTGAATATTCTTCAGGGTCAATACCGCTCATTCTTAAAACGTTTTTATTTACTATGCCAGCACCAAGAATTTCAATCCAACCAGTGCCCTTACATAAACTACAACCTTTTCCGTGGCATTTGCAACAGGTAACGTCAACTTCTACGCTAGGTTCAGTAAATGGGAAGAATGAAGGTCTAAAACGCGTTTTCGTCTCTTCGTCAAATATCTTTTTAACAAACTCATCTAATAAACCTTTTAAATCACAAAGCGTAACGTTTTTATCAACAACTAAGCCTTCTATTTGATGGAACATCGGTGAATGCGAAGCATCATCGTCCGCCCTATAAACTCTACCAGGACTTAAAATTTTAATAGGTGGTTTTTTATTTTGCATTGTTCTAACTTGTCCGGGAGAAGTATGTGGTCTAAGCAAAATATTTTCAGCAAAATAGAAAGTATCTTGCATATCACGTGCCGGATGGTCTTTAGGTATATTTAACGCTTGGAAGCAATTATAGTCAGAATCGATTTCAGGACCTTCAAATACTTCAAAACCCATACCACAAAATGCATCGTAAATTTTATTTTTAATAATATTTAAGGGATGTAAACTTCCCGTTTTTTCTGCTTTACCTGGCAAGGTAATGTCAACTGCTTCCTTTTCGAACTTTTCGTTTAACTCTTTTTCCTTAAGTTCAATTTCTTTTTCATTGAAAAGCAAATTAATATCTTCTTTAAGTTCGTTTACAAGTTTACCAAAAGAAGAACGTTGTTCGGTTGGAATATCTTTCATACTCTTTAAAAGCGAAGTAACTTCACCGCTTTTCCCAACATACTTTGGTTTTAATTCAAGTAAATCTTTTAATGAAACTGTTGAGTTTAATTCTTTTTTTGCATTTTCTAAAATTTGATTAAACTTTTCTTGCATAATCTCTCCTTTTATATAAAAAACGCCCCTAAAATAAGGGCGTTAAGAACGCGGTACCACCTAAATTCACCAATAATGGCCTCATATTCTATAACGGGAATCAACCGACGTATCCTACTAAATTTCAGTACGCAACTCCAAAGTGAATAACGTATCAAGAACTTATAAACCTTACAGCCAAGGGTTTAACTCTCTAAAAATTCTTATATAATACGTCTGTCTTTATCATCGTTTTTATTTATTATATATTTTTTAGCCATTATTGTCAAGAAAATACATATTTATTTACTTGTTTTGTCCTAAATATATTTCAGGAATTTTTCCAACTATAATATTTTCGGTAAGTAAAACTTTTGTTGAAAATTCATTACTTTGCTCATCAAACGGCACGTCTATAAATACTTTTACATTTACAATAGCGTATATAGAGTGTATAACTTGATTAATACCAACTGAATTAAATTCTCCTTCTATTTTGCAGTCCACCGTAGAAACTTCTAAAGCATTATACTTAATTTCATTTCCGTAACCAGATAAGGCTTTTATTCCACTAAATGCAAGTATTGGAACTTCTATTCCGTTTTTAATCTCTGAATTTAATGAATTTTCAACGTTTTGAACTATAATTCTGCTAAAATTGTTAATCGAAAGCGAATCCAATCCAATTAGAATTATTTCTCCTTTATCATTTTTCTCTATCCTTGTAAAGTTATAATCGCTTTGCGAATTAGTTTTTAATATTGATTCATTTACTTTCGACGCTACAATTGAACTTGTTTTATGTATTACAACGTTAAAAACGTTATTAGCGATTATATATCTATAGTAAACGAAACATAATATAAAAAAAAGAATAAAAATAAGAGATTTTACCTTACTTTTACTCTTGGCTTTTTTCTTTTTATAAATATTATCTTTTACACATTCTATCATAATACTAAATTATTAAAATTTAGTTTATTTTAGACTTCGATTTAAAAATTAGTGAGAAAATATATCCAAATACTATTGCTGCCGTAATTCCCATAGCAGCGGAAGTTATACCACCCGTAATAGCACCAAATAGACTTTCTTTAGCACCTTTTATAGCACCTTGCGCTAACAAGTATCCAAATCCTGATATAGGAACGGTAGCCCCAGCCCCAGCAAAATCAACCAAATATTGATACAAGCCTACTGCTTGCAATATTACACCTGAAAGTAAAAAATATACAAGAATTTTACCCGCTGTTAATTTCGTGTAATTAATTAACAGTTGGGCTATTGTACATATTCCTCCACCTACTATAAAAGCCTTTAAAAATGTAAATATTATATCCATTTTAACTCTCCAACTGCACTACGTGGCATATCCCTGGTATACTTTCCCCTTGTTGCGATGAAACTGAAGATAACAATGCCCCTGTAGTAGCCAATAAAATTTTATTATACTTTTTTTCCTTTATTTTTTTATATAAAAAAGAATTAAATACTAACGAACTACACCCAGCACCACTGCCACCTTGATACTCTTGTTCGCAAATATTATAAACTAACTCTCCACAGTCAACGTGTTGTTTTTCAAGGTCAAAACCCTTTTCCCATATTAAATCTTTAAATATTCTAGAACCAAGAGTACCTAAATCCCCCGTAACAATTAAATCATAATCTTCTGGTATAGTCGACGTGTTCTTAAAGTGTGTAACAATAGAATCGGAAGCCGCAGGAGCCATTGCAGCGCCCATATTGTTTGTATCGGTTACGCCAAAATCTACTACTTTTCCAATGGTAGCACAAGATACATGCGGTCCTTTTCCACTTTTAGAAATCATACATGCACCGCCACCAGTTACCGTCCATTGAGACTGAGGCGGTCTAGTTGAACCTAGTTCCAAAGGATATCGATATTGGCGTTCTGCCGTCGAAAAATGACTGCTAGTGGCACATATAACGTTGTCTAGGTATTCTCCGTCAACCAGTGTAGCACCAACAATTAGGGCTTCGGAAAAGGTTGCACAAGCATTATAAACCCCTAAAAAAGGCACGTTGAAGTTTCTAACGGCAAATGTTGATGAAATGATTTGATTTAGTAAGTCTCCAGATATTATTGCGCCAACTTCATTTTCATTATTCTTTGAATTTTTAATGCAGTTTTTTATTATAGTAAAAAGCATCTTTGTTTCGGCTTTTTCATAAGATTCTTCCGAGAACATATCGTCATCAAGTTTAGTTTCTATATATTTATTAATACTTCCCTCGCTTTCTTTAGGTCCACATATTGACGACGTTGCAATAATTTTCGGTTTGTTCTTAAAATAAATAGTTTCTCTCATACAAAAATATTAAATCCTATAAAATATAAAATTCCTACTAAAACACTACTTGCAATTCCAAAGACAATAATTGGACCTGCTACAACAAACATTTTAGCCGCAGTACCGTAAATGCATCCCTCAGTCTTAAATTCTATTGCTGGAGAAACTACTGAGTTAGCAAATCCTGTTATTGGAACAATAGAGCCACCTCCCGCAAACTTTCCTATTCTATCATAAACTCCAAGTCCTGTCAGTAGCGAGCCTATGAATATTAAAATCAAAGACACGTATGATGATAGTTCGTCTCCTTTTAAGTTTAATCCATACTCTAAGGCAAATCTAATACCTTGTCCTATACAGCAGATTAACCCACCAACCAAAAACGCCCTAAGAAGCGAACGTTTTTCGTTAGTTTTTGGTGAAATTGATTTAACGTATTGCAAGTAATTATAGTTTGTAAATCTATTACTTTTCATTTTTTATCCTTTTATTGCTTAATCTAATATACGTCTCTCTTTCATCTATACCCTTAAGATAAGAATACTTAATTTCTTTACGCATAAAAATATTATGGTTATTAGAATAAAAAATATACAAAAAAACGGCTAATACTTTAGCCGTAATTTGTTGATTATTTTATTTTCTAATCTTGATACTTGAACTTGAGACACCCCTAAACTTTCTGCAATTTCCGTTTGAGTTTTATCTCTAAAATACCTTAATACTATTATCTTCTTTTCTCTTTCGTTTAGTTCGTTAATTATATTATATAAATGTAGTTTGTCAACTAAAGTATTATCGTCTGTTCCGTCATGAAGTTTATCAATCAACTCTTGCCCTTCTTCATCTTCTTCAAACTTATCATAAATTGACAGTGGCATTTTAGAACTACTAATAGCAATTACTACCTCGTCAGGCTCTACTGAAAATTTTTTAGCAATTTCTTGTATAGATGGAGAATCATTATTATTTGAATAATACTCGTCAATATATCTATTTATTTTATTGGCTAAAATCTTAAGATTTCTTGAAACCTTTATAGAACCGTTATCTCTAATATAACGCTTAATTTCACCAATAACCATTGGTACGGTGTAGGTAGAGAATTTAACGTTAAAACTTTCGTCAAAATTTTTGATCGCCTTTAAAAAACCTATGGAAGCAATTTGATATAAATCGTCAATCTCTATTCCCTTATTTTTAAACTTATTTATAATACTTTTAATTAAAGGTAGATTTTTATTGTATAGATACGTTTTCGCTTCTTCATCGCCATTTTTAGCCTTTCGTAAGTAAATTATAAGTTTACTTTGTTCCATAAAAAATACTAGTCAGACTTTGTTGTTTTTAACATATAAACTTTAGTGCCCTCGCCCTTTTTTGAAGAAACTTCAACCTTGTCCATAAAACTTTGCATTATAGTAAAGCCCATTCCAGACCGTTCATCATCTTCTCTTGTAGTATAAAAAGGCTCGATTGCACGTTCAACGTTTTCAATGCCGACTCCATTGTCATAAACGTTTATATGTAAACTATTTCCTTCAATTTCACATTCTAATGTAATTTCCCCAACACCATCGGGATAGCCGTGAACTATACAATTTGTAACTGCTTCACTAACTGCTGTTTTAATATCCGAAACATCAGAAACGCTAGGATTAATTTGCAATGCAAAACAACTAACAACGCTTCTAGCAAACATTTCGTTTTCAGACAAAGACAAAAAAGATAATTTCATTTTATTTTTTACTTTCATATTATTTTCCTTTATACTTTAGGCATTATTTTATATAAACCTGCAAGTTCAATTACTTTTTCAACACTAATGGGAGGACTAGATATGTAACTTTCAACGTTAAATCGCTTTAATTTTTTATATCTACCTATTAAAAAACCAATACCCGTACTATCCATAAAAGTTAACCCCGATAAATCAAATACTATTTTTTTAGAATTAAGATTATCCATCAAAACCCTATCAAGAACTTCCCTACCGGAAGATGAAGAATATTCGTCTAATTCTCCAAAAATAAAAACCGTAAGTTTATCTTGAGATTTTTTAAATTTAAACTCCATAAAAACCTCCTATATCTTAAGTAAAAATATATTAACACCTTTTAAAATATTTAAAATGTCGAAAATGTCAGTATAAATTGATTTTTTGTAGAAACAAAAAAAATTAAAAAAATAAATTTATATAATTTTTTGAAAAAATGCTTTATTTTTGTTGACAATTTTCAAAAGTTATTATAATATATTATAGCGTTCAATTGTTGGACAAAATGATTGGTGAGATTGAGCACGATTAATTGAAAAAACTTTTTCGGGGTGTAGCGCAGTTGGTAGCGCACGTGGTTTGGGACCATGGGGTCGGGAGTTCGAGTCTCTTCACCCCGACCAAGAAAATTTTGCTCACCCGATTAAATCAGGGGCCTTTAGCTCAGTAGGTTAGAGCGGTCGGCTCATAACCGATTGGTCCGCGGTTCGAGTCCGTGAAGGCCCACCACTACACAACATTATATTTGGCCCGGTAGTACAGATGGTTAGTACGCCAGCCTGTCACGCTGGAGGTCGAGGGTTCGAGCCCCTTCCGGGTCGCCAAAGATAAATGCTTGTATTACTACAAGCATTTATCAAAAAAACTTGTGCATGCCTCGGTAGCTCAGTAGGTAGAGCAGGGGACTGAAAATCCCCGTGTCGGTGGTTCGATTCCGCCCCGAGGCACCAGGTTTAAATTGCTGGTGTAGCTCAACTGGCAGAGCAGCTGATTTGTAATCAGCAGGTTGCGGGTTCGATTCCAGTCACCAGCTCCAGAACGCAACACTTCCCCACAATTTTATATATATGGAAGGGTTCCCGAGTGGCCAAAGGGAACAGACTGTAAATCTGTCGGCAGCGCCTTCGGTGGTTCGAATCCACCTCCTTCCACCAAAAAAACTCGCTAAGTAGCGAGTTTTTTTCTTTTACTATATAACAAAATACCGTCAAATATTTGACGGTATTTTGATTTTTAATTACTTGTCCGTAATACTAACCTATTATTAATAAGCCAAAGTGGTATAATATGCAAGATTTGTTTGTCTATTATCTAATCTACCGTATTGAACTACGATTTTTTGAGAACTAGACAGTTTCATAGCATATTGCGTTTCTAAAGGAACTACGTATCCACACATATGTTCTACGTTATTCATACGGAAACATTTAACTGTTTGAGGTTCTACTTCCCAAACAATATCTTCGTAAGCGGGTTTATCAACGAAATAGAGTTTAACCTTTATAACGGCTTTCTTCTTACTGTCGTTAACGATAACAACGCTTTCGTGACCTTTAAGTACGCCTTCACCTTCGGGTGGAAGTTCACAATCGGGAACTACCCAATACTTTTTACCTACTACACACATAGTATTTCTCCTTATATTAGAAGCCTAATTCGATAATACCGTGCTTTTCAAGATAATCGGTATAAGATTCTACGCCGTTTTCTTTAATAGCAATACCCTTTTCCCAACGACAACCAAAGGTAGAACCTGAAATAAAGGTATCTACTTGGAAAGTCATATTCTTCTTAAGGTCATAATTTGAAGAAGTTTCCATCCAAGGTGCTTCAACCTCAATCATACCAGTGCCGTGACAAGGTCCGTAAACGTAGTTCTTTTCATAACCAGCGTCTTTGAACATTTGTAAGAATTTTTTAGGAACAACGTCAGCCTTAATACCAGCCTTTAAGTTTTCAGTAGTCCAATTATGCATCTTTAAACAGAATTCAACAAGTTCCTTCTTTTCACCTTCTGCTTTGCCCATAAATACGGGTAAACCGATTGCAGGTGAATAACCGTCAATCTTTGCAGAAAGGTTTAATTGAACGATGTCGTTTTTACCAATTTGCTTATAAGTTGAACGGCTGATTGCATGACGAGTAGAAGATTCACTAAATACGTACATAGGTAAACCTTCGTATTCTGCACCGTGTTCATAAATAACTTTTTGAGCGATACCAACCATTTGAAGTTCGGTAACACCAGGTTTTAATGCCTTAACAACTTCATCAGTAGCAATTTCAACAATTCTGAAACCTTCTCTAATACAAGCAAGTTCGTTTTCAGATTTGATGCTTCTTAAAGCAACCATAATATCACTACAAATAGAAATTTCTGCTTTTGGGAAAGTATCCTTTAAGCCTTCCATAATTGGAAGAGTACATTCAACGTAAGAACCTAAACCAATCTTAATGTTTTCGCCCGTTACACCAACATAGTTAAATGCGTCTTTGAAAGTATCGGGAACGAGTTCAGGATAAGCAGGGTCAGCAGATTCACGGAATTCTTTTAATACCATAACCTTGTCAATTTTGCCAAAGTCTTTAGCAAAAATTGCAGATTCGGGACCAACTAATAAAACTGCTTTACCAGTAGCACTAATTAAAACACCTGCCCTTTCAAACAACGGCCAAAAACCAGAAAAATATCTAGCATTAGCATAGTCGCTTTCAGTAGATACAACTAACATTGCATCAAGTCCTTTTTCAGCCACTAATTTTGCGGCTTTAGCAATTCTTTCTTGATATTCACTATCAGGAATACAAATTCTTTGCATATGTTTCTCCCTTTAAATTATTTTTCTTTAATTATATATCTATATATAATTATTGTCTTTACAAAATCGTCAATTATTTTTGTAAAATCGTAAATAAATTTATTGACAAGCAAATAAAAGGATAATATAATAAAATTATGGAATTTGTGATGAAAAATCTAAATGAAACAATATCGATAAACGGTATAGTAAACGTTCATTTTTTTGAGTTTATAAAAGATTACCAAACTATAAACGACAAACATCCTTTTTATGAACTAGTGTTTGTTTCTAGTGGAAAACTTACTATAAATAGTGAAGATTTTAGCGGTGATTTAGAAAAAAACAAACTTATAATTCATAGAGAGAACGAGTATCATTCACTTTCTTGTAATAACGATAGTAATAACACCGTTATTATTATTGGTTTTACCTGTAAAACGGGACATGAAATTGATAGATTTAGCAAAGCACCGATTACGTTATCAGATTTTGAAATTAAAAAACTTGCTGAAATAATTAAGGAAGCACGAAACGTTTTTGCCCCACCCTACAACGTGCCGATTTACAATATGAAAAAAAAGAAAAACGCACCGTACGGTTCTGAACAAATGCTTAAAATTTTATTAGAGTATTTTCTAATAGGGCTTTTAAGAAATTCATACGAACAAGAAAACGCAGAGGAAATAGTAACTACTGAAAAGTTAAACGTAAATGAAATAGTAGATTACATTAACGATAACTATTTAGAAAAAATTACAATAGACGAACTATCTTTTATTTTTAGGACTAATCGTTCTACCCTTTGTAAAGAATTTAAAAACCTAACCGGCTTAACTATTAGTTCATACATAAATGAAAAGAAAATTCAGTTAGCAAAAAGCAAAATTGAAAAAACTAATAAGACATTTACCGAAATAGCAGACCAATTAAATTTTGAAAGCATACACTACTTTACGAAATTTTTCAAAAAAATGACGGGCGTTTCGCCTAAGGCATATAGAAAATCATTTAAAAACAAATAGACACCCTATCAAAAGGATGTCTATTTTTTATTCAATTATTTTTCTTTATGGAATATTTTTGCAATTTCCATTACAAATAAGGGCACTAAACATAAGCCAAACGCTAATAAATACATTTCCCAAGGTAAATCAACTAATTCGAAAGGTATTCTTAACGGAGTAAATAATACTAGCAATACTAATAGCAACGATAATAATGCCGCACCATTTAGTTTTTTATTCTTAAATGGACCAATCTTAAACAGTGATTTTTCAGAACGCATATTAAACGCTTGAACGATTTGAGAAAGCGATAAAACTATAAACGCAACAGTTTGACCACCTTCTAAAGTACCCGTAAACGCTTGACCAACCTTAAAACCGATTAGGGTTAAAATACCAAACATAAAGCCTTGTAATACTACCCTTACGCCTAAACCGTGAGCAAAAATACCTTCGTTTTTAGGCTTTGGTTTATGAGTCATTATATCTTTCTCAACTGCTTCCATACCTAACGCAATCGCGGGTAAACTATCCGTTACAAGGTTTATCCATAAAAGTTGCATGGACAACAATGGTGTTACATGCCATAAAATCATTGCAAAAAATACCGTAACTACTTCACCAATGTTAGTACCAAGTAAAAAGCCTACTACCTTTCTTATATTAGCATAAATACCCCTACCTTCTCTAACTGCGTCAACTATCGTAGCGAAGTTATCGTCAGTAAGCGTCATATCAGCAGCACCCTTAGCAACGTCAGTACCCGTTATACCCATTGCACAACCAATATCAGCAGCCTTAAGTGCAGGAGCATCGTTAACGCCATCGCCCGTCATTGATACAACTTGACCTTTCTTTTGCCAAGCCTTAACAATTCTAATCTTATTTTCGGGCGAAACTCTTGCATAGACTGAAATATCGACAACTGCATTATCTAATTCTTCTTCAGACATTTTATCGAGTTCTGCACCCGTAATTGACCTGTCTCCGTCTAATAATATTCCTAATTCTTTTGCTATGGCAGATGCAGTAATAACGTGGTCGCCCGTAATCATTATAGGTTTAATGCCTGCTTCCCTACAAATTCTTACTGCTTCTTTCGCTTCGGGACGCGGTGGGTCAATCATACCAACTAATCCCATAAACGTTAAGCCGTTTTCTAAATCTTGTGAAGTCAATTCGTTTGGAACTTCATCAATTTCCTTGTATGCCACAGCCAAAACTCTTAAAGCATTAGAACTCATTTCGGAATTTATTTGACGTGCTTTTTCAAAATCACCAGAAACACATCTAGTTTCCATAACGTCAAACGCACCTTTAACTATTACGACTTTTTTTCCGTCAATAATATTAATCGTACTCATTAACTTTCTATCCGAATCAAATGGTATTTCTCCAATTCTAGGATGTTTTTTATTGAGTTCATCTTTTGTTAAACCGTTTCTATGTGCAGCAAAAACTATTGCTGTTTCAGTTGGGTCGCCTATATGAATTTCTTTACCTTCATTAAATACAACCGAACCATCGCAACATAATGTTCCGTACGATAAAAGTTTTTTAGAATTTTCAGTACAATCAGTCGTAACTTTTTCAGTATCCTTATCTCCATCGCAATAACATTGAACCAAGGTCATACGATTCATAGTTAAAGTACCCGTTTTATCAGAACAAATTATTGAAGCACTCCCAAGCGTCTCAACTGCCGGCAATCTTCTAATGATTGCGTTCTTTTTAACCATGCGTTGAACACCGATTGATAAAACTATTGTAACTATTGCGGGTAAACCTTCTGGAATAGCAGAAACAGCAAGAGAAACAGCCGTCATAAAAATATCTAAAGGCTTCATATCGTTAAGTAAACCTACAACGAATATTATAGCACAAGCACCTAATGCTAAGAAACCTAAATATTTACCAAGTTTAGCAAGTTTATTTTGCAATGGAGTTTGCCCATCAGATTCGTTAGATAATAAATTTGCTATTTTTCCCATTTCGGTTTCCATACCGATAGCAGTAACAACAGCCGTAGCCGTTCCATAAGTAATGCTACACCCTGAGAAAACCATATTAGTTCTATCGCCTATCGACGCATTTTCCTTAACAACGGCATTAGCGTCTTTTTCTGACGGAACAGATTCGCCCGTTAAGGCTGATTCTTCACTTTTTAAACTAACGCTTCTTAAAAGTCTTGCATCTGCAGGGACAAAATCTCCTGCTTCAAGTAGAATTATGTCGCCCGGGACTAGCAACGATGCATCAATGATTTGTTCTTTACCGTCTCTTAAAACCCTTGCGTGTGGTGCAGACATGTTTTTTAATGCATCTAGTGCTTTTTCTGCTTTGCTTTCTTGTGCAACGCCCATTATAGCATTAATAACAACTATAAGTAATATTAGTGCAGGCTCAAAAAATTCTCTTGGATTTTTTTCAACACAAGCAATTACAAATGAAACAACGGCTGCAACTAACAAAATTATTATCATTGCATCCTTAAACTGTTCAAAAAATCTTTGAAGATTACTTTTCTTCTTTTTTTCTTTCAGTTTGTTTTCACCATATTGTTGACGTCTTTGTTCAACTTCTTGACCTGTTAAACCTTTAACAGAGTCTGTTTGTAAAAGATTTAATAAATTCTCTTTGTCTTCACTGTGTGGTATCAATTTACTTTCTCCTTTTTTATTCTGTTCTAAGTGCTACAACAGGGTCTTTTTTAGCAGCACTTCTTGATGGAATAATTCCTGCTATTAAAGTTAATACAACGCTTATAAGTATGAGTAATAATGCAACTTCTATAGGTAAAACTGCCCTTAAATTATTAAGCCCTGTTAATAATTTCAAAATTAAATTAATCGGCAAGCACAACAAGCAAGTTGCACCTATTCCAACTAATCCAGAGAAGAACCCTATTAATACTGTTTCAGCATTAAACATACTTGAAACGTTTTGTTTAGAAGCACCTAACGCCCTTAATACACCTATTTCTTTGGTTCTTTCTTGTACTGAAATTAACGTAATAACTCCTATCATAATAGAAGATACTATAAGTGAAATTGCAACAAAACCAATTAATACGTATGTTATAGCATTTATTATAGTGGTTATTGAACTCATTAGCAAGCCTACGTAATCAGTATAAGTTATTTTTTTACTTTCTTCAACTAAAATGTTGTAATCTTTAATTACTTCTTCTATTATATCCTTATTTTCAAACGTTGAAGCAAACAAATTAATAGTCGATGGTTCATCTAAATTAATATTGCCCAATATTCTTAAATTATCTTTATAACTACTTTCAGAAAAATCTAATGCAACTAAATAATAAGAGGCTTTTTGATCTTCAGAATAGGTTTTCATTTCATTATCAAGCATTGATGCAACAAGATTATCATCTAAAGGTTCAATCTCTGCCCTTACGCTATTTTTAAATTGTGCTGTCGCACCCTCAATGATAATTTGATTAAAAATAGCATTAATTTCATCGTCGGTCTTTTTATTGAGATATGATAAAACGGTAGTTTCATCAGCACCCATGCTTCCAACCAACGTGTTAAGCAAGAAACCAACCTTAGCCGTTCTATCAGCAAAATTTGTATTAGCCTGAGTAACGGCAACATCTAAAAATTGTTGAGTTGGGATACCTTTAATTCTAATATAGGCTTCCTTTTTAGAAATATTTGTTGCTTGATTAATATAATCAGTAAATTTTTGGGCTTTTTCAGCAGTTGTCATTGCTTCAGCACCTTCAGAAAAAGGCAATCCTGTAAATATATCAATATATCTGTTTTCTTCCTTTAATTGTGCAATCAACGCTTCTGATTTTTTAGATTCTTCAGCAATATGAGTCGTTAAAAGGTTGGTATAACAAATAGTTCCGGTTAATGCGTTAGACATAGAATCTTCACTTGGCTTAACAATACCTACTACCTTAATATCAATGCCCTTATTTTCATAAAGCCATTCCATACCAATGTCAGTTGAACGTAAATCATCATACGTTTTGGTTTCTGAATTAAATATATAACAATCGGAATTTAGGATTACCCTAAAATCCATATCTAAAATTTCTTCAAACGACCATTTTGAAGGTTGTTTTTCAATTTTTTCACCCGAATCAGCGGCATCAATTATCTCGTCCATTTCTGCTTGCGATTTTAACCCTAATGCAAATAACGTCATATCGTCGATTTCATTATTTTCATCAACGACTAAAACTACTTCGTTATATGCCGTAGGCCACCTGGAATTTTCTGTTAAAAGATTATATTGACTCTTAATTAATGGACTAACGTATTCGCCGTCTAAACCACTTAGCATTTCCTGCCACAACCCCATTGATGATGAAGCCATAGTCATCATAGTACCATTAGAAGAATTACCACTAAAGTTACTATCTAATGCACCCGTTCCCAAATACTTTGCAATCATTTCCATCATCAATGCTTTCGTGTCTGATTGAATTATTCTAGAATCTACCGATTTAGTATAGACAAGTAAATCGAAATCATAGGTATATTGAACACCGGAAAGAGCAGAATGAAGTTTACTATCGTTATTCGACTTTTGTTCTTCAATATAAGCCATAAATGATTTTAAATCGTTTTGTTTTGTCTCTGTCGAATTAATCGCATTAACTAAATCATAAAGTGCTGTTTTTTCATAAACGGCATCATCTTTATGTTCACCAGAACTTTTAGCAGAATCCATAAATGCTTGTAGCATAGACCCCATATCAGTATGTTCCGATTGTATAGTTAATGGATATGAAGATAATGTCGCTTCCTGAACAAAATTAATGTAATTAGTAGCACCTTGAGATACTGCATAAATTAGTGCTATACCTATAATACCAATACTTCCCGCAAAAGAAGTAAGTATCGTTCTGCCCTTTTTAGTAAACAAATTTTTTAATGACAAACTAAAAGACGTCCATAACGACATAGACGGTTTTTTAACCTTTTTCGTTTTCTTAGATTGTTTTTCTTTAATTTCTTCAGTTTGTTTTTTATTATAACATTCTTTCTCTTCTTCAGTTAATGGTGCACTATCAGAAACTATTAACCCGTCTAGCATTTTAACTATTCTAGTTGAATATTTTTCGGCAAGTTCAGGGTTATGAGTTACCATAATTACAAGTCTATCCTTAGACACTTTTTTCAAAATATCCAATACTTGAATACTAGTTTCAGTATCTAAAGCACCCGTGGGTTCGTCGGCAAGAATAATATCGGGGTCGTTTACAAGTGCCCTAGCAATAGCAACACGTTGCATTTGCCCACCCGACATTTCACTAGGTCTTTTATGAAATTGATTACCTAAACCAACTGATTCTAACGCTTTTTTTGCTTTAAGTCGTCTTTCCTTTTTAGACACCCCTGAAAGTGCTAAGGCAAGTTCTACGTTTTGTAATACACTTTGATGTGGAATAAGATTATAACTTTGAAATACAAAACCTATAGAATGATTTCTATAAGTATCCCAATCTCTATCTTTAAACTCTTTTGTCGAAATGCCGTTTATAACTAAGTCCCCAAAAGTGTAATGGTCTAAACCACCTATGATATTTAGCATGGTTGTTTTTCCACAACCACTAGGTCCTAAAATAGAAACAAATTCGCTTTTGCGAAATTCTAAATTAACGCCCTTTAATGCGTGAACGGTATTTTCTCCAGCGAGATAGTCTTTTTTAACGTTAATAAGTTTAAGCATGTTTTCTCCTAATCTATTGTTTGTTTAATTATAAAATATAAACATTAAATTAACCTTGAAAGACTAATCCTCTTTAGATTTATAATATAATAAACAATGACAATACCCCTCGAAATTAGGGTCATTAATTTGATCCTTAAATTCTTGACACATGCATTTATATTCTTCAGTTCTTTTTAAGCGACAAGGACAATATCCGCCAGTTCGCTTTAAGCCTTCTTTTATTGATTTAACGATATTTTCATCAGGATTTAAAGTAATTTTCATAACATTCTCCTATATTTTGTTAATATAATAACATTTAAATTATAAAAAATAAAATAAAATTTTAAAATAATTTGTAAAATATTGAACTTAAAAATTATTTGTGCTATAATTAATTGGTCTTTGTAAAAAGACGGAGGTACAATATGAAATACGACGTAATTATAATCGGTGCAGGCCCCGGCGGAATTTTTGCTTCTTATGAACTTGTTAAATCAAATAAAGATTTAAAAGTTGCCGTTTTTGAAACGGGACATCCTTTAGAACTAAGAAAATGCCCTATTGACGGTGTTAAAATTAAAAGTTGTATAAACTGTAAATGCTGTTCTATTATGTCAGGCTTTGGTGGTGCTGGTGCTTTTTCTGACGGTAAATATAATATCACTAATGATTTCGGTGGAAGTTTACACGAACATATTGGTAAAAAAGAAGCCATTGAATTAATGGAATATGTTGATGAAATCAATATGAAATACGGTGGAGAAGGTACAAAAATGTATTCTACCGCTGGTTCTCATTTAAAAAAATTATGCTTACAAAACAAATTAAATCTTTTAGATGCTAGAGTAAGACACTTGGGAACTGATAAAAACTACGTGGTTTTACAAAACATGTATAACGTTTTAAAAGATAAAGTTGACTTCTATTTTGATACGCCCGTAATTGACGTTAAAAAAATAGACGATGGTTATGAAATTGAAACAAAAAATTCTATTACAACTTGTAAAAAATGTATAATTTCTGTTGGTAGAAGTGGTAGCAGTTGGGTTGAAGGGTTATGTAAAAAACTTGGTATACCTACTAAATCGAATAGAGTTGATATTGGGGTTCGTGTAGAATTACCAGCCGAAATATTCTCTAACCTTACCGATGAATTATACGAAAGCAAAATAGTATATCGTACTGAAAAATTTGAAGATAACGTTAGAACGTTCTGCATGAACCCTAATGGAATTGTTGTTAACGAAAACACTAACGGCATAGTTACTGTAAATGGACACAGTTATGAAGACCCCAAAATGAAAACTAAAAACACTAACTTTGCACTACTTGTTTCAAAACATTTCTCAGAACCGTTCAAAGATAGCAACGGCTATGCAGAAAGCATAGCACGTTTATCCAATATGCTTGGTGGTGGCGTAATTGTTCAACGTTTTGGCGACTTAATACGTGGTAGACGCAGTACTGAAAAACGTATTGAAGAAAGCCCCACTAACGCTACGTTGTCGGCAACACCCGGCGATTTAAGTCTAGTATTACCTAAACGTATATTAGATGGAATAATTGAAATGATTTATGCTCTTGACAAAGTTGCACCGGGAACTGCTAACGACGACACTTTACTTTACGGCGTTGAAGTTAAATTCTATAATATGGAAGTAGAAATTGACGACAAACTTGAAAGTAAACTTAAAGGTCTATACGTTATTGGTGACGGAAGTGGCGTTACTCACTCACTTTCCCACGCATCAGCAAGCGGTATTTACGCAGCAAGAGACATATTATCAAAATTTTAATTAAACTCTTGAAATAGTTTTTATAACGATAGGTTCATCGGGGATATCGTCGTAACCACGCCAACTATGTGTTTTCTCTTCAGAAATCCATACAGCATTTTTTAGGCTTTCTTCATCAGAAACCTTACCAAATGCGGCGTATTCTCCGTCAAGATAATCACAAGGTGCTACACAAATAAAAAATTGAGTGGTTGCTGAATCTTTAATAAATGTTCTAGCCATTGAAATAACACCTTTTTGGTGTTTGATGTTGTTAACGTATCCGTTAGATAAAAATTCACCTTTTATTGGTGGATAAGTAGCCTTTTTCTCAGTTAATCCCGGTTCATTGTCGGTAAATCCACCGCCTTGAATCATAAAGCCAGGAATTACCCTATGAAAAATAGTTCCGTCATAGAACTTTTCATCAATGTACCTAAGAAAATTAGCACAAGTTATCGGCGCCTTTTCCTCATCAATTTCTATAAAAATATTTTTTCCATTTCTTAATTCAATTTTTAATTTTACCATTTTAAACCTCATTTTTATTAATAACCCATGTTTTAAAAACATGGGTTATTTAAACGAAAATTAAACTAAAGTTAAATAGATTACGCCTTATAAATTATTTTACCATCCCTAATAGTCAAGATAATAGAATAACTACTGTTCATAACAGCAAAATCAGCAACCTTTCCAACTTTTATACTACCATATTTATCAGCAATACCTAAGTTAGATGCAGGATTTATTGTTGCAAAATCAACGGCTTTAGTAAACTCAACGTCGCAAAGTTTTACAAGATTTTCAATAGCCTTATTAATATTAAGAACACTACCTGCAAGAGCACCGTTTTCAAGCCTTGCTTCGCCATTTTTAACGATAACTTTTTGACCGCCTAATTCACTTTCGCCATCGGGTAAATTTTTAGCACGCATAGCGTCAGATATAACAATAAATTTATCACTTGGTTTGTTTTTAAGCAAAAGTTTAATTGCAGGAATACTAATATGAACTCCGTCACAAATACACTCGCTATATAAATCGTCAAGTAATAACGCACTACCAACAACTCCAATTTCTCTATGATGCAAGGGGCTTTGAACGTTGTAAGTATGTGTAATACAATTTAGCCCGTTTTCTAAGGCACTTTTAATTTCGGTATGCTTAGCATTGGTATGACCAGCAGAAGCCGTAACGCCTAAAGAAACTAACTCTTTTATGAGGTTTTCACTATCCTCCTCAGGTGCAAGTGTTACCATGCGAATATTTCCTTTAGACGCTTTATAGAACTCTTTAAAAGATTCTAAATTAGGTTTAACAATATATTTTGGGTCTTGTGCACCACAAAATTTAGTAGCAATAAAAGGGCCTTCTAAGTGAGCACCTAAAACCCTAGCACCGTCAGTATGATTTTTTTCAATATATTCACCAATAGCAGTTAAGGCTTTTAAAATCTTTTCTTTCTTTTCTGTCATAGTAGTAGCAAGAAAAGACGTAACACCTTCTTTTGCAATAGAAACTGCAATATTGTTAAGAGCAGATTCTTCTCCATCCATAGCGTCAGAACCCGAAGCACCGTGAATATGTTGGTCAATAAACCCAGGTAAAACTATTGCATCATCGGGTAAATCAATGATTTCTGCATTATCAATTTTGCCACCAATAGCAGTAATTTTATCATCAAACATCAAGTCGGTTTTAACAATTCCCTTGTCTTGAACGTAAACTGATGCATTTTTAAACGCTTTCATTTTAAAACCTCCTATAAAACTAGTAATTAAAGGTCTGCTGGCAATGAAGCAGCGGCAATACTTTGACCAACTCTTCTATTGCTTTCATCAGGCAATGTAATATTAATAGATGAAAATTCAGGATAATCTTCACATAATACCTTTTTGCAGGTATCTAATACAAGGTTTCCACCCTTTCCACCCATTACTCTACCAAGTAATAAAACGTGTTTAATTTCGTAGAATTTTGAATAAAAAGGAATAGTATGTGCTAGATATATACCAATATCTTCAAATATCTGAATTGCCAATGGGTCGTCTTTTTCCATCAATGCTTGAATAATTTTTAGTTTTTGAGCAGGAGTTAAACCTTCTTCAAACTTAAATCCACCTGCTTCTGCTAGTTTAATTACAGCGTCTTGAGAGAAATATTTACAGCCTACGCCAAAATCTCCACTCCATTCGTCTTGCATAGCGTCGGCATTAAAATCTACGGGTGCAAAAGCAAGTTCTGAAAGCCAACCATTAATACAACCATCGGCATTAATATAACCAACTGCTTCACTAGTTCCCATTGCAATACCTAGAACTTTATTATCGTTTAAATCAATACTGCCTGCTAGTGCAGTAACGTCGCCGTCATTTGCAACTTCTAATGGTGCACCCATTTCTTTAGCGACGTTAATATACATATTTTTAACGTACTCTCGGTACTTTTGCTTGTCCACCTTTAAGAATAGCGAAGCAACCATAATTTTATTATCAACGTAAACACCTGCAGAAGAAACACCAATAGCGTCAACCCTAGGCATCTTACTTGCTGCCGTTTTCATTGCCGTTAAAATTTCGTTATAGTGATACGTAGGGTCTTCAGTAATTTTTGGGTTCCAAACAACTTCTTCAGAATAAACAACTTCACCGTCAATAACGGCACTAACCTTTCTATCACTTCCGCCAGCATCAAACCCAATTCTACATCCCTTTAAGAAGCCACCAACCTTAACCGATGCATTTTTTTGTTCAGGAACATCTTTGTCGCTAATTAAATTAACTTCAAAAGGCTTTTCATAAACACCACTCATAAAGTCTTCGTCAAATGCTCTTGCTCCAGTCTTAGAATATGCTTTCTTTAGGTTTTCATAAATGTATTCACTACCTGCAACGTCAATTTTATAACCACCACAAACCCATAGAATAGATTTAACTAGTCTTTCTGCAATTCTATAATTTACTTTGTCGTCTACACCGTCTTTAAGTGCTTTATAACTATGAACGTAGTTATAACCACCGTTACGTTCAACGACTAGGGTAACTGTCGTAGTATTTTCAGGTTTTTCAGCGTTTACTCTTTTTTCGAAATCATTTAACGCTTTAATCATTGGGTAAAAGTTTTTGTCTAACTTAGGTGTAATCATAAAGTGTCTCCCTTTTGTAAAGTAATAAAAATATTTTGTCTTAATTATTTCCCAAGAATTTCGAAAACGATTTTTTTCATTTCGTCAAAATGTTTTTCTTGTTCAGAAGCAAGTTTAATTTGAGTCCTTGCTCTAACAAGGTTATGGTCAGAATATTTGGTAGCAAAATAGGTGTCACCAGCAAGATAATCGGTTAGGAAACGCATACCACATTCTATAGTCATAAGGTAAGCACTATACGGTAAAAGTTCTGCTTCTCTATCAGTGATAGTGTCTTTAACTGCCGAGCAATATCCTTCGGCATACGCCCTAAATAATTCTATATCAAAATGCACCTTGTCTAAATCTTTTTCATCTTCTGCCGCAGTAGAAGCACCGAAACGAATAGAATCGCCAAAGTCGAAAAGCATTGAACCAGGCATAACGGTGTCAAGGTCAATAACCGCACGTGCTTCGCCCGTTTTTTCGTCAAGTAATATATTGTTAAGTTTAGTATCGTTATGCGTAACTCTTAAGGGAATTGAACCGTCCTTTAACCCTTCCATAACGATTCCATAAGTATCTTCGTGTGAAAGAATAAAATCAATTTCTTCCTTGCAAGTTTTAGCTCGGCAAAGTTTATCTTCTTGTAGCGCAATCTTAAAATCGTTAAAACGCTTTGGTGTATCGTGGAAACGTTTAATCGTTTCTACTAATTTGCTAGCATCAAACTCTGCAAGATAGTTTTGAAATTCACCAAAAGCCTTTCCGGAATTTCGGAAAGCATTTTTATCAGACGCAGTTTGATATGTAATGGTGTTTTCAATAAACTTATACATACGATAATTTTCATCGCCATATATAAAGTTTTTACCATCAACAGTTGGAATAACTTCTAAAGTTTCAATTCCACGAGAAGTAAGATGTCCTGTTACTCCACAAATATTATTCATAAGACTTATAGGGTCTGGAAAAACTCTAACGTTCATCTTTTGTAATAGATATCTTTTTACCGTCGTAGTAACAAGTAAAGTTACGTTAATGTGCCCTTCGCCATAAGGATGAATATCAACGATATCACCCTCTATACAGAATTTCTCTGCAACGTCTTTGTATTCCTTAATAAAATCAGTCATACTATCTTTCTCCTACCTTAGAAAAAATATAAATAATTAGTACAAAAGCAAGCATAAATCAATTAAAATTATTATACCATATGATAAAATAAAAATCAATATTTTATTTTCATTTTTATAATTTTTGTATAAAAATAATATGTGTAAAAAGTAAAAAATGTCAAATATATTGAAAGTACAATAATTCTATTTTATGTTCGCTTTAATAACCTGTGAACACAATCAATAATTACTCTACACCACGATAAAAAAACACCCTAAGGTATCCCTTCGTGCATTATATTTTAATTCTTCAATTCGTTCGGGATACTCCTACGCTTTGCTACGGAGGACTAGCCTATTCTTTGTGCCCATCAAAGCCGTCCGAACCTGTGAATCCAATCAATACTCACTCTCCGCCACGAAAAAAGGACACCATAGGGTGTCCTTTCGTATAAATTAAATCATAATTATTTCTTTGTTCGGGATACTCCTACGCTTTGCTACGGAGGACTAGCCTATTCTTTGTGCCCATCAAAGCCGTCCGAACCTGTGAATCCAATCAATACTCACTCTCCGCCACGAAAAAAGGACACCATAAGGTGTCCTTTCGTGGCGGAGAGTGAGGGATTCGAACCCCCGTGGGCTCGCACCCAAACGGTTTTCAAGACCGCCTCGTTGTGACCACTTCGATAACTCTCCACGTGTTCCAACTGATTTCAGCAGGAACTATTCTACAATATTTTTGAAAAATATGCAAGCGTTTTTCACACTTTTTTATAAATCTGAATATTTAATTATTTTTACGTCTGATTGTGCAAACAATTGCAATGCAAATTCGTCCGGATATCCGTTCTTATATATAACTGTTTTAATACCAGAATTAATAATCATCCTAGTACAAATAACACATGGTTGGTGAGTAACGTAAATAGTTGCACCTTCAAGACTAACTCCAAGTTTCGCTGCTTGAATAATAGCATTTTGCTCTGCGTGAACAGCAAAGCATACTTCTTGCATTGTTCCACTAGCAATATTTTTAACTCTTCTTAAGCACTCTCCTCTCTCTGAACAACTTTCTATTCCACTAGGAGCACCGTTATATCCCGTAGTTAAAATTCTCTTGTCTCTTACTACAACTGCACCAACGTGTCTATTAGATTGATAACAACTAGACCATTCTGCAACAGTTTCAGCAAGATTCATAAATCTTTCATCCCATTTGTTCATAAATTATTTTTTATCCTTTTTCATCATTTTTTCTAACTCTTTCATAAAAGACGTTGTATCTGTAAAAGAACGATAAACTGAAGCAAATCTAACGTATGCAACTTCGTCTATCTCTTTTAAGCCTTCACAAACCATTTCACCCAAATCTTTACTAGATACTTCTTGCTCTAATGAATTATAAATACGTTTTTGAATATCAGAAACAAGTTTTTCAATAGCATTTGCAGAAACAGGTCGTTTTTCACAAGCCTTAATTATGCCGTTTTTAAGTTTATTGGAGTCAAATGCTTGTCTTACACCATTAGATTTTATAACGAAAATTGGTGTCGTTTCTATAGTTTCGTACGTGGTAAATCTTTTTCCACAACTCGTACATTCACGGCGACGTCTAATAATAGTACCTTCTTCAGCCGCTCTAGAATCAATAACTTTACTGTCAATAGAACCACAATACATGCACTTCATAAAATTAAAACTCCCTTTTTTAAATATTTTATCATAAGAATGAACAAACTACAAGCATAAATACGAATTATTTGTCAATAATAATATAAAAAATTATGCAAACGTTAATATTCGTTATTACAATAGTTTATCTAATTTCAATAAACTTTTATGGTGTATTAATGTTGCATTTTCAAAAAAAAGCAAGGTTAAGCGGAGAAGAAAATGCAACCATTACCGATACTAAACTTTTCCTAATTGGATTGTTAGGCGGAGCAACGGGAATATTTATATTTACGTTTATTTTCAAATACCGAACTAAAAGCCTAATGTTAATGGTATTTATGCCCGTCCTAATAGCATTAACCGCCTATATAACGTATCTTGTTTTAAGCGGTGGACTATCATTATATCTCACATAATTTCATTCAAAACGCTAGGAATTTCCTTAATAATATCGCTTACGGTCATACAATAATCGTTAAGCGATTTTTTTGCTTTTTCGCCTGCCAATCCAAACAAAAAGCAAGAAGCAGAAACACAGTTTACATACTCTATCTTTCTAGTGGATAACCCTGCTATAATTCCACTAAGAAGGTCTCCACTACCACCTTTTGCCATACCAGAACAACCAGTAGAATTTATAAATGTAGTATCGCCATCAGTAATAATCGTGGAAGAACTTTTTAATGCTAAAACAACTTTATATTTCTTTGCAAATTCTTTAGCAAGAGAAATACCGTTTTTAATTACTTCATCTTTAGTTAAGTTAGTTAATCTACAAAACTCACCGATATGCGGTGTTAAGCACACTTCACACGACTTTTCGTTTAGAATTTCAACGCCATAAGTAGAAAGAACGTTTAGTCCATCAGCGTCAATAATAAGCCTACCCTTAAAATTGTTAAGAATATATCTCAAACTTTCATAAACGTCTTTAGTAACACCAACACCCATGCCAAACGAAATGGTATCATACCCTAAAATTTTATCAAGTTTTTCTTTAGAAAAAACAATATTATTTCCATCATCAGGAAAAACGTTAATCGTAAGTTCGGGATTAATTAAAGAAATAGCATTAAACACACAGTTAGGTATTGCCAAATTAGAATACCCCACCCCCATTTTCAATGCAACAAGTCCATTTGCAGAAATAATAGCACTTCCAGGGAAATTCTTACTCCCCCCAAAAACACACGCCTTTCCAAATAATCCTTTATGAACGTTATTTTTACGCTGTGGAAAAAATTTTGACAATTCGTTTTTTGTAAACTTATTAATTACTTCATCTTCCCAAACGCTAATGCCAATATCTTTTACGACAACTTCACCGCATAAGTCTTTCCCATTATTTAAGAAATGTCCAGGCTTAAAATCTTGAATAGCAACGGTTAAATTTGCTTTAACAGCAATCCCCATAGTTAAACCGTTATCACCATTTAATCCACTAGGAATATCGCAAGAAACAACAAAATAATTTAAGGAATTAATCTTTTCAATTATTTCAAAAATTTTCCCATCTATGTTTTTATTAAGACCAGTACCAAAAATACAGTCAATAATTATATCGTACTTATTGTTAAAAACGTCTAATGGATCATTAAAAACGTCAAACAACGTAACGTTAAAACCATGAATATTTGACAAAATATTATAAACGACTACGCCGTCCTTTCCATTGTTACCTTTACCAATACAAATTAGTACTCTGCCACCCTTAAAGCGTTTTAAAATTTCTTCAGCGACAGCATGCCCCGCACGGTCTAGTAATACGGCGTTTGATACACCTAAATTATTTATAGTAAATTCATCTGCATCACGCATTTGTTTGACGGTTAATATTCGTTCCATTCTTCTACACTATTTTTAATATTAGAAATTGCCGAATCGACTTCTTCGTATGAAAACCCTCTACCAATTAAATATTTATAACATTTGAGGATGTTTTCTTTAGTTTTGTCTTTGTTTTTTAGATATTTTTCAGCAAGGGCTATTGCATTTTTAACATAATCAACGTCAGAATTTTCTAATGCCGATTCTATATCTTCCTTTCTTACCCCTTTTGACATGAGTTTATATTTTGAAAGATTTTTGCCTTGTGTTTTATTCGTTGACTCTATATATTTATGAGAATACTCAACGTCGTTAACGTAATTGTATTCTTTTAATTTATCAATACAATACCACGCTATTTCTTCTGAAAACCCCTTTCTAATTAAATAATCTTTAATTTCCCTTTTTGTCTTAATCGACTTAGAAATAAACGTCAAAGCCTTATCAAGTGCCTTAGATTTATCAGCCTCAAAAATAATATTTTTAAGTTTATCTGTATTAACTTCATCGCCTACCTTTAATCTATGTAGGAGCACAATTTCTAATGGAACACCTGCAAAAAACTGGTCATCAACGTATAAATTACATCTTTCTTTGTTATTTTTTTGTTGTGAAATATTAGTAATCTTAGGCATAACTATACCTTAAACGGAAAATATTCCCTTGAAAGTTCTTCAATTTTCGGTTTACCCCTAAAGATATCCGATAATTTATCAATAAATAGTTTATACATTGTCTCGTCAGTATATTTCAATGCTATTTTAACGCATATTTCATTTGAAAACTCAGTGTCAATGATATAAACGTCTGTATTTTGAAGAAACTTATTTAGAAACTTATAGTTTTCATAATCCGATTTAATACTCAAAATTAAAGCGTACTTTTCAACACGTAAATCACTTTCGCTAAGTGCTTGAACAACTGAACCAGAATAAGCACGTACAAGCCCACCAGTACCAAGTTTAATTCCGCCAAAATATCTAGTAACAACGGCACAAGTTTTATAAACCTTTTTTGACTTTAATACGTCAAGCATGGGCATTCCCGCAGTACCCTGTGGTTCTCCATCATCAGAAAACTTCATATTTAGTCCATTTTCATCAGCAATATAGGCATAGCAATGATGATTTGCTAAAGAATGTCTTTTTTTAATTAAAGATATAAACTCCTTAGCCTCTTCTTCATTTTCAATACGCTTAAGATTACAAATAAACTTAGAATGTTCTATTACGGTAGTAGATTCAGTTTCTCCAAGAATAGTATTGTACTCTAGTATCATTTTAAGATAACTTTAATGTGAACTTTTTTACCTTTATGTAAAACAAATTCGCCCTTTGCTTTTAAGTCGTCAGTAAGTTTAGCAAATGCATCAGTAACTTTAGCGTCGTTAATTGAAACGCCACCACCTTCAATCAAACGCTTTGCTTCACCTTTTGATTTTGCTTGTCCAGCCAAAACTATAACGTCGCTTACAAATTCAGTAGCACGATCAATTTCAACGGTAGGCATGTCTTCCATTGAGCCACCACCAAACGCCGCTTTTGCTTGTTTTTGAGCTTCAATAGCCTTTTCTTCACCGTGAACAAGTTTAGTAACTTCAAAAGCAAGACGTTCTTTTGCAAAGTTCATTCTTTCGTCGTTATATTTTGTTAATTCTTTGATTTCGTCCATATCCATAAAGGTTAAAAGTCTCATACATTCTTCAACTTTTATGTCTTCAACGTTTCTAAAATATTGATAGAAATCGTAAACCGAACACTTGTTTTCGTCTAGCCATAAAGCACCTTTTTGAGTTTTACCCATTTTCTTGCCTTCGCTATTTAATAATAAGGTACAAGTTAAACAGAATGCATTTTTCTTTTCTTTTCTTCTAATAAGGTCAACGCCTGCAAGCATATTACTCCATTGGTCGTCTCCACCAACTTCTAACATACAACCATATTGACGATTTAAATGTAAGAAATCATAACCTTGCATTAACATATAGTTAAATTCAAAGAAAGTTAAACCTTTTTCCATTCTTTGCTTAAAACATTCTGCGGTCAACATTTTATTTACTGAGAAATAAACACCGATTTCTCTCAAAAAATCGACGTAATTTAAGTCTAGTAGCCAATCTGCATTATTTGCTATTATTGCAGGATTTTCTCCTTCAAAACTGATAAATCTAGACATTTGTTTCTTAAAGCATTCAATGTTATGATTGATAACTTCTCTAGTCATCATTTGTCTCATATCACTTCTGCCCGATGGGTCACCAATCATACCCGTACCACCACCGAATAACGCTATCGGTTTGTGTCCGAATTTTTGCATCCACGCCATAGCCATAATTGGAATATAATGTCCAATATGTAAACTATCTGCAGTAGGATCAAACCCAATATAAAAAGTTACCTTTTCATCATTTAAGGTTTTAATCAATTCATCTTCGTAAATAGTTTGCTTTATAAATCCTCTTTCCTTTAGAACGTCAAATACATTTTTAGACATAATTATTCCTCTCGTTATTTTATTTCAGTAATATCAAATGATTTTTTTATAATTTCCTTTGCTTCACTAAGTGACGTCAAACTTCCTTCTGCTAAAATTTGCGAAATAAAATTTCCAATAGCAGTCCCCTCAACGGGACCTGCAACAACCTTTCTACCAGTATGTTTTGCCGTTAATTCATTAAGAAGTTTGTTTTGACAACCACCACCTACAATATTAATTGAATTATACTTCTTTGAAGTAATGGTTTCTAAATTAATGATTGCCTTATTATAACAAATAGCCAAACTGTTATATAAACAATATGCTAGTTCACCGACTTCACTTGGTACTTTTTGGTTTGTTTTACCACAATATTCTTTTATTGCTTCAATCATGCTCTTAGGAGCAAAGAAAGATTGGTCGTTAACTTCAACAACACTTGGAAAATCAGAATATTTTTTTGCTTCTTCAACTAATTGAACGAAATCATACTTATCGTTTAATTCTTTCTTAAGGCATTGAATCATCCAAAGTCCCATAATATTTTGCAAGAAAGTAATTTTCCCTGCATAACCACGCTCGTTAGTAAAACCAGATTCACGTGCAATATCGTTAGTGATTGCATCATCACAGACAATGCCCATTAATGACCACGTTCCACTCGAAATATAGACATAATCTTTTTCAGCAGGAACTGACATTATAGCACTTGCCGTATCATGGCTAGGAACTAAAACAACTTTAGTATTAAAACCAACTAAATCTTTGATTTCATCAGTTAATTCACCAACTACAGTACCAGCAGTACTAATTTTTCCAAATAATGACTTATTAAATCCAAGTTTTTCAATCAATTCGTAATCCCAGTCAGAGGTTTTAGCATTAACCAAGCCAGTGGTTGACGCTTCCGAAAACTCAGTCATCTTAACGCCTGTTAATAAATAATTCATAAAATCAGGCATTAATAAAAACGAACTAGCCTTATCTATTTTTTTAGTGAGTTTATCGTCGTATAATTGGTATATAGAATTATAAGATTGCTTTTGAATACCTGTGCGTAAATACAAATCTTTATCAGAAATTAATTCATGAACAAGGTCAACGCTCTTTAAGGTTCTATCATCTCTATATGAGTAAACCCCTTCAATGACTTGACCGTTATCATCAATAAGGGCATAATCGACACCCCACGTATCAATTCCAACAGAATAAGGTATCTTATTTATTTTTTTACAAACTTTTAGTCCTTCAATAATATTTGAAAATAAATTTTTCCAATCCCAATAATAACTACCATCTATAATAGTAGCACCGTTTTTAAAACGATAAATTTCTTCTAATTTAAGGATTCCACAATCAATAGAACCTAAAATATGCCTACCACTAGAAGCACCAATATCAATAGCTAAAAAATACTTTCTATCCATACTTTTTATCCTTTTTAATTAATAAAATATATTATATATAAGGCACATATAATTGTCAACAAAATTCCAATTTTAAGTCAATTTTAAAAACAAAAATGCGATTATGCCACACATAATCGCATACATTAATATTATATCTTTACTACTCTTTTATATATTTAAATTTTTTAATATTTTCAGCTATAAAAAAAATTTCCACTCTGTAATTTCCTTCACCTTTTACCACTCTTAACTCAGGAGGAACACTTAAATTAAAATAATCTGATAGCAATTTTTTCAAATCAACTTGTAATAAATTTTTAAAATTATCGTCAGGACAAAGTCTATCTCCATTGATTATATTTTCTATTCTTAAAATTTCACTTTTTCTAACTTTCATATGCTTTTTCTTAAACTCCTTTTTATACTTCCAAAAAACCCTGAATATTTACTTGTTACGTCATAAATTTTTTCTTTATTACTAATTAAGTTGTTTGCTATAATCTTATATGCTTTATGTGATTCGCTTTTTTTAGGCAAGGGATATCCACTAAATAAGAAAATCACATCTTCTTCAGGAAGCACACCCAATAAATTTATTTTTAATATATCCTCAATATCTTTGGGAAGAATCATTTTATTATTTAATATTAAATCACCTCTTGCTCGATTTATTATTAAAGAAATTTTATCAAGTTTATAAGTATTAAGAATTGAAATAGCTTTGTTGGCATCCCGTAAACTTGTAACATTTGGAGACGTAACAACGATAGCCTCATTTGCACAAGAAACAGCCTTATGAAACCCTATATCAATTCCCGCTGGACAATCAATTAAAATAAAATCAAATAGTTTTGATACTCCATCTAAAATAAGTTTAATATTTTGACTTCCAAGTGTTGTTGAAGAATTAACGTTAAAAGATGGCAAAACGTATAGATTTTTAAATTCTTTATCTTGTATAAGTGCTTGTTTAATTCTACAACGACCTTCAAAAACATCCATAATATCAAAAGTTAGCTTATTTTCAACTCCAACTACAACGTCTAAATTATTTAAACCAAAGTCGACATCGACTAAAACCACGCTTGAACCCAATGAGGCAAGCGCTCGTCCTAAATTGGCGGTAACGGTAGTTTTACCAACTCCACCTTTTCCCGAAGTTATTACAATTTTACGTCCCAAAATATCCCTCCATCAGTTTTTTATTTTAAAATAAAAAAAATGCGTATTTTAACTTATTAGGAAAAAACACGCAATTTATTGTCGTTTAAATATTTTAATCAACTTTAAGCGCTATTCGTTTAAGAACATCATTGTTTCCTAGAACAATGCCCCCACCCAACGCCACGGTATAAACACCGTGTTCGGCTATGTTTACGTTCATCTCTAGTCTTTTTTCAAAATATTCTTTTAGACCAAAAATTTTACTGTCAGCGCCAGAAATATAAATTCCAGAACGTTTGATTTCAGCCAAAACCTCAGGTGATAATTTTTTCAACATTGCACTTGACAACTCAATCACCTTATCAAAGTATTTTTTTGTAGCATTAAAAATATCCATAGCACGTATAGAAACTGCTCTCGGTGTACCAGTATCCAAATCTCTTCCATTAACAACCATGGAAAGAGAATCCATTTGATCTAAACTTCCAATTTCCTTCTTTATTTTCTCAGCAGTTAGTAAACCTATTTGCATACCATATTTCTCGCTAACATAATCTATGATATTGGTACTAATTTTATTGCCTCCAAAACTAACTGAAATGCCTGCGATAACACCATCAATAGTTACTGCCGCAATATTAGATGTTCCGCCAGCAATATCGATTACAAAACAAGGCGAAGATTCATTAAGCGAAGTTTGTTGCCCTAAAGCAGATAGAATAGGGTTTTCAACAAAGTCTACTTTTGTAATACCTGCTTTTTTTGCAACCCTTTTATATTTTTCAATAATCTCTGGCTCCACCCCACAAGGGACAGAAAACAAAGCATAAATGCCAAATAATGAAGTATTTGCTTCAATTCTATGAAGAAAGTTCTTCAAAATTTCCACAGCAACAGTTTCATTTACTATTTCGCCTTCAAAAATTGGAAAAACTATTTTAGTATTTTTTGAAGTTTTTCCAATCATTTTTTTTGCTTCAGTACCTATAGCTTTAACTTGTCCATTACCAGAATCGTCCACCGCCGCAACAGTTGGTTCACTTAATACCAAACCACTGCCTTTCTTATAAATATTCGTATACGCACTATCAAATTCTATAGCCAATTTAACCATCGACATATTATCACCTACTAAAATTTAACGCTGTGAAAAACACAGCGTTTAAAATTTAAAGAATTTCTAGATTCTTCTTAAATACCTTTCTAAAATCAGCACCTATTTCGTTAGCTGTTTGAAGCTCTAAATTTGCATCTCCATCTACTTCGGTCTTCATAATAACAGAATCCCCCAAAATATCGCAATTTACTCCTTTAACAACAGATGACAAACTTCTATCAAAACTGCTTGCAATTCTTAAAATTACACCCATTTTTCTTACTGCTTCAATGTCTTCATCATTTACTAAATCTCTAAACTTAGACCATTCGGAAAGATTAATATCATCTAACCCGGTGCTTGATGCAACAAAAGACGCCATTACTAAGTCCCTATGCCCTATTCCATAAATATCCGAGTTCAGTATAACGTAACCACTATTTTTTTCAAAATTGTAAAAACTTATATTTTTACCCGACTCGTATAAATAAGATGCTATCTTAAGTATTTTAAGATAATTTCTTGGAAATTTATGCAATACTCTTAACTGTTTAAATAATTGTATAGATAGATTAACGACTTGTTCAGTATGTTTTTTATTATAGCCATAAAAATTAACTAAATTATTCAAACTAAAGGTTAAAACGTCTGAAATAGGTTTATCAACGGTAGAAGGCACTGCATAATAGAACGTTAGTCCGGTACGTAACCCACTACCACTTATAACTATATTCTCTAAATTCATAAATTTCTTAAAGGCTGAAACTACTGCCAATGCACTTGGAAAAATATCTGCCCTACCACTAGAAAGACCTTTAATTTTTTTCTTTCTATCTAAGTCAAGAGACTTTACCAAATCATAAACATGGCAAAAATCATTGTCGTTTACAATGTAATTATGAATAGTTTTTAAAGGATATTTTTTCATAATCTTTGTCATGCGACAAAGATTTCTAAATGAACCACCTACGCCTATTAATTGAGTTTCTGGGTCAACTGTAGAAAGCCATGGTATATTTTTCAATTGTTCAGTAAAGAACTCTTCAATCTTTTTAGATTGCTCTATAGGAGAGAGACTTTCTTGATTAAACATTTCAGTCAAGGTTATCGCACCAAAAGGTAAAGTCTCAAAATTAAGCAAATTTCTTCTATTATAATAAACAATCTTTGTGCTTCCACCACCGATTTCTAATATCAATCCTTTAGGAATATCCATAGTATTAATAACGCCCCTATAAACATAAAGAGCCTCTTCTTCAGCACTTAAAACTCTAAGCTTAATTCCACAAACTGCACTAACTTCATCTAAAAAACTACGTTGATTTTTCGCACGTCTTACTGCTGCAGTTGCAACAGCTATTATTCTACTTATGTTATTAACGTCGCATAATTTTCTAAATAGTTTTAACGTTCTAATGGTTTCTTGTATTCTTGCAGGCTTTAAAAAGCCGTCCTTTTCCATACCTTCTCCAAGTCTCGGAGACTCCTTTAATTGGTCAACAAGATGAAAATACCCATCCTCATAAACATCCACTAAAAGTAATCTTGCGGTATTCGAGCCCAAATCAATAATTCCTATTCTTTCCACTTAAATCACCATCTTTAAAATTTTGATAAATTTGCATAATTTTATTTTATCATGGTGAGATTATATCACATAAAAGCACTTTTGAAAAGATGTTTTTCGAAAATTTGTGCATTTTTTTTATTTTTTTATTTTCTTAGGTTTTTACTGAATATTTCAGAGTTTTTTAACTTAATATTTAGAGATTATTATTTTTAATTCTACAATTTATTGCATAAATTTTAATATTTTAATGATTTGTGCAAATTGCACAATGTTATTTGGCTTTATTCTTAAGAGCAACAACAAGCTGAAATACTGATAAACAAATTAAAAATCCACCAAACATTCTCTTTAAGAGTTCGCCTGTAATCTGTTTGGCGATAAATGTTCCTATAATACAAGATATAATTCCTGGTAATATTATCCAAAGTACACCTTTAAATTTCACAAGCTTGTTTTTAATATGAAAGATTAAGGATATTATTGACATTGGTATAAAACTAATTAAATTTATTGCTTGTGCAGTATGTTGACTAATTCCGAAGACAATATTTAATAGTGGAATTAAAACTGTTCCACCCCCCATACCCATTCCTCCAAGTAATCCGCCTAACACACCAATTAAAATATAAAATAAATATTCCATAATCAAAATACCAACATTTTTACTCCAGCAACAGCCATTGCAACTGAAAAAATAATTACTATTATTTGGGACGATAATTTTTTTAATAGAATAGCACCTACTATTCCACCTAAAATTACGCCTATTAGCGTAGGAACTCCACTATTAACATTGAAATTGCCAAATATTGCGTAAAAAAGCCCACTTACTAAAGATAACGGTAATATAATAAGTAACGCGGTTGCATGAGCATTCTTATTCTCATAATCTAGTAAAAAATTTAACATTGGAACAACTATCATTCCACCGCCCCCACCAAACAAGCCGTTTGCTATTCCTGCAACTATTCCAGTTAAAACCCTTAATGACTTCTTGTTCTGTTTTATTTTTTCCAATACTTGCATAAAAATATTTTTTGCATTTTAATATTTTTTATCGATAATTTATAAATTAAGTTGCAATTTGTTTTAAAATAATATATAATAAACATAATTGTTTGTCCAAGATTAAAATTAAGACACAACGTATTTGTAGGAGATTGTATGACAAGAACTAATTTTACTAAAAAAATCAAATCTAACTTCATTTTGATTTTAACAATCATTTGCTTATTATGTGTAAGTTTATTTGGTCTTACTGCGTGTAACGACAGCAAAGTTTCAGACGTTATAGACCCATCTACTTACACTACTACTGAAACGTCGACCTCTTTAATTAAGAATTCTGAGTTTACTGAAAAAACAGATGCTCAAAACTTTACTAAAGACCCGATTATCACTACGGTATCAAACTGGACCAGAACCGAAGACAATGCTGGTGGTCGCACCTCTCGTGTTAGTTCAGGAGTTATTGATGTTACCGACGGTGGTTGGTCTTCTTTATTGAACTATCTTTACAATGACGTTGAATTTAATGATTATATGGAAACCAAATATGGTTACGACAACGACAGTATTAAAGAAGCTATTAAAGAAGAAAAGAATAACGATTCTTATAATGCTTCTTTATCAGAAATTAAAACGTACGTAATAGAACACTACTACGATAAATTCTTAAATCCAGGAAAATATTCCAACGACGCTACTGATAATAACGTTTATATGCTCAACAACTACTTAGAAGCAAACTATTATGGAATAGGCACTTCACAAAAAATTGCTTCTAACTCAATTACTTTGGATAAGGGTAGTGATTATGAGGTAAGCGTTTGGGTTAAAACAGCAAATATTAAAGGAAATAATGCAGATGACAACTTTGGTGCTAATATACGTTTAGTAAGCAACGTTGGTGGCAAACCACAAGAAAACGTTAATATCGTTAATATAGTTGATACAGAATGGACTAATTATAAATTCTATTTGCATTCAGACGACGAATACGTTTGCACTGTTAGCCTTAACTTTGGTTTAGGTTTTGGTAGTGGCGATTATAATTTAGCAAACCAATTTACCGAAGGTACTTTATACGTTGATGGTATTTCGTTTAAAAAACTTGACAATGCTCCTAATACTGCAAATAGTAAAAAAGTTGATCTCAAGTATGCTTCTGAAGAACCTATTAATTTAGATGCTAACGACATTACTTCTAAGGAAGTTCTATACAATATGGCTGTAGTTGCTCCTACTGGATATTTTAATAAATTATCTACAAGCAACCTTAACGGTAACTTTACGTCACAAAGGTTTAATTATGAATCTTTTTCTTACAATGATAACGGATCTGAATATACTGCTAAATTACAAAATACTAGTGCAACAATTCGTTTAAGTAGTGATAAATTCGTTGTTAATAGTGAGAGTTATATCTATATTTCATTTGAACTTAAAGCTATTTTTTCAGAATTCGGTTCTTCTGATATTACTATAGATATTTACGATATTTTAGGTGAAACCGTTAAAAAGAGACCTGCCGTAAATACCATAATTAACGTCGGCAAATACGAAAAATATGGTATAATGATTAAAAACAACTTTAAAGACGTAGATAATAGAAAATTCTACATTGATATAGTTGTTGGTCCTACCGCAGTATCAGACGTTGTAGCAAAATATGAATACGCAACTTGCGATTTAGCAATTCAAAATATTCAATATTCTACTGGTAAAATTTTAGAAGAAGCGGAAAATTATAATTTCTATAGTTTATATTCTGCAAATGCTCTAATTAACTCGGGCTTATACGCAGGCTCTTCTCAAGATTATAATGAAACACACGTTCATCCCGAAAGTTTTGTTTTCACCACTAACCCTGGTAATATTGGCGATATAGTTAGTTTCCCAACAGATGCTTCTGGATATGACGGTATCGTTTCAAATCACATCTTTATTAAGGACCAAGAAACCGAAGGCGTTGTTACCGAAGCAAACACTAGAAGTGGTAAAAACGGCGATGGTAAGGGTAACTATGCAGGCTTAATCAATAGTTCTCATATTGCAAAATATGGCATTGATAACCTAGTTTCAAGTTTAGCACACCCTAAAGACGCTCCTATCATCCAGCCCTTAATGATTTACAACTCGACTGACGACCACTATGGCTTTATTTCAACTGGTTCTAAATCAGTTTCAGCAAATAATTTCATGAAGGTATCAGTTAATGTTAGAGTTGTTGGTGGTGCTAAAGCGTATATCTATTTAATCAATAATAACACTGAACATAAAGACGTTATAAAGTTTAAGGACTTCACGACTAATACTACTGAAGGATATAAGCAACCTAATTTAGGAACAAGTTACAAGGCTTCTGATTTATTACTTCAATTCTGTATTGATGAAGTAGTTATGAATAAAAAAGCCGTTGATGGTTGGGTTACCGTATCATTTTTCATTGCAACTGGTGCTACCCCAATGGATTTTAGAATTGAACTTTGGAACGGTGGCAGAGATGGCGAAAAAGCAACTGCTTCAGAAGGTTTCGTTTTCTTTGACAACTTAAAAACCACTATTAGTTCTACTGCTTTTACTGAACCATCTGATTGGAAAGACGCGTTCTCTACTTCGGGAAATCCGTTATATGACCTTACCAAAAATGGTTTTGAAGAATCTGACACGCTTATCGCCTACAAGAGAGAGTTAACTGAAACAGAAAAGAAATTCAATAAAGAATATCCTTCTAAGCAAGTTTCCTACGACACTAAGTATATTTGGGCTAAGACAAGCAACTTTATTTACGCAATCTACAACACGTTAGACGTAAAAGAAAGCAATCCTTATGATACTTTAAGCGAAGAAACTAAGGAAAGTTGTTCTAGTGGTTGTACTGCAACTACTGACCCATCAACCTTCTGGTTATCTTTCTCATCAATTGCTTTAGGTGCTATTCTATTCCTAGCAATACTTGCATTGATTATTAAAAACGTAATGCGTAAACGCAAAAAATATGCTAGCGATGCAAAATCACATTATAAAGTAACTAGTAGAATTAAAACACATAACAACAACTTAAAAATAAAAGCAACTGAAAAGACTGAAGAAGAAATCGAAGATGAAGTTATAGAAGAAGAATCAACTATCGAAGATGTTGAAGAAGATAAGCCTGAAGAAGAAAAAGATTTAGATTCTTACGTTTACGGAGAAGTTGAAGAATTTGATTCTAACGAAACAAAGGAAGATTCTGAAGAATAAAAAAGAAAAGTAAAACAATTATAAGCGCACTAATAATTTGGTGCGCTATAATTTTTGTAGGCATATTATATTATTATGGAAAATAGTATTTCTAATTTACAATTTAAGAAAATGACCGAAAAACCGGTAGGCAAACTTATTATTTCTCTCGGTATTCCTACCACTATTAGTATGTTGATTACAAACATATATAATATGGCGGATTCTTTTTTCGTTAGTAAAATTTCCTTATCTGCTGGCGGAGCTACTAGTGTAGTTTTTGGGCTTATGGCAATTTTACAGGCATTTGGCTTTATGTTTGGGCATGGTTCGGGCAGTTACATAAGCCGTGCGCTAGGGGCTAAAGATAACCTTAATGCAAATATTTATGCATCTACAGGTGTACTTTGGGGTTTTCTTAGTGGTTTAATTATTCAAATTATAGGATTATCCTTTTTAACTCCTTTAATGCGTCTGCTAGGCAGTACGGATACCATATTACCCTACTCTAAACATTATGGTTTATGTATATTAATCGCTGCACCCTTTATGACAACTAGTTGCGTCCTAAATAACATTTTACGTTATGAAGGTAGAGCAAATCTTGCAATGATAGGCTTAACTACTGGTGGAATTCTAAATATAATTTTAGACCCAATTTTTATTTTTACTCTTAACTTAGGAATACTAGGTGCTGGTATTGCTACTGCACTATCTCAATTAATTTCTTTTTGTATTTTATCTTTATTTTTTATAAAAGGTAAAACTCAAAGTAAGCTTTCTATTAAATATCTAACAAAAAATTTTTTATTTCTAAAAAACATAGTATTAACGGGGTTACCTAGTTTATGCAGACAAGGTCTAAATAGTGTATCGACCATGCTTCTAAACTATCAATGTAAAATTTACGGAGATGCCGTAATTGCTTCTATGGGTTACGTTTCTAGAATTACAAGCTTAATTTTTAGCGTTGGGCTAGGAATTGGTCAAGGTTTTCAGCCATTTTCAGGATATAATTACGGGGCTAAAAAATACAAACGCCTAAAGGAAGGAACTCTATTTACCTTATTCTTTGGCGGTGGTTTTTTAACCGTTTTGTCAATCTTGTTTTTTATTTTTGCGCCTAACGTTATATCAATCTTTAGAACAGAGCAACAAGTTATAGAAATTGGAAGCAAAGCATTAAGATTTTATTGTATTTCTCTTATCTTCTTCCCCATATCAGTAGTTACCACTATGCTTTTCCAAAGTATAGGAAAAAATGGTCCTGCATTAATACTATCTTGCTTACAAAGTGGTTTGTTATTTATACCACTCTGCATTACTTTGTCGCTAACATTAAGCGTGCTAGGAATACAACTTTCTCAACCTATTGCATATACATTATCTGCTTTTGTTTCAACACCTTTCTTAATTAGTTTCCTTAATAAATTACCAAAGGAAGAAATGGATTAGCCAATTACAAGTGTATAACATTTATACAAATTAGACATATATATATTATATGGCTACAATTATATTAACAGGAGGAGGCTCTGCTGGACATTGTACTCCCCATCTTGCTATTTTGCCCTATCTTAAAGAACGTTTTGATAAAATATATTATATAGGAAGCAAAAATGGTATTGAAAGAAATATTATAGAAAAACAAAATATACCCTACTGTCCTATTTCTTGCGTTAAATTCGAGAGAAAAAAACTTTTAAAAAACACTCTTATTCCAATTAAACTTGCAAGAGGCATCAAGGAAGCAGAAAAAATCCTAAACGACCTAAAGCCCGATGTTGTGTTTTCAAAAGGCGGATACGTTTCATTGCCCGTTGTATTTGCTTGTAAAAAGAAAAAGATACCAATTATAACGCACGAAAGCGATTATTCATTAGGTTTAGCAAATAAGGTATCTGCTAGATTTTGTGAAAAAGTTTTAACAACTTTTCCAGAAACTGCACAAAAATTATCAAATGGCCATTACGTTGGTGCTCCAATACGGACACTTACCGATAATCTTTCCGTTAAAGAAAAATTAAATTTGTTTGGACTTAATGGCAATAAACCTATTTTATTGATTACAGGTGGAAGTCAGGGTTCTGCTTGTATAAATTCTAACGTTAGAAAGTCTTTAAATCAACTATTGCCTATATTTGACGTTCTACACGTTTGTGGCAGAAATAATATCGATAACAGTATAAATAAAGAAGGCTACTTTCAAATTGAATTTACAGATAAATTAAGTTATGCTATGGATATTTGTAGCGTTTGTATAAGTAGAGCCGGCTCAAACACCATTTTTGAACTTTTAAATAAAAAAATACCCTGCCTACTAATTCCTATCCCGAAAGGAACATCTCGTGGGGACCAGATATTAAATGCAAGGTATTTTCAAAAGAAAGGCATGGTATCAGTCTTAGAACAAGAATATTTAACAGAAAACTCACTAATAAATGAAATAAACGCCTTGTATTCTAATAGACATAACATTAAAAGAAACATAGACGATAATCCTATTAAAATTGCAAACAAAGAAATTGCCGATATTTTAATTAAATATTCTGAGACCTAAAATAATTTCTTTCGTTAGAATTTAATCCTTTATTATTAGCAAAATAAATGCTTAAAGAAGTAACCTTTTTTGCATTATCAATAAAATTCTGTCTTTGATTATTTGCTATAACGTAATACGTTCTTGATTGGCTTATATCTCGAATATAAGTCATTCTTTTTTTATTGTTTCTTATAATATTTAATAAAATTTTCATTACTTTTACCTCTTTACACTTGTATTATATTTTATATACTTGTCAATTTTTGTCATATTTGGCAAAATATTTTAATTTAATTGACAAGATTAATAATATAATTTAAAATATGTATTAATCGGAGGAAAAATTTATGAAATTTGAGATTATGATTGGCATATTATTCGATTTATTATCGAAAAAAAGCGTCACAGCAAAATACCTTGCAGAAAAATATGAAGTAAGTATTAGAAGTATTTATAGATACATAAATTCATTAGAAATAGCAGGAGTGCCATTATATTCAGTTAAGGGAAATAACGGTGGATTTAGAATAGTTGAGCAATATAAACTTTCCTCAACTTTTATGACAGTTAAAGAATTTGAACAAGTAATAAATGCGTTAACTGCAATTAACGAAGGCGTACCCAACGCAATTTTAGAAAACGCATTAAACAAATTAAAAGCAAGCATTAAAAATGAATATGCAGGTTTTGATATTAAAAGTGGAAATCTCATTATTGATGCAGGTCCCTGGGGCGATACCATAGGATATAAAAGCAAGTTAATACTTATACAAAAATCAATTGAGGAGCAAATTAAAATTGCTTGCGAATATCACGATAGAAACGGCGAAATAACTAACCGTGTTATTGATCCACATCTCATCTTATTTAAGCAAGGATTATGGTACGTTTACGCATATTGTAATCTTAGAAATTCGTTTAGATTTTTTAAGATTGGAAGAATCGATAACCTAAATTTTTTAAATGAAAAATTTATTAGAAAAGAAATAAATAGAAAAGAACTACCATTAGATTATTGGCATCAGGACGTTTTGGCAGAAACTATTGAGTTTGAGGTTGATAAAAAAATTCTTTCAGATATTCAAGAATGGATAGGCGTTAACAATGTCTTTATAGAAAAAGAAAAGTTTATTGCAAGAGCAAAACTTCCCTATGACGAAGGACTAATTACTAAACTAATGAGTTACGGTAATAATTTAAAAATTATTTCACCAAATAAATTAAAAGATAGAATATTGGAAATAGCACAAGATATAGTAAAAAACTATAAAAAATAAAATAAAACCCTTTATAAAATTTTTTTTAATAAAGGGTTTTTTTATCAAAATTCTTTTCTAGTACTTCTTGAAAACAAAGTTAGAAAGACTTCTAACGGTTGTTTATTTTCATATATTATTGAATAAACAGCGTTAGTAATAGGCAAATCAACATTATATCTCTCCCCTAATTTTTTTAAGGCTGAGGCAGTAGAAACGCCTTCTGCTAATTTTTCAAACTTTTCTCCTTTAACAAATTTTATTCCAAAATTTCTATTATTAGAAAAATCTGAAAATAAGGTGGTTTCATAATCGCCCAAATGACATAAACCGTAGGCAGATAATTCATTACCACCAAGCGCCTTAATAAGCCGAGAAATTTCTCTTGCTCCACGTGCCATTAACGCCCCTTTAAGAGTGGAATACCCTGCACCATCAAGCATACCTGCTGCAATTCCCATAACGTTTTTTGATGCAGAACCTATTTCCGTTCCTATTATATCGTCTCCATAATAAAATCTTATTAGTTCACTTCTAAAATTATCGGCTAAATATTTTACTAATTCTTTATTATAACCGTCTATTATCATGCAGTTAGGTAAGCCCTTAGTAAATTCTTGAATATGCCCCGGACCAACCCATACTGCAATTTTATTTTTATCTATTCCGCAATCAATCAATACTTCAGTTAATCTTTTTCCAGTATTATTTTCAATACCTTTCATGCACAAAACTATAATTTTATTTTGAATGTCAAATTTATTGAGCTTTTGAATAAACTCACGCAAACCTTGCGAACTAATGGATATAATTGCGATTTCACAGTGATTAAGAGCTTGTTCTAAATTAGATGTAATATTTAAGTCATTATTAAATGAAACGTACTCGTTTTTTCTATATTTTTTTAATACTTCAAATGAACGGTGTCCTTCATTGCCCCAAACGCAAACGTCGTGTTTATGATTTGATAAATACCAAGCTATAAAAGAACCCCATCTTCCACAACCAAAAACTGAAATTTTCATATTACAATTGTTTCCTATCAATAAAAGCTCTTGCTAAACTAACCTCATCTGCATACTCTATGTCAGTTCCAATTGGAATACCGTGCGCAAGCCTTGTAACCTTAATACCCAAAGGTTTAATCAAATTGGAAATATAAAGTGCAGTTGCTTCTCCTTCAACGTCAGGATTAGTTGCCATTATTATCTCTTCTACGCCACCTTCGGTAATTCTAGCAAGCAAACCCTTTATATTTATATCATTTGGTCCAATTCCATCTAACGGTGAAATAGTACCGTGCAACACGTGATAAACGCCGTTATATTCGTTTAATTTTTCTATAGCAATAACATCCTTTGGTTCCTTAACGACGCAAATTATATCTTTTGAACGTTGTCTACAAACATCACAAATCTCAGATTCTGAAAAGTTTCCACATATTTTGCAATACTTTACATTATCTTTAACGTTCATAATTGCTTCAGATAAGGCTTTTGCCTCTTCCCTTGACATATTTACAACCTTATAAGCATATCTTTGTGCTGTCTTAGCACCAACGCCAGGAAGTTTAGAAAACTCATTAATTAGCTTACCGATTGGTTCAATAAATACTTTCATATTATATTCCTAAATTACCAAAAGCACCCATTTTGCTAGTATAAATTTCATCAGCCTTAGAATAACCGTCGTTTAACGCCGCAACTATTAAGTCTTCAAGCATAGTTAAATCGTCTTCATCAATAGCGTTAGGACTGATTTCAATACCTTTTACAACCTTTTTTGCATTCATTGAAACCTTAACGAGCCCACTACCACTAATTCCTTCTATTATAGTTTCTTCCAATTCTGCTTGAGCCTTTTGCATATCTTCTTGCATCTTTTGTGCTTGTTTCATAATGTTCTGCATTTGGTTTCCACCAAAACCTCCACCGAAACCACCAAATCCACCTCTATAAGCCATAGTTATCTCCTTTTACTTAATTATTACAATATCACTACCGAATATTTTTTTAACTTCTTCAGTCGCTTCATCAATTTTACTTAGTTTAATTTCTTCTTGTGATAAAACTACTTGCAAATCAAAATCATAATCATCTAATGCATTAAAAATTTTATTTTTTGCATTATCCGAATCCAATAATTCTAAATCAGTTTTTTCTCTTACTTCTAAGGTTAAAAGATTACCCTTTGCCTTAATTTCAACGTTTTGTAAGACGTTCCATAGCATTTCGCTTCCAATCTTTTCACGTAAATTAAATAGAAGTTTACCCCTTAATAATGCCGTAGTTTCATCACTAATAGATTTTTTAACGAGCTTTTTTGCTTCTATTGGTTTAACCGTTTCTTTAACTTTATTTTCCGGCTCTTTTTTTTCTGTAGTTTTTGGTAATATAGTACTAGTTTTTGCTTCTTCTAACGACTTAATTCGTGCAACTAAAGCATCAATATTATAGTCGCTTTCAGGCCTACACGCCTTAAGAGAAACACATTCTAAAACTATTGATGGATTATTAGAAAATCTTAAACTATTTTCAGCCGAAGAATATATGTCTAAAATCCTTAACATCCTATCAATATTACAAATATCGCAAATTTCTAAAAGTTGATTATATTCATCATTAGGAATAGTTAAAATCTTCTTTGCATCAGGACAAGTTTTCACTACCATTAAATCTCTTAAAAAAGAAATAATATCCTTTAATAGCACACCCATAATTTTACCATCAGCAGTAAAATTTGTAATTATTTGTAATACTTTTCCACTATCACTTAATATTACTGATTTAATTAATTCTGCTAAGATATTAAAATTAGTCGTGCCTAAAATTTCATTTACTTGATTATAAGTAAGTTTTCCATCAGAATAGGATAAGGCTAATTCAGCAATAGACAAAGCGTCTCTAATACTACCTTCACCAGCCTTTGCTATTGCAAAAATTGCTTCCTTTTCATATTCCTTTTTTTCTTCAATAAAAATATTTTCTAAAAGTTCAGCGATTTTTTCAACTGCAATAAGTCTAAAATCAAATCTCATACACCTAGACAAAATTGTTGCAGGAATTTTATGAACTTCGGTTGTTGCAAGAATAAATATTGCATGTTTAGGTGGTTCTTCTAACGTTTTTAATAAAGCGTTAAAAGCGGGAATACTAAGCATATGCACTTCATCGACAATATAAACTTTGTATTTACAAGAAACGGGAGGATATTGAACCTTTTCTCTAAGGTCTCTAATCTCGTTTACGCCATTATTAGACGCTGCGTCAATTTCTATAACGTCGATATTAGATGGATCAGAAATAGCCAAACAACTACTACATTTCCCACAAGGCGAACCATTTATTGGATTTTGGCAATTGATTGCTTTTGCAAAAATTTTAGCAGCAGAAGTCTTACCAGTTCCTCTCGTTCCGGTAAATAAATATGCGTGCCCTAATCTATCGTTTTTAATTTGATTGACAAGAGTTTTTACAATATGCTCTTGCCCTATTAAGTTTTCAAAATTAGAAGGTCTGTACTTCCTGTATAATGCAAGATACGACATAACTCTCCTTTAATTCACCCCGATTAATGAAGTGTTTAATTTTTTTCTTATTCTTTGAATAGAATTATCAATGGTTTTAACGTTTTTAGCAAGTTTTACACTGATTTCATTATATGAATAACCGTCTAAATATAATTTAAGTACGCTATTTTCTAATGTAGATAAGGACTTAAAAATTTTGTTTTTCAATTCTTTTTCGGTCTCGTTATTAATATAAGTTTCTTCAGGATTTCTAACACCACTATCAAGAAATTGATTTTTATCCACGTCGTCTTCATCATCAAAAGATAATGAAACGTAATTAATCAAAGGCTTATTTTTTACCCTGTTTGCAACCTTAATAGTCGTTAAAATATTGTTTTTAATACAACGATAGGCATAATGCTTAAAATCGCCACTCAAATTAAAACTTCCTATTGCCTTAAAAACGCCAATCATACCTTCTTGCAGTAAATCATCCATATCCCCACCTATAAGAAAATAAGAACGAGCAATCTTAGTAACTGCTTTTTTATAGCGAGTTATTAGAAATTCTAATGCTTCTGTATCGTTATTTTGAGCAAATTCTACAAGTTGCTCATCACTATATTTTGTATAATCCATTTTAATTACGTTGTCTTAACGCCTCATAAACGGCAATACCACAAGCAACCGAAGCATTTAATGAATTAATCTTGCCAAACATTGGTATGGAAATAATAGCATCGCATTTTTCCTTAGTTAATTTCTTAACACCACTATCTTCCCCGCCAATTACAAGCCCGATTTTACCTTTAAGGTCGGTTTTATAAATATCAGCACCACCTGCTTCTGCACCATATATCCAATAACCGTTTTCTTTCAATAAATCTATAGCATTATTTATATTCGTTACTCTAGCAACCTTAACGTGATTTAATGCACCAGACGATACACGCATTACCGTGTCGTTAACTTGTGCTGAACGGTCTTTTGAAATAATAATGCCATCAATCCCAGCACACTCTGCAACTCTAATAATGCTTCCTAAATTATGTGGGTCAAGAATTTCATTTAACAATAAAATGAAGCCGTCCTTTTCACTAGCACTTTTAATGATGTCTTCAATATCAAAATATTTATAATCGGATACGTACGCGATAAATCCTTGGTTTCTCTTTGATTCGCTTTCCTTTTCAATCACGTATTTATCAACCAATTGAATTTTAATTCTTTTAGATCGAATTATATTAATAAGCCTTTTACTAGCATCGTCTTTTAAATCTTTTTGAACTAAAACTTTATCAATTTCCTTGTCCGTTTTTAATAATTCGTAAACTGAATTTCTACCTTCTACTTTCATACTAGATTCCTTTGTTTAATAAAAAATTTAACCTATCAACGTCCCCAATAAGATACAAATAACCCAAAACGGCTTCAAACCCCGTTGAATAATTATATTCAGAAATAGAAGCACTTTTAGCCTTATTATTTTTTTTTGCATTTCGTGCACGTTTAAAAACAGATAACTCGTTTTCGTTAAAAAAATCCATAATTTGTTTAACAAACTCTGCTTGTGCAGAAGCCTTAACTTGAGATACTGCCATAACGTTAAGTTCGCCCGATTTATAATCAGATGAAAAAGTCAATTTTTCTCTAACGTAAAGAGAATAAACAGCATCTCCAACGAAAGCCAAAACTACGGGGCTAAGATTTATAGCCTTATTGATATCCATTTTTTCGCCAAGATTAAACAATTTAACACAATTCCTATTTTACTTTATATTATTATACAATATTTAATAAAAAAAAACAATAAAAAAGTCCGAAAATTAATTCAGACTTACTAATAATTATAATTAAACGTTGGAGAAACTAAAAACTCAACTATTCCCTTAAAGATTGCGTAAGCAATTAGTTCTTGGTATTCATCAGTAATAAGTAACGCTTCATCTTCTGGATTAGAAAGAAAACCACACTCAGCAATTATTGATGGATATTTAGAACAATTAAGAATATAATAGTCCCCAACTAATGCAGAACACTCTCTAGAACTATTTTCCATATTGTTAAAACTTTCTTGAACGCAAGAAGCTAATTTTTTACTGTTTTCATCATTTTTATTATAAAATACTTGTGCACCACGTCTTGTCGAAAGGCTAAATTGGTTCATATGTATACTTACAACAAGAGAAGGCTTAACCTTGTTAATAATTTCACTACGCTTTTGCATGTCTTTTTTCTTTCTATTTTTAGTTGCAACACCATAAAGTCCAGCATCTGAACTTCTTGTTAATATTACGCTAAACCCAGAACTAATTAAATATTTTTCTAATTTTTTAACAATAATTAAATTTAATTCACTCTCTTTAATTAGTGTATTAACTCCTGACACTCCACCGTCAATTCCACCGTGCCCTGCATCTAGAACTATTTTTACTTTATCGGGAATTTCAACCGTAGGTCTTATCGCAAGCACACTAAAACAAAAAATAAAGGTTAATATTGTAACTAAAAATATAGATATTACTACAAGTTTTTTTCTTTTTACTACTAACATTTTATATCAATTAAACCAACATCTTAAAATTAAAAAGTTATTAACTTATCAACCGTCCTAAGCGTAAAATTTGTTAATCACCTCTATATATATTATTAAATTTTAATAATAATTATGCTAATCTTTAGTTAAATAAATTAAAGTTTCCACGTGTTTGGTTTGACAAAAAATATCAAATGTTTTAATAAAATTAATTTTATATCTAAAATCAGTTGTATTAGATTTAACTATTTGCCCATTTACATCTTCTAGTGAACCAACTAGTAAGCCAACGTCTCTTGCTAAGGTTGATGGATTGCATGATACGTAAACTATTTTATCTATATTACTTTTGATTATTGCGTCAATTACCTTTTTATCACATCCTTTTCTTGGCGGGTCTATTACAAGGCTAATTTTATCGTTAATCTTCTTTTCCTTTGCGATTATGTCTGGTAGAATTTCCTCACATTTTCCTTGATAATTAGTAATTTTATTAGATAGACCATTAGAAATAGCAAGTTCGTTTGCAAGCGTTATCGCTTCAGGGATAACTTCAATACCTATAGCCTTAAAAGCAGACCTAGCAAGCATAGCAGTCATTAGTCCTGCTCCACTATAAGAATCTATAACGGTAGTATTTTCATCAGCACATATTGTCTTAATTACAGTGTCGTAAAGTTTATAACAAACACTATCATTTACTTGCATAAAACTTCTAACGCCAACTTTATAATTAATGCCGTGCATTTGACTTTCTATTATAGGCTTTCCATACAATAACTTAAAATAATCGCCGTAAATAACGTTTGTTCTTTTTGAATTTATATTTATGTATAATGAAAACTCTAAGTCTAATGCGTTTTTAAGCCTATTTATTAAATCATTATAATTTTTAAGCGAATCTTTTAGGATTACAACCGTAATTAATAGTTTATTACTTGATTCTTTTACGGTAATTTCTCTTACGTCCCCTAAATGTTTTTCTTCGTCATAGCCTAAAATACCATTAGCAGAAAAATAATCATTAAAGACCGATATAATCGTTTTTGTCCAACGTGGGTTAATAATGCAATCGTCTATTTCAATAACGTTATGCGAATTTTTAGCATAAAAGCCAATTAGATTTTTTCCCTTAACGTTTACTACTGGAAGTTGAAGATTATTTCTATAATAATAAGAGTCGTCTCCTGTAACCTTTTCATCAACACTTACCGAAAGTCCTGCAATTTTATAAAAACACTCCTCTACCTTTTTACTCTTAAATGCCAACTGCTTATCATACTTAAGATGTTGAAGTTGACATCCCCCACATTTTCCAAAATATTTACATAGTGGTTCTATCCTATCATTAGATTTTTCTAACACTTCAACAAGTTTAGCAAAAACAATGTTCTTTTGAACTTTAAGAACTTTATATTTAATTGTTTCCCCCGGCAAAGCGAACGGAACGAATACTATGAAATCACCCGTTTTAATTATCCCTTCCCCTTCAACACCTAAAGATTGAACTGTACCGGTTAATATTTCATTTTTTTGCATACTATTTTATAATTTTTCCTAAATATCTATCTAAAAAGATTTTTGTTACCTTAATATATCTATCGTATATTAAGAAAAATACTATTCCTAATGGTGCTAATAAAATATAAACGTTTTCAACAACCCACAATGGAAATTCTGACAAAGTCATATTAAGCACTAATATACAATAGAAGAAAATCCCATAAACACACAATAAGCACCAAATTAAACCTATTGCTAGACTAATATATTTATTTAATTGTTTTTCTAAAAAAATATTACTTACTATAGGGTAAATACCAAAAAACAAAAAGTAGGCGGGATATACGAACGATAAAAGATTAAACGCACTAAGCGTTAAACCTATCAAACCACCTACTATATAACATAGAAAAGCACCTTTATATGAACGATAATATAAAGGCAAAATCACCATTATCGAACTTAAAACTAGTGCTAAAAATTCTGCAATTTCGATATAAGTGCCAATCGCTAAGCAAATTGCGGTTAGGGACGCACTGATTGCTGAAATTGCTAAAACCTTACTTTTCATTATCTACAACAAATACTGCAAAGCATATCCATACAACACCAAGTAGCACAAAAACTGCAACACTCATTGGTATTTGTACCACCCATTTGTTTTGCATTATTGGCGTTATGTCCTGCTTGACCATAGTTAGCGTTGCCAGAATGGAATTGGTTTTCATTATATTCCATTTTTACCTTAAGTTTAGTATAGGCATCACTATATTTTGTGTTGTTAGGATCTAAATTTATAGCAATTTCTAATTGTTTTTTACTTTCGTTGTACCAATTTTTCTTATAGAAAATTACCGATTGAAGATAATGCCACTCGCCATCTCTATTGTAAAAGTTATCAAGGAGACGTTGTGCACCAGAAATATCTCCGGCTTTAATCAACTCTTCAATTTCTTTATAATCAATTTTTGTCCCGTCGGAAAATTCTTTAGAAGAATTGCGTTCATTCATAATTTCTTTATAAGCAACTTGAATTTGCGAAAGTCTTTTAGCCGCAATATTACCCTTTTCGCCTTCTAAAAAACGTTCTTCAGAATATTTTTCTTTAAGTTTTCTATACGCTTTTTCAACTTCTTCGTCAGAAGCATCTGGTGAAAGTCCTAAGATTTCGTAGTTTTCTTGCATTTTTTATTCTCCATCACTGTTTTAGTTTGAGCAAATAGCCCTTTACATAAAACGTTATCTATTAAATCATGATTAAAATTGTATTGAATATTTCTATTCTTTTCGACTAGGTCGTTTAATACGTTTCCAAAAATTTGAACAACATCCTTTCCGTGCACTTCTAATAATTCTTGTTTTGTATTTATTTTAGGATATTCTAAAGCAAAAACGTTATAATTTGATTTCTTTTTGTCCTTATCGAAATCGTCTAAAGCATCTATAAGGTAGATCCATTTACCAAGCGAGTATGCTAATTCAACAACGTTTTGGTCTGCCTTTTCTTTTAATAATTCCTTAATGATATCTTGCATCATACAACCAAAAGCATCAGCAACCATATCTATTGAACTACATTTATTTTTTTCTAAATTTACAAGGTCAGAATAATGTTTCTTTACTATTTGGTCAAAAATAGGATCTGCTTTTCGTGCTTTTTTACAAGCCTTTGCAAAAAATAACTTCTTTCCGTTTCCTTTTTTTTCGTCCAAAATATCGTCACTTAATTTATAAAAAGCAAGTATTAAATTTAAAGACGCAATACGCTTTGTAAGTTCATCGGATTTAGCAACAGGTCTTTTGGTTATCCAATGAACTGCACAACGCTCTTTATTAACTTGAATATCTTCTCCTAGCACGTTATGAGCAAAGATTGATAAAAAAGTTAAGTCATAGTTAAGTGCAAATCTACCTCTTTGTCCACATACAGAGCCAATGCTTTTACATAATCCACAATAACAGGCTTTATATAAAACGGTATCTTTAACGTACATATTAGGCAAATCAGTTTTTACGTATCCAAACAATTTTAACCCCTTTTTCGTGGGACTAATCCCACTTTTTTATAAACCTTTGAAAGAGTTCTATACGCCAATCTTTCAGCCCTTTCTGCACCGTTTTTCAAGACGTCATCTAAATAATCTTTATTTGCAAGCAATCTTTCTTTTTCTAGTCTAATTGGTTCAATTTTGCTTGCTACTGCTTCGCCTACCCTTATTTTAAAATCTCCGTAACCTTTCCCTTCAAACTCTTTTTCGGCTTGTTCTATAGAAATATCGGCAAATTCGCTATAAATGGTAAGCAAATTGGTAATACCGGGTTTTTCAGGCGAACATATAATCTTATTATCACTATCAGTTACTGCCCTTTTAAACTTACGAATAATAGTATCCGTATCATCATTCATAGAAATAAATGCATTAAGATTTGCATCAGATTTACTCATTTTTCTTTCAGGTTCAGCAAGACTCATTACTCTGCTTGCCTTTTTGCCAATATATCCTTCGGGAACTTTAAATGTTTCACCATATCTATTATTAAATCTAATCGCTAAATCTCTTGCTAATTCTAAGTGTTGTTTTTGGTCAGCACCAATAGGCACTAGTTCGGTTTGGTATAAAAGTATATCAGAGGACATTAAAACAGGATAATCCATTAGCCCCATATTTATATTATCTTCGTGTTTCTTGCTTTTATCCTTAAACTGAGTCATTCTAGAAAGTTCACCCGGATAACAAATGGTATTTAGTATCCAAGTAAGTTCAGCGTGTGCAGGCACGTGTGATTGAGCGAAAAGTATAGAAGTTTCAGGATCTATTCCACACGCAATATATAAAGCAGCAAGTTCATAGGTATTTTTCTTTAATGCACCTTGTTCTTGAACTACCGTTAAAGTGTGCAAGTCTGCAATAGAAAAAATACTATTGTAATCGTCTTGAAGTTTCTTAAAATTGCGTAACGCACCTAAATAATTACCAATAGTTAATATTCCACTAGGCTGAACTGCACTAAATAATACTTTTTTGTTTTCCATTATAAATCACCAAAATTAAAATAATATTGAATTTATTTAATAAAATCTATGATTTCACTTAAAACTTCATTTTTTTCTACTTGATTGAAAAATCTCTTTTCCTTAGTCTTAAGTGCCAAAATTTGCTCTGCAATAGGCATAGCCGTCTCGTTGCTAAGTTTATCCGAAGCCTTAAAAGCATCCTTTTCGTTTTTACCCGTAATTGCTTGAAGTACAACTTGTGGGAATTTATAAGGACTTGCAGTTGATAAAATTACAGTTTTAACTTGTGAATTAGTATAGTCAACGAACTTATTATACACGTTAACTGCTACCGCAGTATGTGGGTCACAAACGTAACCGTATTCATCAAAAACGTCAAAAATCGTTTCCCTGCATTCTTCTTCATCGGTAAAATCTGCAAAGAATTCGTTATCTAATTTTTTCTTTTCGTCTTTTGAAATCGCATACTTGCCCGTCGCTTTTAAATCTTCCATTCTATTTGCAGTAAGCAAAGCATCCCTATTTGAAATTTCAAACACTAGTCTTTCTAAATTGCTTGAAATTAAAATGTCCATAGACGGAGACGTTGTCTTAAAAAATTCTCTATTAGTGTCATAAGTTCCATCAACAAAGAATTCAGTTAAAACGTTATTAGAATTAGAAGCACATATTAGTTTTTTAACGGGAAGCCCCATCTTTTTAGCGTAATAACCTGCTAAAATATTACCAAAATTACCAGTTGGTACAACAAAATTAATTTCTTCACCCATCTTAATTTGGTCAGAGTTAACTAAATCACAATAAGCCGAAAAATAATAGGTAATTTGTGGTACTAATCTCCCAAAGTTAATTGAGTTTGCACTAGATAAAATAACCCCTTTATCCTTTAAATCGGAATTAATTTTTGCATTAGAAAAAATTTGTTTTACTGCAGTTTGACAATCGTCAAAATTTCCTTTAACAGCAACAACTTTGACGTTTTCGCCTTCTTGCGTACACATTTGAAGTTTTTGCATATCACTAACACCTTCGCTAGGATAGAATACGCAAATTTTAATACCATTTTGGTCCTTAAATCCTTCAAGAGCAGCTTTACCAGTGTCGCCACTAGTAGCAACAAGTATAAGTATTTCTTCTTTTATTCCACAATAATCAGCACCAGTTCTTAATAAGTATGGTAAAAGCGTCAACGCAACGTCTTTAAATGCAATCGTTGGGCCGTGAAAGAGTTCCATAATAAAGGTGTTTTCGTCAATCTTAACCAAGGGTGCAGGGTCGTTATCTTCAAATTTAGAATAAGCGTTTTGACAACCTTTTAATAAATCATTCTTATCATATTCTTCTAAAAAACTTCCAATAATAAACGAAGCCCTTTCAGCATAATCCATTTCAGCAAGTTTAGATAAAGAATTACTAACGTCGGGAAATTTCTCAGGTACAAACAATCCCCCGTCGTCAGCCAAGCCTTTTACAATGGCTTCTGAAGCGTTATTAACGAATGACTTTCCTCTAGTACTTAAAAATTTCATAAATACTCCAAAACAAAAGTTAAAGTCGGAACATTAGTTCCGACTTTTATTATACACTTAATTTAATTAAAAATCAATTATTCAGCGTACTTTAAAATAAATTCTGGTAAATCCTCTTTACTTGCGCTACAAGTTAAAACGAATTTAACTTTATAATCTGCTTCAAGTTTTTCAATTGCACCAAAAACGTTGCTGAGTTCACTTAATTTTCTACCAGTAATTCTTGCAATACCGTCAACAAATATGTATTCATTATCACCACTCGAAGCAACTAATCCTTTTAAGAAACCTCTAAACCCGTCAGAGCCTTGAATATTAAAATCAGTAGAATCAATAAACTTAATATTATGTTTAAGATTTATAGAATATCTCTTTGTATCAGTTACAAATAAAACATTTCCTTTAGCCTCATCAAGAGCAAGGTTTGCCTTGTCGATAATAGCCTTCGTTTTGCCTGTTCCTTTTGGTCCGTAAATAATATACATGGAATGTTTCCTCCTAGTTATTTATCTTATATATATTTTATAACAAAATTTAAAAAATTACAATAGGGTTTTATAAAATAATATTAAAAAAATAAATTATTTTAAATTTTCAATAAAGTTCTTGAGCCTCTTAACACCCTCAATTATATCTTCTTTAGAAATTGCATAAGAAAGTCTAATAAAATTATCATCTCCAAAAGCTATACCTGGAATTATAGCAACTCCACATTTTAAGGCTAAGTCAGCGAATTTTAATGAGCCGTCAACAACTTCGCCATTAAATGATTTTCCATAATAGGACGACACATCTATATATGCATAAAATGCACCCTTAGGTTCTACACAGTATACGTCCTTTATTTCTTTTAGTAAGTTGTACATCGTTTTTCTTCTTTCGTCGAAAACCTTTTGCATTTCTTTTACAAATTCCTCACCCTTCGGGTCTGTTAAAGCAGTAGTAGAAGCATATTGAGCAATAGAACAAGCGTTACTAGTAGTATGACTTTGCATACTTCCCGCTGCTTTTGCAATTTGTAATGGCGCAGCCAAATAACCTATTCTCCAACCGGTCATAGCATAACTTTTTGACATACCGTTTATTATTACAGTATGCTCTTTCATATAGTCGTTAACTTTTGCAATAGAAAAGTGTTTTTCGCCTTCATAAACAAGTTTTTCATAAATTTCATCTGAAATAACGTATAGTCCCGCTTTTTCAACTACTTTTGCAATATTTCTTAACTCCTTTTCAGTATAAACAACACCAATAGGATTGTTTGGAGAATTTAGTATAATGCATTTAGTTTTATCAGTAATGGCTTCTTCAATTTCACTTGCAGTAATTTTATAACCGTTTTCTTTTTTAGTTTTAATAAAAACACATTTACCTCCTGCAAGATTAACAAGTTCAGGATAACTTAACCAATAAGGAGAAGGTATAATAACTTCATCTCCTTCATTAACCAATGCACAAATTGCATGATAAAGAGAACTTTTAGCCCCACTCGATACTACTATCTCATTTGGTGTGTAGGTTAACCCGTTGTCTTTTAAAAATTTATTACAAATTGCTTGCCTTAATTCCAACGTTCCTGAGGCAGGAGTATATTTTGTAAAACCAATATCTAACGCTTTTTTTGCTGAATCATTAATAAAATCTGGTGTATTAAAATCAGGTTCTCCAGCACCAAAACTAATAATTGATACTCCCTCACTCTTCAACTTTTTTGCCTTAGCAGTAATTTCTAAGGTTAGCGATGGTGAAATTTTTTTTACTTTTTCTGATAACATGTTTAATCTCCTTTTTATTATTCAAGTCCTGCGCTTAATTTTTTTTCTCTATCAAATATCGCAAGTGCTTCGATCATTTCATCAATATCTCCCATCATAAAATTATCTATGGAGTGTAGTGTTACTCCAATTCTATGGTCTGTTACTCTACCTTGTGGAAAATTATAAGTCCTAATTCTTTCAGACCTATCACCCGTTCCTACTTGACTTCTTCTGTTTTCCGAATATTCTTTATCGGCTTGCGATTGATAATAATCGTAAAGCCTACTCTTTAATACCTTCATCGCCTTTTCACGATTTTTAGTTTGAGAACGTTCGTCTTGACAAAGAACAACGATACCAGTAGGAATATGCGTTATTCTAATACAAGATTCCGTTTTATTAACGTGTTGTCCACCTGCACCACTGGAACGCAATGTATCAACCCTCAAATCTTTTTCATCAATAGTAATTTCCACATCAGTAGCCTCGGGTAGAACAGCAACTGTTACAGTTGACGTATGAACCCTTCCTTGAGACTCAGTTTCTGGGACTCGTTGAACTCTATGAACTCCACTTTCGTATTTTAGTTTACTATAAGCATTTTTTCCTGAAATTGAAAATATAACTTCTTTAATACCACCAAGTTCAGTTTCGTTAGAATCTATTTCTTCAGTTTTCCAACGATTTTTTTCTGCGTACTTAACGTACATTCTATATAATTCATACGCAAATAAACTTGCCTCTTCACCACCTGCGCCTCCACGTATTTCCATAATTACGTTTTTATCGTCGTCGGGATCTTTAGGCAATAGCAAAATCTTTAACTCGTCAGAAATTAAAGATAGTTTGTCTTTGCAGTCGTAAACTTCTTGTTCCATTAGGTTTTTCATCTCCAAATCACTTTCTAACGGAATAAGACCTTGTAAATCCTCTATTTCTTTAACTACTTTTTTATATTCAATATATTTCTCAACAGTTTCTGAAATATCGGAAAGTTCTTTTGAATATTTCTTCCACTCGTCAATACGTGATATAACGTCAGCATCAGAAACTAATTCGTTTAACTTATTATATCTCTCCAAAATTAAATCTAATTTTTTAAACATTTTTTTTCGCCTTAATTATTCTTTCTATTCCACTATAATCTTTTAGTATTTCAACGTCAAATCCTTTAAATAAATCGGCAACGTCTATTGCTTGGTCGTAACCACACTCTAACAATACTATACCGTCTTTATTCAAATAATTTGAAGCGTTACCAGCAATAATTCTATAAAAATCAAGTCCGTCTTCTCCACCATCAAGAGCAATAATCGGCTCGTAATTTTTAACTTCGTCTTGAAGAGTTAAAATATCACTTGAACGGATATATGGTGGATTAGATATTATTAGATCAAATTTTCTATTCGTTAAGTTTGAAAACATATCGCTTAGAATAAACTCTACTTGTGCTTGGTTTTCCTTAGCATTTTCTTGTGCTAGCAAAATCGCATCATTAGAAATATCAACAGCAACTACTTTTGCACCCGTTTCCTTATTAACGGTAATCGCAATAGCACCACTACCTGTACACAAGTCCAATACTTCTGCACCTTCAAAAACATTCTTTATTGCTTGTTCGCACAAAATTTCCGTTTCAGGTCTAGGAATTAATACTCTTTCGTCAACCTTAATGGTATATCCATAAAAATTAGTGTCACCAATACAGTACCATAAAGGCCTACCTTTAATTCTTTGCGAGACTAGTTCTTCTATTCTTTCAACCTTATCAATAGACAACATAACGTCATTATTGAGTTCGTCTCGCTTAATACCGGTTGTTAAAGAAATTATCCACTCTGCTTCCGCCCTTTCTTCTATTCCGTGTTTTTTTAAGGTTTCTACCGTTTCTACCATAACTTTAGAAAGCATCTTTTTAAAAACAAAACGTTTTTCAGGCGTATTGGGATTGTCTTCCATTTCTTTTGCAGCCTTAAACGAAGTAATAGCAACTTCTAGCATATCGTCCGTTGGCTCTTTCGTAGTTATTCTTTGCAATAATAGTCCTGGTACTTTAAGTGGATAAACTAAAAAGAAATTAGTTTTTGATAGACCTTTCAATAATTCGTAGGACAACCCTGCGACTAGTGGAAGTAATAATATTTTGCATAAAATTCTAATTATGTTATACAATACACCACTATCAATAATTATTTTTAATTCAACTCCAACAAAAGACTCAAATAAAGCAAAAACGATAATACTAATGGCCATTACGAAAACAATAAACGTAGTACCGCATCTATCGTGAACTCTACTGCATTTTCTAGCGTTTTCAACCGTTAAATCTAAGCCTTTCTCATAGCAAGTGATTGTTTTATGTTCCGCCCCATGGTACATAAATGTTCTTTTAACATCTTTTACTAATGAAACTAGTAAAATATACGTTAAAAAAATAGCAACTTTTAGACCACCTTCTATAAGATTAATGCCCCAAACACTAAATTCTTTACCATTATTAAAAAGTTTTTGAAATAAAATTCTTATAGTTTGTGGTAAAAACATAAATAATGCCACTGATAAAAACAAGGCAAGAATTAAGGAAACTGCGCCTACCACACTCATAACGTCAATCTTAAGTTTTTCAGCAAGCCATTTTTCTGTTTTAGACGGTTCGCCTTCACCGTAAATTTCAGAAGAACGCATTAAAACTGCCGTACCACTAAAAAGCGACTGAAATAAAGAATAAGCACCACGAAAAATAGGAAGCTTAAAAATAAAACTTCTTTTTTTTGCAGGCTTAACTTTTTTTGTTTCCAACCTAATAATTCCGTCGGCATCTCTAACGGCGACAGCAACACAATTAGAACTACGCATCATAACGCCTTCCAATACCGCTTGCCCACCTATCGAAGTTTTTTTACCACTGCAGGTTGATTGTTTTTTTTGTTTACTCATACAATAAAAAAACGGCTTTAAGGGCACAATACACACTTAAAGCCGCGCAAAAGCTAACTATTTTGCTTTACCATATCTCTTGTTGAACTTATCTACACGGCCACCGGTATCAACTAATTTTTGTTTTCCGGTAAAATAAGGATGACACTTAGAGCAAATATCTACTTTAAGAACATCGCCTTTTTTAGTAGAGCCGGTTTTAAAAGTTTCTCCACAAGCACATACAACAGTAACTTCATGGTAATCAGGATGTATTCCTTCTCTCATAAAACACCTCGTTAAGTAATTTTCTATGTAATTATATAATATTTTTTTAATCTAGTCAACTATTAAATGCTTATTTTATCAAAAACTTTTCAAAATTTAATTTAGTATTTTTTAGTTGCTATTTTATTTTTTTTATTGTATAATTACCATAATTTTTATTGATGGAGATATTATGAAAGGCTGGAGTATAACAAGTCCGCTTAATATTGAACAAAAAGAGTTCGACGAAACACTTTCTCAAGATGGACATATTAAAGTAAGACTTACAAAATCTATGCTAACCCTATCAGACGTTTTAAGATTTGCTGGTGAAATTGAATGTAAGGACGTTGTTTTAGGTAGTTACGGAATAGGCGTTGTTAGCGAAACAAACCCAAATCTTTTTGGTTTAGAAAAAGGCAGTAGAGTTTACATTGAACCATCAAGAGAGTGTAAAGAGTGTTATAATTGCAAAAACAATCAGCCGTCCAAGTGTTCAATGCTACAAATCGCAGGCGAAGACTTTGACGGGTTTTTAAGCGATTTCACCTCTTCTAGTCCAGAAAAACTTTTTGTTCTTCCTGAAAACGTTTCAGACCTTGAAGCATTGTTTATTGAACATATTTCTTTAGCAATGGCAGTCATTGATAGACTAGATATTCAAAAGGGTGATTACGTTTCCATTGTTGGTACTCAAAACTTTGGAATAATCTTAGCACAACTTTTAATTTATTATCAAGCAGTTCCAATCTTAATGACTCTGGACGACCAAGTTGATTATAAAATCGCCAAAGAATCTGGTATTTATTACGTTTTAGGGCCTAAAGATAATTGGCAAAAAGAAGTTTCAAGCATAACTAGTGGTAGAATGACCGATAAAGTTGTTTACGTTTCAGATTGTGAAATTCCCACAGTTAAAGCATTTAACGTCGCTTCTCACAGTGCAAAAATCGCTTATACGGGTGTTTCATACAAAAACAACACCATTTCATTTATGCAAGCTGTAAAAAAGCAACTTGATATTAAGTTTATTAATAGTGGTTATGGCTACACCGCTTCAAGCATCAATATATTAGCAAATAAAGCAATTAATATTTCCAATCTAAAATTAAACAAAACAACTTATGAAAACGTTCCACAAACGTTATCTTCGTTAAATGACGATTTGCTTAATGAACGTAAAATTTACGAAACCGTTATTGAAATGATATAATCACATAAAAAAGACGCTCAAAAGCGTCTTTTTTAATTTTCTTTATTATTTCTTAATGTAAATAATCTTATAATTTTGCTTAAAATAAGCGGGGCTTTAAAACAATAAATTCTCATAAAAAACACCTCTAATACATCAATATATGCTTGAAGGTGTTTTTATTATGCTAATTATATTTTTTTATTATATTTCTCTTAATTCCTTAATGATTTTTGCTCTGTCTGGTTGATTGAATACAGTACTTCCAGCAACTATAACATTAGCACCGGCATCTTTTACTAATTTTACGTTTTCGAGAGTAATACCACCGTCTATTTCTAGGTCAATATCCTTACCCGTCGAATTAATTAATCTTCTAGTTTCTTCTACTTTTGGTAAAACGTCAGCAATAAACTTTTGGCCACCAAAGCCTGGGAAGACACTCATCAATAAAACCATATCGCATTCTTCGATACAATCTTTTAAAACGTCAACCCTTGTATCGGGGTTTATAACTGCGCCACACTTTACTCCTAAAGACTTTATAGCCTTTAAAGTATCTTTAAGTCTATCTTTACAAGCCTCGTAATGCACGGTTATTATATCAGAACCTGCATCGGCAAATCTTTCTATATAGTTCCAAGGATTAAGAATCATTAAGTGTGTATCAAAAATTGCCTTAGTATAAGGTCTTGCTTCCTTAATAAATTTAGGTCCAAACGAAATATTTTTTACAAAATTTCCATCCATAACGTCTAAGTGTAATAAGTCTGCACCATTATTAGTAATGTCGATTACTTCTTGTCCAAATTTTGAAAAATCTGCAGAAAGCATAGAAGGTGCAATTTTAATTTTAGCCATATTTTTTCTCCTTTATATAAATGTATTTATTCGTTTTCTTCCAAATATCTTTGGCGAAGTTGTCCACACGCCCCGTCAATATCCTCACCCATACGTCGTCTAAGCGTTGCCGATAAACCACCTTTTTCTAACAAGCCTAAAAACCTATACGCCATTTTATCGGTTACGGTTTTATAATCATTTTCCTTAACTTCGTTAAGTCGAATTAAATTAACGTGACAAGGTCTACCTTTAAGAAGCCTAATTAGTTCATTAGCGTGATTATTAGTATCGTTTTTACCCATAATCAATACGTATTCAAAAATGTATCTTCTTCCCGTTTTTTTGAAAAAATAAGAACAAGCATCCAATATTTGAGAAATAGAATACGCTTTAGCAATAGGCATCATTTCCTTTCTTTCATCATCAAAGGGATGATGAAGCGAAACTGTTAAATTAACAGCATATCCGTCGTCTGCAAGTTTAATCATTTTGGGAACAATGCCCGATGTTGATAAACTAATGTTCCTAAGGCTGATATTTATTCCACCTTGCATAGATACTAAATGCAAAAATTTAGTAGTATTATCATAATTATCTAAAGGTTCGCCACTGCCCATCAAAACTATGTTAATAATCTTTCTTTTATCGCCAATTCCACCTAAAAGATGCTTATTAACTGCAATAACTTGACCTAAAATTTCACACGGTTCAAGATTTCTTACTAGGCCGTTTAACCCCGACGCACAAAAAGTACAACCCATACGGCAACCCACTTGCGTCGAAACACAAAGCGTATATCCGTATTTATATTTCATCAACACCCCTTCAATTACGTTGTTGTCAGTTAAAAGATATAAAAACTTTTGCGTGCCGTCTTTAGAAACGAGATTTTTAATAATCTTCACCGGTTGATCAATAAAATTTTCAGATAGTTTCTTTCTAAAATCTTTAGACAAATCTGTCATACTATCAAAATCTAAACCAAGGTGCAAAGACTTTAAAATTTGCTCAGCACGATAAGGCTTTTCATTATATGAGACGAGAAGATTCTTTAATTCGTCCTTTGTATAATTTAGTAAAAACTTATCCAAAATTAATCTATCCTTTTTAATTTAGCAACGTAAAAGCCTACGCCGTTTGAAATATCCGGTAAAAACTGATTAGTACCTAAAACGTCATCGTGAGGCAATAAACTATTGATATTTTCTACCGAAAATCCCTTTATGTCAGACATAAACTGCTTAATAATCCCTATATTTTCCGAGGGAAGTATCGAGCAAGTCGAATAGTAAAGATATCCACCCTTTTTAACGTAGTTACAAACGGTTTTTAATATGCTTAATTGTTGTTTTTTTAGTTCTTCAATGTTTTGATATTCCCTATTTATTTTAATATCGGGATTGTCAAGCGTGACACCTAGCCCGCTACAAGGAGCATCGCAAAGCACTGCGTCAAACGTTTCCACGTATTCTTTTTGAAAAACAGTCGCATCTAAAACTCTAGACTCTACGTTAGTGCGTTTCATACGTAATTTATAATCATTAATTAATTCTACCCTATGTTGATGCACGTCTAGCGACAACACATTTTTGCATTTATAAGAAAGTCTAATACTTTTTCCACCAGGTGCAGCACAACAATCAAGTAAATTTTCACATGGTTCAACTATATCGCAAATGGCAACCGAGCCTAACGATTGATATGTGTAAATTCCGTCGTCATAATCGCTATTTCTAACAAAATTTTTAACATTAAAAACGTTATTAAAAGGCGTTTTAACGTATTTAATATTATTATCTTTCAAATATTCTTCGCCGTTTATATCATAGAAAGCCAATGTATTTTCATCATTTTGCACGCTAAGAATTTTTTCCACCCTATCCTTTCCGTAAGCATCAATTAATTCTTTTACGGCAAACTGTGGAAAAGAATATTTTACGGATATAAATTGCGATTCTTCTTTAGGCAAATCTATTTTTGTGGTAGCAAATTTTCTTAAAATAGCATTAACAAAACCCGATGCCCCCCTTTTTCCTAACTTCTTGGTTAATTCAACGGCATTTTCGGTTACAGCATATGGTTTTTTTTGCATGTATTTTATTGAATACATTGCTATCTTTAATATAGTTCTAATAACAAGTTTTGGGTTTTTTTCAGTAAGTTTTTTTATATAATACGAGAGTTCTATATCTTTATCTAAAACGCCGTAACAAGTTTTAATAGTTAAACTACGATTTTTTTCTTCAATAAAAGTAGAATTTATCGCTTGCTTTATAAAAGCCTTATCACTATAAATTTTATTTAAAATTTGATAACAATCGTAAAACCAATTAATCATAATCCAAATTTATCGCCTACAGAAAGTTTATTTCCCCTTAAAAAATCAACCACGTTCATTTGCTTTCCACCTGCTTTTTGAACGGTTAATAATGAAACAGACTTATCTAGACAACCAATAACTAGTTCATTATCAACAGAAAGAACTTCCCCAGGATTACCTACCAAATTAGCAATTTTACATTGATAAATCTTAAAAGGTTCTCCATTAAAAGTTGTATAACACACGGGTGCGGGATTAAAAGCACGAACTTGATTATAGATATATTGGCTATCTTTATTCCAATCTATTTTAGCCATTTCCTTTTTAATAATCTTGCTATGCGTTGCCTTTTCATTATCTTGCTTTGTAAAATTAGCATTGCCTGATTCAATCAACTCTAACGCCTTAATAATACTTTCAGCACCCAAAACCGAAAGTCTGTCAAAAAGTTGCCCACACGTCTCATCATCTTTAATATCAATAGAGTTTTGAAATAAAATATCCCCCGTATCTATACCAATATCAGTTTTCATAATGGTAATGCCCGTTGTTTTTTCACCGTTAAGAATTGCAAAATGTATCGGAGAAGCACCACGATATTTAGGAAGTAAAGAAGCGTGAATATTTATTACACCCATTTTTGGAATATCTAAAATTTCTTGCGACAAAATTTGCCCAAAAGCACAAGTAATAAATAAATCAGCATCTAAACTTTTTAGGTCTTCTACACCCTCAGCCTTGATTTTATTATATTGATAAACTGGTATTCCGTATTGACTTGCAAGAACTTTTACAGGCGGGGGCGTTAAAATTTGCTTTCTACCGACAGGTTTATCGCAATTTGTAACAACTGCCACAACTTCGTGTTTTGTCCTTTCAACAATAGCCTTTAATGGCAAAACTGCAAAATCAGGAGTACCTAAATATACTATTTTCAATTAATTCTCCTCCATGACGGAAGTTGCTTTATCAACGTATAAAATTCCGTTTAGATGGTCGTATTCATGACAAAAAGCACGTGCCATAAATCCTTTAGCGTGAACTGTAAACTTTTTACCATTTCTATCATAGGCAGTTACGGTTACCCTTTCTGGTCTTTCAACAGTTCCATATTTACCTTTAACGGACAAACAACCTTCTTCTCCTATTTGTTTTCCAGATTGCTTTACAATTTCAGGGTTAATACATTCAAAATAATCGTCATCTATCATAACGATAAAAACACGTCTTAAAACGCCAATTTGAGGTGCTGCAAGCCCTACGCCTTGTGCCTTAATTAACGTTTCTTTCATATCGTCTAAAAGTTGAGAAGTCTTTTCGCCAAAATCAGTAACTTCAAAACTTTTCTTTCTAAGAGTTTCATCACCTATTTGTACAATATTTCTTAAAGCCATATTAACTCCTTTACGCTAAATTAACAGGGTTAATTTCTAAAAACACACCACTGTTTCGATTATTATACTTATTAGAAATTGCAAAAATCGTATCTAATAATTTTTTCTCGTTTTTTTCTATTCTCATTAAAATCTGATATCTAAAATTGCCTTGCAGTTTTAGAATTGGTGCTTTCATACACCCAAAAAACCTAAATTTATCCTTGTTTTCGTTATATAAAACGCTTAACTCTTGATAAATTGCTTTTGTAATTTCAAGAGTTATTTCTTCGTCTTTAGAAGAAACCAAAACCCTTACTATGTTAGTAAATGGTGGAAATCCGGTAGCACTTCTAATGGAGATTTCTCTCTCAAATAAGCCTTCATAGTCATAGTTTACTGCTTGCAACAATACAGAATGTTCTGGAGAATAGGTTTGCATTACAACTTTTCCCGCATACTTAGAACGCCCACAACGACCTGCAACTTGCGTTAATAATTGAAAAGTCCTTTCCGAACTTCTATAATCGGAAAAATGCAAACTCATATCAGCATCTAAAATACCGACCAAGGTAACGTCGGGAAAATCATGCCCCTTTGCTATCATTTGAGTTCCGACTAAAATATCTGCTTTTTTTGCAGAAAAATCGTTCAATATCTTAAAATGCCCTTCTTTATTTTGCGTAGTATCCCTATCCATACGCAAAATTCTACTGTTTGGGAATAGTTTTTTTAATTCTAGAACAACCTTTTCAGTTCCAAAACCACCGTATTTAATATACGGACTACCACAGTTTGTACAACCACTTACCATTTTATATTTTGCACCACAATAGTGACACAAAAGCGAATCTTCTTCCTTATGATAGGTTAAAGAAACGTCACAAGATTCACACTTGAAAACGTGCCCACACTCAGTACATACTATCGATTTTGAATATCCACGTTGATTTAAAAACAGTATCGCTTGTTTCCCTTGCGATAAACATTTTTCTATTTCAAGCCTTAAAGATGCCGAAAAAGGTGTATTATTTCCTCTTCTAACCTCTTTTCGCATATCAACGATTTCAACTTCTGGCAAAGGCTTTTTATTAATTCTATCAGGAAGAGTTATAATATTGTAAACACCGTCTTTTGCCAACTTAAAAGACTCTAGTGATGGAGTTGCACTTCCCAAAACAATCTTTGCACCAAAATATTCGGCACGCTTTATTGCAACTTCCTTAGTAACGTATCTTGGCGAAGATTCACTTTGATAACTAGCATCATGCTCTTCGTCTATAATTATTATTCCAATATTTGATAATGGAGCAAATATAGCACTTCTTGCACCGATCGCAATCTTTGCTTCACCCGTTCTAAGCCTCCACCACTCGTCAAAACGTTCACCAGCAGAAAGTCCACTATGAAGTATTGCAGCACTATCACCAAACCTACCTCTTAATTGACGAAGCATTTGTGGTGTTAAGGATATTTCAGGCACCAGCATTATTGCCGTTTTGCCTTTGTTTATTGATTGTTCAATAAGTTCTAAATATACTTCAGTTTTGCCACTACCGGTTACCCCGTAAACCAATGAAACAAGTTTATCGGTAATGTTGACTGATTTTATAGCGTCGTTTTGTTTTTGAGTTAAAATTATATCTTTTTTAACAAAATTATCGTTTTTATAAGGCGAACGACTAATTTTTTCTAAAATCATTTCGCAAACGCCCTTTTCAATAACCGAATTAACAGCCGATGCACCAAATTCCTTACAAGCCTTAGTGTATTCAACTTTTGGATTGTCTAAAAGATAACATAAAAACTCTTTTTGTTTCAAAGCCGTCTTTCTAAGCGAAGCAATTACTTCATCTACAAGTTCAGGACGCTCAAGCGATATTATTTTCTTAAATTGTTCTCTAACTTTACCCTTTCGCATTTCAGACGAAAGAAATAACCTTAACGCCGATGCTTTTGTTACGTAATAATTATTAGTAATAAAATCAGCAAGAGATAGCGTTTCATCTGTTAACGCGGGCGTTTCTTCAAGTATAGAGATTATAGATTTTAATTGTTTACTATCAAAGGTAGCATTGTTTTTTAAACGCATAACAATACCCTCGATAACTCTCTTACCGAAAGGTACTAATACTCTATGACCAGGCTTAACGTCTAAGTCTCCAATAGAATATTCAAATAGTTTGTCCACTTCACTGTGAACAACATCTACAATAACATCTGCGTACATACTAACCTTAAAACAAAATTGTCCATCAATATAGATGAACAATTTCAAAACAATTAATCGTTAACACCAACAAGTTTGCCGTCGTAAATTTCTTGTGCAGCAACTGACAAAGGTTTTTCATTATTGGGTAATTCAGTTAATCCTTGGTTTTGTGCTTGTTCTATAAGTTGTCTTGCCCTTTTACTAGCAACTACGCAAAGTTCATATTTAGAGCCAATAGTGTTTGCTAATTCATCAATAGGTGGTTTATGTATCATTTTTATCTCCTTTACTAAAGATTTTCTATCTTAATTATTTATTTTTTTCAATTGAAATTATGTTTTCTAAAGAGAGTACTGCACTATTTAAATTATCGTTCACAACAGAATAATCGTACTCGTCTTTTTTACCTATTTCATACTTTATTCTTTGCAATCTTAATTCTATTTGTTCTTCCGTTTCAGTGTTTCTCTTCTTCAATCTGCTTTCTAATTCTTCAAAAGACGGAGGTAAAATCATTACTAAAACGGCGTCTGGGAAAACTTTCTTTACGTTAAGTCCACCGTTTACGTCAAGGTCTAATATTATGCTTTTAGATTTTAAGGTATCTAAAACAAAGTCTTTAGGCGTTCCGTAAAAGTTATCAAAATGTTGAGAATATTCTAAAAAACCGTTCTCTTCAATCTTTTTAGCAAATTGGTCTTTAGAAATGAAAAAATATTCTTTTCCGTTTTGCTCTCCCTTTCTCGGTTTTCTAGTAGTACAAGAAATACTAAACGAAAAATCGGCGTTGCGTTTAATAATTTGATTGGCTATAGTCCCTTTTCCAACACCAGACGGACCTGAAATTACTAATAAAACGTTTCTCATATTATTCTAGGTTTTGTACTTGTTCTCTAATCTTTTCGATTTCGTTTTTCAAAGAAAGTCCGTACGAAGTTACTTCAATATCGTTAGACTTTGAGCAAATTGTGTTTGTTTCTCTATTAAATTCTTGCATTAAAAAGTCAAGTTTTTTACCTGCCCCTTCAAGCGAAACAATTTGACGGAACTGTGCAATGTGCGAATTAAGTCTTGTCAATTCTTCGTCAATATTAACCTTGTCGGTGTAAAATGCAACCTCGTTTAAAAGCCTTGCTTCGTCTATTTTTACGTCCGCTAACGCTTCAGTTATTCTATTTTTTAATTTTTCTTTGTATTCTAGTGCTACAAGTGGGGCACGTTGACATATTTTTTCTCTAATACTAACAATCGTATCAACCCTTGAAAGCATATCGTTGACAAGTTTTTCACCTTCAATCTTTCGCATTTCATTAAGATTTTTACAAGCAATAGAAACAGTATCTTTAAGAATTTGTTCAAACTCTGAAAAATCATTTAAAGTATTATCCACTATTACTTCGGGACTTTTCATAATCATACTTACAGTACAATCGTTTTCAAGCCCTAATTTTTCCGAGATTATCTTCGATGCATTATAATATGCCATCGCCTTTTCTACGTTAACTTCAAGAGCAGTCTCTTTTTCTCTAGTATCGGTAAAACTAACGAATAAGTCTATTCTGCCACGCTTAACGTTCTTTTGAACTTCTTTTCTAACTAAATCTTCAAAGGCAATAAATGAACGTGGCATTTTCGCATTGAAATCAAAATTTTTATTATTAACAGTTTTTATTTCTACGACTAAGGTTATTCCGTCTTGAACGTATTCTCCCTTGCCATAACCAGTCATACTATACATACTGCACCACTTTAGTATTTAAAATATATTTTATATATAATATCACACTATTTTTAATTTATCAAGCACTTAAAGTCTTCTTCTGAAATAATTTTTACGTTTAACGCCTTGGCTTTTTCCAATTTACTTCCTGCGTTTTCGCCTGCTAAAACGAAATCAGTCTTTTTAGAAACGGAAGAAACAACTTCTCCGCCTAAACTTTCAATTATTTTACCCGCTTGTTCTCTAGTATAACTAGGCAAAGTTCCCGTCAATACAAACTTTTTACCCGATAATTTTGCATTGCTAATAGTCGTAGGATAAACAATGGAAACTCCTTTATCTAAAAGAAGTTTTATCTGTTCAATATTTTTGTAATTATTAAAATATTCAACAACGCAATCTGCAATAATTTCGCCAATTTCTTCAATTTCTAATAATTCCTCTTTCGTACAACCAATTAAAGCATCTAAATCCTTGAAAGCATTCGCTAAATCTTTTGCAGTCTTTTTACCTACGTTGTCAATACCTAAAGCGTAGATAAAATTAGAAAAATCAACCGTTTTCGAATTTTCAATTGCGTTTAGAAGATTATCCGTCTTTGCCTCCTTAAATCCTTCCAATTTAAGAAGTTTTTCTCTATCAAGCCCATATAAATCACTAATGTTTTTAACGTCAAAATTTTCAAACAAAATCTTTGCCGTCATTTCGCTAAAACCTTCAATATTCATACCATTCTTACTAGCAAAATTTGAAAGAGAAGCAACTACCCTAGGCTTGCAATTCTCATTAGGGCAGAAAATATTTGCACCGTTCTCAACTAAAGAACTTCCACAATACGGACAAATTGTTGGCTTTAAAATGTCAACCGAATCGTCAAAAATTTCAGTCGTTCCAAGTATTTCGGGTATAACGTCGTTAGAACGCCTAATTAAAACCCTAGCACCCTTTTTCACCTTTTTTCTAACTATATCTCCATAGTTATTTAACGTTGCTTTTTTAACGGTAACACCACCCAATTCTACGGGATCTAATAAGCCTAATGGCGTAAGTTTACCAGTTCTACCAACTTGCCAAATAACGTCGTTTAAAATGGTCGTAGTTTCTTCTGCTTCAAACTTATAAGCAATAGCCCAACGTGGAAATTTATCCGTAAAACCTAGGCGTTCTCTTAAAGAAAAATCATCAACCTTGCAAACTGCACCGTCAGTTAAAATGTCTAGATTTTTTCTACTGTTTTCTACTTCTTTTATTGCAGACATAACAGCATTAATACCCTTGCAAACCTTAAAAAACGAATGAACCTTAAAACCATTTTTACGTAAAAATTCCACGCTTTCCTTTTGAGAGTTTAGCCTACCGTCAGACATATAATTTACGTTATAAAACATAATTTCAGGCTTTCTTTTTTCGGTTACTTTAGGGTCTAAATTTCTTATCGCTCCAGCAACTGCATTTCGAGCATTTTTTAATGGTTCGTCAGCAGTCTTATTATATTCTTCTAAAACCGAAAGACGAATTATTGCTTCGCCTTGAACTTCTAATTCACCCTTGTATTCGATTGCCAAAGGAAAGGTTTTTATCGTTAAAACCTGAGCCGTAACGTCCTCTCCTTCTATTCCATTTCCCCTAGTGGTTGCTCTAACGAATTTTCCGTCGTTATAAGTTAAACAAATGGTTAAGCCGTCAAATTTATATTCAACTGTAAAATCTATATCTAGATTTTCTTTATTAATTCGCTTATCAAAAGCGAGCATTTCTTCTTCGTTAGTTGCCTTATCTAAACTATAAAGTCTTTCGATATGTCTATGCTTACTAAAGGCAGTAATAGGCTCTCCACCAACACGTTTTGTTGGTGAATCAAATAATACTACCCCTGTCTCTTTTTCAAGTTTTATTAATTTATCATACAACTCATCGTATTGCTTATCAGAAACGGTAGGATTATCAAGAACGTAATATTCGTAAGCATATTTATTTAATAAATCTACTATTTTTCTCATTTCTTCCATATTAACCTATAATCTCCAATGGTGCATATTTAACGGATAAAGACTTTATGCCAATACCCATAAAAGCAACGTCAACTACAACGCTTTCGCCTTGCCCCTTTACCATTATTACCGTTCCTTCTCCAAATTTAACGTGTCTAACTTTAACGCCTATTCTATAGCCAGAATAGTTTGCTTTTGGGTTTTCTTTAGGTTTGCTATTATTTATCATATTTTTTGCATATGACGAAGAATAACCAAACCCACTAGTCGTTTCTTCTTGGACAAAATTATTGTAATTACTATTAAATAAAACGCTATCGCTCTGTCTAACTTCTTTTTTTTCAGGTGCTAGAACAGCCTTAGCCTCGTTCAAAAACCTTGACGGCATCATTCTTTCACGCTTTCCATACATATATCTTGAATAAGCACGCGTTAAATACAAACGTTCTTTTGCACGTGTAATTGCAACGTACATTAAACGTCTTTCTTCTTCTAATTCTTCAGCATCGTTTTTACTGCGTTGCCCAGGAAGAATATTCTCATCAAGCCCCGCAACGAAAACACACCTATATTCTAAGCCTTTTACGGCGTGAATCGTAGCAATAGTAACAGCATCGTCAGTGTTTATGGAATCGGTATCAGAACTTAAAGTGATAGAGTTTAGATATTCGGCAAGACCAAGCGTAGGATTGTCCTTAAAGAATAATTCAGCAGAGTTTCTCAATTCGTTTACGTTATAAACCTTAGAAAGATTTTCTTCAGTTTTTTCAGCAAATTGGTCTAAAAACGACGTGTCGTCGATTATTTTCTTTAATAAGTTTTGTGGCTTTTCAGTTTTAGAATACTCAATAAAACTCAAAATAAGCCTTTTATAGTTTGAAATTTTGGTTTTTGCACTTGACGACAAAGTGGTTTCGTCAATATAGTCAATTGCTTCAAAAATACTAATATTTTTAAGTGAAGCGTGTTCTCTAAGTTCATTAAGTGATTTTTCTCCAATACCACGACGTGGACAAGTTATACTACGCAAAAAAGATTCATCATCTTTGGTGTTATTTACAACTTTTAAATAAGCAAGAATATCCTTAATTTCCTTACGTTCAAAGAATCTAAATCCACCAAAAACTTTATAAGGAATATTGTATTTTATAAATTCTTGTTCAAACGCTCTAGACAACGCGTTTACACGCATAAAAACTGCAAAATCCTTATATCTATGTTCACTTCTACTCATTAGATTTTTAATGTGAAGTGCAACTGTGGACGCCTCTTCATTTTCATCAGAGGCAACAATTATTTGAACACCCGTACCACTTTCATTTTCGGTGTATAATTCTTTTTTACGACGAGCAACGTTATTTGCTATTATTGCGTTTGCAAGTTGTATAATTTTCTTTGTTGAGCGATAGTTTCTTTCTAATTTATATACCCTTGCACCACGATAAATGTCGTCAAAAGAAAGAATATTTTCAATTTTTGCCCCTCTCCAGCCGTAAATACTTTGATCGTCATCACCAACTACAAAAATATTACCGTGAACAACCGATAGCCTTTGCGCGATAGCAAATTGAACTTTATTAGTATCTTGAAATTCGTCAATATGAATATATTTAAACTTATACGAGTAGTAATCTGCAACACTTGGACAATCACAAAATAGTTTATACGTTTTGACTAATAAATCGTCAAAATCAAGAGCGTTAGAACGTTCTAAATGTTCTTCATATCTCTTGTAAACTTGATAAATATCGTCAACAAAATGTAAAATTTGATATTCTTTTTTAAATTCTTCAGGAGATAAATTATCGTTTTTAGCAATAGAAATATAACTTTTTGCCGTTTTAAAGAATTTATCTTGTTCTAAGCCCAATTCTTCAAAAACCCTCTTTAAAACTTTATCCTTATCAAGATCATCATAAATTGTAAAGTTTTTATCATAACCTATTTTATCAATATCACGTCTTAAAATTTTAACGCACATACTATGTATGGTCGAAACCCACATATCGAAAACGTCCCCAACGATTTTTTCTAAACGTTGTTTCATTTCTTGCGCCGCTTTATTAGTAAATGTAATAGCCAAAATTTCAGACGGAGACACTTTCTTTTCTAAAATCAAATACGCGATTCTGCTTGTTAAAACACGGGTTTTACCACTTCCAGCACCCGCAATTACTAAAACTGCACCTTCTGTATCTAATACAGGTGCCGTTTGTTCTTTATTTAATTGTCCGATGATATCTTTAATATTTTCCATATTTTTTATTTTAACATAATAATACGTTTTTTTCAAGCATAGGCTTCCTATTTTAGTGTAAATATTTATACAAAAATATTGACAATAAAAATAAAAAAATGTAAAATTATTTTTATAAATTATGAAGAGAAATTGGTTGCAGAATAAGGTCGTAGTAATAACGGGTGCTAACGGTGGATTAGGGCTTGGCATTACACGAATTCTTATTGATAAATTTAATTGCACTGTTTACGGAATTGCTAGAAACGAAGAAAAATTTATAAAAGCAAAAGAATCATTGGGCGAAAAAAAAGATAAATTTTTCTATGATACATTTGACGTTTCTTCGTTAGATAATTGGAACGATTATTTAGCAAAACTAGAAAAAAACGGTGTTTTCCCAGACGTTTTAATAAATAATGCGGGCATGATGCTTCCATTTGCAAAACTCAGCAACGTTAAAGTATCAAGTATTGATAAAATCTTAAAAACAAACCTTTACTCTACTATTTACGGTACAAAAACGTTAATTGATAGACTATTACTTTCGAAAACCCCTGCAATAATTAATATTTCAAGTTCTGCGGGCAATTGTGCGGTTGTCGGGCAAAGTCTTTACACCGCCACTAAATACGGCGTAAAAGGCTTTACACAGACCTTACAACAAGAATATAAAGGAAAATTTTACGTTGCAGGCGTTTATCCCGGTTTTATTAAAACGGATATTATGTCCACGCAGAATATTAATTCAAAAAGCAAGACCTTAATTGATAAAGTTAGTATGGACGTAAATAAAGCGTCTAAAAAAATTGTAAAAAAGATTTCAAAAAAGAAGAAATTTATCTGCACGGGTATTGACGGGAAATTTATGACCTATTTTGGAAAACTCTTCCCCAATCTAACTGCATCGATAATACGAAAAGTACTTAAAAAAAGCAAATTAGATTTATTTAACGAAGTTTTTTATTAGGAGAATATTATGAAACGAATTCTTACTATTCAAGACATATCGTGTGTAGGCAAATGTTCTTTGACGGTTGCATTGCCTATCATTTCTGCTTTTGGAGTAGAAACTTGCGTTTTACCAACTGCAGTTTTATCTACACACACCGCTTTTTCGGGTTTTACGTTTAGAGATTTAACTAGCGACGTTAAACCTATTACGAAACATTGGTTAGAGCAAAAAATAAGTTTTGACGCAATATACACCGGTTATTTGGGTTCTTTAGAACAAATAGAATTGTGTAAGGAAATTTTTAATGACTTCAAGAAGCAAGATAATTTTATATTAGTTGACCCAGTAATGGGCGACAATGGACAACTGTATAAAGGCTTTACACAAGAATTTGCCGATAATATGACTAAACTTTGTGGACAAGCCGACATAATTGTCCCCAACCTTACCGAAGCATCATATATGCTTCATACACCTTACGTAGAAAAGGGATATGACGAAAAATATATTCAATATCTTTTGATAAAATTAACAGACTTAGGCTGTAAAACTGCAATTTTAACAGGCGTTTCATTTGACGAAAATCAACTTGGAATTTACGGTTATGACAGTATTAATAAGAACTTCTTTAGTTGTTTTTCAGAGCAAGTGCCCCAAAAATTTCACGGAACAGGCGACGTTTTTGCTAGCACGCTTTGCGGTGCTATTACAATAGGCAAATCGCTAAAAGATTCAGCAAAATTAACGGTCGATTATACCGTACAATGCATTAAAGAAACAATCAAAAACAAAAAACATAATTGGTACGGCGTTGATTTTGAAACTTGTCTACCCTATCTTATTAAAAACATATAAAATATAAAGTTAAAGCCCTGAATAGTTCAGGGCTTTTTTGTAAAAAAAAGTTTTATTTTGTGATAGTAATTTTTTCAATCGCATCGGAGTCGTCGGGATTGAAACCTTTAAGACACGCAATCTTACAAGAAAACATTTGTGCAAACAATGAAAATACGAATATGGATAATTCTTCCGGTAAACTTACGTTAATAAATGCGTAATTACAGCGTCTAAATCTATCTCTTATCAAACTATCGTTTGTAACTATTAGTACGGGCGCATTAAATCCTAAAATTTTCTCAACCATTTTTATCTGGTCTGCCCTAATTATGCTACGCAATTCTTCGTCAACGTAATTTCTTGCACAAAACAACACTACGGGAGTATCTTTATTGAGCATTGAAAGTGGCCCGTGATAAAATTCACTACCCGCATATCCAACAACGTTTAGTTTGCAAGTTTCTTGCAACCTTAACGCCATTTCTAACGCCACTGCATACGATAGCCCCCTTGATATAACAAATCCGTTTTCCATATCCTTAAATTTCTCAACAAACTTGGTTGTCAATTCATCAATTTCGGGAATGCAGTGTAGTAATTCTCCCTTTAGATTTTTAAGCATAAAAAGTTCGTCTTTCATGTTTGAAAGTTCAAACGCCAGCCATGACAAAAGATATAATTCCGAATTAAAGGTCTTAGTAGCAGCAACACTCTTTTCTTCCCCTGCATTACAATTAAGAACGTACTTTGCTTGATTAGCGACAGGACTATCTAGATTGTTTGTAACGGCTACAGTAATCGCACCTTGTTCGTTTCCTTTCTTTAAAACTTCTAGAACGTCTTCCGCCATACCACTTTGACTACAACCCAAAATTATACTATTAGAATAGTCAAGTTTACCACGGTATAACGTTATTACGCTAGGCGCCGAAAAACCTACGGTATATTTAGAATTAATTTCTAAAACGTACTTAAAAAAAGTAACGGCATTATTACTTGCACCACGTGCAGCAACAATAAAATTAGTAGCATTACTCTTTTTTATAACGCTAATAAGTTCTTTCATTACGTCAGCGTTTGCAGATAAAATTCCACCCAAAATTTCAGGCGTTTCATTAATCTCTTTCCAAGTAATAGTATCTAAATAATTCATACCGTTCTCCTTTTTTTAAATTTTACCACCCCAATAAGAATATGTCAATAGCCAATTTTTCAAAAAACACCTTATAAACAATAAAAAAAAGCATACTTTTTGCCATTTTTTTAAAAATAAAGTATGCTTATATTGGAGCAGGTGATGGGAATCGAACCCACCTCTCAAGCTTGGGAAGCTCGCATTCTACCGATGAACTACACCTGCATTATAATGATTTTACCACAAATAAAGTTAAAACAAAAGTATTTTTAATAAACTTATTGTAAAAAATAAAAATTAATGATATAATTTTTAAGATATTATTGTTTAATCAAGGAGAAATATATGGCACTTTTTTTACGAATACTAGAATGGGCTGACGATTCTAACGATACTCTAGTCTATAAATATCCACTACCCAAAGGTGGTAGAGAAATTAACCATAAAAGTAAAATTATAGTCAAGGAATCTCAACAAGCAATTTTTGTACATAAAGGTCAAATTTGTGAAGTATTATCACCTGGAACACATAGTCTTGACACCGAAATTTTCCCAATTCTATCAAAATTAGCAGGTTGGGCTTATGGTTTTCAGACTCCAATTTCCGTTGACGTATATTTTATCAACACTAAACAATTCACCGGCTACAAATGGGGTACTGCAAACCCTATCATTAAACGCGACAATGAATTTGGCATGATTAGGGTTAAAGGTTTTGGATCTTACGCTTTTAAGGTTAAAAACTCCCCCGTATTTTTAAATCAACTATTTGGAACTAATTCCACCTTTAAGACGGACGATATTATAGATTGGCTAAAGAGCATGTTAGTTTCAACGCTCACGGATGCTATTGGCGAGAGCAACGTTTCGGTTTTAGACCTTGCAGGTAACACTACCGAATTTAACGAATTAGTTAAACAAAACGTACAAAATAAATTTAACGAACTAGGCTTAGAATTAACAAACTTATTTATTGAAAATCTTTCTTTACCAACTGAAGTAGAAAAAGTAATAGACGAACGCACTAAACTTGGTATTTTAGGCGACAAAACCGACACAATGATGAAAGTTGCTGCAGCAGAAGCATTAAAAGACGCTGCTAAAAACCCTGGTGCTGGTGGAACTTTTATGGGTGCAGGCATTGGATTAGGTGCAGGTGCTAGTATTGGTGGCATATTTACTGAAGCAATGAAAGAAACTAAGTCTTCTTCAGATAAAAAGTGTCCTTCTTGCAAGTCAACACTTCCTAAAAACGCTAAATTTTGCCCCGAATGCGGAGAAAAACTTAACGCTAAAAAGTTTTGCAGTCAATGTGGTGCTGAAATAAATGCAAGTGCTAAGTTCTGCCCCGAATGTGGCAATAAAATTTAACTTATAACACCCCTAACGCCATCGGCAATGCTGATGGCGTTATTATTTTTAAATCCCTTTTAAGTCTATTATATTTTGAAAAATACTTTTTGCATAAGGTGCTGCAACAGTTGAACCATAATATTGACCTATTGGTTCATCAACGATAATCAATGCCAAATATTTTGGAGCGTTTGCAGGAAAACCACCGATAAAAGATGAAACGTATTTACCTTGTGCAATAATTCCATTTTGATATTTTTGTGCAGTTCCTCTCTTACCGCTTACTTGTGTAAACTTTGCTATATAAAATCCAAAAAACCTTATGAATAAAGGGGTTTCTCGCTTATTTTATCTAGAAAATTTTATCAACAGGTTTTTCCTTTTACTTGCGTAAACTCTATTAGAAAATAAAATCTTACAATACATTATACATTGTAAGATTGTTATAAATTTATTAAGTTTTATTATATTGTGACGAATTATGTCAATGCTTTTATTTATTGATAACGAAATTTAAAAGCCCTGAATTTCGTTATCAATCAAAAATTTCGTTTTCATTTCGTTATCGTTTCGTTATATCAATCTTTTTAAT
>JAZNPL010000019.1:0-2099 GCA_045589615.1 Christensenellaceae bacterium | reverse complement strand
CAAATTGATTATAGCATATAAAAGAAAAAATAGACAATATAAATTAGCGAAAAAGTGAAAAAAATTAAAAAAAACGCTTTTTTTATTAAATTTTGTTAAAAATTTTAAAAAAAGTATTGATTTAAAAGAAATTTTAGGTTATACTCAAATAGTCTTAATTAATTAAGACAATGTTTGGTGTCGCCCAAGTGGCGGAACAGGTAGACGCACAGGACTTAAAATCCTGCGGGTGTTAAAGCCCGTGCCGGTTCAAGTCCGGCCTTAGGCACCACTTATTTATTGACAATTTTATCTAACAATGGTATATTGTTATTGTTAAATTTGTGGGCGATTAGCTCAGTTGGTTAGAGCACTTGCCTTACAAGCAAGGGGTCGTAGGTTCGAGTCCTACATCGCCCACCATTTTTTTTTGCCGACATAGCGTAACTGGCAGCGCAACTGACTTGTAATCAGTAGGTTGGGGGTTCGACTCCCTCTGTCGGCACCACTTTTGTTGGAGGGATAGCGAAGTGGTCAAACGCGGCAGACTGTAAATCTGTTCCTTCGGGTTCCATGGTTCAAATCCATGTCCCTCCACCACTTTTAATGCCTCGTAGCCAAGTGGTAAGGCATCAGACTTTGACTCTGACATTTCGATGGTTCGAGTCCATCCGAGGCAACCATTTAATTTGTTATTTGTCCCGTTAGCTCAGTCGGTAGAGCACTTGACTTTTAATCAAGGGGTCATGCGTTCAAGTCGCATACGGGACACCACTTAAAAAATAAAAGTTCTTTTGAACTTTTTTTATTTTGTATATATGTTCAAAAAAAGAGCTATTTAAAGCTCTTTAATGTTTCTTCTGTCCATTTAGACAAATTTTCTTGTAAAGGCGAAAAGCCTCTAATAGATTCTTTTACTTTTTGATTTTTATTATCTACTTTATAATTCAAACCTTTAATTGATAATCTTAGATTTTCGTTTTCTTGGTCAGTCTCAATAATTTTTGCATAAATAAATTCACCAATATTAACATAATCATTTATATTTTTAACAAAATTATTTGTAATTTCTGAGATGTGTATTAATCCGTTGTATTTGTTATCAATTTTTACAAAGATTCCATATGGCTCTATGCCAGTAACTTCTCCCTTTACAATATTTCCAACTATAAAGTCGTCCATAATTGCACCTCGTTCTTATTATATCACAAAAATATTTACTTAGTAAATTTTTTTGAGTATAATTTATTTTGTGATCTATATGAAAAGAAAAGAAAATGAGATAAAACAAATTATTGAGAATATTAGACCTTACATTAACGAAGATGGTGGCGATATTGAATTTATAAAATTGGATGAAAACTATGTTTTTATAAAACTGTATGGTGCTTGTGTACAATGTGGTTTTCAAGACAATACTATAAATTATGGAATTTTAAAAATGATAAATGAAAAATATCCTGAAATAGAGGCTGTAATTAATGTAGAATTTTAAATTTAAAAGAAAAAATTACTTTTTTAACAAATTTAGTTGACTATTTTTTAAAGTTTATGCTATAATCAGTTTGTTCCTTGTTAAGGAATACGGAGAAATACCCAAGTCCGGTTGAAGGGACTGGTCTTGAAAACCAGGAGGTCGGCAACGGGGGGGGGGTTCGAATCCCTCTTTCCCCGCCAAATTTATTTTTTATCGCGGGATAGAGCAGTCCGGTAGCTCGTTGGGCTCATAACCCAGAGGTCGTAGGTTCAAATCCTTCTCCCGCAACCATTTTTGGTCCGTTAGTCTAGAGGCCTATGACGTCTGCCTGTCACGCAGAAGATCACGGGTTCGAATCCCGTACGGACCGCCATTTATTTTGGCTTCATAGCTCAGTCGGTAGAGCAGAGGACTGAAAATCCTTGTGTCGCTGGTTCAATTCCCGCTGGAGCCACCATTTTAAAATATACTAGCTAAGCTAGTTTTTTTATTAAAGTGTGCTTATTATGAAAAAATTAAATGGGGTGGATAACCGGATTCGAACCGGCGACCCCCAGAGCCACAATCTGGTACTCTAACCAACTGAGCTATATCCACCATACAAAAAAAGTGGCGCGCCTGGAGAGACTCGAACTCCCAACCT
>JAZNPL010000018.1:0-5575 GCA_045589615.1 Christensenellaceae bacterium | reverse complement strand
AGTATACACAACCGAAGTTATAGTTTCTGAAATAGACTTTATTTCCGACGGCAGCAACAAAGACGACAAAAAGAAACGTAGATAAATTAAAAGGCAGCCGGGAAACCGGCGCGTTATTAATGGAGGTTTTAATATGAATATTAAAAAAAATTGTTCTAAACAAGAAAAAATAAACGAATTACAAGTTGGTGAATTTTTTGAACACGAAGGTGAATTGTATATAGTTACAACGTCCAGTTTATCAGAGGTATACAGTTATAATTTTAGTAAAGATAAAATCTTTCGTTTTCCATTTTTTTGTTTTCAATCTGATGATATTATCATTGTTAATGTAGTCGATAAACATCATATAGAGATAACTTATTCTTTGTAAGGCGGTGATTCTATGGCAAAACGACGAAAAGTTAGCGAATATATACCGAAAAAACCTAAAAAGAAATACAACTATACGGAAGAACAAAAACTTATTAAAAGAGTAAATCAAAGATTAGTTCGTTTGGAGCGTTCCGGCATAGACTCTTACGCTAAAAGACTTTTAGAAGAACGCTTACGAGATCTAAACGCTTGGACAGCCAAAGGAAGGTCAAGGACTTCCGTTCCGGAATTTAACGAAAGCGAAAAACGCAAATTTATAAAAGCATTAAAACTTTTTGATAAATCGGAATCGGCAACGGTTAAAGGTGCTAAAAATATTAAACAAACATTTAAAGAAAAGCTTAAAAAAGACATTACAATGTCTGACGCTTATGCGATACAAACAATGTTTGAAATTGAAGATTTGGAAGAATTTATAAGACGTTTTGATCCGTCCGAATTTTGGAATTTCATTTCGGAAGCAAGCCGCGAAGGTTGGACAGAAAAAAGCTTTATAGAAAAGTTTATTGAAAACTTTGATGTTACCGACGATTTAGATATAAGGTTAAAATTAAAACATATATACGACGAATATGTTTCTTAAAGAGGGTATTTATGGAATATTGGACAGCATACAAAGGACATACACCGATTGTTTGCGGCAAACGGAAACTATACGACGGCACAATATACACGGTCGATATAGAAACAACTTCATACTTAAAACATAAAAATGGGAAAATTTATCCGGCTGCCGATTATAAAAAATTTAATCGTGATGATGTAATGCCGGGCGCTTGTATGTATGTTTGGCAACTTGGCATAAATGAAAAAGTCTATTACGGCCGCACTTGGGAAGAATTATTTGAATTTATTGATTTGATAAGCGAATCAACAAACCATATAACAAAAATCTTTTGGATCCATAATTTATCATTCGAATTTCAATTCATGTATAGACTTTTTAGTTTTGATAAAGTCTTTGCAAGGAAGAAAAGAAAGCCTATGTTTGCGATTGATAGTATTAATGCAATTGAATTTCGTTGTTCTTTAATGTTATCCAACGCAAGGCTTGAACAATTGCCGGATTTTTACAACCTTAATACTAAAAAGCTTGTCGGAGATTTAGACTATACACTTATAAGGCATTCTAAAACGCCTTTATCCGAACAAGAATTAAAGTATTGTGAAAACGATTGTTTAGTACTTTATGAATATATTAAGCACGAATTATTAGAAAATGGAAGTTTAAAAGCTATTCCGAGGACTTCAACCGGGAAGCTCCGAAGCGAATTTAAAACGGTTATTGCTTCCGATTGGGAGTATAAAAACAGAACGCGTCGAATGATTGACGCTGATCCGATCGTTTTTAATTTACTTGTTGAAGCTTTTGCGGGCGGATACACGCACGGAAATTGGGTATATATAGACGAAGTTTTAAAGTTCATAGAATCGCTTGATGCTACTTCGCAATATCCAACACAAATGTGTCTTAAATCCCATTTTCCTAAAAAACATTTTACTAAATGCAATGTAACAAAGCGCGAAAATATGCTTAAAAACTTTTGTTACATTATGAGAATAGAATTTTTTAACGGAAAAAGTCGCTATGATAACCATTTTATAAGTTCCTCGAAGTGTCGCAATATTGAAGGCGGCGTTTATGATAATGGACGTTTGGCAGCCTTTAAGCATATAGAAATAACTATAACCGATGTTGATTTAGATACTATTTTAAAATCTTATGGAGATCACGACAATTTAGATCAAGAATTATCATATAAGATTATTACAATTTATAAGGCGCCTGCCGGATATTTACCTAAAACATTTATTGAATTTATTCTTGAAAAGTACCAAGTTAAAACGAAGCTTAAAGGCGTTGAAGATCCTATGTCAAAAATACTCTACGCAAAAGGTAAGAACGCCTACAATTCACTTTACGGAATGAGCGTAACCAACACGATTAGGGACGAGGTAATATTTAAACACGGCGGTTGGCAGCAAGATAGACCGCTTGAAAACGATGAAATAATTGAAAAGCTTGAAAAACAACTTAATCAGCCATTCATGGCATTTTCAACAGGTGTTTTTGTAACGGCACTTGCAAGGGCCGATCTTATTAATTTAATAATGAAGAATGACGAATTTAACGTCTACTCTGATACCGATTCTTTAAAGCTTCGAAAAGGTTACGACGAGTTATCAATATGGGAATACAACGAAAATATTAAAAAAATGATTGATAAAGTATGCAACTTTTACGATCTAAACAAAGATTTGTTTTTTCCGGAAGATATAAAAGGAAATAAACACATGCTTGGTAAACTTGAAATGGAAGAAGAATATAAGGAATTTAAGACAACCGGCGCGAAAAAATATTGTGTTCGTCATATGGACGATTCCATTGAAATTACGGTTGCAGGTGTGCCAAAGAAAAAAGGATCTAAAGCTATAAAAAGTTTGGACGAGTTCGAAGACGGTTTTGTATTTGAAGCTGAAGTTACAAATAAACAAGTTGCGGTATATCTTGACGATCAAGAACCTATTAATTTGACGGACTACACCGGAATAACTTATAATGTAAGTGATAGAACAGGCGTTTGTTTGTTGCCTGCTGATTATACAATGGGTAAAAGTTCCGATTTCGATTCGTTTTTAAGTTCGGCGCGCGCTGTATTTAAGGAGGTTTAAATATGGAAAAAGAATTAAAAGAATCTTTAGAATTAAAAGAATCTTTAGAATTAATTAAAAATGAATGTAATAAACATCTTAGATGTAAAGATTGCCCTTTGAGCGTTGAAGATTGGCACGAATATTTTTGTTTAACATTAGGCAAAACACCGAGTGAATGGGAATTTAAGTAAGGAAAGATATATGAGCAATAAGAAAATAACACATTATTCGCTAAAAGCTATTAAAGCAACCAAAGCACTTTTTTTCTTGATATTTGGTAAAAAGTCAAATGGAAAAAGTTACGCTGTAAAACATGAAGTGCTAAAAGACTATTTACAAAACGGAATAAAATTCTTTTATGTCAGACGTTGGAAGGACGAAATTACAATGTCAAGTGTTGAACAGTATTTCAATGATATTGACGTACAAAGTTTAACAAATGGTAAATATAATACTATTGTGTGTTGGCGCAAAAAAATATACTTTGCTAATTACAACCCGGAAACAGCTAAAACGGTTAAGGGTGAACAAATCGGATATTATACAGCTTTGTCACAAGAACAAAACGTAAGTTCTGAAAGCTTTTTGGACGTTGGAAACATTGTTTTTGAAGAATTTATGAGCCGTACTATGTATATAGGAAAAGAAAGTGAAAAGCTTATGTTTTTCTATAACACGGTAGATAGAAACAGAAAAACAACAAAGCTTTATCTTGTCGGAAACACAATACTTCGAACAAATCCATATCTTGTTGATTGGGATCTTATGGATATTATTAAAACAATTAAACAAGGTGACATAGTTAAAAAGGAAATAGAGGACACCGACGGAAACAAATTCTTAATGTCAATTGAATTTTGCGAAGGTAACAAAGGCGGTGCGGCCCTTAATTTAGGTAAATCAGCGTCAAACATTTCTACAGGTGATTGGTTAAGCGAACCGCAACCAAAATTGCCTGATTCCTACAATAATTATAAAGTAGTTTTTAGATTTGTAATTGAACGTAAATCCTTTAGATATTTGTGTGAATATCTTATAACGCCGGATAAACATTTTATTTGGTTTATTCGTCCAAAATATACAAAAATCAAAGATAAAACGTTAGTAATTAGCGATATAGTTTCTACCAACAAATTATATTTTTTAACAATTAATGATTGTATTAAATCTTTAAAAAATCCAAATTTAATAAAGATTTTTAGCACTTTCAATGATTCAAATATATTTTATTGTTCTGATCTTGTCGGAACGGAATTTAAGATCTTAAAAGGAGGTTTTTAACATGGCGTACAATTCAAAGTTTATTTTAGCAAAAGGCATAAATTTGGACAAAAACCATATAAACGTTTTAGACTATTCTGAATCGTCAATGGTTAGTTTATGCCAAAGTAAAGCGGTATATCAAGGAAACGACTTCCAATTTATCCGCGATAACGGTAGAATTTCTATTCGTGCAACTTATTCACAAGCCGTAACAGCTAACTATATAGCTTTTAAAAATCCGGACTATGCTAACAAATGGTTTTTTGCTTTTATAGATCATGTAATATATAAAAGTGATTCCGTTGTAGAAATTGAATATACTGTCGACGATTGGGCAACATGGTATTCTTATTTTACATATTTAGAATGTTATGTTTTAAGAGAACACGCCGCCAATGACGCTGTAGGTGCTAATATAGTGCCGGAAGATTTTTCTTACGATGATGTAGACCTTATATTATACGCTAATCAATCTTTAAGTGTAGCAAATACCGTTGTATATTGTGTAGGCGTAACAGGCGCCCCGGAAAATTCTGATCCGGTTGCCGGCGGCGGTATATATGGAAGGATTCCGGCCGGATATAGAACCTATGCTTTTTCAACGGCGTCGGCTTTACAATCTTTTGTTCTTTTATATAAGGACGAACCCGACAAAATTATAGGGGTTTGGGCAGCGCCTTCCGATTTCTTCGATCCTGATGATCAAATTTATTCAGAGCCAAGTGTTGCATATATTCCTATTAGTGATAATGACGGTTATTCAAAAGACAGTCCAATTTCTCCAATAACTCCGACTTTTGGCGGCTATTCGCCTGTAAATAATAAGCTTTATACTTATCCATACACATTTTATAAGCTAACAAATAATTTGGGTGCTGCAATGGTTCTTGCGCGTGAACGTTTCGAAGGTTCACCAAACTTTAGAACGGTTGGATCTAATGCAGCTACAGGCGGCATGATTACTTTTCCCACTAATTATAAAAAAGGATCCGGCGTTGTTATTCCGCTAGAACAAAATATCGCCGTTAATGCTTTTCCGAGCGGTGGTTGGCAAGGTGACGCCGTTGCTCAATGGTTAGCTAACAACGGCATTTCAACGGCAGTTCAAACAGCTACGTCAATCGGCGGTACTATCGCGGGACTTGCTATGATGTCAAACCCTGCAACACTTCCAATAGGAATAGCTACAGCAATTGGCAGTGTTGGTAATACAATTGGAAATTTGGCAAATAAAAAATCGCAATTAGATCATGCGGCCAACCCATGTAAAGGCGGCGCTAAT
>JAZNPL010000017.1:0-2186 GCA_045589615.1 Christensenellaceae bacterium | reverse complement strand
AGCGTCATATTAAGCTCCTTTTTTTGCAATACAGGATTTTCTTATATGACGCTTTTTTTGTCAACTCTTTTAAGCTCATAGTAAGCACCAATTTTGATGCTTACCCACACTTTTTAAGGTAGAGCCTAAATTATTAACCTTAGGTTAAATAAAAGACTTTCTCGGAATGCGTGTTCCAGGTTTTTTTATGTAAACTTGATTTTACGACCTAATTAAAAATTGGTTTTACCCACACTTTTTAAGGAAGAACCCTATTCCTTATAGAGGACTTGTCTTTGGGGTTGAGTAAGTGAGGTTTGATATGAAGATAATTGTTTCATTTGCCTTATTTTTAGTTGCATCTATGCTCTATGCAGATAGTGCAAATATATGGCAGTATGATTCTCAGAATAAATTTCTTACCAATTCAGTTTCTAATTGGAAGATTCCTGTGTCAAGCTGGAATATGTCAACTGGTGTTTTAACTTTAGACAGGGATACGGGGACTCCAAAGCGTCTTCAAGGCTCTGGAGATTTAGATTTACGAAACCTCTATGTTCAATCCGAAAGTCTAGCTCCGGTAAAGGTGACTCGCCTTATTTTAACTAATGTTTCAGGCAATCGCACTCCCTTTTATTCATGTAAGCAACTTACAAGTTTTTATGCTGACAATGTAGATGGTCTATATAATTTAGCTTTTGATCAGTGCTCAGCCCTTACCAATGTAATTTTATCGTATCATCCTAATTTTAATAAAAAAATTCCCGCGTATGCCTTTAGAGAATGCACAAGTTTGACTTGCGATATTTCCCAAATTGTCCCTGAATATATAACTGAGATTCAGGATTACGCCTTTAGCACGACGCCGGTTACAGGAACACTTCGCCTTAACAATGTCTCTAAAATTTTACAAAGGGCATTTCTAAAGTCCAATCTGTCGGCTATTGAGTTAGGTGGCCCCTTGACTAGAATAGCCGATTATGCATTTGATCAATCACACTTGCTTACGCAAGCATCATTCAGATGTCGTGATCCATTCACCGTTAACGGCGGAGCTTTTAGGTATTCACCATTTAAAACTATTACATTTGAGGGTGGCTCCCTTACATCTGCTAACCTCGATAATATACTTGCTAAAGTTGCCACAGTTGCAGATACAGCAGTTAAGGGCAAGGATTGCACAATATATGTTTCAAAGCTAATTGATGGCGGGGCTTGGAGAGCACTTGCAGCACCATTGTCCGGTGATGAAGGCAAATATGCTCCAAAAGGAACTATTGGGGTTTATAGAGCCTCTTCTCGAAAGGCCTAGCTAGTTCATCGCCTATCATCATTTGATCCAAATCATTTTTTGATGCAGGTTAGATAGCATCTTAAGGTGAGTAGCGGGCTTGCCAAAAGCAGCACAACTATCAAACTTTGGCCTCCCATAACTCAAGCTGAAATCCGTAAGGACTGTCCCCTTAAAAGTTTTACCACAAAGAACGCAAAGAAATTGTGATGCCGACCATTTATTGTGTTAGTATAGGAAAGCTAGGCTATAGTGTCAAGTGTAACAGTCTGGCTCTTAAAAGTTAAAATTTCTCCCGCGGAGAACGCGGAGAGCGCAGAGAAAATTATAAGATTTTGTTCCGCACAGTAATCTCATTTTGGGTGTAGAAAAAAATTAGAATGTTTATTATTAGGATATTGAGAAGGGAAATCGAAAAGGACTGTCCCCTTAAAAGTTTTAACGCAGATAAATTGCAGCTTGGTTCTTAAAGGTTATTAAGTGGCAAGTTTGACAGTAAAGACAGTTTGCGAGTTTTACAGTTTTAATTGGGAAGGACTGTCCCCCTAAAAAGTTACATTACCTTTCATAAACTAAACTTGATACAACTTGTTAGTTGTATCCAATTTAATAACACTGCGTCATTTGCGACATCAAATGATGTCTTGTGTTTTTATATAAAAATATTAAACCTTCATAATATGTTGCAATGTAATAATATATGTACAAATTTTACGGGGGGTAATTTCAAAAGCAAAAATTTGACAATCGTTTTTATAAAGTGTAAAGTTGTAATATTAGGTTAAATAAAAGACTTTCTCGGAATGCGTGTTCCAGGTTTTTTATGTAAACTTGATTTTACGACCTAATTAAAAATTGGTTTTACCCACACTTTTTAAGGAAGAGCCATAAATTTTATCGCAGGCTTTCTCTGCCT
>JAZNPL010000016.1:0-4199 GCA_045589615.1 Christensenellaceae bacterium | reverse complement strand
AATACGCCGACTGCATCAACGATACCCGCATAGGAAATAGCGGAAGTGCCATCGCCGGAAGTAATGCTAGAAGTCAGAACGGCTTCCAGAACGTCGGCATCAACCTTGCCCGCGATAGCCTTTGCAAGCTGCTTTTCTGCCTGTCCTACGGGATTGCCCAGACCGGAATTAATAGCTTCCTGAGTAATGCCAACTGCTTTCATAGCCTTCTTAATGGTGAAAGTAGTTGTTGCGGCGGTCATTGCAGTAAGATCAACTTCTGCGCCTTCTGCAACGTCTACGGCATCGCCAATGTAGTTCCAAGAAGGAACAGTCTTAGTATCACCGGGAACGCCTACCAGAGTAGAATCTACTTTTGCGTAGGGGGTAATTTTCAGAAGGGCGGAAATTTTAGCATCAATCATATCACCCATAACTTCGGGGTTAATCATGTTATTCATCATTGTCATTGCCATAATTCATTCATCCTTTCATAGCTTCCCGATATGCTTCCGGGTTAGCTTCATAAATTTTCATTCGTTCACCGTAGGGCTTTTTAAGAATGTCCGCACGGGTAAACACCGTATTGTTATTTTCCGACTGTTCCAGTTTGTGTTCTTCAACCTTCTTATTTGTCGAATTTTCAAACTGTGTCGGGAACTGAGTTTTTAGGGCTGCGATTTTGTCGTCCCAATCTTTAATTTTTTCGTTTTCGTCAAGTGCAAGTTCGCCTTTTTCTTTGAGTTTGAAAGTCAAATAATCAACGTCCATAGCCTTTTCGGAAAGAAGCGCAACCTTAATAGCCGCGTCAAGCTTTGTCTGTTCAAGTTCTTTCTGAAGTTCGCCAACCTGAGTTTCGTAACCGCCGATTTTGTTCTGCAAATCTTCGTTGCCTTTATTAGATTTTTTCAGTTCTGCAATCAGGTTGTTCGCTTCGTTCAGTTCTTTAACTTTGCCTTCATGGTCGGTTTTAAGTTTGCCGTATCTAACATCAAGGTTTTCTTCGCTTGCCGTGAAAATTTTGTTTTCTTTCATGGCATTAAGAATAGCTGTAATAACTTCGTCGGTAATATTATTAGACTTCAAAATTTCATTAAGGTTCATTCAAATTCCGTCCTTTCATCTACGATTTTAACGTGTTACGTCACGAATGTTATTTTGGAATTGCGTGTTTAACGTCCCGCCGGACGTAAATAAAAAGCACTATTAAAATAGTGCTTTAAATCGTTTTAAGTAGTCCTTCATACATCCAAGAAACTTTTTCGTCGCCCAATGCGTTCAAATGCTTGTTACTATGGTCGTTAGGGTTTGCCCCATACAAATTCATCCATGTTGCATTGTTAAAATGGCAGTTACTGGAAGTATAATTATTGTGACAAGGGACGCAATGTAACGCGCAAATTTCCATCATTGCGTCAACATATGCTTTTTCATCCTCTCCGCCAAATCTACGGTAATTCGTGCAAAACAAAATTTTAGCGGAAGGGTATCTATTAATCAGACCTTCGATCAAAACATTTAATGCACCCTTGAACGTATACTGCGTAGAATCTGTATTTTCACCAATCGGAACAGAATAATTTCTATCATTTGCGCCGCCCATAACTATAATATAGTCAAGATTTTCTTCCATTTCGTTAAAGCGTCCGGACATTCCGATAACCTCTACACCGTCGTTATTAGCTGCCGAAACACAAGCAATGGGGTTTCCGCTAATTGCGTAATTGTGAACCGTCATATTGTTTCGATTTCCAATCAGCGAAAGCCATTCTTTGCCGCTTCCGCTATATGCCGTAGACATTAAGCTATCACCCAAACCGCCCAAGCTTTTACCGTACAAGGGGTTAACATCGCGGGTATTTACAAGCTTTTTCTTTTTTGCGTAAAATTTATTACTGTAATCATCAAATACGGTAAAGGAAACATAACTTGCATTTTCGCGTATAATATATGTTCTCTCTTCAAAATCTTTGGAAGAAGTTTCCCCCACAATATCAACGGCAATAATATTTTTATTTTCGTCGAACAATGCGACTTTATATGCCGCCGCGCCTAGCCCCGTAAGATTTACGATAAAAGTATCGTATTTTTCGCATTCAATCGGTTCACAAGTGTAATAATAACTTGTTTCAACGTATTCAAGATCAGAATTATAATAACCGTGCGGTTCTTTTACTACGGTTTCAATCGGCAAAAAAACCGAAATCGAATTGTTTTCTTTCGTTAGTCTGTTAATCTGTTCTCTAACGGCTGTTCCTGCGCTCTCATACGTCGCGCCGTCTGCGCCTACGCGTATATCCTGCAATTCCGCGTCGCCCGTTGTGCTGCCTTCTGGAAGCTTTACAAGCGCATCAATTCGGGAACGTTCAACTGCAACTTCCCGTTCGCGTTCGGCAATTTCTTTTGCAAGCGCGTTATCTGTTTTGCCGTAAGCGGTCAAAAGCTGCTGATAAACGCTTGCCGTCGGTTCAACCGTTGTTCCGTCTGCCGGGGGCGCACCGGGAACAATTTTAAATTTTACCAGAGTAGAAGTTTTAACTATTACGCCGTCGGAATTAACGCCGCGAACGCCAACATAAAGCGTTGCGGGTTCTGTCAGCACTTCCGCCGGAATAGTACATTCGCCGTTAGTCAGCACGGCTTCGTAAATTGTTTTGTATTTAGATGTGAAAAATATAGCACTTTTTGCCAAACTAGACCATTCAGCGGAAAAATTAATAACGAGCAAGTCGTCATTAATACCGCCGGACGCAATAACCGGGGCTTCCGTAACGATTAAATTTTGGTCTGTACAATCGAGCAAAATTTTTGTCATTGCCATATTAACCACCCCTTTCATTCAATATAAAAAGGACGGCAATTAACTGCCGTCCTTTCGGTAATACTTGCATTTTGCTTTTTCAAACAAAATTTCGTTGGGCTTTCCCCGAATATTCTGCGTGTAAACTTTGCAATATCCGTTTTTATAACCCTTTGTAATAACTTTACCGTCAATTACCAAATCAGGCTTTCGGAAAACGCAATCTTTACAAACAATTTCATCTTCTGGAAACACCGGGGCGAAATCTTCGTTTAGTCGTTTCTGCGCTTCGTTCATAGAATTTCACCTTCCTATATTTAGTTAGGAATATTATACCATTCTATCTTGCCATTTTCAATGGCAAAACCTAACGAAAATAAATCAATGTTTTTGTTCAATTAGCTTAAGAACTAAACCTTCGATAAATCCTCGACTATCTGTTTTAACTTCTTTGATTTCGAAAGTAGAATTTCGCTGCAAAAGCAATTCCCTTTCGCCGGAATGTTTCGAAATGGGATCAACGTATAAACCTTTACTGCCCTTCGGAACGTGTACTTCAAGTTTAATTCCCGACCATGCTTTGCTGCCAGAAACGCCGCACGACATAAAACCTTTTTCAGTTATTCGAGAACCAATCAAGGAATCTTGAACCGCCTTTTTCGAAAGTTCGCTTTTAGGAATTCCCGACCAAATAGAAAAATCATCAATGCCGCCCGTCATACCACGAAACAAAACAACGTCGTCCGCAACTGAGCATTTATCAAGTCCGGCCGTACACCATTCAATATTCTGCCGTTCATAGGAAGATTGCCAACGATTTTCACGTAAGGCGGAATTCATTTCCCAATAATTCGAACCAGTATAATTTCGAATGCCGTCCCTTTCGTTTGCGCTCAAATCGTTGTCCCAATGATTGCGATTGAAATTATTATTTTCGTGATAACTATATGCGTCCCAATCATTTTTAAAAGTTTTTTCGTTTTTCTTGAACGCTTCCCAATCGTCCGGGCTTGCCGTGTTCGCCGGAGTTTTCGGAACGGGCGTTGCTGCCGCTTTGGGGGCTTTCGGCGTTGTCGTCGGGGTTTTACTGCCGCCGGAAAGCTTTTTATTTAAATCGGCTTCCTGCTTCTTAATGCTTTCCCATTTCACAACGTCGGGATCGTTTTCCCCATACGCTTTTTTCCATGTTTTCATGGCTTCATCAACATAATTTTCGTCCGTAAAACCGTATTTCTTCATGAACTTCTGTTTTTCGTCGTTCAGAACGTCCAACTGCGCCTGATATTGTGCGGTTTGGTCGGCTGCTTTGGTTTTATATTTTTTCTTGAAATCGTTATAATTTTTAGCTTTAATACAATGGTTAATTGTTCCGTCCGGCTCAATAATACCGTTCGAAGCTTTAATTAATTCGTCGGGCGTA
>JAZNPL010000015.1:0-34798 GCA_045589615.1 Christensenellaceae bacterium | reverse complement strand
TTTTGGCGGAGGATGAGGGATTTTCCATTACGCAATATTATGTAGTTTGTTTTGTGCAAACCACACAATATCTTGTAGTTTTAAAAAATTAGTAACATTTTAGTAACATTTTATGCTAATAATTCATTTTTTTATAGTCTTCAATCATTACCCTGCAATGGGTGTATTCATCAACCAATTTACCGTGTTCATATTCCCAAATAACAAGCATTTCATGGGGCGGTTGAACGCCTTTTTTCTTTTCTTCTTCAATAAGCCCAACCATCCTTTCATGTAGCAAATTATATATGGATATATGCGATTCGGCAATCTTGATATAAGTGTCTGCTAAAGCCTTGTGGTCTTGATGAATGTAATACGCCTCTTTCACGTATTCGTGGACTTCTTCAAGGGTATCGTCCGCGTGTTTAATTAGGTCTTTAAGTATTTTCATAATTACCCCTTCTTATATATGAATAAAGTTTATCAATGTCAGTTTCGTTGAACACAATGCCATACATAACAAATTGACCGCTTTTCCTTGCTGCATCTTTGGCTAAATTATAAACTTTGTCTATATCAACGTTTTTTTGGTCGTCAAATAGCTCTTTGGTTAGTTCATTGCTTGACAAACTATCCATATAGCCTTGTACTTTTTTTGCAATAAACGGCATTGCCATGTAGGTTAAAAACTTGTTAGCGCCTACGGCTTTTTTTGCGATTTCATTTTCGACATAATTAGTTATGCCTAATTGGATTTGTTCAATATTAACAAACATAATTGCTCCTTTTTTTAATGTGGTGGCGCGACATTGCGCCACGCCACCATATCACTTACTATTTGTGCCCGCAACTACAATTATATACAGGATTGTATGTTGCTTGCGCAGTTGTGGTTGTGCCTACTGTTATGTCAGCAACCTGTTTAGGATAGAAAGTTGCGTTTGCATAGGTAACAATAGAATTATCACCGCAGCATCTTTCATCCGCTTCTCTCTTTAACGCAGCTAAAAATTCGTTGCGTTGAGCTTTAAGTTGTTCGCCAAGAACAGCAAACGTGCCTTCGATTTTTGCGTTGCTTACTGAAAGAGCCTTGTCATTTTCGCTTATTGTCGCACGAATATCTTTTACTTGCCCGTCAAAATATTTGAAAAGGTCCAACATCTTTTGGTCGTTGTAAATATTAGCATCTCTTAATGCAATATCACTTTCAAGCTTGGAGATTCTTTCCGTTTGGGTAAGTTCGTAACGATTTACCGGTGTAACGTAATCACCACGATAGCCCCAGCCGCCTAATATGCCACCAAGACCACCGTTTAATACGCCTAACGCTGTACCGGCTATGCCTAATCCAAGACCGCTTCCGGCTACGCCTTTTGAAGCAAATTCTGCCATAATTTTACACTCCTTGTTTTTATATTTATAAACTGCTGTTGCGCACCAACAGGTTATAACTATTCGCTTTTTGTAACTAAATTGTACAAAAAAAAGACACGACTTGTTGTTAGCAAATCGTGTCTTTTTATATTTCTAATTATTTCAAAAAAAGTAATATTTTAAAAAATATTGTTATCCTTTTATAACTTCTTTAAACAATTTCTTTTTAAGCTTGCACTTTAGCGAACGCACGTAATCCCACTCCCAATCTTTAGTGGTATTTTTCAGCGACCACTCCCACACTTCAAGGGGTTTTTTGTTTTCCAAAAAAAACATACAAGCCACCTCTGTTTTTAAGTCGTTTAATCCCGCTTCCTTGCAGGTCTTAATAAATTCTTCCTTTGCAAGATTTTGGGATTTTTGCGCAAATGTTTCGTAAAAGTAAATCTTGGTTGCAGAATGCTCACCAAAACTATTACATTCTTTCACATAAAAACAAGGTTGGTTGTTATCAAAGCATAATAAGGTTTGATTGCTTTTTAGTTCAATCTGTTCAAATTCATCAATACTATCAACATAACTAATGTTAGTGCTAATTACAGGCTCGATTATGTTTTTTGAAATTGGTACATTCATCTTTTTGCTCCTATACTTTCTGATAAATTTTAAACCGTTCTACAATAGATATTCTTACGTTGTCCGCGTTGTAAATATTGATATTAACAACATCGCTTGCAATTCTTGCACCATTAAAGCAATAAAGGGCGAGGAAAAACAAAGATATAACACAATTAATAATGCTTTCCGCGGTTAACGGCTTAAACATAGGCGGCAACATTGTAGAGATGAACGCCATAGCAACCATACCCACGCCCAAGCTTGGCAAGATTTTTTGCATTACTACCCACATTTCACGGACAAAAATAGTTTCTTCAGCAAGATGCGAATAATAATCAACGTTAAACAAATTATTGTAATTTACTCCCTTTTTACGCCTTTCGATATTATGGTCGTATTCAGGCAGAATCTTTAACAATTCTTGCTCTTTTTCAACGTTCTTTTTTTCACGCGCGAGCAATAATTGCTCGTACTTACTTATAAGCGCATGTTCGGCTTTATAATTGCCCCTAATTTTATTTTTTCGCTCTTTCTTATATTTACGCTCAAGCTCAAATTTCCAGGCTGTAATTGCTATTTTTAAGCCGTAAACGTTATCAAGCCAATTATCTAAATCTTCAATCAAGCGATTTTCGACAATATATTTACGCAGTTTTTGAATCTCCCCCTTATGGGTTAATGTTCGTTTTGACTGCATTTGCTTATTACGCGTTATGATATACATACCAATAAACGCAGTATAATAAAGAGCAAGCTTGATAAAGTAATTTATCCAAAACTCGCTTGTAAGTATTTTGCTAAAATCAAACCGCAGTTCGCTAAAGTCAAACAAACCTAATAATAAAGCAGATAAACTTATAAGCGCAAGCCCTGCTATTTGTGTCACAATTTCTTTTGTAGCGGCTAATTTAGTGCCGTCATAATTAACTACATTATCCTTTGCCATCTTCTTCCACGTCTTTCCTTGTTTCGTCTATCCATACAAAAACTATGCCTAAAAGCCAACATATACCGACAAGCTTCCACCACTCAAATATTTGGTTAGCAAGCTTATCAACATATATACACGCGCACAATACAAGCGCGTAAATAACGCCTTTAGATAAAAGCACCCAAAGTGCCCTAACTACGCCATGCTTAAGGCTGTGTATATAGCGAGTAATCTTTTTGTACAAAGCAATAAAGATTACCGCCACAACACAAAGCCCGGAAAAGGTTAAAACCGTAGTCGCTTTTTTAGCCGGTGCAGTTTCCAAGAGAGCAAACCTTTCATTTAATAATATAATGGGTATAACCCACATAAAAAAAAGGCTAACTATCCAAGCCCACCGTGTTTTAAAAAAGGTCTTAACCTTTTTAGATATAGATAATTTCTTCATCTTCATCTTCTTCTACTTTTTCAACCTTTTCTTCAATTTGCGGTTCTTCAACCTTTTCTACGACCTGTTCTGTAACAGCTTCAACCTTTTCGGCAACTTGTTCAACTTCTTCTATTATCTCATCTTTTAAAGCCAATAATTCAGCTTTCTTTTCTTCGTAGGCAGCAAGAAGTTTGCTATCCCCGGTTGCAGATAATACAGTTTGCATATAAGCATCAAGTCTTAATGTTATATTTGCCAAATTGGTCATTAAAGTATTAATCTTTGCCGTAGCGTTATCAATAGCTTTAATTGTAGTTTCGGCTTTTTCTATAACCTGGTCTTTTAGCTCGTTGGCTTTTGCAGCCATATCCACGCCTAATTTTTCCGTTAAAGGCTCAATATAAGTGCTTGTAAACTTTTTATTAGCAAGGGCTTGTTTTGCAAGGCTTGATTTTTTACGAATAACACTCCATAGCGATTTAAGCGCGGTCCAAACACCCGCAATAGTAAAAGAAGACCCTGTAATTATGGCAAAAAATTCAGGCAGGTTTTGCTCGATATACGTTAGAATCTCATTCATGTTACTTTATCCCCTTGCAGAATTTGTTGTGCGCGTAATGGTCAATAACAGGTTTACCATTATTTTTTATTACTATACCTTCTACTTTTTTGTAAACAGGTGTGTCGATATTGCAATATCCCGCGCTTGCAAGGTCATTGTCTAACTTTTGCGTTAGGTACAGGTCATTTTCAAGTTCGTTTATTTTAGCCGTGTACTCGGCTATCAAATCTTTAATCTTGCCTAATTTCTTTTTGAGTTCAGCCCTAACCTTGCAGCCTTGTACGTTTCTTTTTTCCCCCGTAGGGTAAACGGCAAAAACTTTTTTATATTTGTCGATAACATAAGTTTCACTAATTTTCTTTTCTTCAAGCATAAAAAATTTACTCCTAAATGTTTTTTAAAATTAAAATCCCTTATTCTTCAACCCTTTCAACAGGTCTATCGGTTTCTGTGTACGAGTAAGGTGCGCCTTCAACGTCAATGGCTTCGGCGTATTCAACGCCTGTTGGGTGTTGTTTTATGTACATACCTTTGTCACTATACGTTCTGTAAAGGTCTACACCGTCTTTTCTTGTTCTATAATATTCTCTAACTATCATAATTAAGCCTCCGTATATTCCCTTTTTTTGATAATGAATGATGCCCAAACTGACCAATTAGTTGCTGCTATCCAACTGTCATAAAGTGCGTCTGGGACAACAATTTTAGTTGTGTTACTAATAGACATAAATACATATGTACCCAATGATGGAATATGTGTAAGATTTGTAAAATCATACTTGTATACACTCGAACATCCATTAAAAGTACCGTTACCAATAGAAGTAATACTATCAGGTATCACAACGCTTGTTATGGTTTTGTTGTTAACAAACGCAGCATCCATAATCGCCGTTACAGGTAACCCTTCGTAAGTATCAGGTATTATAATATCCGTATCCGTTGCCGTACCAATACCCCTTACAGAATAACTTGCGTTATCGCTATTGAGTGTGTATGCAAGACCTTTTGTTGGTGAAGGTATAATATAATCTGCCCAACTGCTCCAATTTGTAGCGGCAATCCATTCATTGTAAAGGTTGTTAGGTACAATGATTTTAGCGTTAGCGTTGATGCCTGTAAATGCATTTGTGTTCGTAAGTGCCGGAACTCTTGTACAATTTGAAAAATCGTATTCAAGACAGTTTGTGCAATCTTTGAACGCTTCTGTAGCAATATAAGCTACTGAATCAGGGATTACTATTGACGTTAGTGATGTGCAACCAGAGAACATACCATAATTAATATTAGGTACTGAAGCACCAATTACAACTGACTTTAATGATGTGCAATTATAGAACATAAAAGAACTAATAGTAGTTACTGAATCAGGGATTACTATTGACGTTAATGCGTAGCAAGCGCTGAACGCAGACTGACCAATGGTAGTTACACCATCAGGGATTACAACTGACGTTAATGATGTACAATGATAGAACACAGAATCACCAATAGAAGTAACTGAACTGCCGATTACAACTGACGTTAGTGAGTCGCAATAAGCAAACGCATAATTGGATATTTTTGTAACGCCACTTAAATCGCTTGCCGTTACTGCGGTTATTGAGCCGTTCACACGGGCTTTAAAAAGAACATTTTCTTGGCTGCTTCCTACAACATTAACGGTCACTTTACTTAACCCGTCGTATCCACTATCTGCTGTAACAACGCCATTTTCAGTTGCCGTTTTTTCTTGTAAGTTCGGCTCAACATTAACTGTTACCTTGCTCAAGCCATCATAGCCGCTATCAGGAACAACATTGCCGTTTTCTGTGGCTGTTTTAGCTTGTAAGTTAGGTTGAACGTTTACCGTTACCTTGCTCAAGCCGTCATAGCCGCTGTCAGGAACAACAGCGCCGTTGGTTTCAGCCGTCTTTTCTTGTAATTTAGGCTGAACGTTAACATCAGCCGAACTAAAGCCTTGATACCCCGTACTTGGATAATAAGTGCCGTTAGCGGTTATAGTTTTAGCTTCAAGCGCAAGCGAAACATTTACTATTACCTTGCTTAATCCATCGTATCCGCTATCTGCTGTGACATCACCGTTGGACTCAACAGACTTTTCTTGCAAGTTAGGCGGATTTACTTTTGCAAAAGAGTATGTGCCACTTTCTTCTTTACCGATGTAATATTCGTATGATGCTAAACTATAAATGCCTTGTTGGTTAGCCCAATCATACACTAACGACTCTGCAACATTAGATGTGTCAATTTTACCATCGCCTTGCCAACCAAAGTTCTTTGACGGTGGTATAGTTGCTTCGTTTATTAAATTTTCACTTGCAATCAAAGCGTTAAATTCACTTAATGTCAATGTTTCAGAATACGCGTACAACGGGAACATCGTGTACACATTATTTACGACTGTTGCACCGTATATTAAAATATTTCCGTCAACGTTATACGAGCCAATGGAAAAACCGCTCACACCTGCAGCACCTTCCAAGAAAGCAATACAAATAATCCCAGATTTTCCTTCTGCCACCACAGGAACAATGCTTGTGTCATAAAGCACCATATTGCCAAGTTTGTCGTCTTTTGATGGGCTTTTTTTCTTGACTACTGCATATAGTCTGTCGACATCTTGTTCGGTTGCTACAGGTAGTTCCTCAACCTCAATCGGGAAACCGCTTTCGCCAAGTGGCTCAAATTTATATGTTGATGGGAAAAGGAAAAGTCCTTGTGGGTCGTTAAACGTTACAACAGGGTCTGCAAAAGCAAGTGCTAAAGCTTGCTCAAATTCTTCCTGTGTTAAACCTAAATTTGTTGCAATTTCTAAACCCTTTTCAGGGATATTTAAAGTGCCGTTAATCTGCCAACCTTTATGGGTTATTTCGCCAAACATTCCAAATAAGTTGTTTATAACTTCTAAACTTGCAGTACCATCTATGTATAAGATAACAGGGATTTGTCCGCTAAACATTAATGTTAAAACTTCTAAAGACCCGTCCGTATCTTGTGACCCTTCGCCTGAAGCGTACGAACTTACTACTGTAAAATATTGGTCTTTTGTAAGAAGATGAAATGCTTCTGTGTTTGCCGCAGACCTATCAAATTCAGGCGTTTTACTTGTATCAAAATAAAGTATTTCAGGTACAGGTTTACCAACTTCGATAGTGTCTTTTATTTCAACGCCCTTAAAATATTCTTCTTTAAAAGTGCTTTCTGTACTTGTGTAAGCAATGTTGTCAAAAAGTACGCAATTGTTTTCTGACACGTTCCAATCAGCAACAGAACTTGTATTAATTTCTGCATACTGCCAACCAAATTCAGTTATTTGAATGCCAAAAGCTGCGCCTACGTTTGTGTTAAATTGCTCAACGTTTAGAACGTCACAATAGATATACGGAACGCCTAATATACTTGACATATCAGGTGTACCCATTGCTACAACGTAACAATGCCCTATACCTGTTACGCCTTGTACTTCAAATAAATCAATTAACACTAATTGATAATAATTGTTTGTGGATAAATCCCCTACTGCTAAAATTCGAGTGCCGCCATATGCAATGGAAATATAATTCAACGGGTCTAATTCTGTGTTAAAATAGATTTTATCCCCAATGGGCTGACCAACTTGCGGGGAAAGATAGGTTGTATTTTCTTTTTTGAGTAAGTAAATTTTGTCAATGTCACTTGCCGTAGGTGTCGGTAGTTCTGTAACTTCTATAGGCTTGCCGGTGATACCGCCGCCGCCTTTAATTAAAGTGTTAAATATCATATTATCACCCCATTACAAAAACATTTACTTCAATATCTGCGCTTGGTGTATTTTCACAACTAAACGTCAAAGAGCCGACCCCTTGTGCTGAACAATAAATACCCGCTTCAGCATAGGCGCTTGGGTTGCCAACAGGACTTATGAAAACAAAGCTTGTAAGCGTTAATCCATCAAATACAACTGTTTGGTTGTTATTTGACCAATTATTGCTTAAAAGTGTTATTGTTTTTGAATTATTTGCAGCACCAAAAATGGTAGTTACTTCGCCGTCTACTATAATTTTAGCAATAGGCGTGCCGTCAGTTACAATCCGCTCAACTTTTGTTGAAGACAGTTCAAGAAAATAAGGCGCCGCCATTGTAAAGCGAAGTAGTTTGTTGTAAGGTTGTCCATTTTTTTTAAGCACGCAATAAATTGTGCTTGCTCGCACAGGGTATTTATACTTCCACCCTACGGGTTCGCCTGTAACTCCTGTATAGTAAGTCCACAAAGAAAAAACGCCACCTGACCCAACAACAACGCAAGTACCATTTTCCGCAGTTAAAGGTAATTCGGATTCGTTTGCATAAATTGTGTCAAGATGCGTTATGTTTTGCACGGAACGCCGTGCATCAATTTCTTGTTTGTTGTAATAGTCTGTTAAATCAGTCTTTGCATCGACAGGTATAGGTTTTTCGCCATCCCACCAATAGTCGGGCTGCTCGTCATCCCTAATAAACAAATCAACACCTGCTTTAAGTTTAGCAACAAAATCTGCATCGGATAATTTTTCAAGCATATCATCGTATGTATCAAAAACATATCCTGTGTTTTTGCCTTGCGCAATATCACGGACCACCTCAACAGCTTCTTCTACTTCATTAAACTTCTCTGCAATAGCCCTATTTTCAACAGGGTTTCTGCTTGATGGGGATAAAGCATCATCAAGCGCTTGATGAATAAGCAAGGTTTCAGTAAACGTAAATGGGCAAAAATCTTGTTCATTAACACCGCCTTCAAATCTTGCTAAAAACGAAAAAATTGCGTTGTCGATTGTTTTGCAAAAACCCGTTGCTGTTTCGCCTTGTTTCGGTTCGCGATTTAAACTTGATATGTCGATGCTATTAGCATATCCGGCAACTATTGCACTTGCCGGCACATTTAGGTTCAGCACTTCATCAATAACAAGTGGGATTTCGCTATCCACTCTATCTAATTGCTCTTGAACTTCATTAAACTTTTCTACAACGGCTTTGTTGGATATTGCGCGGTTGCTCTTTATGTTTAATACTTGGTCAACGCTGCGCACCCAAGCACCGTCTTCAGGTTCTTCCCCGATAGTGATTAAACGCGTGTAAACTTCATCGCCGACGTATAATATTTCGTTTTGGTGTCTTTCGCCATCAACAACTTTAGCAACAACAAACAACGTACCGACTTTCCCGGCATAATCACCATAGGTTATTTTAAAGTTATTATAGACTGCCGGGGCTTCTTTGTAGCCTAATTCGTCAAACTCTATCTGATACTCGCCAATATCGTTGTCATTGCTTAAATTGTACTCCCTAATAACATTGTTAGTTAATTCTTGTTCAAGCAAAGAAAGGTTTGCTAAAATCTCTGTCAACAGCGCATCTTCACCATTGTACATTGGTATATCAGGCACGCCTTTATTAACAAAAAAGCTTGTACTTACTGTGGATAATTGTGTGCCATCATTCCACAAAGTAAATTGTGCGGTAATTGTACCGCTTTTGCGTGTTACTGCGCCGTCTAATAAAGTTCTATACGCATAAAGCCCTTTTTCTTCAAGCTTATATTTTACCATTATATAAGGTCGCGTTATTTCGCCGTTGGGCAGTATATACCGCGCGGTTACCGTAGCAGAAAAGGGGCAAATCAAAACTACTTCGTTTGCCCCGTTTGAACCTTGATTAATTGGCGTATTTATTGATTGTGTTATAGAGCCTTCTGCGTTTGCAAAAAAAATCATAAATTACTCCTTAAATATTATTTGTAAAGTACAAAGTTACGTAATCAAGCGAATAAATCACCTGGTCTTTTAACGGTTTTCGGGAAGCCAATATAAGTTCGCCACCCGTGTAGTAAGTTTCTGTACCTATTGTTCCGTCACGATTGGTTACTTCGCCCGTGTGTGTTTTGCGTGGCGTGACAATTACCCAGCCTTTGGTTTTTCTTACACCTAATTTGCTTGCAATAGTTATTCCCAACTTGCCATTGTTTTCTTCAAAATCGGCGCCGCCTTCTTGTAATTTACCGTTCGCAACTAAATTTACTACGTCAATTACGTTATCAAATTCGCCTACAACAAAATCGCTATCTGCGGGTATTGTATATACTTCAGCATCAGATAAATCAGTTTGTTTGATAAATGGCAATCTTTTAGCAAGACCGCTACCAATAATAATGTCACTTTCGGTTGTCTTAAATTCCAAAGACATTGTTATCTGCGGTATTTCTCGGCTGTCTTTGTCTATTATGTATGGTTCTTCCGTAGCAGTTTCAAAGCCTGTTATTCCAAAGCCGTAGCCACCTTTTTGTGCTGGTATTTCAAAAGGACTGTCTTCTAACCACATTTCCGCTTTTGCATATAAAACTATCTCTAAAGCTTCAATATTGCCGTAAAAGTCTGCATACGGCACATCTGCTTGCCAATAACCGCTAACGCCACTTTCATCAAGATATTTAACAGATTGCCCTGCTGAATAGTTGTCTGCAAATCCAAAAGTAAACGTAGCACAATTACCAAACGCCGATGATACAACAGGTAAAAGCATTGTATCGCCTTTTGTTTCGCCACTCTTGCTTACGTGCGTTACACGAGCAAGAGTCATCTCTTTGGGTTGTGTGGTTGGTTCAAAAATTTGATGTAATGCAGTAACACCACTTTCTGCAATTAATGTACTGCTTGCGCTATCAGGGCTACTTCTGCTTATTACGCAATAAGTCGGTAATACAATCTGCCGTGCGTATGCTTGTCTTTCACTGACTTCACTAAACCTCCTAATTGAGTTAATACCAACATACGGCGATATATTGTTGTAATGCTTTGATAAGCTCAACGTTGTTTTACACCTACCGCCGGATATTGACGTATCAATCGCAGTTATTTTGTAAAGCTCATCTTTTATTTTTAAGTTTTTGCCAAGTTGTGGTATATCTGCGTACTTATCAAAAAAGTAGGTGCGGGTTAGTTCTGCATTCCCCATTTTAGCCGCTACACCTTTGATATTTTCGCCGTAATACTTGGTTTCGATTAAGTTCTCGGTTTGGTTATAAACTTGCGTGTATTGGCTTGGTGCGCCTTCTATATAGCCCTTGCCGTGCCTAAAACGAGTGTTGTAAATTGGCAAATATGACACAACAAATTTATATTCTGGATAATTTGTACTTGGGCTATCTACACCCTCGCGTTTTAAAATATTTACTATAGCATAGTTTGCATACGCTTGCCCTACTACGGCTGGGGCTTTAAAAAACAAGCCTTTAATATTCTTTTCGCCTATTGTGTAATATAAGCCGTAGGTTTTGGAATACGGATAAACACCGCTAAATGAAGATAATTGCGTATTATACAAGGTTGACTCAAAGACATACCTTGTTATATCTATAAGCTCATCTTCGATTAATACCTTAACTTCTTTAACCGCGTAAATAGGAAAACTTGTTTGTATAACGCCGTTTGTTTCGTTTACGCGCACGTTTACTTCTTCCGTTCTCAACGACCTATAGCCACCGGCAAAAGGCTCAACAATGGCAATCTCACTTGATGCGTTTACTAAATTTTCCGCATACGTGTCTATTTGGACCGCGTAATCGTTAATGTTTCCACCAAAGCCCTGCGATATATACGGCTTATCAATAATCACTTCTTCGTTGTCGCCGTATTTATCAAAGGTAACAGTTTCAAAGTCTTTTAAGCGCGGTTCTGCGTGCGCAAAACCACCTACTTGCTTTAGTTGTTCGCGCAAGTTTGCGCTTGTCATTGAAAATTCAGGTGCTAAAATCCCTTCAAGTTTAGTCGCCCATTCATCATCAAGTTTAAACCGTGGCGTTTGCGAGCCAAATAGCGGCTCCGCAAGTCTTAATGTTCTATTTACTACGTCTTTACAGTTCCATTTTCGCAAAGGCGCATAAAGTTTTGATGATGTTATTTTATAGGTATAATTAATAGTTATATCGTAACCAAAACTACCGAAATCATCAAAATAATAACAATGCCAAGTATAAACAGCCGTGTACTGACCGTATTCTGCCAGGTTTATCTTATGCGAGTTCCCTGCTTCGCTACTATTAACTGTTTTACTATATACTATTCCGTTATTTTCGTTTTTTACTTCTAATTTATAATAAATATCCCCATTAGTAACAACCGCAGAATTTGCCATTGCTTGTTCCCATGCGTTCCAAGCCACCCACAAATTGCTGCCGGTGGCTATAGGTTCATTGGAAGCCCCGTTTTTTGAATACAGTTCGTTGTGAGATGGCAAATTTAAGGTTAAACCGTAAGTTTCCCCTACGTTATTGCTGCGAGTTTCTTGCTCTGGAATTTCGTTTGATGCCCCACCAAGAACCCTATAGTTGCCGCTTGGTGTAAAAAAGGCTTTTTTGTCATCTGTGCCGTAAGATTCACCATTAGAATTTGTAAAGGTCAAGGTTTGGCATTGAATGCCTTCAAGTAATTTTGTGGCTTCAATCAAAGATAGTTCGTGGTTATATTTACCACTACCAAGCGGTACTTCTACCGAATTATCGTTTGCCACGATAAAATAATGGTCTTTTTCTTGAGGGCTTTCCGCATCGGTTGTTAAGATGATACGAGTTGTTGGCGGTATATATTCTAAAGTGCTTCCTTTTATGTTAATAACGGCTTCATCAAGCCTTTCATCAAGCCTTTGCCCTATATTTACAGGGTTTGTTAAGCCGTTTAAAGGTTGGAAATTGCCGTCAAGATATATTTGCGCTTTTGTCATCGTAAACCACCCCCGTTATAGCGATAACCTGAACCCATTCTGTTACGCATAAATTGTTGGTTAATAACTTCGTTTTGGCGTTGTAAATTAAGTATTTGTTGCTTTTGTATCAAGTCTATTGACGTATTTGCTAAACTAAAACCTACTGCAACCACCGCGCCTATTGGACCGGCTATTTTTGCACCAGCCATAGCCGTTAAACCTAAACCCATAACACCGCTTGCTAATGAATAGTTAAACTGCAACCTTTGCTGTAATTCAGCCTGCCCGGTGCGTAATTCTACTTTGTTAATTTCGTTTGATATAATTTTATTAAAAGCACCTACGGCAAAGCCTATAGGTGCAAGTTTTTTTATTTGTTCAAGCGTAATCCCGTCACTTTGCTTTTCTTCCGTGCTTGCCGGGCTTGCCGTTGTTTTTCGCCTTTCAGAAGTTTCATCCTTAATAATTATTGTGTAGGTTCTACTATCATCCATATTATGCCTCTAACTGCTCTTGCGCTTTTAAATATGCTTCTGCTGCAGCAGATAACTGTACTGTGCCGCTTTTTGTGTTTGCTTCAACAAGTTTTACAGAAACGCTCGCGTTATAAGACGTTTCATAGTTCAACCCGCTTTCATTAAAAAGCATAATATATGAATGTTCTACTTCATCGTTGCGGTAAAGTTCTACTAAATGTGCCGTCAAATCACCGTTTCGCACAAAGTTTTTAATAATATTACAAGCTGCATTATCTAATAACGGGCATTCAATGTTTAATGTGTACTGCGTTGCTTCAGTTACGTTTACGCCTCTGCACAAAGAATCATCAGCGTTTACCATGCTTTCTTGAACGGCTTGTCTATGCTCGCCCATTCTTTGATAACCTAACTCGTGACCATCAATAAATACTCTAATTGAACGGCTGTTAACACCGTCTTCAATGAATATATATCTTAAAAAGCAAGTAAAGGTTAGGCAATCGCCTATCCCTTTAAACATTTGGCGCGTGCCGGTGGCTAATAACGTATATTTAACGCCGTAAACATATTCTTTGCCGCCCGCCGTTAAAGTGCCGTTGGCGTTTGTTGCAAAATAGTTGTCCAAAGTTGCCCTAACGTTTGTTACAATTTCTATATTGTCATCATCAATTCTTTTTACGGGCACTAAAAGTTCTAAACGCATTTCAACCGTGCCGTTAAATGAATCGCCTAAACTTTCAATATCGCTTCCCGTTTGAAATGCAATGCCGTGAATGTATTGCGTAATTTGGTTAGCTTCTCTTGAAGGGGCTTTGTAATTGTCTGTGTCAGTTCTTAAACGGTACACATAGTTTGTGCTACCTATTGAAAAGCTTGTCAGTTGTTTCTCTAAATGGCTCACAATGTCTTTTAATTCAATCATAATTTACCCCTTTACTATTTGTTCTGCTTGTACGCAGCACAACCTAAAATAGTCTTGCCACCAATTTTCGTTTGGGTTTTTTCTGCCTTTCCATTTAGGGCTTATCCAAACTTCATTGGTATATACCATGTATGGTGCTATTATTTGGTCTACTTCTATATGACATTCTTTTGGGTTTACGTACTTCATTTTTAATGAATTATACGCAAGGTTGCCCGTGTCTTTGGGAGCGCGAAAACGCCCTAAAGACAGCAAATTATTGCAAACCTTAACAAAGTTTTCGTGTGTCATTATTGCCCCCAATCGTTAGTTACTTCTATTAGTCGCAATGTGTATATCTTGTTTATATTGCTAAACCTTAATGCTTGGTTTTGCACTTTGCTATAATCTTCTTTAATTTGGTCTATTTTAAACAGCTTGCCGTCAAACTTGCAATACCCATTAACCACCCAATCAAGATTGCGCTTTGTTTCAATAACTGCATCGTTATGTGCCATATCCACAAGGTTGTTTGTTAATTGCCTGTATTCACGGCTTAAAGGGCTTAAATGCTTAAAGTTAAAAGGATGCTCGACAAAGTCTGCATAGTTCCTTACTTTCATTTTAAAAGTCACTTGTATTTGCGTTTCTTGACCATCCACAACGTGCATTATATAATAATCAATTACAAGTTCACCTGTTTGAGTAAGCTCTATATTGTCGCTTGAATATTCTTTGTCGTTGACATATATTTTTGCGCTTGTGCCGTCAGCAAAAATATTTGTATATGGTACAATATCAAACCGCCCCAAATAAACTATGTATGGATATGGGTTTACAATCTCATAATTACTTGATTTTTGCACAATCGCAGGCGTTATAGGTTCTTCTATATCTTTCATATAAACGCCTTTAATAGGGTAATCTGCGTGCGGTTGAAGTATGTTTAACATTAAATCACCCCACTATAGCAAATACCGCTATCAACAAGCATTTGTTTAACAAGGTCATCAACTTGATATTGTCTTTGGTTTTGGTCTAAAGAATACCCCAAATACCCTACGCTTAAAAGATAAGATATTTGTAACGGCAATACTTCGGACATAACCTCGCGCAATTCTTTTGCGTGCGCTATAAACCAATCTTGACGTTTAGTATTTTGGTTAAACTTGTGAATGAACGCATAAACAAGGTTTGTTGCTAAATATATAAGTGCCGTTTGGTCAGATTCATCTGTAGTTATTTTATCGAGATTCACACCCCTTTGTAGGCAAGCATGCTGTGTCGCGTAGTACTTGTTATTTTTAAAAACTAAATCATCATCGCTAAATGGTTCAATGTATGTATATTCTGTCATAACAACCTCCTTAAAGGCATTTCAATGGTCTGTGATTGATACGCTCAACCACAGAAAGCGTAAAGCGTGAGGAAAAAAATATGAAAAACAGGAGGGACATGTGGTAAGAGGCTTTTTAGTAAAAAAGCCTCTATGAAAAAATTAAGCACGTGAGCCAACTGCTAAAACAGTTAAGTTTCGCTTGGTGTGCTTGGTGCGCGTGAGCCAACTGCTAAAACAGTTAAGTCTGCGACCGGTGCCGTTGTGCCGTTAGCAATAATAGGTACAATGCCCTTTGGATAGCAAACGTTTACGCCCCAACGTGTCTTTGGTTGTAATCTCTTGCCCGGACCATCTGGTGAGTCAATAATCTTAATGTAGTCTTGACCGGAAATACCTCTATCTGTTGCAGATGAAGCACAAACTACAGCTTCCGCCTTATCAAAAGCGGCAGCAGCGCCTACCCACTCACCTGCGCGTTTCCAAATAGCTGTTGGTGCGACGTAGCAAGGTATAAGGTCAATTTCGCCTACGTACATATTGCCCCATTCTTTCTTTGCATCAGGGCTTACAGCGCCTTTAGCAAGCATTGATTGAGCATAATTTGAGCCGCCAATTAACACGCCACTTGCGGACATAAGCTTTGACCTAAATTGTGGGCGCATAATGATTTCTCTTTCTTCAAACGGGAAAGATTGAATGCCGTTTGCTTCATCGCCGTCATCAAGAATTGTTGATGCTTCTTGGATTGCGCCGTAGTAATCAGGTGTTGCGCCTAACACTACTGCTAAACCTGTCCATGCAGCTGCGGTTTTAGCGCTGTTGTAAACTGCTGTTAATTGATGTGCAAGCGTTGATGCGTTAATTTCGGTTGCGATGCGACCACCAATGTTTTTAGTGGTTTCATCAAAGATTGAAACAGGACACATATCTTGCTGTACTTCAGGCAGGTCATAAACTTGGTCATAAAGATATAACAAGTTAAGGTCGTATTCTTCAACCTGTGACGTTTCTGCATTGCCACTATTAAAGTGACCGCCGTTTGTTAGTGAATTAAGTTGTCTTGCGCTTGCGGTTGTTGGCTTAACCTTAAGCATTCTTAACGTTGATACGTTGTTCTCGCTTGTTTCGGTTACACCGTAACCCTTTTTGTGGATAAGTGATACAAATAAGTTTTCTTTTACTTGCTTTGATGCTAATACCTGCGTAGCGGTATCGTTTACGTTATAAACTAAAGCCATTATCTAATCTCTCCTTTTAAAATGCTTTCTTTAAGTTCGTTTGCGGTATATTCTTGTAAGGGTTTAGCACCGCCTTTTACTTCGCCCTTGTAACCAAACCTTTCAGCTTGCTTTGCCGTATAATCCTGCATTAATGCTTTTAGCTCGTTGATTTCTTTGGATTGTTTTTCCAACTCTACTACACGCGCCGTTAATTGTTCAATAATTGCATCCTTGTTATCCGTTGCCGTTGCATCTTCAACGGTATTTTCAACAGGTTCTTCAACCTTTTCTTCTGCTACTTCTTCCGTTGGTTCTTCAACGGTTTCTTCAACGGGTTCCTCAACAGGCGTTTCAACGGCTTTTTCAACGGGTTCTTCTGCTTCTTCAACAGCTTCGTTTGTTTCTTCTGTTGGTTCAGCTGCAGGTTCTTCTACAATCGGCTCTGCAACTGCTTCTTCAGTTGGTTTTTCTTTGTCAAGCCCATTGATAAACGTTTCCTTTTCTTCATCAGGTAGTTTATCAAATAGGGCTAACAACTCTTTGGCTGTTTTCACCTTGCCTAATAACATAACTTTTACTCCTTTTTTGTCGACATAAAAATATTGTGCCTTTTGTTCGCGCCGTTCACTTATGCCCTACTTCCTACTTTGTAGCTTTCTTGCGGTATCATCAAGCGCTTAATTAATCAACAGGTCTTTGTTGCTTAATATGTATTAAAAAAAGCCGCCGCCTTGTGGCGTTAGCTTTAAATAATTGTGATTCGTGACGGATAAAACGCACGTTTGTTTTTTCTTGAAAATTCTTTATACTCGTTTGTTAATTGCGTGTAATTCTTTACCGCTAATTCTTTTGCTTTATTATCTATTGCGTATATTGCTTTGACCTTTTCCTTGCGGATTCTGCGCTCAAACTCTCTCTGCTTTAGAGTGATATCATACTCAAGTTTTTCGCGTTCTTCAGAAGCCTTTCCAAACCTAAACCCGCTTTTGTATGAAACTGCATAATGCCGGCAGCCAAAGCCAAATAAGCCGTTGTAATAAACCTTACCTTTTTTGGTTACATATTTTACTTGTTCGCTATGTGTGGCTTCTTCCAACGGCACATACTTGCGCCCATCATCAGTTGTGCCACTTGTGCCGTTTAATGAATAAACCCTGCCTTGCCATTTCCTGCACCTTTCGCTACAATCAACGTGAGTGCTTGCTATAACAAGGTCCGTTTGTTCTTTAAGCTTGGCGATTTGGTCTAAATGGTCTTGATACCTTACCTCCATTTCAGCTTTGTTACGAAGACTATTCCTAAAAGAAGCATCGTCTAAATCTTTTGCTTGTTGGTTAGCAAGGTCTTTCATTGTAGGTATTATGTTTTCCTTGACGTAGTCTTTCATAAACTTTTGTAAAGGTACGCCATATTCGCCTACATCGTAAATTTTGCCGCCTTTATACGTTAGTTTGTGTTTGTTGATAACGTTTAATGCTTTGCTGACGTTGGTATGCGCCTTTAAATCTGTTAAAGCTAAAAACAATAGCAATGTGTTTGTGCGTATTTGCCGTATTTTTGACACTTGCTCGTTGTAAAATATTACTAACGACTTTGCCGTCATTTCTTTTAAAACTTGCAAAGTTAAGCCGTTTACACACTTTTTGATAACTTCTTTAACCTTTTTATCTAACAAGAGCTTTGACGTTTGCTTAAACCACCAATCACGCACTAATATCCGTATTTGCGTTTCGGCATCTTCAATTAGACGTACTTGTGTCATTGTTAGCCCCCGTAATAATCTTTGGCATCAAACTGCATTTCTTGCGCTTGTCGCTCTTTTTCTACCAACGCAAAGTCTTCTGCGTTTTGGGCTTCGTCATCATCGTAGTTGTACAGACTATGCGCTTTCTTGCGTGATATAAGACCACTTTCAATAGCCCTTGACAAAGTATCAACCAACACCGTTGTGTTACTCATACCCGCTCTTGACCACCTTATCTCAACGTCATCTGTATAACCATAAAACCTTAATACCGTTGCAATACAATCGTTTATAGGCTTTTCAAAACGCCGTCTTGCGTTTTCAATAAACAACGTTGTTGCGCTTTCTTCTGCGCTTACTTCTCTTGCGGTCCGGTTGCTACCATCGTTTAGGTATGATGCTAAAGTGCTTACAGATAGACCAATGCCCGTTGCTATGCTTTCAAGCAGTATGTTGCGTGCTTCTTTCCATTCGGCAGAACGTAGCGCGAATTGAATGGCTTCGGGTTTTTGAGTATCGGTTGAAAGGGTTTCGTATTTAGTAAACGCAAAATCATCTAAACCACTTGGCTGTGCCCCTGCTCTTGCGTTAGGACCTTGCATTGGCTTTGGTATCATTACGCGACCACGCGCCAAGTACATGTCTGTATTGAAAGCCGTGTTATAAAATTCGTACTCGTAAAGATAAGTTAGGATGTTTGCAAGCAAGCTTTCGCCCATGCCAAACTGCGGGCAATTACTAATCTCGTCACTTCCGGTAACGACATAACACCCTAAATCGGTAAAGCCGTTCATCGCTTGCGGTTCGTTTAGCCTAAAACCGTATTCACTCTTAAATGCTTTACGGACATCTTTTGGCAAATCTTCCCAACGAACAGAGTTGTCTGTTGCAGTAAAGTATTGTATTTGTGCGTTAGTGTCATATATTTTATATTCCACAACCGGTATTTCTTGCCCAAACGCGCCTATTTCTTCAAATCTGCGTTCTTCTATAAGCCCGTAACGCTTGCTATTTTCCTTTTTAATCGTGTTATCATAAAAAGATATAAACGATACAACTTTGCGTAACTGTCCGCGTGCGTTGCGCTCAAAAAAGAATCTATCGGCTCTTACGGTATCAACCCAAAGCCTACCGCCGCCGTTGTTTAACTTCAGCAACGAAAAGCCACCTGCGTATGCGTTTTTAATCGCTTTTTTAATAACACCCCTGAAGTCGCATTCCTTATCCCATTTGTTAGATATAAAGTCTAAAGCCTTACCTACTCTTTTACCTTTGTCATCAGTTGTAATTACAGTTGGCGTGCGTGCATTGTTGAACATGATTGAACCGCCGACAACACAATCGCTGCTTCGATTAACCAATGTTGTGCCAATGTTTGTAGATAATAAACCATTCTGCCCGCCGTGGATATACGGCACATAACCGTCATACCATTGCAGCCATTCTTTTACCCAATTTTGGTAAAAACTTAAATAAGGCGCGGGCAACATCGAGTAAAAAGCCTGGTTGTTTACCCATTGTAGGCTTCTTCGTGCAGAAACAACAGCCAAGCTTGTGCGCGGTTGCTCTGCAGATAAAGCGATTTTATCGCCTATTTCCATCACTTTTTACCCTCCTTTATTTCTTCGTAAATCGCCATAAGTATTGTGTTCGTTCTTGTTTGCTCGGCAAGCAAAGCATTAAGCATGTTTAATGAATAACCGTAAAAGTTGGATTGTATGCGTTTATGGCGGACCGCTTCACTTACAGGTGCTTTTTTTCCAAAGCCATGTGCTGCAGTTGCCGCATCCGCTTTTTTAAACTTTGCTTTGTATTCTTCCGGTGTCATATCTACGTCTTTTTCTAATGCTTCCTTAATTTCGTTATTCATTGTATGCTCCTTTTCTTTTTGGTAAGTATAAGTTGAAGGGATTGTTAAAATAGCAATTAACCCCGTATGTCAAGGCATCTGTGTAGTCGTTAGGCACTTGCGGGTCTAATTTATAGTTTTTCCAAACCACGCTTTCTAATTGATAAACTAACGGCTCTGTGTCAACATTGGTCGGCACCCACCTGTTATAATACCAATCATAATATCCGCCAAAGTCAATAATCTTTACCATGTCTTTGGCAAAGCAGTTGTTCACTACCGCGTTATTGTTGATTATGTTCTTTTGGGTAAAACTCTTTACTTGGTGATATCCGTTAATGCTATACCTTAATTGCGTTATAAGGTCGGCAGATGCACAATCTATCGCAAAGACACTTGGGATGCCTTCACTTATTATGCTGTACTTTTTGTCCATGTAATCAACGTAACGCTCTATCATTTCCGTTAATTGTGACGGGGCAAGTATTGCACCGGTCGTTAAAGGGTTGTAGTAAAATCGCTCTAAAACGTAAGCTCTACCGTCAGAATATATACCTAACGGCACAATGCCCGTGCTATCGTGTGTTATAGCCCCGTCACCGCCCCATATAATGGTGTCAAGCCTTGCGTTGCCTATTTCCTTTAAATGCTGTTCAGGCGTTATATAATGCCTATCGCGCTTAAATTGAGCATAAGCACCACCGCTTAAGTCGTCAAGTTCCCCTAAATATAAAAACTTGTACATAAGCGGGTTGTACTTGCGCTCATTTTCAATTTCTTCAAGCGTGATATCGCTTAAATGCTTGCCGATTGTTAAATAATTGGCATCAATAAAGTCATAAATGCCCTCAAAGCGATATTTGCGGCAGTAAGCGTTCCACCAATGCGCTTTTACCATTTCCGGGTTCCCGGCTAAAATGATTTTTGACGGAATAGAACTGTCAATAGAACGAATAAACGTTGCTATCGCTTGCTTTAAAGACTGTTCATCTTTTAATTGCTGCGTTTCGTCGCAGATAATAAGGCTTATCTTGTTTTCTCGGTTCTTAAAGCCTTTTGAACGCGAATAGTCGCTGCCGCCTATCCCCTTAAAGTAAATGGTGTTTCCCAACCTTGTTTTAATCTTTAAAGGGGCTTTAAAAGGTATAAAAAAATCGGGTGCGCCTATTTGTTCGGCTCCCGACAATATTTCGTTGTAAAGTGAATCTTCGAGGGAATTGTAGTTTGCCCTCGTTACCACTATATCGTGTTTAGGATAAGTTATGGCATAATAAAAGACGGCTTGAGCTAATGCAAATGATTTACCGCTAATTCGCGGCGAATACATTATGCACATTCTTTTCCCGTCTTTGTCTATCAGTTTATTGTAAGGCTTTGAAAAGCAAAGGTTAACCATCTTCCCCACCTATCGAAGCATCTTCAGTAGAGATGACTACCTTTAAAGTGTCATTTTCGGTATTGGCATCTGTAATGAAGCAATCTCTAATTATCTTGATAAGCCCTGCCAATTCCTTTATGTTCCCCTTTTCGATTTTTTGCTCAATGCTTAACAAGGCTTTGTCGGTAAGTCTTTGCGCTATATCCTTTTTGCTGTCATAGTACGCCAACATAGATAAGGTGTTTTCCATTTTTTTGTTTTTACAACTTTCTACAACATCCGTATTTTTCAATATCTTTGATATTGATTGTTGAGAAACATTATAATTTCGCGCTATCTCGCTTTGGCTTTTCCCGTCTACGTATTCAGCAATGATTTGCTTTCTTTGTTTATCTGTAAGCTTTGCCATAATTTACTCTATTAAAAAAGACAGGTGTTTACCTGCCTTTGTGTTTTTTATGTTTTGTGTTCTAAACAACATTGCCAATTATCCAAGTGTCTGTTAGTTTGTCTAACCTTTCTGCTAAAGTTGGACTAATATATGTGTTTAATGCTTTTTGCATTTCTTGTGCCTCTTTTTCGTGTCCTGTAATTTTTAATAAATCAACCGCAAGCGCACGATATTCTTTTAAAGCCGTGTAATAAGGTTTCCCGTATTCTGTAAATGTAGGGGAGTAATTAATTGGATAATCAAGCCCGTAAATAGATAACCATTTATCTTTTACTACTTTGTAAAAATCTTGTTCTTGCTCTTTACAAATCATATAAGATAATTTGCCGTTGTTTATTAATTTGCCATCATCGGTAAAAAAATCTTTTGCAACTATAGCAAATTGGTGAATGTTTTCTTCTCTCTTTTTTGCTTGTTCGTATTCTTTTTTCGCAATTTCTAATTTAAGTTTTAAAGCAAGTCCTTTAATTTTTAATTCTGCCAATAATTTGTTAACAGCCATAGTTTTTTCCTCCTTTAATTAATCCATTTGATAATACATGCCGCTTGGCACGTTTTGCCGAATTAATTCTTTTTGAAAAGCTTCCGCCATTGCCGTTCTGCAGTTTCCTTGCCCTGCGGTCATTCCACAAACAACTAATCTGTTAGTTTTGTCATAGCCTTTCCACTCAAAACAAGAAAGCCCTACTTTTTTTATGGTTTCTATTGTTTTGCCTTTTTGTAACCCCATTGCCCTATAATTAATTGTTGGGCTATCAAAATTACAAGTGCCACCATCATCAGATTGCTTTGCTTGTTGAGCTTTAGCAAGCGCTTTATACAAAGCTTTTTCTAAAACCAAATACTTATCGGTTGTTTTCATAGATGCACCTCCAAACCTTTCTTACACCTATATTATATACTACCGTAAGTATATTGTCAACTAAATTACCGCCTTTTTTAAAACTTTTTTATTTATTTTTTATATCTTCTCTTATAAGCCTTTTAATATACGTTGCGTATCCTTCAGTTTTGGATATTTCCATAACTTTATCTAAAATATCTTGCTCTGATGGAAATATTTTTATTTCTATGCGTTTTGCTTTCGCATCATATTTTTTACTTGCCCGTTTTTGTGCTTCAGTTTTCATATTAATCACCTATGTGCGATGCCCAAGTAATTTCTTTAAGGTGATTACCAAAAATACCAAGTTTTTTACCTATTTCAAGTTTATATTTTGCATAATTTTCGTTAAAAACGCCGTCATCAAATAATTCGTGCATTCCGTGCATATACATTTCTTCAGGCGGCGTTATTATACCGTATTCTTTGCAAAGCTCTGCTACTTTGTTAATTACTTTTGTGGATACGTCTATCCCCCACATTTTGCAATAGTCAATTAATTCTTTGCTTAAATTTTCCATACACTCTCCTATAATTCGCTATATTTAGATTTTTTAATGCCCTGCGCTAATGTGTATTTGTACGCTGCAACTATTTTGTCGTTGTCGTAACTCATTAACACTTCGCCGGCAAATGGTCTATTGTCTTCAACTGCACGCTTTAAAGCTCTATTCATGCTTGCTTCTGTATCGGCACTTTTATATGCTATTTCTACATCATATCCTGCATCAATAAAAGGTTTTAGTTTCTTCATATTTTTTTCCCCATCATCACCAATAATAGGATAAACTAAATTTGTTCCTTTCATTTCGCCATTTGTAAAAAAAGCTTCTGCTTGTTTAAGCAACGATTTGCTTTCTTCGTGAACCCCGCCACCATTTGCTCCGTTTAAATATTCAGGAATAGTTCGCTTCATCTCATCGCTATCAAAAATAAACGCGCCTTGTTCCATACTTAAAGGCTCCGCGATTCTTTTACTTTTTCCCGATGCAGGCAACCCCACAACAAGCGTCAATTTATATTCTTTTTTTAATGCGTTTGGTCTTGTTCTTGCGTTGCCTGTTCCATTAATAAAATCATTTATAAAACCTTCTCTTTGTTTTTGTCTTTCAGGCGTGTTTAATTCTAAAGTCACGCCGCTTGGCACACCTATTTTTTTCCCAACTTCAAGCATTGTTTCGGTTGCTAATTTATCCATTTTCTTAAAAGTTGGTAGATTTTTAATTGTGTCTACGCTGTAATAAAAACCATTGCGTATGTTGTCAATTACTTCCTTATCTTCAGGCGTGTCAAAAATAGGATTTATAATTGGTTTTTGTTCTGCTTTTAAATTAGGTTTATTTGTTGCTAATTCTGCTTTTAATTCGTTAATAGATTTATTTGTGGCGTTATTCTTATTTGTAAATTTGCCGTCACTATCTCTTGGATGCTTACTTTCTTCAAACATATTATATCACCAAATTTTTATTTGTCAATACTAAAAGGCGATACTTTTTTAGCACCGCCTTTTTTTTGTATATTCTTTGACGATACCATTTTAGCATAAGTCAAACTGACATTTACTGACAACTTTTTACTTGTTCGCAAAATCTCGCATTTTATCTGCATTTTTTTCTTTTGCTAATTTATTTAATGCAGAATTATGAAGGCGAATAACCGTTCTTTCACAATAATGCTCATTAAGCGCTATTGTTTCCCAGGAGAGCCCGTTCATGTATCTGTCAATAATTATAGCTTGTTCATTAGGCGGTAGGGTGTAAATATTGTTAGATATATCATCTTCGGTTGCCATAATCTCATCAAGCAGTATTGAATACCTTTCGCGTAATGTCTGCAGCCGTATTGCGTATTGCGCGGTCGTGTCGCTAATCTTGTTTGATTGCACGCCACTACCACCGCCGCTTAAACAACCTATGCTTTTTTGTTGTTCTTCAATCTGCCGGGAAAGGCTTTTTAATAATCGCCTTTTCCTAAAAAGTGCGCTTAACTCTGCCTTTAAACTTTTGCCTTCTGCACTTAACGTTTCTGTCATTATTCTTCCCCCTTTATCTCAACGCCAAAGTGTGTTCGCATCCAAGCCAAGAACAGAGCAAAACGACCTTGAAATACATCTTCATATTTTTCGCACGCCATCAAAAGCTCTTTAACCACTTCCTTGCGTGCTTGGTCAAATCTTGTGTTTAATTGGTTTATTTTGCGTTCAAGTGTTTCAATATGTTTGTCTTTCTTGGGGTTATCTCTTACGCACTCATCATAGCCAATTTGTCTAAATTTGTAATCTCTTTTGCTTAATTCTTCCCTTGAAAGAACAACGCTATCTTTGGGTATCTTGCGGTAGCCTTGCTTAACAAGTGCTTTCGCTATTGGTTTATCCAAATCTGGTATAAAACCTATGTCAACTCTGTTTTTTAAAACAGGTCTTATATCTTTCGCCATTTCTTCAATAATCTTATCTTTTCCTTCTTCTTTTTCATAGCAAATATTAGTTGTATCAATAAGCGTTCCGTTCTCAATTTTGTCTTCGAGTTCGGCAAGGCGGTTAAAGGCTTTTGTTAAAGCGTTCGCTTCCGTAAAAGTTAGTTCATTATAAAGCAATTCGCTGTCTACACCGAATATATCGGCATTTCCAAATTCATCTCTTATAGTCAATCTCTTATACTTTTCCATAAAACTCCTTTAAGGTTTCGTCTATGCAACGGTGTAATTGTTCTTTAAGATACATTTCACAACTTATCTCTTTCAACCTTTCGACAAACTTCTTTAATGCGTTGTTAGTATTGGCTTTCCAAATTTCTTCGTGATTGTCTATGTATGCTTGCAGATTGTTAAATCTATCGTAATAGTCTTTCTTTTCCTTTTCAAGCTCGACAATTCGGTCTTTGAGTTGTTGGTTTTCATTGACAAGTTTATCTTGCTCTTTATACATAACGGTTTCGCAAAACTTTTTTACACACTCATCTGCATTTTTAGTTATCGTTTCTTTGTATCGTTTCTTTAATCGTTTAACACCTTTCCACAATGCTTCGTTCTCGATTTCTAAATCGTTAATTAGGGTTAGTGTGTTTTCGTAAGGTCTTGTAAAATCAATAGGTCTTGTAATTTTATTTTCAAGCCATTTCTTAATCTCTTTTACTTTTTCTCTATCCATTGTCTTCCTCCTGCTCGAATGCTTTTTCCTTAAAATAGTCTTTAAGCTCATCTTCGTAGTAATCCACCAACGCATCCAATGTGTCGGTGTCGTTTATAAAACGCCTAATATTGTCTTTGACCGCTACCCAAAGGCAATCTGAAAAGTACGCCCTGTAAGCGATATTAACAACGGCATCCAACAGGTCTTCGCGCTCAACGGTGTAGTCAAACTCGTATCCGTAGTCTTCATCGCCGTGACTTGATGTGATTTTTGTATATGTAAATGTTTTCATAATTGCTCCTTTTTAAATATCAATAATAAATTCTTTGATAAACCGTTCTGCGTAAGCTTTATTGATTAGACTGCGCTGCACTTTGTTGTGCGTGTGTTCTATTGTTTTGCCTCCCCCAATAGAATACGCCTCTAACACTATATTTGTTTTAGGGACACAATTAATAAACCAATATTGTGTAGGCTTTTTGAAATCATCGCCACGCCGAGTTCTATCCATATCAATTATTGTTGGCTTTAAGTGCCAAAATTGAGATAAAATGTGGTCAGGATGGTAGGGATTTTCAATGATAAGCTTAAATTTTTTACGCAAACAAACAATTACCAGCTTTGATATAATTGAATATAAATAATTCATTTCATCAAAATAGCGTATATTCTGCTCTAACTTTTCTATATCCGTAAACTTCTTATGTCCTGCACCGCTTCTTGTAAAGTTAAAAATCATACGTCTTGTAAATCTTATACAAGGAAAAAAAGCAATAATCAAATCTTCTTTATTGATATTGTCAAACAACTTTTTTTTGCCTAAATAAGCTTTTTCAATTTCATTAAACAAATCAACAACATTGTCAGTTTCTCCAAAATCATTTTTAACGTCATAATCATACGCTTGATGTCCGCATTTTTTAAACTCGTTTTTAAACGTTCCAGATTGCTCAAAAAAACAATGAATTATCATTGTTCCTACCTCCAAAATTCAACGTACCAAAGCTTCTTACTTTGCCCCTGCAACTTGTCGTAAGCAACCCTTACCGTGTAGTTTTCTGTAACGAGAATCATTGCCAATTCGTGGCAGACCTTTTCTTTGGATAAATAAATTTTGTTTTTCATTCTTCCACCTCGCAATATTGCCAACTTTGTGGGGGTCTTGTAATTTTTTTAACGGCATAATGCCTACCGTAGCAATCTTCCCTATCGTAACAATTATCGCAAAGCTTACACTTGCTTTCGGGTATATTGCACCTTGCATAAAACTCGCTTAACTCTTTCGGCTTGTCGTAAATAACAAGGTCAGTTATGTGCCAACCGTAGCCCTCTACACCGTTACCGAGATAATCAATCATCTCTTTATCTTTCAAACAAGTATAAGGCTGTTCTCTGTATATCCCCCTCGCTTTGGTATCGGAATAGTAGCAAGATATAGGGTAAATTGTGTCGCAGACAAACTCGCACATCACTCTGCCCCTCTTACTCAAACAATAATTGTCTTTAGGGTTACCATATGTGCAATAGATATAACACTTAAACGGCGTTGCTAACTTCGGCTTGGTCTTGCGTACTTCAACGGTCTTTTGACCGCTTGCTATCTTTTCAACCCATTTGGGTTGTATGCTAATTAATACTGCTTTCATATTCATCCCCTTATTTCTCAAATTCTAATCTTTTCCACCCATTATTGATGGCTTGCCGGATAACGTCAATCTTGTCTTTATCGCATTCATAAAGCATATCCATACGCACGATGATTGACTCTAATCGGGAATTAATCATCACTACCTTATTTGCTTGCAAGTGCTTGATAAACTCAAATAGCGCGGTCTTTAACGGCTTGCTCACTTCAAGGTCATCCATAACCTGCTCATAACTCGTACACGCGTGTGCGCTATTTTCTTCTAATATTTCTTCTTTCTTACTTGCATACTTACTTTTTTTACCTTCACTATCCTTACCTATACTATCCTGTGTATCTACTTTGGATACAACTTGGATACAACTTGGATACAATTTGGATACATCTTGACTTTCGCCGGGTATACCAACGGAATCCAACTCTGTATATGCTTTATTTTCGTTAAGCGTAAGCATTGCCTTTTCGCGCTGATAAACCGTTTCCTTAAATCGGTCATTTTGAATGTAATTGTGTATTCGCCAATGCTTTATAACGATAACTCCACTATCAAAAGTTAAGACAAATCGCTTGGCTATTAACAACCGGCAATCATCATCAGATGCCCCTATCATTCGTTGTATCTTTTTGGGATTGTTAACAAAACCTTCGTCATCTGCCCGCATTGACAAGTGAAAATATAATGCTTGTGCCGACACCGGCATATCAAGAAAAGCATCGCTATCAATAATCGTTTTTGCAAACATTCTTCTTTCCGCCATAATTCCCCCTAATCGTTCTCGTTGTAGAGGCTTAAAACCTCATCCGTCAGCATTGTGTTAATGCCCTGCTCTTGGCAATCTTGGATGATGGCATCAATAAGCCTTGTCATTTCCTTGCTGTTATAGGTGCTTGAGCCATAATAAGCGACTATATTTGTATAGCCGTTGAGCTTGCTTTTTCCTATTTCCTCGCAAAACCAACCTAAACCATTTTTACCCCACTTGGTCTTAAAGCTCTCAAGGGCTTCATCCCTTATCGGTAATATTTCGTATACGCCTAATTCCTTGACGTAGCCTTTGTAGATTTCGTTTGCGCCTAAATTTAACTTTGCGGATAACTGTCCCAACAAAACCCACATATACGCATTTTGTGACAAACTACGCTTTGGTCTGTACTCTTTTACTGATACATTAAGCTCCTTGTCCTTTAGCCCTTCTAACTCGCCTAAAACGGCTCTTGTTGTGGTAAAGGTAACCTCAACCCTTCCGTCCAATAAAAGCGCGATTTTAGGCAATTTCTCGGCTTTAAATTCAATCATCGCTAATCCCCTTCTTGTAATAAAGTTTGCTTTCGTCCCAATCAACATATTGGCTCTTAAGATATGCCGTGAAGTATTCCTTTAATGCCTTTCTATCCGTTGTTTGGTCATAACGCCTGTGACAATCCATACATAAGGTTAAAACGTTTTGCTCAATACCCAAACCGCCTTCTGCCCGGCTAATAAAATGTGCGTTGGGATTCCCAAGCCGTCCACAAAAAACGCACCTGCCGTTATCCCTTATCCAGACGGCTTTTTTTACTTTAGGCGGGATGTCGCAAGCGCGACTCCGTTTACTCATTAAACGCATAACGAGTACCTTACTACGTGCTTTTCTTCATCGTTTCGGTCTAAAACCTTGATGCGCTCGCGCTTAACCTTAATGCCCCTTGCTTCCATCTCGCATATGCGTTTAGGAAAAGAGATTATGCCTAATTCAGTTAACGCAGTTAAAGACGTTAGGCTGCCGTTATCTTTCATATATTCATAGGCTTGTTGCCATTGTGCTTGTTTCATATAGCCTCCTTATTGAATGGATTTATCGTGCTGTAGTATGTATGATGCCGCTTTTGCTTGCTCGGGCATTTCGGCTAATTTGGTTGTAAGCCTTTGTAATTGGCTTTTGTTTAACGATTTGAGCTGCGTTTGAGTATTAGGTATAAATATATCCTTGGCTTCTTGTAATCTGTGCCAAATCTCGATTTCTGTGCCCATTTCTTCTTCAGTTATTTCGCTAAAAGGAACTGATTTAGGATGGCTTTCGCTATCTGGGTCAATCATATCTTCCGTAGGGATACAGAAAACTTGGAACATTGCATATTTCATACCAACAGCCATCGCCTTATTGCTTGACTTGTCCGCGCTATCCATACCCTCGCCAATTACCACCGCAGAAATGTTTGAACCATCTTCCGCATAAAAGGTAAACTTGATTTTAAGAATGGAATAAATTAGATTGCCGCCGTTTTTTGTAGAGCGTTCTTCTCTTTGTTGCTCTACCACTTCTGGCACAATGAAAACCTTGTGCTTTGCCAACAATGGGTAAAACGTATTCATTACGTCATCAATACCCCTATACTTAAAACCTTGTTGCTTGTTTAGTTTGTCTTTGCTGATTGGCGTTGCCTCTGCCATTATTCTTGATATACTTTCATAAATGTTCATCTTATTTCACCTGCAAAGCTTGTTTTTCAATAATTTGTGCGCCTGCGATAACCTTCCCTGCCTTGATAGCGTTCTTGATTGCTGTCTTGTCTGCGGAATACTCCACCTTTTCGCGTATGAACTCTTTGGCAAGGATGTCCATATCTACTTCGACAGAAGATGTCTTGCGGAAACTAAAAGCCACCTTTGACGTTTCAAATTTCGGTTGATTAAAGGTAACTAAAGAATTTGTGATAGCCTTTTTAAGCCGTTCAACGTGCTTTTCCTTTGCTTGCCTTCTTGCCGTAAGGTTGGCTTGCTCTTGTTTGATAGCCTCGATTTCTGCCGTGTAGTTCTTAATTACAAGCCCATAGGCTTCAAGTTTTTTATCCCTTTCGATAGGTAGTTTTTCAAGGTATTCTGCCGCGCGGTCTTCATCAACTACGCCGTCTTCGTCAATGCAAGCGGCATTAAATCCGTTTTCCAGCAAAGCTAATAAATCGCTTTCGATTTCATACAATGTCATTGTTGCACCCCCATTAAAAGTTTTGTTTCAACCAAAACTTCTTCTGCATCGCCTTCAGCAACGTCTTCAACGTACCAAAAGTCATAACGCTGCTGAACGTTATCAAGGATATGAGCAGCTTCATCTACGGTCATGTTATTAACCTTAATAACCTCTGCTACAACCTTGTCGCAGCAATATACAACCTTGCCTTGCTTAATCGCTTCCATTACCGAAACTGCATAAATATTAGTGATTTTTTTCATACTTTCCTCCGTTTAATTCTTTTATTAAAATAATTTCCTTTGTCAATTTCCACACCGCTATGTTTCCATTCGGTGTAAAGTGTGCAAGTTGAGTGACACCCTACCTGCCTTTTATTGCATTCCTTACAAGGGCAAACGCCGCCATATATTTTCGACATTATAAAGCCCTCATAAAGCAGTTGTACGAAAGTCCAACGATAACCAACGCCGCAATGATTACTATGCTAATCAAGCACCATTTCCACGCTTCAGTTCTTATTCTCATAATTGCCCTCCTACTGATATCGTGTTACGTCCAGGTGATAATAATCAATGTAATCTTGGACGTGAATTTTGCCTTGAATCCCTAACCTGTCCGTCTTTCTGCGGATATCCCTTATCTTTGCGTATGCCGTTTGAACGTCTACGCCCAAAAGCAACGAGATATCATTTGCAGTTAAATAGTCTTTGGAAAAAATATCATCCCGGTCTTGTTTTGTCATAAGCCACCTACCAAAAAAGATACAACTTTTGCCCCACAAGGTAACTGCTTTTCAATCACGCCAAACATTGCTTGAAAATTCGTAAAGCAGCAAAATCCATGTGGTTCAGGGTTAAGTTTGCACAAAATATCCTTTTCAAAAGTAACTGTTTTTTGTCTACGCTTTCCACCTAAATAATAAATGCAAGTTATTTTTCTCATTGTTCTTCTCCTATCAAATCTAAAAGTTGAGTGATACCTAATCGGTATCGGGTTTTAATTATTACCAATTTATTTGTTTTGCAAGCCATTCAGTAATCTCTACTACTCGCTTACCGTATGTCTGCGGTTCGTTTGTTGCTTGATTTACAGTTTGAACAAAAGTTTCAACTCGAATAGCGGATTTTGGCAACCATTTATATTTAGTTGTATTTATACATTCACCAACCTTTACTTCTGCTAAAACTGCCTTTTCTGTTTCACGTTCTATTCTGAAATCAACTTTTACCATAACCCGGTCTTGCTTTGTCATCTTGCCCCCTTGTTTTTTAGCCGTGTCTTTTAGGACACTTATTTGTAAAAAAAATAGCCATTGGCGAATCTAATTCAAGCAAATCAATAATCGACTGTATTTCTTTTTGAGTAAATTCGCTTTTGCCATTACATTTTCTATAAAATGCAGAACGTGACATATCAAGCTTTTTACAAATTTCAATAGTAGTTATGCCCTTTTTGTGCATTTCATATTGTAATAATGCCTTATCCATATTGCACCCCCTTTTCTTGTTTTGTGTCTTTTAGGACACTTACATATTAGCATACCATTTTATCCTTGTCAAGCGTTTTTTGTGTCTTTTTTGAAACTTTTTTATTTTTTTTGCTTTATTTGGTTGCATAACCGACACAATTTGTGGTAATATCAAGAAAATGAAATGTTTTATAGGCAGGTATTTTTTTATGGATATGTCTAAAAGGATAAAAGAGCTTCGTTTAGAAAAAGGACTTACATTAGAACAAGTCGGAAACGTTGTTGGCGTTGGCAAAAGTACTGTTCGTAAATGGGAAACAGGTATGATTGCTAATATGAAAAGAGATAAGATTGCATCTCTTTCAAAGGCTCTTGGCGTTTCACCTTCTTATTTATTAGGTTATACAAACGAAAGAGAGTCACAACCAACCAAAGAAGAAGCGCACCTTATATCTTTAATAGAACAATTAACCGAAGAAGAAGTTGAAGAACTTTCTAATTTTATTGATTTTTTAATTTCAAAAAGAAAATAAAAAAAGCCCCACCATAAGGCAAGGCTTAAAACGTTATTTGATTTTGTTGGCAAGGCTTTCAGCTTTGTCAGTAACTTGCTTTAATTCTTCTTTAGAAAATTTAGCATTTATGATTTTTTGAATCAGTTCAATTTTTTTCAATGTAATTAGATGTTCTTTCATAAATTCGCTTTTGTTTTATTTTTTTATCATTATATAAAAAATTTTGCGTAAAATTTTATTTTATATTGTATAAGATTGTCGAAGATTATCGAATTTGCATTGGTTGTGCTTTCCCCTCCCGCAAGAAAAAAATTGATAAAAATATCTTGCGTATATATTACACCCTAAAAAGCGACAAATCAAGGATTTTTAATATCCAAGTTTGTCTTTTTAATACCCAAATATATCAAAGGAGCTTACAAAAAATGTCTTGGTTACAGAACTTGATTGACTTAAAAAACCATACCAATAAAAATTATGACCAAATTGCCGAAGGTACAAGGCTGCCTAAACGCACTATTATCCGCATTTTTAAAGGCGAAACGGAAAACCCTACAATAACCACCTTAATACCGATAGTAAATTATTTAGGTGGTAATTTGAGCGAAATTTTTGCTGACACCTGCGCGATTGTCGGTGGAACAAACATGTCAACATTACAACAAGAAAAAGACAGCCTACAAGCAAACTATGACCTTTTGCTTGCCGAAAAGAATTTGTTAAAAACTGAAAATACAACGTTAACGGCAAGGGTAGAGTTGTTAGATATTAAACTTATGTATACCGAAAAGCTTTTAGCGGTCTATGAAAAGTATAATAAAGAGTAATCATGAAAGAAAAATTTTTTATAACCTCGACTGCATACTCCGTTCAACAACGAAAAACCGTAAAAAAGACCGTTTATGACGTTGTGTTCCGGGTAATCACAACAAAGGGCGAAACCAAACAAAAAAAGTTAAGCGGATTCCCTACCATCGCCAAAGCAAAGCAAGGGCACGCAGAATTTATTACAGCTAATTGTACCCTTGTTAATAATCTTGATATCAAAAAGGAAACGCCATCGGCAATGGTAAAAGATATTTTTCCTTTGTACCTTGCAAGTATATCAAGCACATTAAAGCAATCATCGGTTTATGATATGCGTAACACTCTTAATTTGTTTGTTATGCCTTATTGGTCCGAAAAAGCTTTGTCTGACTTAACAAAATCTTTTTTGACCGATTGGCAGGACCAGGTTTGGCAAACCATTAACCCACGCACACACACGACATATTCGTATAAGTATTTAAGCAAAGTTCGCACTTACGCCAGCGCTTTCCTTAATTGGTGTGAAGATAGATATCCCTTTACAAACGCTTTGAAGGGCGTTAAAAAGCCTAAAGCCCGCCAAGTAAAGAAAGATATTCAAATATGGTCTAAAGAGCAATTTCAAGCCTTTTTAGAAGTTGTAGATAACCCCACATATAAAACAATCTTTGCCGTACTTTTTTACACGGGCAGAAGGCGCGGCGAAGTTTTGGCTCTATCTAATACCGATGTCAAAAAGGACAGAATTACTTTTAACAAAACTTATTCCCGCAAAACTATTGACGGAAGCCCTTATATTATTACTTCCACCAAAAACGAAAAAAAGGGCGATACCCTTATTTGCAAGCCATTACAAGAAATTTTACAAGAGTACAAGCCCCAAGCCCCCTTTTTCTTTGGTGGGGAACACCCTTTGAATGAAAACACACTTGTTCACGCTTTTGAAAGATACCTGAAGAAATCCAACCTTCCCCTTATTCACATGCATTGCTTAAGGCACTCTTTTGTGTCAATGTGCATTTCCTTGGGAGCATCCGTTTATGTGGTAGCCGACTTAATTGGTGACAACGTTGAGCAAGTTCTAAAAACCTATGGTCATCTTTATGAAGAAGACAAGAAAAGAATCATAGATTTAATTTAGTAACATTTTAAGTAACATAATGTAACAAACTACAGCATAATACACCAAAAAGAAAACAAAAAAATAGCAGATTTACAACCAAAAATGGCTTTAAAACTGCTAAATAAAGGAAAAAACCGCCAATTTTAGGCGGTTTTTTTGTTTTGGCGGAGGATGAGGGATTTTCCATTACGCAATATTATGTAGTTTGTTTTGTGCAAACCACACAATATCTTGTAGTTTTAAAAAATTAGTAACATTTTAGTAACATTTTATGCTAATAATTCATTTTTTTATAGTCTT
>JAZNPL010000014.1:0-2336 GCA_045589615.1 Christensenellaceae bacterium | reverse complement strand
AGCCAAGCACACGCCCTAAAAACAAAAAGACCGGCACAAACGAAACGTAATATCGGCAAAGAACGGGCGGCGGCGCTAGACCGCTTGCCGACTCGCCCGTTGTTTCTTCTGCCAATAAAAAGTTGCGTTGTTAAAACCTTTGTGGCAGCCCTGTCCCTATTTTGATTTTTAGTTGGCTTTACGAAGTTGTTTTGTTGCGTCGGAGCTTGCTTTTTAGATACCGCCTCCGTGATCTAAAAATTTAATATAATCACAAATGTTATTTGTGAAAAACTCCTTGTTTCGGTTCATACCGATTCAAGGAGTTTTTTTATTCTAACCTGTTCAAAAGCTGAACAGGTTAGATTTTATAATAACAGGTGCATAGGCAATCAGCATTTACTTAGTAGATAACAATTTATCTCTTATCTTCAAACACGCTTCAATATGCATAATCCAATGTCTTGATAGGGGCATTTGTATCAATCCCCTGATGTCCTTTCCGCACCAATAATCAATTAACCAATAAGCATTTTCATCTGTACTTACAACATTTAATCTTTCTAAATGGGCTCTTTTTTCATCACTTATTGTTTGCTTGATATCTCCAAATGTCATTGCCCTTAAAATTTGTGTTGTAGATTTATCAACATCAATTATGTAGTTATACAATTCCTCAATCGAGAGCTTTTGAGAAAACAATTCAATTTCTTCACCTGCGAGCTCGTTTCCGGTTGTAATAATTGGTGAATTTAAACGTTTTTGATAATTTTCTTTGAAAAAGATTTGCTCATCGCCCACGATTAGTGAATGTACAACAATATCTTCGATTCAAAAAATATGCCATAGGGAGTAGCAAATCGTTTTGTTATGATAACCGTTTGCATTCCTATACGGCATAGCACTAAAATCAGCAAAGGACAACTCTTTTTTTAACTGTAAAATTTGTTCCATAAGTTCTTTGCGAAGATTTATCAATGTATCTATACCTAATGAGAATGTATCTTTCTTCTTGATTTGTGATTGCATAGTTTTATTTAGCTCTGACCATTGCTTATTCATAAAATAGTCCCTCGCTTATTTGTTATTATCATTTATGTTAGTATACCAAATCTCCGCTTTAAAGTCAACATATTTGCCGAGAGCAGATTTTTATGAAAAAACATTTTTAAATAGGACATAAACTGTCCGGTTTAACCTTTATAATCGTTTTCACAGCAGGAAGGGAAAGAAAAATTTTTGAGAAAATTTTTAATAGTGCAAAGAGTTTGCACCATTAACCTGTATAATCGGGTTAAAAAATATTCTTGGTATTTTTTAATTACACAATGGGTCTGTGTAATTAACCGCTAGAATTAAATTGCTGAGCAGGAAATTTGGAATACTTTAGACAGGTTTGTAACATTTCGTGACAAGCAACGGTAATCAACGGATGAGCTCGAACCAAAATTGGATAGTAAATGCTCAAAATTGGGTAGCTGCGTAAGTGGACATTGCTTTTTCAAAGTGATAACCTATTTTCAAAGCATCGAATTTTAGAAAGAGTCTGGGTGGATTTAGGGTTTACTATTAGTTTTTTTCTAAAAACCGCTGAACTCATTTGCTACAATAAAATCACAACAAAAAGAAAGGAGGACAACATTTGAGCGAAAAGGAAACAAAAATCATAACTTACGGCGAGGTTGACGCGGAAGATCTGAACGAAGACGATCAGAGATTTTTCTACATCTCTATGCTTGCTCACATTCTCGAGCTTCACCGTGAGCAAAAAGGAAAGGAGGTGAACTAATGGCTTTTCGAGGAGCTAAAGTTTATTCCGATGGCAGTCACTATATTGCCATACCTCAAAGTAAAAAGCAAAACCAAAAGAAAAAGGACGTAATTTACAGCCTCGAACAGGAAGAAAGAAAAGAAGAATTCGAAAAAGCGTATAAGGACTCTAATGAAAAGAAACGTAAAGAAAAGGTAAAGAAGATAATTAACGCTATGGAAGAAAAGTTTGAAAGTAAAGAAAAGGCAGCCGAATACGTAAAGGCACAGATGGAACGTAAAATGAGGAATTTAATAGTAAGGCGAATGCGTCTTGCGAGAAAGATAAATTTAGGTCAGTGGAACTATTTCTGCACGTTTACTTATGACGATAAAAAACATACCGAAGACAGTTTCAGAAAGAAGTTATCTAATGCATTCAAAAAGCTTGTATCAAGACGAGATTGGGTGATAATTGGTGTTTGGGAACGCTCTCCTACTAACAATCGTTTACATTTTCACGGTGTTTTCTACATGCCTGAGATGGTAGGCGAGCTTGTAGATAAGAGAGATTACAGCACCAAAACCCACCAAATGCAGATCACAAG
>JAZNPL010000013.1:0-184220 GCA_045589615.1 Christensenellaceae bacterium | reverse complement strand
ATTTATAATATTATTTCTACCAATTAAAGGATAAAAAGTATCAATGTATAGGTATAAAAACGAAATAGTTGCTATGCCAAGTAGAAATAAAAAAATAATATAAAAAAAATTATATAAAAAAAGATAAGTATTTTTCTTCATATAAATAATATATTTTTAAAATATATATTAATATACGAGATTTTTTTAATTATTCATATATTGTTGAACAGCAATCTTATCACATCTATTATTATATTCGTTGTCAGAATGTCCTTTAACTTTTATAAATGTAACTTCGTGAATATTTGTTAAATTTATAATATCCTTCCACAAGTCTACGTTCTTTACTTCTTTTTTATTAGAATTTTTCCAATTATTTTGTTGCCATGAAATAATCCAACCCTCGTTAAAAGCACTAATTAAATATTGAGAGTCACTATAAAGATTTACCTTACAAGGCTCCTTTAAGGCTTTTAGCCCCATAATAGCCGCCAAAATCTCCATTCTATTGTTAGTAGTGTTGTCCTCAAACCCACTAACAACTTTTTCTATTTCGCCGTAAATTAGGATTGCACAATACCCACCTTTACCAGGGTTCCCACTGCACGCACCATCAGTATATATATTTACTTCTTTCATTATAAATTTTCCAACTCAATTGCCCTAGCGATACATGCTTCAATTGATTTATTAGTAATTTCATTTAGATTGTTTTCATTGAAAACATTTATAGCCTCTATCGTTGTTCCACCTTTACTACAAACTGCGTCTATAAGTTCATCAATTGATTGGTCGCTATTAAGTAGCATCTTCCCACTACCTATCATTGTATTAACTGCCAAAAGTTTTGCTTCTTCAAAAGAAAGCCCTCTTTTTACCCCGGCATCAATAATACCTTTAACAAAAAGATAATAGTAAGCAGGCGCACTTCCGCTTATTCCTGTTACAACGTTTAGCAATTCTTCTTTTACAAAAACTACTTTAGAAAAGGAATCAAACAACCCTTTAATAAAATCTAAATCCTTGGAATCGGTAAAATCTGATATATCAATTCCTACAGCACCATTACCTACTGAACAAGGAGTGTTTGGCATACACCTAGCAACTAAAGAATTTTTTAATAAACTTTTAATTTTTTCTTTTTTTGTACCTGCCATTATTGAAATAAATTTGTTACAAGTAAAATCACAATTTTCCTTAATAATTGAAAAAAAATTTTGTGGTTTAACAGCAAGTAAAACAAATTCGCAACTATTTAAAACTTGCAAATTATCAGTGGTAGTTTTAATTCCAATTTTATTAAATTTTTCAAGTGAATTTTCGCTAACATCACTAACAAATACGTCTTTTTTATTTATACGCTTTCCTAGTATAGCACCATTGACGATTGCAGAAGCCATAAAACCACCGCCAATAACACCTAATTTAAATTTCTTTTTCATTTTTTAACCTTTTTTGTTTGACTAAAAATTAGATTTATATTATAATTATATCGTTTTTAGGGGAGTGGCTCAATTGGTAGAGCAGCGGTCTCCAAAACCGCCGGTTGCGTGTTCGAGTCGCGTCTCCCCTGCCATTAATAGTATCAAGTATATCTTGGTACTATTTTTCTTTTAAACAATCACGCAACCGTCTCCGCCGATTGCTGACTGCTCCGTTTCACTACGCAGGGCCAATGCCCGAGTTACGTCTCCCCTGCCATTAATAGTATCAAGTATATCTTGGTACTATTTTTCTTTTAAACAATCACGCAACCGTCTCCGCCGATTGCTAACTGCTCCGTTTAACTACGCAGGGCCAATGCCCGAGTTGCGTATCCCCTGCCAAAGATAGTATCAAGTATATCGCTTGATACTATTATAATTTTAAAAAATACGCTGTTATTTAATTGAGTTCATAAAAGAAGAATAGTCCAAACCAGTATAATTATCTATAAAACAACTTAGTTCTCGTGCTATAGTCTTTGCACCACCTTGACTATTACTTTCAATATTTAATGGTAATAATGGGTCGTGTAGTGATAATCTTAACAAAAACCAGCCGTTACCATGTTCTTCATCCAAATTAACTCTAATACCTTCATAATTATCGCGTGCAATTTCCCAACCTTCTTGTGCAGAAGCAAATAGTTTTAAATCTTCTATAACTTTTTGTCCATAAGACTTAAAGTCTTCTTCTAAAATATTCATTCTAAATTCAACACTTTCAATAGGTTCTTCTAACGAATCAATCAAGGAATCTAAAGTATAACCTTGTTTTTTACTGCGTGCAAGTTCGATTAATAGTTTAGTAACCAAGTATGCCCCGTCGTCAAGGAAATAGTTTTCTTTTAACGCACCATGCCCCGAGGTTTCTATTGCTAATTGACTATCTTGACCTTGTGCATTTAATCTAATAGATTCATTAATAACGTTTCTATATCCTCTTTTAAATCTATGGTGCACACCACCCTTTTCTGCTATAAATTTAGCAAGCCCTGTTGAAGTAATAGAGTCGGTAACAATAGTTGTTCCAGGATGTTCTCTAAGTAGAATAGCCGAAAGCATAGCAATAATTCTATTTCTATTAAGTTCACTTCCATCGGATAATACTGCACCTGCACGGTCAACGTCCGTATCAAAAATAATTCCCAAATCTGCTTTAGATAATTTTACCATCTCAGTAATACTTTCCATCGCTTCCTTGTTTTCGGGATTAGGTATATGGTTTGGAAAACTTCCATCGGGGTCCAAATAACGACTACCGTCAGTATTAGCACCTAAAGGCTTTAACACTTTATCTACAAAAAAACCACCAGCACCATTACCTGCATCAACAACAATATTAAAACCAACCAAAGGCTTTTCTTCACCCGTTTCTTTACGAATTTTGTCGGCAAGAATTTTTGAATATGTATCCATAAATTCTCCCTTCTTTAACTCGCCCTTTCTAAATCCTGTCTTTTCATCGCTTTCAGCATAGGCTAAAATTTTCTTAATATCAGAAGATTCTAAACCACCTTGTGCCGTAAAAAACTTAAAACCATTACGATTAAAAGGTAAATGGCTTGCTGTAATCATCACTGAACCATCAAAGTTATATCCTTCAGTAACTGTAGACATAAACATTGCAGGCGTACTAGCCATACCAAAATCGGTAACAATCAAACCTTCTTCCACCATTGCTGAACAAATATAACCACATAACGATTCGCCCGAAAGTCTTGAATCACGGCCAACGGCAACTCTTAAAGGTTCTTTGTTAAACTTCTCTTTTAACCATAATGCAAAGCCCCTACCGATATTTTTACAAACGTCTTCTGTTAAATTAACGTTTTGTCCTTCAATGCCTTCTAGCGCAACGCCTCTAATATCACTGCCATTTTGTAACTTTTTGTAATCCATTTTTTTATCCTTTATTTTTTTATAAATATTTTAGCATATTTTTTATTCAAAATCAATGTTAATTTCTAATTTCTATTGAATAAATATCATCAAAATTTATTTGAGTTTTAATAACTTTAATAATTTTATCAACATCATCAATATTACTAACTAACCCTTTTAATTCTTTATACGAATTTTTATCGTAATAAACAATATTTATAAGGTCTTTTTTCTTGATAACTGATAAAATATCATTAATTTCCTTTGCTTTTTCTTCCGAAATTTCAATCTTATCGCTTTTAACAAGAGTACGTTCCATCAGCAATTCATCATAGCCTTTTAATGGGGAAAAGGGCATAAATTGTTTAGCACGTTCAATTATCTTCATCTTCTCCACTCTTGTGCCCTCCTATCATGCTATTTCTTTCTCTTGCAGTTGCCTTATCGACAAAATTGAGACCTTTCAATATTGAATTTTTACCATGCTTTTTCTTAATCTCTATTACGCTTTTTGCAACACTGTTCTCCTTAAATACTCTATCTCTATTAGAAAAAAGGTCGTAACATGTATATACTTCTTCAATAACGTTATTACATCCAATAGAAATTTTTCTTATTAAATAACTTTTGTTTGCAAACTTATTAAATAAATCAATAAAATTTTCTAGCAAAACAGAATAAGCGTTGGTATATTCGTTAATTTTTTTCATTCCACCATTTGATGGAATTTTTCTATCAGCATAACCAATTCCAAGATATATTGAATTACACACAAGATTTTTTTCCACCATACCTAGCGACATTTGATAAACCATTTCCCTAAGTACTATTAAAGCATCTTTATGTGAATAATTTTCAAATAATATCTGACTATTTGATAATGAATTATTTTTGGTTTTATAATTATGGATATCTTTAATAGTACAAGGTTCTATACCTTTTGCGTGGTCAATTAAAAGTTCCGCATTGATTCCAAATTCCCTATAAAGCAAATCTTCATTGCACGTTGCAATACCATAAAGGTCATAAATACCATATTTTTCAAGTCTTTTTGAAATCCCCTTGCCAACGTTCCAAACGTCAGACAAGGGTTTATGATGCCAAATATTTTCCTTAAATAATTCTAAATCAAGATATCCTATAAAATTTTTAGAGTATTTAGCAGAAATATCTAACGCAACTTTTGCTAAAAACAAATTCGTACCAATTCCTACAGCCGCAGTAATTTTTGTCTTATTATAAATCTCTTGAACAAACTTTTCCGCTAGTTCTCTAGGATGCATATTGTATAAACTTAGATATTCAGTAACGTCAACAAAACATTCGTCAACAGAATAAACGTGTATATCTTCCTTACAAAAAAAACTTAAATATATTGAATAAATTTCTGAAGAATATTCCATATATAGTTTCATTCTAGGTTTTGCAATAGAATATTCAACGTCCTTAGGAATTTCAAATAATCTACATCTTCCACCAACGCCTAAGGCCTTTAACGCAGGAGAAACAGCAAGACAAATCGCCCCTTCACCACGTGAAGAGTCAGCAACTACTAATTTATATTTAAAAGGGTCTTGACCACGCTCTACACATTCAACTGATGCATAAAAACTCTTAAGGTCAATGCAAAAATAAGTTCGATCGTCTTGCATAAAAAATTTGAGCAGTAGAAATTACTGCTCTAAATCCTTATATTATTTTTTTAAAAAAATCATCCAAATAATCAAAATCTAATTCTTCTATAGCCCCTAAGTCGCATTTTTTAGCAATTTCAAAATCGATAGGAATTTTGGATAAATGTTGTATACCATACTCATTTGCAACAGCACCAACCTTGCTTTCACCGTAAACGTTAATAATTTCCGAACAATTAGGACATTTTAAATATGAATAATTTTCAATCACGCCTAGAACGGGAATGTTCATAAGATTAGCCATTTTTACAGCCTTACCTACTATCATTGAAACTAATTCTTGAGGAGATGTTACAATAACTATACCCGATAATGGCAAACTCTGGAAGACCGTAAGAGGAACGTCGCCCGTTCCGGGAGGCATATCAACAAACATATAATCAACGTCGCCCCATGCAACCTCGTTCCAAAATTGTTTTACCGCCCCTGCAATAACAGGACCACGCCATACAACGGGATCATCATCATTTTCTAGAAGTAAATTTATTGACATTGCCTTTATACCAGTTTTTGTTACGGAAGGTGCCAAAAATTTACCATCAAATGACGTTGCTTTGTCTTTTAATCCAAAAATTTTAGGAATAGACGGGCCTGTGATATCTGCATCTAAAATTGCAGTATTATATCCAGCCTTTCTACTTTTTACAGCAAGTAAAGATGTAACAAGAGATTTACCTACACCACCTTTACCACTTACTATACCAATAACTTTTTTAATATTACTTTGTTCATTTTGTTTTTCTAAAAATGATTGCTTTTTTTCAGAACAATTGCTAGAACAATTAGAGCAATCGTGATTACAATTTTCGCTCAATTTTATCTTTTCCTTTTTTAATTATATAATTATTATATCAAATTAAAAAATTATTAGCAAACGAAAACGATAAATTACCCTTTTTTTCTTGAAAAAAAAGATCTATTATGCTATAATTATACAAATTTTAGAAATGAAAGGTGTATATATGAATATTTGGCACGATATCGAAAGCAATAGAATTACTCCCGAAGAATTTATTGCAGTAATTGAAATTAATAAGGGTTCTAAACAAAAATATGAAATGGATAAAAAAACAGGGCTATTAAGACTAGATAGAATTTTATACACTTCAACCCATTATCCTGCAAACTATGGTTTTATACCACATACTCTAGCAGAAGACGACGATCCTTTGGACGTTTTAATTTTATGTTCTGAAAGTTTAGTACCAATGTCTTTAGTTAAATGTTATCCAATAGGTGTTATTGTAATGAACGATAATGGAAAGGTTGACGAAAAAATAATTGCCATTCCTGATATGGACCCAAATTACAATACGTATAAAAGCATTCACGACCTACCCACACACGTATTCGACGAAATGAGACATTTCTTTACGGTTTACAAGCAACTTGAAAATAAAAGCACTACTGTTGACGTAACAGCCGATAGAGATGAAGCAATTAAAATTATAAAAAAAGCAATGGAAAGCTATAAGACTCACCTATATGAATTAACAGCAAAATAATTTCATTATTAAATTAAAGAAGACACGATTGATCGTGCCTTCTTTAATTTATATCAACAAATATTCTTTTGCCAAAGCCTTAAAACTTTCTAATGAGTTTTTAATTCTATTATAATCAACACAATATGCAATTCTAACGTATCCCTTTACTCCAAAATCATCACAAGGAACAACTAATATCTCATGTTTTTTTGCCTTTTCAAAGAATGAATATGCATCATTATCGGGAGATTTTACAAATAAGTAAAACGCTCCATCTGGTTTTACGCAATCAAAACCAAAACTAATCAAACTATCATACAACAAATCTCTATTTGCTTTATAAGAATCAATATCCACTTTAGCATCTAAACATTTAAGAATTACTTTTTGGAAAAGACTAGGTGCGCAAACGTATCCTAACGACCTACCAGCACCACAAATCGCTAAATATATTTGATTGCTTTCGTAAGCCTTTGGATTTACTGCTATATAACCAATTCTTTCTCCTGGTAGGGATAACGATTTTGAAAATGAATAACAAACAATGGTATTGTCATAAAAATTCATTAAATACGGAACTTTTACGTCGGAATAAACCAATTCTCTATAAGGTTCGTCGGAGATCAAATAAATATTAGTATTAAATTCTTTTTGTTTTTTATCTAATATTTGACAAACCTTTTTAATAGTATCTTCAGAATAAACAACACCACTAGGATTATTTGGTGAATTAATAATTACTGCTTTAGTATTTCTAGTAATTTTGTTTTCAAAATCAACTACGTCAATTTGAAAATCTTCACTAGAAGGATTAGAAATTACAATCTTGCCCCCTGCGTTTTCTATAAAAACCTTATATTCAGTAAAAAATGGTGCAAAGATAATACATTCATCGCCTTGATTAAATAATGCTTTTAACGAAATAGTCAATGACGCTGCAGCACCACACGTCATATAAATATTGTTTTCAGTTAGTGATAAGTTATAATCTTTATTAATCTTATCTGAAATTGCCTTTCTAACGGCAAAATCACCTTGTGCAGAAGTATAACCGTGAAGAGCGGTTGGATTTTGATTATTGATTAAATCTAAAAGCGTTTCAGTTACCTCTTTTGGTGGATTAACACTAGGATTTCCTAAACTAAAATCATAAACTTTATCCATGCCAATTTCAGCACCACGAACTTTACTATATTCAAAAATTTCTCTAATTATAGAACGTTTACTTCCAAGAGCATACGCTTTTTCATTATAACTCATTTTATTCTCCTAACTTTAATAGTTTATAAGCATTTTTATATAATACTTTGTCTAAATTGTCCTTATTAGTTATTAATTTTTTTATAATAGATAAATCAGAGTTCATATCTCTCCACGGACAGTCGGTTGCAAATAAAATTTTATCATACCCATGTCTATTTGCAATACTAATAAAGGTTTTATCATCAATTTCGTGTAGTGTAAACGCCGTATCAAAGAAAACATCACAATCACTAAGTATTTCCAATACTTTTTGCCACTGTTTATGTGCGCCATAATGCCCTAAAACAAACTTTTTATGACCTATTTTATCTATAACTCTTTTACATAATTCAGGTGGACATTTTATGCTTTCCCCTACGTACGCATCATCTACGCCAGCGTGTGTTACTACTATTAAATCGAAGTCTTTAGCACACTTCAATATTTCAATATAACCATCGTTATCGATAAAAGTTCCTTGATAGTCAGGATGAATTTTTACACCTAGCAAACCACTTTCCTTCACCAAACGCATTTTTTCACGAATATTATCACACGCAGGGTGCATTCCTGCAAATGAAATAATTCTTCTACTTTTATCCTTATAAATTTCGTTAATAGTTATAGCATAATTTAATACGCTTTCAAATTGAGTGGGCTTAGTTAAAACAGGTAACGCAACTGAAATATCAACGCCTGCGTTTTCCATGTTTTTAATCAAACCTTTATCCGTACCGTCAGTATAAGGAATAGACGTGCTATTTTTTGCTAGACTTTCAATAGTCCTACTAGCAATTTTATCTGGAAAAATATGTGTATGAAAGTCAATTACCATGTTAAATTACCGCAATTTCCCTATCTGAAAGCATTGAAATATTACTATCACTAAATATTTTTTCAGTCTTAACAGCATCTGAAGTCTTAAGTACAACGTATGCATTTTCATTTTCTATAGAAAGACCATACATATATTCAACACTAACGTCGTTGTCATTTAGAACGTTTAATAATTCTTGCAAACTACCAACCCTATGTGAAATATTAATAATAAAAACATCAGTAAGCATTGTAGAAAAACCTTCTTTTGTCAACACTTCCTTTCCATTGATTGCATCGTTTACAATAAGTCTTAATAAACCATATTCAGTAGTGTCGGCTAAACTTAAGGATATAATACTAATCTTATTATCCTTAAGAACTTGCAATACTTCTCTTAATCTTCCCTTTCTATTTTCAATAAAAACAGATAATTGTTTTGACGTCATAATCTATCCTCACTATTTATTTGTGATTATTACTATTTGTCATAGCCTAGTAAAAATGCCTTAGTATTTAAATCGATAGTCTTAGGCGGAACGGTTTCTTGCAAAACTTTTAACCAGTCTTCCTTATCAAAACCAATATGTTTAGCAGCCAAACCTAAAACAACTGAGTTTAAAACCTTTGAATTTCCTAATTCATTAGCAATATTTACACCATCAATCGAATAAACGTCTACTTTACTAGAGAGATTTTCTATAATATTTTCTGGATAAGTAGAAGCACCAATAACAACGGTCATTGGGTCAATTCTGCAATCGTTTATGATTAATTTACCACCCTTTTTTAAGAAATGAAAATATCTTAAGGCTTCTAATCTTTCAAAAGAAATAATTATATCCGCACAACCTTCTTCTACAACAGGCTCACTAACCTTTTTGCCATATCTAACGAAGGTAACAACGCTACCGCCCCTTTGAGCCATTCCGTGTACTTCTGAAATCTTAACGTCGTAACCATTTTCTAAGGCAGTTTTACCAATAATTCTACTCGTTAATAAAGTTCCTTGTCCACCAACGCCGACAATCATAATATTTTTAGTTTCCATATTATTTTTCCACCTTGTTTATAGCATCAAATTTACAATAGTTTTTACACAAACCACAACCGTTACACATTGTCTTATCGATTAGAATATTTCCATCAATGGTTTTTGTAATTGCAGGACAACCAATGCTTAAACACATATTACATTTTTTACACTTTTCAGTATCACAATGATATTTATCAGGGAAAACTTGACCTTTAAGTAGTGCACAAGGTGCTTTTGCAATTATAACCGTAAGCACGTCACCATTTACACTTTCTTTAATTACCTTTTCAAGGTTTTTAACGTCAAATGCGTTAACTTCTATTACGTTTGGAACGCCAATGGATACGCATAATTCTTTAAGATTAATAGCAAACGTTTCTTCACCCTTTAAGGTTTTACCTGTAGCAGCGTGTTCTTGGTGTCCAGTCATACCCGTTGTACGATTATCTAAAATCATTACGGTTGCAGTTGACTTATTGTACACCATATTAATTAATGAGTTAACACCGGTATGTAAGAAGGTAGAATCACCTATAACAGCAACCCAATTTTTAATAAATTCCTTTCCTTTTGCCTTTTCCATACCGTGAAGCATTGAAATACTTGCACCCATGCATACTGTTGTATCAATAACGTTTAATGGAGCAACGGCACCAAGAGTATAGCAACCAATATCACCAGAAGCATGAATTTTTAACTTTTTCAAAACTGAAAATACGCTTCTATGAGGACAACCTGGACAAAGAATCGGAGGACGATTTGCTACTGTTTCTTTTTGATAAAGTGATTCTTCTTCGCCTAGAACTACTTTTTTAATTAAATTTGCACTATATTCGCCTTGTTTAGTAAACAATTCTTTACCAAGAACTGAGAAGCCCCACGCCCTAACTTGTTCTTCAATAACGGGTTCTAATTCTTCAATAACGTAAACCTTATCAACTTTAGAAATAAATTCTTCAATTAGTTTTTTGGGCAATGGATTAACTAATCCCAATTTTAAAACGCTAGCGTTAGGACACGCTTCTTTTACGTATTGATAACAAATACCACTTGTTATAAAACCGATCTTAGTATCTAAAATTTCGGTTTTGTTTATTTCAAAAGATGAACAATCTTCACTTAATTTGTTTTCACGATTTTCAACGGCAACGTGTCTTAAAATAGCCGAGGCAGGCATCATTACAGTTTTACGCATATCCCTTTGATATTCTTTATCTTCGGGAACTATTCTATCTTCAATGGTTACTAAACTTTGAGAATGAGAAAGTTTAGTAGTTGTACGTAAAATTACGGGAGTATCATATTTTTCACTGATTTCGTAAGCAAATTTAACAAAATCTTTTGCTTCTTGGCTATCAGATGGCTCTAATACAGGAACGTGAGACGACCTTGCAATCATTCTCGTATCTTGTTCGTTTTGAGAACTTGCAAGACCGGGGTCATCAGCAACGACTATTACTGAACCACCGTTTACACCGGTATATGCAAAGGTATATAACGGGTCGCTTGCAACGTTTAAGCCAACGTGTTTCATACACGCTAAACTTCTTACGCCTGAATATGATGCACCAATTGCCACTTCTAAAGCAACCTTTTCATTAGGTGCCCATTCGGTATAAACTTCATTATATTTTGCTAAATTTTCACTAATTTCGGTACTAGGAGTACCAGGATATGCACTAGAAACCTTTACACCAGCCTCATATGCACCCCTTGCTATTGCTTCGTTGCCAAGCATTAATTTGCTATTAGCCATTTTATTTACTCCTTAAATCTATAATTCTCTTTGCTTTGCCTTCAAATCTTTGTAAAGTATTTGGAGAAACTAATGTAACTTTTACATCCACCCCAAGCATAGTCTTAAGTTTTGCTCTAACTTTAATGGTCAAATGTTCTAATTCCTTAAACGAGTCGGTTTCTTTTGACAATTCAACCTTAACCGTTAGTTTGTCAAAATAACCGTCTTTTTCAAGAACCAACTCATAATGTGGACCTAAATCGTCAAATGATAATATTACTTCTTCTATTTGACTTGGGAAAACGTTAACCCCTCTAATCTTTAGCATATCGTCGCTTCTTCCAGAAAGGTTTTCCATCCTACAAAAAGTTCTACCACATTTACAAGTTTCATAATTAAGTCTCGTTATATCTTTAGTTCTATATCTAATTAAAGGAATTCCTTCCTTTTTTATACAGGTGATAACTAATTCTCCCTTTTCTCCCTCGGGTAAAACTTCACCCGTTTCAGAATTTATAATTTCGGGAATAAACATATCTTCGTTTATATGAAGACCATCCATAAACTCGCATTCACCAGAAACACCAGGCCCCATTAGTTCACTCATTCCGTAGTTAGTAGTAACTAACATATCGTCGCCCCAAAGTTTATGTATTTCATCTCTCATTGCATCAGTTAGCATTTCACTCCCTAATAATGCAATTTTTATACCAATTTCCTTGGGATTAACGCCAATAGATGAAGCAACTTCTGCCAAACGCAATGCGTACGAGGGAGTAGAAACTAATAAACTAGTTCCAAAATCTTTCATATACATAATTTGTTTTTCAGAATTACCGGTTGAAGACGGAACTATCGTCGCTCCAATATTTTCAAGCCCATAATGAAGCCCTAACGCCCCGGTAAACATACCGTAACCAAAACATATTTGTGCCACGTCTTTTTCGGTTGCACCACCCATGCAAGCCAATCTTGACACACACTCTGTCCAGACATTTAAATCGTTTTTTGTGTAACCAACTACGGTAGGCTTACCCGTCGTACCACTTGAAGCGTGAATTCTCACTAACTCTTCTTTTGGAACAGCAAAAAGACCAAAAGGATAATTATCTCTCATATCTTGCTTAGTAACAAAAGGCAGTTTCGATAAATCTTTTAGGGTAACAATATCTTCGGGTTTAACTTTAGCATCGTCCATTTTCTTTCTATATGCAGGGACGTTATTATAAACCCTATTTACCGTCTCTTTTAATCTTTCTAACTGAATTTCTTCAATTTCTTTTCTTGATAAGGTTTCAACTTTAGACCAAATCATAAATTTCTCCAATTTCAATAAAAATACCGCTAAAAAATCAGCGGTATTTTATAACCGTATAAATAAATTATCTTTGAACTCTACCAGAAGCATCTCCACCAGCAAGCGTTTCTACTTCTTTTTTAGAAACCATATTGTAGTCGCCTTCAATACTGTGCTTTAAGCAACTTGCTGCAACTGCAAATTCGATGGTTTTTTGTGGATCGTAATTGTTTAATAATGAGTAAATTAACCCACCTCCAAACGAATCTCCACCACCTACTCTATCAACGATGTGCATAGCATATTTCTTTGAAAAATATGCCTTACCATCAGTATAGAGCATTGCACTCCAATTATTATCGTTTGCTGATAAACTTTCTCTTAAGGTAATTGCAACGCCTTTAAAACCAAAACGATCGGTCAACTTTTTGGCAACTGAAACGTAGCCTTCTCTATCAATCTTTCCGGTATAAATATCAGTATTATCTGCTTCAATGCCGAACACGTCTTTAGCATCTTCTTCGTTTGCTATACAATAGTCAATATATTGACAAAGTTCGCTCATTACAGTACCGGCTTTTTCTTTTGACCACAATTTTTTTCTAAAGTTTAGGTCGCACGAAATTTTAATATTACGCTTTTTTGCTTCTTTACAAGCATCGATACAAATTTGTGCAACGGTATCGGAAAGAGCGGGAGTAATACCTGTAAAATGAAACCATTCTACGCCCTTGAAAATTCTAGCCCAAGAAAAATCTTTTCTTTTAGCCGTAGCAATAGAACTACCTGCTCTATCATATATAACCTTACTAGGTCTTTGACTCGCACCCTTTTCGCAGTAATAAATACCAACTCTATCACCACCACGAACAATTTTAGAAGTGTCAACACCAAATTTACGTAATGAATTTACTGCACATTGTCCTATTTCGTGGTCGGGTAATTTTGAAACAAACGATACGTCAACGCCATAGTTTGCAAGACTTACTGCAACGTTTGCTTCTGCTCCACCAAAAGTTGCTTCATATTTATCACTTTGAACAAATCTTAAATAGCCTTCAGGGGCTAAACGCAACATTAATTCACCAAAAGTAACAACTTTACTCATAATTTTCTCCTAAATTAATAATATTTAATTTTTTGATACAATTTCATTAATTTTTTTGCAATTATCAACGATATCGCCTTTCATCATAAAACTTCCACCAATAGCGTAAATTCTATCGAAATCAAGAAATTCTTCTAGATTCGTTAAATCGACACCACCCGTTGGGATAAACATAAGTTGTGGGAAAGGTCCCGCTAAAGCCTTAAGTGCTTTTAAACCACCATATACGTTTGCTGGGAAAAATTTAACAATATTAATTCCAAGTGAAATTGCTTTCATTATTTCGGTTGGAGTTACACAACCTGGATAATAAGGAATATTATTATTTTTTGCAAAAATAGCAACTTCTTCAGAAAGCCCCGGTGATACTAAAAATTTAGCACCGTACGCTACTGCTTTTTCTGCTTGTTCTAAGTTGATAACTGTTCCTGCACCAATATTCATATCGGGGAAAGTTTCAACGCCAAGTTTAATAGCCTCAGCCGCACAAGCCGTTCTAAAGGTGATTTCTGCACAGTTTATACCACCTTCTTTTAACGCTTTTAGCGTTGGTATTGTGTCATCAACATTTTTAATTACTACTACGGGAATAACTTTATCCATAAAAATCTCCTTTATTCAAATAAAACAGCATGACTTGCCTATTTTTGCATTATTTATCATCGCAAAATAGTTAGAATTTAAGCAAATATAAAGTAAAAATATTAGAAATGTACGAATAGCTATCTTTTGTAGATAACTGTCTATTATTATAACATCAATAAACTGATTTGTAAATTCAAAATACGTTTATTTTTATTATTTTTCTAAAAAATATCTTAGATTTGTATTTAACCTTTTTACTTGACATTAATAATTATATATAATATAATTAAAATTCAAAATAAAAAACAAAAACTTGGAGGCTACTAAAAAACATGGATATAAAATCTATTGAAAAAAAATGGCAAACATATTGGGAAAAAGAAAAAATAGGCTATTTCAATGCAAAGAATTCCGCAAAAAAATACTATGCATTAGAAATGTTTTCATATCCGTCAGCAGCAAAGTTGCATTTAGGACATTGGTACAATTATGGTCCTACCGATAGTTTTGTTCGATATAAAAAAATGAAAGGTTTTGAAGTCTTTCAACCAATGGGTTTCGACGCCTTTGGTCTACCCGCCGAAAACTACGCTATAAAAACAGGTATTCACCCTAAAGATTCGACTGAAGTTAATATTGAAAACATGGAAAAAACCCTTAAGGAAATGGGTGCAATGTTTGATTGGAGCAGTGAAATTAAAACATGTAATCAAGATTACTACAAATGGACTCAATGGCTATTTTTAAAACTTTATGAAAAAGGTTTAGCATATAGAAAAGAAGCTCCGGTTAATTGGTGCCCTAGTTGTAAAACGGTTTTAGCAAACGAGCAAGTTGTAAACGGTGCTTGTGATAGATGTGGTGATATCGTTATAAAAAAGAACTTAACTCAGTGGTTTTTTAAGATTACTGATTATGCTGAAGAATTATTACAAGGGTTAAACGACTTAGACTGGCCCGAAAAAACAAAGCTTATGCAAAAAAACTGGATAGGCAAATCTTTTGGTGGCGAAATTGAATTTACTGCTGAAAGTGGTGATACTTTTAAGGTGTTTACTACTCGTGCAGATACGCTTTTTGGTGTTTCGTACGTTGTTTTAGCACCTGAACATCCATTAGTACAAAAATTAACAAGCGACAAACAAAAGAAATTAGTTGAAAATTATATTGAAGAAACTTCTAAAACTAATGAAATTGAAAGGCTTTCTACCGCTAGAGAAAAGACTGGCGTATATATAGGTCACAATGCAATTAACCCAATTAACGGTAAGTCCGTACCTATTTACGTAGCAGACTACGTTCTTTATTCTTATGGCACAGGTGCAGTTATGGGTGTTCCCTCTCACGATGAAAGAGACTTCGTATTTGCTAAAAAACATAATTTACCTATAACAAGAGTAATTAAAGGAACTTCCGGTAGCGATGAATTACCCTTCTGCGATGATGGTATTGTTATGAACAGTCCTGGCTTTGACGGCATGACTAGTGAAGACGCCAGAAAAGCAATTATTAACGAATTAGTAAAAATTGGCAAAGCAACCCACAAGACTAATTATAGACTTAGAGACTGGTTGGTTTCTCGTCAACGTTACTGGGGCGCGCCCATCCCTATTATTCACTGTGAAAAATGTGGCGCAGCACCGGTTCCATATTCAAAGTTGCCGGTAGAACTTCCCTACGACGTTGAATTTAAACCAGATGGAAAATCACCCTTGGCAAAACATGAAGGTTTTATAAACACTAAGTGTCCTATTTGCGGTGCACCTGCAAAAAGAGATCCCGATACACTTGATACTTTCGTTTGCTCAAGTTGGTACTTTTTAAGATACCCCGACGCTAATAATTCTAAAGAACCTTTCAATTCGGAATTAATTAATAAGATATTGCCGGTAGACAAATATGTTGGGGGCGCTGAACACGCTTGTATGCACTTGCTTTATGCAAGATTTATTACTAAAGCACTTAGAGATATGGGATATTTAAACTTTGATGAACCATTTAAATCTCTAGTACACCAAGGTGTAATTTTGGGTACTGACGGCTTTAGAATGAGCAAGAGCAAAGGTAACGTTATTGCACCCGACCCATACGTAGAACAATATGGTTCAGACGTTCTTAGACTTTACCTTATGTTTGGCTTCTCGTATACTGAAGGTGGTCCTTGGAATGATGATGGTATTAAAGCTGTAATTAAGTTCCTAGATAGAATAGAAAGGCTTTTAGATAAAATTTATAAAACTAAATATGAAACCAAAACATCGATAGATAAAGAGGAAAAGGAACTATTATACACTGTTAATTACACAATAAAAAGTGTGGATAACGATATGGAAAACTTTTCGTTTAACACAGCCGTAGCAAGGCTTATGGAATTAGTAAACGCAATTTCTAAATATGAGCAATCAACGTCATCTAAAAACGTACAAGTATTAAAAGATGCATATTCTACTTTAATTTTACTTCTAGCCCCATGTGCACCTCACTTTGCTGAAGAGATTTGGGAAAAATTGGGAAATAAACCTTCTATTTTCAACGTTGATTATCCGGTTTGTGATGAAAAAGCACTCGTAAAGGATGAAGTCGAAGTAGTAATTCAGATTAATAGTAAAATTAAAGCAAAAATGTTTCTTCCTAATGGAGCAAACGAAGATTTTATTCGTGATTCATTAAAAAATAATGAAAAAATCAGCAATGAAATTGGAGAAAATAAAATTAAAAAATTAATAATTATTCCAAATAGGTTAATAAATATTATTATATAAAAATGAAAAAACAAGTTGTTATCGAAGAAATTCAAAGACATAATCCCGATTTTAATTTTGGCTTAACTTTCGAACAAGTTGAAGACCGAATTAAAAATGGATTAACTAATAAAAAGAAAAAGAAGTACTCCAAAAGTTATCTAAAAATTTTCTTAGATAACTTTTGCACGTTCTTTAACTTATTGGGCTTAATCGTTTGTTTAGCACTAGTTTACGCTGGTGCTACAATCGGAAACTTCTTTTTCGTAATAATCTATATTGCGAATATTATTATCGGTATTGTTCAAGAAATACGTGCTAAACTTTGTATTGATAGACTTTCAATAGTCTCCAACAAACAAACTCACGTTTTAAGAAACGGCGAATTTATTAATATTTGTTCTTCTGAAATAGTTCTTGACGATATTATAATATTTAAATCTGGAAACCAAGTTTCTTGCGATTGCATTATTCAAGATGGTTTTGTTGAAGTTAACGAAGCATTTCTTACAGGTGAAAGCGTTGCTGTTAAGAAAAATGCCGGCGACATCCTACTTTCAGGTAGTTTTATAACGTCTGGAACTTGCAAGGCAAAAGCAGATAAAATTAGTTCTGACTGCTACGTAGAACAACTTTCTGCAAAAGCAAAAACGTACAAAAAACCGCATTCTGAACTTATGTCTTCATTACACGCCATTATTAAGATAGTTGGTATTATTATCGTCCCCATAGCACTTTCACAAATATTGAAGTCAGGCTTACTGAGTGCAGGAATTAAGAATACTATTTTAACAACTTCTGCTTCCATTATTGGCATGATACCTTCTGGCATGTTCTTATTAACAAGTTTAACTCTTGCAGTTGGTATTATAAAACTTGCAAGACACAATACTCTAGTTCAAGACTTGTATTCACTTGAAATGTTGGCAAGGGTTGATACTATTTGTTTTGACAAAACAGGAACTATTACGGACGGTAATATGACAGTAAAGGAAGTTGTTTCTTTAAACAAACTCTCTGAAGACGAAATCAGTAAAATTGTTTCTTCTATGCTAAACGCATTAGACGGCGACAATCAAACCGTTAAGGCATTAGAAGCAAAATTTGGAAGGGGAAAGTTTTATAATAGCACTGAAATTTTGCCATTTAATTCTTCTAGAAAACTTTCGGCAGTTTCATTTGATAGTGGTATAACTTATTCGTTTGGTGCTCCCGAATTCGTTTTATCAAAAGCAAATTATGAACATATATCGGAAATTGTTGATGAATATGCAAAAAGTGGATTAAGAGTACTGGTTTTAGCAAAGTCAACTAAACCATTAAACGAAAACTATATTCCATCGGAATTTAGACCTATAGCACTTCTAACTATTATCGATAACATTAGAGAAGACGCAAAAGAAACCGTAGAATGGTTTCAATCTAATGGAGTACAAATAAAGGTTATTTCGGGTGATAATCCTATAACCGTTGCTGAAGTCTCTAGACGTGCTGGAATATTGAATACTGATAAATATATTAATTTAGAGGGAAAGTCCGACCAAGAAGTTTATTCTTGCGCTACTGAATTTACGGTGTTTGGACGTGTTTCCCCCGAACAAAAGGCAATTATAATTAAAGCCTTAAAAGACGATGGACACGTTACTGCCATGACGGGCGATGGAGTAAACGATATACTTGCTTTGAAGGAAGCCGATTGTGCTATTTCGGTTGCATCAGGTAGTGAAGCTGCAAGAAATATTTCACACTTAGTGTTAATGAATAACAACTTCAACTGTATGCCTAACATCGTATACGAAGGCAGAAGGGTTATAAACAACGTACAAAGTTCTGCATCATTATATATAATGAAAACGTTATTTACGATTTTACTTACCGTTCTAACACTATTTATTCCCGTTTTTGAAACGTATCCATTTACGCCCGACAATATGATTTTACTTGAAGTTTTCGTAATAGGTGTCCCCTCTTTCTTCTTATCAATGCAAACTAATACGGCAAAAGTAGAAGGAAAATTTATTACAACAGTTCTTGAAAAATCATTGCCCGGTGCAATTTTAATGGCTCTATCAGTATTCTGTATACAAATATTTAAAAAATCACTTGGAACGTTTCCTCCCGAGGTATATACAACGATGAGCGTAATAGCACTAACCTATTCGGGACTAATTTCACTATATACTATTTGCTTGCCCTTTAACTTGTTTAGAGTAATGCTATTCTTTATGAACTTTACCGTTATAACTATCGTATCGTTATACGCATTAAGTTACGGACTTCCAATTTTAGGACTTGTTAAATTATCTCCTTTTACTGAATATTGGCACCACTTACTAATAGTATTATTACTACTCTTTATTGAAATACCTATTAATTACTTAGTAAAATTAGTGTGTAATAAAATTAGATTTGCTGATAGACTGTTAAAAAGGATTAAATAAAAATCGACAAAATAAAAATGCGTAATTTCTTAATTACGCATTTTTTGTTTCAAAAAATATTAATTATTTGCTTCAATCAATTTAATAACGTCACCAATGGTTTTAATTTTAACTGCTTCTTCATCAGAAACAGTGATATTATATTCATCTTCAAGACTCATAAACATTTCAACGATGTCTAGTGAATCAGCGCCTAAATCTTTAACGAATTCTTTATCTTCCGTTAATTCTTCAACTGACTTATTTAATTGATTAGCTATCAATTCTAAAATCTTATTCTTATCCAAAATCTCTTTCCTCCATTTATAGTATATTTATTTTAATATATTTTTAAAAATAAATCAAGTATTTTTCACTTGTTCTAAGAAGTTAATAGAAGTTAATAATAAAGCATCTTTGCTTTTAATAACTATCTTATTCCCTACCAAAGCATCGTTAAAGTAATCATATAATTTCTCAGAAGAGTTAACAATTAATTCACTTTTCCCTAAATTTATTGCGACTATAATAAAGTCCTTTTCATTGCTTCTACTAAATACAACAGCATTATCAGAGGAATAAATAAATTCTGTTTCGCCATCTATAAAACAAGAAAATTCATTTCTTACTTTTCCTAATTTCTTATACCAATCTAATATAGTATTATTGATATTATCCCAGTCAAAAAATTTTCTATTTAACGGGTCACAAAAGCCCTGCATGCCAATTTCATCGCCGTAATATATTGACGGTACACCTGGTAACGTATATTGCAATATTGTTGCAAGTTTTAGTCTTTTAATTATGTTATTTAATTGACAATCTTCAATATATAATTTAGATTGTTCCAATTTAGAAACACCAAAAATATTTATACCCGATAGAGAAGAAAGAAGCCTTGGTGTATCGTGCGTGGCGAGCAAATTCATTAAGGAATCTAAAACAATCTTTGGATAATGGTCTATAATAGATTTAATAACGTTAGTAAAATCAACGCCCGAGCCACCCATAATGAAGTCTAAAATTGCATTTTTGAATGGATAATTCATTACTGAATCCAATTCACTACCACAAAAATATTCTCTTCGATTATCGTAGGAAATCTTATTTGAAGCATCTTCCCATACTTCTCCAATTAATACAGCTTCGTTATTTGCAGTTTTTAGCGCCTTTCTAATTTTTTTAACAAAATGTCCAGGTAATTCGTCAACAACGTCTAATCTCCACCCTACAACACCTAATTTAGTATAATGAGCAACGACGCCGTCTTCACCCGTTATAAATTCACAAAAAGACTCATCTTTTTCGTTTATTTGTGGTAGAGTTTCAATACCCCACCAACTATTATATTTAGGAAACTCAGTAAACTCATACCAAGTGTAGTAAGGAGATTTTTCGCCCGAAATAGCACCAACACTGTCATAATTTCCATACTTGTTGAAATATAAACTATCGTCTCCCGTATGATTAAAAACACCGTCTAGAATAATTTTAATGTTCTTACTATTAGCACAATCAATCAATTCTTTTAGGTCGTTTTCATTGCCCAATAATGGGTCTATTGTCATATAATCGCCAGTATCGTACCTATGATTAGAATAAGACTTAAAAATAGGATTCAAATAAATACAATTTACACCTAAAGACGAAATATAATCTAGTTTAGAAATAATTCCCTTTAAGTCTCCACCAAAAAAATCATTGTTCAAAACTTTGCCTTTGCTATTTGGTAAAAAAATCGGCATTTCGGTTTTATCAATATGCAAATGGGCATCTTTTCTAATATTTTTTATATTTTCCCCAGAACTATAAAATCTATCTGGGAAAATTTGATATATTACCCCTCCTTTTAACCAATTTGGCGTTTTAAAATCCTTAGAGTATGCAGTAATTTCAAAATAATTAGGTTGATTTGATAAAGTACCTATATAATCTTTCCCAAGAGAAATATATTGATTATTGTCAGTTTTAAATAAATAAAAATATAATCCTATCTCAAACGAGACTTTTATTTCAAAATAGTCGTCATTTTTTTGCATTGGCAATGTAATTTCAGCATCATATCCGTCTTTTTTAAAAACAAAAAATACAGAGTTAAAGTCTCCCTTAACTCTGAACGTTATATTAGTTTTTTCAGGAACTGCCCCTATAATGCTTTTATAAAACTTGTCTAACGGATTGTAAAGGCACATAAACTCTATTTAATCCTTGTTAAATTCCAAATTCTATCAGCGTATTCTCTAATACTTCTATCTGCCGCAAAAACGCCTGCTGAAGAAATATTATTAAGACTCTTTTTAGCCCATAACAACTTATCTTTATAGACTTTATCTGCCTTTTGATGTATATCAAAATACTCACCAAAGTCCGCTAAACACATATATGGGTCTGCAACAGGACTTCCTGTCAATAGATAATGCGCGATGTCGCTAAATGATTGACCATTAAACCCTTTATTTAGCGAATCAATAACTTTTTCTAATTTTTTATTATTAACGTAATAAGCAGTAGAAGAATATCCTTGTCTCCATAAATTTTCAACTTCTTTTGAAGTTAGTCCAAAGATAAATATATTATCAAGACCAGCAACTTGACTCATTTCAACGTTAGCTCCATCAAGCGTACCAATAGTCAACGCACCGTTTATCATAAACTTCATATTGCCGGTTCCACTTGCTTCTTTACCTGCTTGAGAAATTTGTTCACTAATTTCAGTTGCAGGAATAAGTTTTTCCGCCATAGAAACACAATAATCTTCCATATAAACAACATTAAGTTTTTTACTAATAACTGGGTCTTTTCTTATCTCCTCACTTAAACAACAGATTAATTTTATAATTTGTTTAGCAAAATAATATCCTGGCGCAGCTTTAGCTCCAAAAATAAACGTCTTTGGTTCAAATGGCATATTTGGGTTTTCTTTTAAATCATTATACAACGAAATAATATATAAAGCATTTAAAAGTTGACGTTTATATTCATGCAAACGCTTTGCTTGAACGTCAAACATAGAGTCGGGATTAATAACAACACCTTGACGCTTTTTAGCATATTCACAAAATTGACGCTTTTTAATTTGTTTAATATCGTTAAGTCTTTTTAGAACTTGTTCGTCATTTTCATACTTCTTAAAGTCTGATAAAATACTAGCGTCTTTAACGTATCCGTCGCCTATACAATCATTTAATAAATCACATAGTTCGGGGTTAGATTGACAAAGCCATCTTCTATGTGCAATGCCGTTGGTTACGTTAGTAAATTTCTCAGGATAAACTTGATAGAAATCTTTAAAAATGCTATCCTTAATAATATCACTATGCAATGCTGAAACACCATTTACCGTGTGCGATGCAATAACCGAAAGGTTTGCCATTTTAATTTGGCTATGAGAGAAAATACCCATTCTATCGATTTTATCCCAATCTCCTGGGAATTTTTCCCACATCTCAGCACAAAATCTTTGATTTATTTCCTTTAATATCATATATATTCTGGGAAGTCTTCTAGCAATTAAATCCTCACTCCATTTTTCGAGTGCTTCACTCATAACCGTATGATTTGTATATGCAACAGTTCTAGTTACAATATCCCAAGCACTTTCCCATGAATAGCCATTTTCGTCAATTAAAATACGCATAAGTTCGGGAATACAAAGTGCAGGATGCGTATCATTAATGTGAATTGCAGCCTTATCTGGCAAGGAATCAAGCGAACCATATTTATTTTTATGATCGCTTATAATATCTTGCAACGTAGCAGAAACTAATAAATATTGTTGTTTTAATCTTAAAGATTTGCCCTCAAAATGGTTATCCGACGGATATAATACCTTAGAAATTAATTCTGCTTCACTGTCCTCTTGCATGCTTCTAATATAATCGCCTTGAGAGAAGGTTTTCATATCGAACTTACTGATGTTTTGTGCTTTCCAAAGCCTTAAAACAGAAACTGCTTCGCTATCTCTACCAGATATCATCATATCATAAGCAACTGCTTCTACTTCTTTAGAATCTATATGTTCAATTTTTAAGCCTTCTTCGGTCCAATTTTCCTTAATGTATCCGTCAAATTTAACCTTGAAAGTTTTATCTAGTCTTTGAGTAAGCCACACCTCTCCACCAGGAAGCCAAATATCAGGAAGTTCCATTTGCCATCCGTCAACTATTTTTTGCTTAAATAGACCGTATTCATATCTAATAGAATATCCCATTGCTGGATAATTTTGACTTGCAAGAGCATCCATAAAACACGCTGCAAGTCTTCCTAAACCACCATTGCCAAGACCTGCGTCTGGTTCTAATTGGTATAAATCTTCTAGAGAACAATCATAACCTTTCTTAAGAGCAGAGTTAAACGCTTCTTGAACGTCTAGATTATAGGTATTGTTCTTTAATGACTGCCCTAATAAAAATTCCATGCAAAGATAATAAACTCTCTTGCCTTTTTTTGTTCTATATTTTTTATTAAATGCAGTACGCATTTCAAGTAACATGTCTCTTACACACATTACTACGGATTTATAGATTTGCTCTTTGGTCGCTTCCTTTGGTGCAACGCCAAAATATTTTGATAATTTACTTTTTATAAGTGATGCCGCTTCTTTTTCCGTAAATGAATTCATTTTAATCTCCAGTCTTATTTATTATATAATTTTACGTACTCTTTTGCTGAAACCTTCCAAGAAAAGTCCGTAGTCATAGCTTTATTTTGAACGTCGTTCCAAGTTTCTTTATCCTTAAATGCTCTAATCGCTTCATTTATTACAAATAGCATATCGTGTGCATTATATTCCTTAAAGGTAAAACCGTTACCTTTTACACCAGTATAAGCCTTTATACTATCATTTAATCCTCCCGTTTCTCTAACTACAGGAACTGTGCCGTATCTACTTGCAATCATTTGAGATAGACCACAAGGCTCCATTTTTGAAGGCATTAAAAATATATCCGAACCCGAATAAATTTTTCTAGATAAATCTTGGTTATATTCTATAATAGTTACACACTTGCCTTGATAACAATGCGAAATATGAGTAAAGAAGTTTTCATAACCTATTTCGCCTTTCCCTAAAATTACAACCTGAACGTCTGCCGTTAATAAAGATTCTATAACACTTCTAACCAAGTCTAATCCTTTATGAGAAACTAAACGTGAAATTATAGAAATAATAGGAACATCTTTTCTAACGGGCAAGCCAAGCATTTTTTGAAGTTCTTCTTTGCAGATTGCCTTGCCACTTAAATCTTTATCAGAATAATTTTTAAAAATAAATTTATCGGTCTTGGGATTATAATAATCTATGTCGATGCCGTTCAATATACCAAAAATCTTTTGTTCATTACGTTTAATAATGTTTTCTAAATTATGTGCAAAGAAAGGCTCCTTAATTTCTTTAGCATAAGTTGGGCTAACGGTATTTACTATATCAGACATTTCGATAGCACCTTTCATAAGGTTAACGTTTCCATCAAATTCAACAAGTTGCTTAATGCTTTCAGAGAAACCAAAAACGTCGCCAAAAGTATCCATAACAAAACTGCCTTGATATTCAATGTTATGAATAGTAAATACAGTTTTGGTCTTAGAAAACTTTTCATCTCCATAATACATACCCTTTAGATATATAATCGAAGAAGCCGTTTGCCAATCGTTACAATGTAAAATATCGGGATAGATATCTAATCTTACAATAGTATCAAGACAAGCCCTAGAAAAGAAAGCAAATCTTTCAGCGTCGTCGTAAAAACCATAGATATTTCCTTCTCTTTTGAAATAATATTCATTGTCCAAAAAGTAGAAATTTACACCGTTGAGTTCGTATTGATAAACACCGCAATATTGCCATCTCCAAGCAACGGAGACATTAAAATTAGTAATAAATTTAAACTTATCCCTATATTCACTTTTAATCGCACTATAAAGAGGTAGAATTACGCTAACGTCATAATCAAAACCCTTTTTAATTGCTTTAGGAAGCGAACCTAACACGTCAGCAAGTCCACCTGTAGCGATAAATGGTGCTGCTTCCGTACCTAAAAAAACTATTTTCTTTTTCTCAATCACTTCTATTTTTGGCACTATGCTTTTTTTAGTTATAGTCTTAGAATTACTCTTTTTAACTGGCATTTTAATCTCCTAAAATTTTATATCATCATACCTTTTCCAATATAGAAAGGATGATTTTCTGCACCCGATAAAACTTTCCTATCTCTAATTACAACGTTTTTATCGGCAATTATACAATTTAATGATGAATTTTCACCAAGCACGGTATTTTGCATTACGATACTATTTTTTATAACAGCACCACGTGCAACCTTAACGTTTCTAAATATAATACTGTTTTCTACTTCGCCGTAAATTTCACATCCATCAGCAATTAATGAATTTTTGACAATAGCACTGTTGCCATACTTGGTAGGAGCAGAGTCTCTAATCTTTGTAAAGACGCTTCTATCTCCGAAAATTTCACTACGAACGTTTTTATCAAGTAAAAGCAAATTACTTTCGTAATAAGACTGCAACGAGTTAATTCCTGCAAAGAAGCCTTTATGTTCAAAACCCATAATTCTCATACTGTTTAGGTTTGGTGAAATAACGTCTGCAGTAAAATGATGATAATTATGCGAAATACTTCTCATAACTATATTTTGAAGCAAAGACTTTTTCATAACGTAAATATTTGTAAATATGTTATGCTCTTTCTCCGTCTCAATATAGTCGTAAGAAATTTTAGTAATACGTTCGTCTTTATCTAAATCTAAAATAGTACCAACTTCATTATCGTTCAATTTTCTCTTTTTATAAACCATAGTAATATCTGCGTGAGTTCTAATATGTTGCTCAATAATATCATTATAGTTTATACGTAAAATCGAATCACAATCGGTCATTACAACATACTCTTCATCCGCACGGAAAAGAAAACTAGTAATTCCCTTTAAGGCTTCAAGTCTTGTAGTATAAAGTTTACTATTTTCAACGTCAGAGAAAGGAGGTAAAAAAATTAAACCACCATCTTTTCTAGCAAGGTCCCAATCTTTTCCGCTTCCTACGTGGTCCATCAAAGACTGATAATTGTTCTTTGTGATAACACCAACAGTATCTATGCCTGAGTTTACCATATTTGATAAAGGAAAATCAATTAAGCGATATCTTCCACCAAAAGGAATTGAACCTAAGGTTCTAATTCTAGCAAGTTCAGCAACGTTATCATCGTGTATATTAGAAAAAATAATTCCGACTGCTCTCATCTTATTTTTCCTCCTTTACTACGTCTTTATCAATTATTGCTCCTGATTCAACTACAGCATCATCATAAACGCGGATATTTCTACCTAAAACGGTAATTCCCTTTGCAGTTTCCTTAGGCTCGCCAATTATTGCATTTTTACCAATTGTTACCCCTTCATCAATTATAGAATAGTCTATAATCGTACCTGAATCAACCTTTGTGTCAGACATAATTATACTATTTTTTATTACTGCACCTCTACTAATAACTACATTACTACCTAAAACTGAATTTTCTACCTCACCGTAAATTTCGCAACCAGACATTATGATTGAGTTTAGCGTTTTTCCGCTTTCCCCAATAAAATGTGGCGGAGCCAATGGGCTTCTTGACTGAATCTTCCAAGAACTATCTCCTATATCGAATACAGGAGTATCTCCTAATAAATCCATGTTTGCATCATAAAGAGAGTTAATAGTACCAACATCCTTCCAATAACCATTAAACTCAAAAGACATCATTTTTTCACCACACTTTAACATTTTAGGCAAAATATCTTTTCCAAAATCGTTAGACGAATTAGGGTTTTGACTATCTTCTACAAGATATTTATATAATTTTTCTGCACTAAAAACATATATACCCATTGAAGCTAAGGTAGATTTTGGCTTTTTAGGCTTTTCTTCAAACTCATATATTGAGCCATCTTTATTAATATTTAAAATACCAAACCTTGAAGCTTCTTCAATCGGAACGTTTATTGCTGCAATGGTGCAATCAGCATTGTTGAGTATATGATAATTTAGCATTAATGAATAGTTCATTTTATAAATATGGTCGCCTGATAACACAAGAACATAATCAGGGTTAAACTGCTTTATAAATTGAATATTTTGATAGATTGCGTTCGCCGTCCCCTTGTACCAATCTGATGAGTTTTTTCCTTGGTATGGAGAAAGAATATGAACACCACCAAACGTTCTATCAAGATCCCATGGTTGTCCATTGCCAATATAGTCGTTAAGTATTAGAGGCTGATACTGTGTTAAAACACCGACAGTATCAATTCCTGAATTTACGCAGTTAGATAATGGAAAATCAATAATTCTATATTTTCCACCAAACGATACTGCCGGCTTAGCAATATTATTTGTCAAAGCGTATAACCTACTACCTTGTCCACCTGCCAAAAGCATAGCGACACATTTTTTCTTCCTTATCATATTTTCTCCTTAAAGATTATATTTTTTCAAAAAACAAAGCGGATAACCTTGGAAGCCTTAATAATATTGAATCCGTCCTAAAATGCGCAGACTTCTTTGTAGTTTTATATATTTTTTTATAAATTAATCCCCTGCCACCATACTTTTTATCGTCAGTACAAAGTATTAATTTATATTCACCCTTATCTAATCCTAGACGATACTTATAATAATCTACCCCAGAAAAATTAATAATTACTGCTAACTTTTTTCCATTTTTATCAATTCTTTCAAAAGATATAACGTTATTATTTGCTTCATCTGGAGAGATCCAATTAAAACCATCCCAAGAATCTTCTATTTCATACAAGCACTTTATGTTTTTATAAATAAAATTTAGTTCTTTATTAAAGCGTTTTAGTTTATTATGAAGTTCAAAATCTGTAATAAAAAACTCTAACCCTTCTTTATAATTCCACTCTTTAAATTGGCCGTACTCGTTACCCATAAATGATAATTTTTTACCAGGGTGTGCCATCATATATGCGTTAAATGCACGAAGATTGGAGAATTTATCTTCAATACAACCAGGCATTTTATCTAATAAAGATTTCTTTCCATGAACTACTTCGTCGTGTGAAATTGGTAAAACAAAATTTTCACTAAAAGCATAACACATTGAAAAAGTTAATTTCGAATGCTTACTCGCCCTAAAATACGGGTCAGTTCCCATATAGTCTAGAACGTCGTTCATCCATCCCATATTCCATTTATAATTAAACCCTAAGCCCCCCATAAACGTAGGTTTAGTAATCATTGGAAATGAAGTTGATTCTTCAGCAATCATCATAATTTTTGGGAATTTTTCAAAAACAACGGTATTTAATTTCTTAAAAAATTCTATTGCTTGAAGATTGTAATTCCCACCATTTTCGTTTGGAATCCACTCTCCATCTTTTCTATCATAATCTAGGTAAAGCATTGAAGCAACTGCATCAACCCTTAATCCGTCAAGGTGAAACTCTTTCAATAAGAATATAGCGTTAGAAATTAAAAACGATTGAACTTCATTTCTTCCCCAGTCAAATATTCTTGTTCCCCAAGTCTTATGTTCTTGCCTATCCCAGCCTTGATTTTCATAACAATAATCGCCGTCGAACTCACAAAGTCCGTGTGCATCTTTTGGAAAATGTGCCGGAACCCAATCTAGTATAACACCAATTCCATTATTATGAAGTGTGTCAACTAAATACCTAAAATCATCTGGAGTACCAAACCTAGACGTAATTGAATAATATCCCGTTACTTGATACCCCCAAGAGCCATCAAATGGAAATTCCGATAGTGGCATAAATTCCACGTGAGTATATCCCATTTCTAGTATATATTTAACTAGATATTTAGCGTAATCTTTATAAGTATAATAGTCGCCATTTTGATGTTTTTTCCACGATAATAAGTTTACTTCATATATATTTACAGGTTTATTATATACTTCCGTTTTATTTGCTAAATATTCTTCATCTTTCCAATCATATTTAGATAAGTCATAAACCTTAGAAGCAGTTTTAGACGGAGTTTCAGAATGAAAAGCATATGGATCTGATTTGTAAATTTTTTTATCCCCATTAAGAATGAGATATTTATAAGCGTCAAAATTATTTACGTTTTCAATAAATACTTCCCAAACGCCCTGTTCGGAAATCTTATTCATTTCGTTTTCCCACTCTGCCCAATTATTAAAATCGCCAATTACGCAAATTTTATCAGCATGAGGAGCCCAAACACGAAACCAAACACCTTGTTTTTTTTCAAGTAGCCCAAAATGAGCACCTAAAAATTTGTAAGAAAAATAGTTTGTGCCTTGGTGAAATAAATATATATCTAATTCATTAGAATTTTTGTTTTTTTTTTCGTTAGATACTAACAAAAAAATTCCTCCTTCTTTTTAGGTGCGTTATCCATTTCCTTTTTAGTTTCTTCGTAACCACGCCTACCAAATAGAGCATAGGTAGCATTTTTACCACCTTCTACACCGGGTTGGTTAAAGGTATTAATATTTAACATTGCTCCACAATATGCTGTTTCCATTTCAAACATATATAGCAGTTGACCAATAGTAAATGCGTTAACTTCAGGTAAAATTATAGTATAGTTTAGTCTATTTGCTGTAGTTAAGGCATATTCAGTAGCACGTCTTTCAGTATTAATTAATTCACCCATAGTATGTCCAGATAAGAATGATACGTCGGGGAATTCTTCACAACCGTCAGAAATAGTAACGTCAGACCTAAAATTTTCAACTGCAATTATTGTAATAACCTTGTCAAAAGGTCCTTCTCTATAAAGTTGAATTTGTGAATGTTGGTCGGTAACACCAAGTGCTTTAACGGGAGTTTGTCCTGCAAAAATAAGATTGCCGTTATTATCTTCTGCTTTACCTAAACTTTCGCCCCATAATTGACAGTACCAATCGGCAACGTATTTAAGGCTGTCAGCATAAGGCATCATAACCGAAATATTTTTGCCTTTATTCATTGCTAAATATTCAAGCAATGCAGTTAAAAGTGCAGGGTTTTTTCTAACGTCGTTCTTTTTGCACAACTTATCCATATACGAAGCACCTTTCAAGAGCCCTTTAATATCAATACCAAGAACTGCCGCCGGAAGCAAACCTACTGGACATAATTCAGAAAATCTACCACCTACTCCGTCTGGAATATAAAACGTCTTAAGCCCTTCTTTCTTCGCTATTTTTATAAGGTTACCCTTACTTTCTGAAGTAGTAGCAATCATATGTTCATTTGCCTTGTCTCCATAGCGTTTCTTTAATATGTCCATAATGATTAAATATTGCGACATTGTTTCGCTAGTAGCACCACTTTTTGTAATAACGTTAAACACTGTTTTATCTAAGTCTAAAACGTCTAATAAAGCATTCATTCTTTCGGGGTCAACGTTGTCTTCAACGTAGAGTTTTGGTGCTTTTCTAACTGATTTTTTAAGTTCATTATGTCTTAAATGGCACAATGCTTGAAAAACTGCAGTTGGACCTAAAGCAGAACCACCTATACCTAAAACTACAAAGTTGTCCGCCTTTTTTCTAATAACCTTAGCCGTTTCTATAATATCCTTAACAATTTCTGATTGATTGTAAGGCAATTCAGTCCACCCCATCATACCAGTGCCACGATTTTCTTTAACGTAATCAAATGCTTTAGAGGTAATAACTTTATTATTAAATATTTCTTCATAAGAAAATCCCTCTTTTTCTCCTACGAAGTCTTTCATCATATTGTTAAAGTCAATTTTAATTTGGAAATTATTAATTTTGCGTTTCGACATATAAAATCTCCTATATTATTATATATTAATCATATTATAATATTATCAAAATGTCAATATTAAAGAAAAAAAATATAGTTTTCTAAAAGAAAAAACCGCCCAAAAAAAGCGGTTATTAAATTCTATTGTAAATCAGAAATTTGCTTTTTTAATTTTTTTCGCATTTCTAAAAATTTATCTAATTTAACTCTTTCAGCGTCTACAAGTGCTTTAGGTGCTTTTTCTAAGAAGCCGTTATTTGATAGTTTACTACTTGCCCTTGCGATCTCTGCTTCTATTGAATTTAATTCTTTTGTCAATCTATCGATTTCTTGACTCAAATCTACTAGGTCGCCTAAAGGAATATAAAGTTCAGCACCGTCAATAATTTGAGAAGCAAACTTTTCAGTTAAAGAAGATTTATCTTCAATAAATATAATTTGCTCAACACCTGCTAGTTTTTCAATATAAACCTTACAATCTTTAACAGTTTTCTTTTGCTCGGTTTTCACGTATAAGGTAACCTTTCTAGAAGGTGCAGCACCAACCTTTAACTTAACATTTCTAACACTCTTAATAATTTCTTTTATTAATTCAATGTGTTTTACTGCTTGAGAATAATTAGATTTTACGTTATATCTAGGAAAATCAGCAAGCATTATCGTTTCTTCAGCGTTTGGCATACTTTGATAAATCTTTTCAGTAATAAAAGGAATAAACGGATGGAATAACTTCAAAATTTCGCCCAAAACGTAAACTAAAACACTTACCGTATCGTTACGTTTTTTATCGTCTTCTCCATACAAATACGGCTTAGTTAATTCAATATACCAATCGCAGAAATCGTTCCAAACAAAATCGTACAAGTTTGCAAGCGCTACGCCGATTTCGTATTTTTCCATATTGATAGTAACGTCTTTAATAATTTTGTTTAGTTTAGTAATAATCCACTTGTCAGCATGATTTAACTTACAATCTTTTAATGAATAAATTTCCTTGCCTTCGGCGTTCATTAAAACAAATCTAGATGCATTCCACAACTTATTCATAAAGTTTCTTGCACCTTCGATTTTTTCATCAGAAAATCTCATATCACTTCCAGCCGCTACGCCGTTAAGTAATGAAAATCTTAAGGTGTCTGCACCATAGTTTTCGATTATAACGGTCGGGTCAATACCGTTTCCTAATGATTTACTCATTTTACGACCTTGAGCATCACGTACTAGACCGTGAATCAATACGTCTTTAAAAGGAATACGGTTCATATGTTCTAGGCCTGAGAAAATCATTCTAGCAACCCAGAAGAAAATTATATCATATCCCGTAACTAATACATCAGTAGGATAGAAATATTTAAGGTCTTCGGTAATTTCGGGATAACCAAGCGTAGAGAAAGGCCATAACGCCGAAGAAAACCACGTATCAAGAACGTCTTCATCTTGTTTAATCTTAGTGCTATTACACTTTGTACAAACCTTAACGTCTTCCTTAGAAATCATCATTTCACCGCAATCTTCACAGTAGTATGCGGGAATTCTATGTCCCCACCAAAGTTGACGAGAAACGCACCAATCTCTTACGTTTTCCATCCAGTTGAAATAAATTTTAGAAAATCTATCTGGAATGAACTTAATACTCTTATTTCTAACAACGTCGATAGCAGGTTTTGCTAATGGTTCCATTTTAACAAACCATTGTTTAGAAACGATAGGCTCTACTGTTTTATTACATCTATAACAATGTCCAACGTTATGATGTAAAGGTTCTATTTTTTCTAATAAGCCTAGTTCTTTTAACTCAGAAACAATCTTTTCTCTACATTCTAATGAAGGCATACCTTCGTACTTGCCCGCAAGAGAATTCATAGTTCCGTCATCGTTTAATACACGAATAACTTCTAAGCCGTGTCTTTGACCTACTTCAAAGTCATTTGGGTCGTGTGCAGGTGTAATTTTAACAGCACCCGTACCAAATTCAAGTTCTACGTATTCGTCAAATACGATTGGAATTTCTTTGTTTACGATAGGAAGAATTAACGTCTTACCTGCTAAATGTTTATAACGCTTATCGTTAGGATTAACTGCAACAGCCGTATCGCCTAACATTGTTTCTGGTCGAGAAGTCGCAACGGTTAAATATTCGTCTGAATCCTTTACCGGATATTTAATATACCAAAGATTGCTGTCTTCTTCAACGTATTCAACTTCTGCATCAGATAAAGCAGTTTTACAATCTGGACACCAGTTAATAATACGGTCTCCCCTATAAATCAAGCCTTTATTATAGAGATTAACAAAAACTTCTTTTACCGCTTTTGAACATTTTTCGTCCATTGTAAATGCAAGACGAGACCAATCACAAGATGAACCTAGTGATTTTAATTGTTCAATAATTCTACCACCGTATTGTTCTTTCCACGCCCATGCTCTTTCTAAAAAGCCCTCTCTGCCAACGTCTTTTTTGGTAAGACCTTCTTTAGCCATTTGTTCTACAATTTTTACTTCGGTAGCGATAGAAGCATGGTCGGTTCCGGGAAGCCATAAAGCACTATAGCCTTGCATTCTCTTAAAACGAATAATCGTATCTTGCAAGGTTTCGTCAAGTGCGTGGCCCATGTGTAATTGACCAGTGATATTGGGTGGAGGAATAACGATAGTAAACGGAAGTTTATCTGCTGATACACTTGCCTTAAAATACCCGTTTTTCTCCCAATTTGAATAAATTTCCTTCTCAAATTCTGAAGGTGAATAAGTTTTTGCCATATCCATAAGGCTTTTTTCTCCTTTTTTACGTAGATATTAATTATAAATAATATTTAATTTTTTGTCAATCGTTAAACGTTAACATTGTCAAAATGTATATACTTTTCATAAAATAAAGTATGAAAAAAAGATGGAGAACAAAATTAATGATGAAAAAACTACTAATTTTGCTTTTAGCAATTAACTTTAGCATCTTTCCAATGCTTGGTTGCAAGGATAACGGAACGACAAAAATTAGAATTAACGAAGTAACTCATTCGGTATTTTATGCTCCGTTATACGTTGCAATTGAAAATGGATATTTTAAGGACGAAGGTCTTGAAATAGAACTTACTAACGGTGGCGGTGCTGACAAATCAATGAGTGCAGTACTTTCAAAATCAGCCGATATTGGACTAATGGGCCCCGAAACAGTAATCTACGTATACAAACAAAATAAGGTTGATTACCCCGTTGTATTTGGACAATTAACACAAAAAGACGGCTCTTTCTTAGTATCAAGAAACCCAGAACCCGACTTTAAATGGGAAGACTTAAAAGGTAAAGAAATTTTAGCCGGAAGACGTGGTGGCGTTCCAGCGATGACGTTTGAGTATATCCTAAATCAGTTAGATATGAAAGACGGTGTTGATTTTACCTTAAATTATGACGTACAATTCAATCTAATGACCAGTGCATTTTTAGGTGGAACTGCCGATTATTGTACCGTCTTTGAGCCTACTGCTTCCGAATATGAAAAGAACGGTTCTTGGCACGTTGTAGCAAGCGTTGGAGCACAAGGTGGTGAAATACCCTACACTTCTTTTATCGCTCTTCAAAGTTATCTAAAAAACAACGATAAAGCAGTTAAATCTTTCTTAAAAGCATTGAAGAAAGCACATGAATTTATGTCAACTCACTCTGACCTTGAAGTTGCACAAGCAATAGTTAAACAATTCCCTTCAACAACCATTAATTCTATTGAAACTTCAATCAAAAGTTACAGAGAAATTGATGCATGGAAAACCAATCTTCAAGCAACTGAAGACAGTTTTAATAGGCTTCAAGACATAATGATTAATTCAAACGAACTAGATTCAAAAGTAGATTTTAGTAAAATTGTAAATAACAAGTTAGCAAAAGAAATTTTCGGATAAAAAATAAAATGAATTCACTATTAGATTTTAGAAATATTAGCCTTACCTATCAAACTTTAACCGACGAAATTACTGCAATAGAAAACCTATCATTCAAATGCGAAAATGGAGAATTTACTTCAATTATAGGACCGTCGGGTTGCGGAAAAACAACCGTTTTATCGATAATTGCAGGGTTAATTTCGCCGACTAGGGGGCAAATACTTCTTGAAGGAAAACCATTAGATAAAGTCAATAAAACGTCAATAGGATACATGCTTCAAAAGGATCAACTTTTTCCTTGGCGAACTGTTGAAAAAAATCTTTTTCTTCCGTTAGAAATTAAAAAAATGAAAACTGAAGAAACGATGCAATTCGCCTATGGATTGCTTGAAAAATATGGAATACTTGATTTTAGAAAAAGTTATCCACATCAACTTTCGGGTGGCATGAGACAACGTGTAGCACTTATTAGAACACTTGTTTTTAATCCGAAGTTACTATTATTAGACGAGCCTTTCTCAGCCCTAGATTATCAAACACGACTATCAGTATGCGACGACGTTTACAAGATAATTAAGGCTGAAAATAAAACGGCAATACTTGTAACACACGATATTTCTGAAGCGATATCGATGTCTGATAAAATAATTGTGTTAACTGATCGTCCTGCTAAGGTAAAAAGCATATTTTATCCTAAAATAAAGGGCGACTCGCCCATAAAACGTCGTGAATCAAAAGATTTTGGCGTATGGTTTGAAAAAATTTTCAAGGAACTACACAAATGAAACCAAAAACACATTTTTCATACGAACACGAACTATATCTAAAGCAAATCAAAAAAAATAATTTAATCGTATGGACGTTAAGATTTTTGATATTAGGTTTACTACTAGTTATATGGGAACTCCTAGCAAGACTAAACGTAATTGATTCTTTTATCACTAGTTGCCCATCTAAAATTGCATTAACAATAGTAAGTTTATTCAAGGAAAGCAATCTAACGTATCACGTTGGTATTACTCTTTACGAAACGATTATCGGTTTTCTAATAGCAGTAATACTGGGCTACGTTATCGCATTAGCATTATGGTGGTCGGAACGTTTAAGAAGAATTTTTGAGCCCTATATCGTAGTTTTGAATAGTCTTCCTAAAATTGCACTTGGACCAATAATAATTGTATGGTGCGGAAGTGGCACAAAAGCCATAATTTTTATGACGATTTTGATAGGGATTATAGTAGCCATAATCACAATGTTAAATGGTTTTTTAGAGATAGATAACGATAAAATTCTACTATTAAAATCAATGGGTGCAAATAAAATTCAAATACTAACTAAACTTGTTATCCCAGGAAGTTTTCCAACGTTTATAAGTATGTTAAAGATTAGCGTCGGCATGGCATGGATAGGTTCTATTATGGGAGAATATCTAGTTTCAAGAGCAGGACTTGGATATTTAATAGTCTATGGTGGTCAAGTGTTTAAGTTAGACTTAATTATGGCCTCTACAGTCGTATTGTGTGTCTTAGCAACGTTGATGTATGCGATAGTTTCATTTGTTGAAAGCAAAATTGTAAAATATAAAAATTAATAAATTAAGTTGATTTTTATTTATAATTTTGATAAAATCAATTCTATGAGTAAACTATTTAAGAAATTATTTATTAAAAACTATCAAGACGTAGAAAACCCTAACGTTAGGGCTAGTTACGGTAAAAGTGCAGGAATACTTGGCATTATTGCCAACGTATTCCTTTTCGCTATTAAACTTTTTGCGGGAATTATTACGGGGAGCATTGCAATTATTGCAGATGCAATTAATAATTTAACTGATTTTTTAACTTCAATAATAACGCTAGTAGGATTTAAACTATCTAACGCTCCCGCCGATAAAGAACACCCGTTTGGCCACGCAAGAATAGAATATATTACTGCCCTATTAGTAAGCATTTTTATTCTTACTATTGGTATAGAAGTTGGTAGAACGGGTATTGATAAAATTATCAATGGTTCAGATACAACTTTTACAATTACTGCTTGTATAATTCTAGCAGTATCAATATTAACCAAACTTCTATTATCAATTATCTTTAAGGATTTAGGAAAATCAATTAACTCTGAGGCACTTTTCGCAATGAGTCAAGATAGCAGAAATGATACTATAAGTACTTTTATTGTTTTACTATCTGCAATAGTTTCAATGAAATTTAACATTTACATTGACGGTTATTTAAGTGTTGCAATTGCTATTTTAATTATAATTTCTGCAATATCCTTAATCAAGTCTACTATTTCACCGCTACTTGGAGAGCCACCTAAAAAGGAATTTATCCAACAAATTGAAAAGAAAATTCTTTCCTACGATGGAATTATGGGCATTCACGATTTAGTAGTTCACAACTATGGCCCACTTAAAACTTTTGCAACGGTTCATATAGAAGTTGATGCAAAGGTTGATGTAATGATTTCACATGAACTATCAGACGTTATTGAAAGAGATTTCGTTAAAAATTTAAACGTTTTTCTAGTTTGTCATTTAGACCCAATAGTTACTGACGACGAAGAAACAAATATGCTTAAAAAACAAATTACTCAATTGTTAATAGGTTTTGATAGTAGATTAAATTTACACGATTTTAGACTAGTACACGGGGTTAATCACAGCAACATAATTTTCGACGTTCTTATCCCCTACGATACTAAATACGACGAAGACTCTATACGGTATTTAGTGGATGAAGAACTTAAAAAGTACGACAAAAAATACTTTGCAGTTATTGAATTTGATAGAAGTTTTTGTTAAAAAAAATCAAGCCGATTGGCTTGATTTTTTTATAATAAAATACAAATTATACCACCACGATTTTCATTAACCATTCTAGACAACGTTCTTCTCATTTTCTTTGTCGCGTCTTTAGGTATTGCAGTAATCTTTCCCATTAACCCTTCGCTTACTAAATCGTGTAATGATTTTCCAAATAAATTAGTCTCTAATAATCCTTCTGGGTTTTCGACATACTTTTCTGACATATACTCTATCATTTCTTTGCCTTGCTTTTCATTACCTACTAGTGGCGATACTTCGGTAGAAACGTCAACCTTCATAATATGCAAACTAGGTGCACTAGCCTTTAATTTTACCAAAAATTTTCCACTTTTCTTTACAAGCGTAGGTTCTTCTAAATTCATTTCGTTAATAGTTGGCATAACAATTCCATAACCATTTTGCTCGGCTTCTTCTAAAGCATCTTTAATCTTAAGAAATTTTCTTTTTGAGTTTGAAAATTCTTTAATATATTTAATCAATTCTAAATCACTTTTAATTTCTTCGCTTGTTTCTTCAGATATAATTTTGTAAAACAAGTTTTCTTCTAAGATGATTTTATAATCGCAACAGCCTTCCCCTAATTTCATTTCTAAAAGTTCTAAATTTTTAAAATTATCGTCATCAAATTCTCCACTACAAAGTGAAAAATCTTTCATTTTACTAACAGTTTCAGAACGTTTTTTTAGATTTTCAATAATTCCTTTAACAATCTTATTATCAGCAGGTAGTGCTTGAATCCATTCGGGCATTTCGACGTTAAAACTTTGCATTGGGAACTCTAGCAATACCTTTTCAAATATTTCGTTAATCTTTTCAACGTTTAATTTTGATACGTCAACCGCTAAAACGGTAGAATCGTATTTTGCTTCTAATTGATTTACTAGTTCTATGTTTTTTTCCGAATTAGGTTCAGTACAATTTAAAATTATAATAAACGGTTTTCCAGATTTTTTTAGTTCATTTACAGTTTTTTCTTCACCATCTATATAGTTTTTTCTCGAAATATCGGTAAAAGAACCGTCCGTTGTAACTAAAATACCAATAGTAGAATAATCGTTGATTACTTTTTTAGTACCAATTTCAGCCGCTTTTCTAAAAGGAATTTCTTCTTCACTCCATGGCGTTTTAACTAATCTTTCCTTTTCTCCGTCATCGGCACCGCTTGCTCCATCAACAAAAAATCCAACACAATCTACTAAACGAACTTTTGCCGTACTCTTATTCTTAAATTGAACCTTTACAGCGTTAGCAGGTACGAATTTTGGTTGCGTTGTCATTATAGTTTTACCATCGGAAGATTGTGGCATTTCATCTGTTGCAATTTGCTTTTGTAATTTATTATTTATATTAGGAATTACAAAATTGTCCATAAATTTAGCAATAAATGTTGATTTACCCGTTCTAACAGGTCCAACTACACCAATATAAATATCACCACCGGTACGTGTTGCTATATCGTTATAAATAAAGTTTTTTTCCATAAAAAAACCTCCCATACATTTCAAAATTAATATATGAGAGGTATGAAATTAATATGAAAAATTTTTTACTTTTTTTCACTAAGTTTCTTTGCTTTATGCTTAACTATCATTTCTTTAATAGAGGTTGGGTGTTCGTCCCCAGCAAGCATTCTTTTAATATTTTGACGATGAGCAAACCACGTTAAAAAGCAAATTGCAAAAATAATCAAGCATGTTACGGTATGATATATTCCATTAACGGTATTTTTTAAAAAATCACCGTAAAAAATATACATTCTAATACAACAACCTACTGCAGGAGGAGTAATAGCAAGAAAAGAACCCATCGCTCCAAACTCAGTAAAATAAATAAACAAGCCTGCAACAATTAAAGCCATTATAAAAACGGTAAGCCACGCCAAACCAAAAACGCTAGAACATACAAGCATTACACCAATAGTCGAAGCAATGCCTTTTCCCCCCTTAAATTTAAGGAAAATTGGAAATATATGACCAACTACGGCTGAAAAACCGCAAAGAAATATAGCAAAATCAGAAACATAAAAGTCTGAATTTAAAAACTTTTCACCCTTGAACACAAAAAAAGCAACAAGTGTTGGTATAGCCCCCTTTAGTATATCAAGGAAAAAGGTAAAAAGCCCCGTTTTCAACCCAAAATTTCTACTCATATTAAGAGTTCCGGGGTTACCACTTCCAAGGTTTCTAATGTCGTTTTTCTTAATTTTTGATATTATTAATGCCCAATTTATATTGCCAAAAAAATAACTTAATATGGGTAATATAATTAACCAAATTCTATAATTCATCTTCGTCTTTCTCTCTAACGATTATTTTTATTGGAGTTCCCTTAAAATCATACGCCTGTTTAATACAATTTTCTAAATATCTCCTATAAGAAAAATGCATTAAAGCACTATCATTTACAAAGAAAACGAAAGTAGGTGGAGTAACACCTATTTGAGTAGCATATAAAATCTTAAGCCTTTTACCATTTACCGATGGTGGCTCGTTGGCTCTTACGCTATCAAGTATTAGGTCGTTTAATTGCCCCGTTGTAATTCTTCTATTTGCATTTTCATAAACTTGATCACAAAGTTTGATAATCTTTTCCACTCTTTGTCCGGTTAATGCTGAAACGTAGATTGGAAGAAAATAATCCATAAATTTAAGTTCTTCTTCTAATTTTTCGTTAAATCTATTTATGGTATTAGTATCTTTTTCAATCAAGTCCCACTTATTCATTACAACAATAGAAGGTTTTCCTTGTTCATGAATATAGCCTGCAATTTTAACGTCCTGTTCGGTAATTCCTTCATTAGAATCAATAAGAAGTAAACATACGTCGGCACGGTTAATTGCACCCAACGCCCTTAAAACACTATAGTATTCAAGGTCTTCTTCAACCTTTTTTTTCTTTCTAATACCTGCAGTATCGATAAGTGTATAATCTTTGTCATTAAAGGTAAATAAAGTGTCTATTGCATCTCTAGTAGTACCCGCTATGTCTGACACAATCGTACGGTCAAACCCTAGTATTTTATTACATAAACTAGACTTTCCCGCATTGGGTTTTCCAACAACTGCTAACTTTAAGGAATTATCTTCTTCTTTCTCACCAAGTTCGTTTAATTGAGCCACTACTTCGTCTAGAAGGTCCCCAATACCAGTGCCGTGTTCAGCAGAAATACCAAAAGGTTCACCTAGCCCTAACGTATAAAATTCATATAATTTTTCGGGGTTATAGTTATCTAATTTATTTACGGCAAGTACAACAGGTTTACCCGATTTTCTAAGTTTCATCGCAACTTCTTCATCCATAACGTTAAGCCCCGACTTTGCATCAGTAAATAAAATGATAACGTCGGCAGTATCGATTGCGATTTCTGCCTGCTTTTTAATGTGAAGCATCATTTTATCTTGCGATTTTAATTCTAAACCACCGGTATCTACCAATGAGAAATATTTACCACACCACTCTGCATCGGCATATATTCTATCTCTCGTAACACCGGGAAAATCTTGTACTATTGATATTTTTTTACCTACTACTTTATTAAAAAAAGTAGATTTACCTACGTTGGCCCTTCCAACGATTGCTACTAATGGTTTTGCCACAATTATATCCTTTTATTTAATAATTTTTAATATTTTTACAAAATAATCGGGAATTGGTACTGAAAAAGAAACTCTTTCCCCGGTTACAGGGTGAGTAAACTCCAATCTTTCAGCGTGTAATAATTGCCCGTTTAATTTAAATTTTTGATTTTTATATCCGTATTCAACGTCCCCAACTACAGGATGACCTAAATGCTTAGCGTGTACCCTTATTTGATGAGTTCTACCAGTCTTAAGAGAAAAACGACATAGGGTGTAGTTTTCAAAGCGTTTAATTACTTCATACTCAGTAATTGCTCGCCTTCCACTATTTGATACGGCCATTTTCTTTCTATCTTTAGGATTTCTATCAATGAAGGTATCTACAACGCCTTTATCGTCCTTTAATTTCCCTTCTAGTAACGCTACGTAAATACGCCTACACGTCTTATCTTCAAGTTGTTTAGATAACCTTAAATGTGCATTGTCATTTTTAGCGACGACCAATAATCCCGACGTGTTTTTATCTAATCTATGAACGATACCCGGTCTAATAACTCCGTTTATTCCTGATAAATTATCCAAATGATACAAAAGAGCATTTACTAAGGTTGAACCGTTAGTTCCATTGCCTGCGTGAACAACTAATCCTTGAGGTTTATTTATTACTGCCAAACTGTCATCTTGATAAACGATGTCTAATGGAATATTTTCGGGAACTAGGTCTAAATTAACAGTTTCTGGTAAAGTTAATAAAATAATATCGCCGTCTTTTATATATTTATTAGCCTTAACTTGTTGGTCATTTAAAAGTACAAGGCCATCATCACATAGTTTTTTAATATGTGAACGAGTTAAATCAGTATTTTCTGTTAAATATAGATCAATCCTCTGATTTTGTTGATTGTTCAGTTGAACTATTATCTCTTTTTTCATTTCTAAATAAAGCGTTTTCGTCTAAAAACAATAAATGTATTAATAACATTACAACGCCAACGCACAAATAAACGTCGGCAAAATTAAAGGTAGGAAAATAATAACTACCAAACTTAAAACTAATAAAATCGGTTACAGCCGAGAAAATTAATCTATCAATGTAATTTCCAATAGTGCCTGCTATAACCAACGTAACGGCAAAAATTAGCCATTTATAGCCTTTTTTATAAGCATAAATGAAAAAGCCTATAAATAAAACCAACGAAATAGGGGTTAAAATTTTAAAAAAAGTTTGAGCCCAATCTACGTTAGCCAAAAAACTAAACGCCGAACCGGTATTTAATACAAAATCAAAATAAAGAAAATTATTGATTATTTCTATTACACTATCGCTTTTTTCAGTTCTAAAATAATTTTTTGTAATTTGGTCTAAAAACAAAAGTAAAGCAAATATTACAACGGGAATTATAATAAAGGTGATTAATCTGCGTCCGTTAAGCCTAGTTCCTTGCATAAATCCTCCAATTTAAGTACACCCGGATTTAACACTTCGTCAAGATTAAAGCCCGTATCGCTTGTTGATGCAATGTAATCTTGAATTTTACTTTTAGGATCAAAAGAAGCCTTTCCGTTTAACTGTTTTTCTTTATCAGAAAGCAAAATTTCAGCCTTATCTAACGACGTAGCATAATCTTTTCCTTTCAAGATTTGCGATACTTTTTCCTTTAATTCAATTGACGCTTGAACTTCGGGATAATAAGGATACTTTTCAGATAGTTTTCTAAAATAACTGTTCCATCTTTCTATAAATATAGAAATTTTCTTAATTGCTAGTTCGTAGGATATACGACTCTTTTCTTCTATCTCATCTGCTTTTTCTTGAGCACTTTTAAGCGTTTCAAGTGCTAAAGTCTCCCTTTCTCTAAGCGTTGCTAATTCTATTTGTAATCTTTTGTTTTCTTCTGATAATTCGCTTAGCGAAGTATTTAAATTAGAAACAACCGAATTGTGCTCTACTTCAATTTCTTCTATCAAATCTAAAACTTCGGCTTTGCGATATTTTCTTTTATTTAATTCCAAAATTTCCTCCTAATCAAACGTCTTTCGACCTAATTTCTTCTAACATATTTTTCTTTAATTCGAATAGACCGTCTGATAAGTCAACTTTGTATAAATGTGGTTTGTCTAAACGCTTATATTCATCCCAAAAACTATTAAGTTCTGATTGGGCGTATTGTTTAATTTCCTTTAATTTTGGTAGATTATAAACTAATTTACCATTTTTAATAACATCTAATTGTAAAGGTCTTAATTCATAATTAGTAAAAGTAATTTTTTTCCATCTTTCGGTCGGATGCGTTAAAACTAGTGGTTTTGAAGCATCAAACACTTCATCTCTTAGACAAATAAAATCTGCTTCAGCTTTTTTAGTGTCTTTATTGTAAACCCTATAAATATTCTTAAATCCAGGATTAGTAATCTTTTCAGTATTTTCAGAAAGTTTAATCTTTGGCTTGCCTTTTCCATCTTCATCATAAACGCAAGAAAGTTTATAAACACCGCCAAGTGCAGGCATATCAGCACTAGTAATAAGCCTTGTACCTACACCCCAAGAATTGATTTTTGCACCTTGATTCAATAATGAAGTTATAGAATATTCGTCCAAATCACCTGAAGCACAAATAATCGTATCTTCAAAACCTGCTTCATCAAGCATTTTTCTTGCTTGTTTAGATAAATATGCTAAGTCTCCAGAATCTAGCCTAATTCCCTTAGGCTTATAGCCTTTTTCTTTTAATTCTTTGAAAACCTTAATGGCGTTAGGAACACCTTGTTTCAATGTGTTATAAGTATCAACTAGTAATAAACAGTTTTCGGGATAAACTTCAGAATAAGCCTTAAAAGCAGTATATTCGTCTTTGAAATTCATAACCCAACTATGTGCGTGTGTACCCGATACAGGAATATCAAAAAGTTGTCCTGCTAAGACATTAGAAGTACTTCCACAACCACCAATTACAGCAGCCCTAGCACCGTAAACACCAGCATCGGGCGCTTGAGCACGCCTCAAACCAAATTCCATTACTAAACCGTCTTTTGCCGCATATTTGATTTTTGCAGACTTTGTAGCAATCAAAGTTTGGAAATTAATAATGTTAAGCAATGCAGTTTCAATTAATTGTGCTTGCATTATCGGTGCCTTAACCGTTAAAATCGGTTCACCAGGGAATACAACCGTTCCTTCCGGAACAGCGTAAACGTCGCCTGAAAACTTAAAGTTTTTTAAATATTCTAAAAATTCTTCAGAAAAAATATTTAAGGAATCTAAATATTTTATTTCTTCTTCGCCAAAATTAAGGTTAAGGATATAGTCTACTGCTTGTTCAAGTCCACACGCAAGCGAATAAGTTATTATACCGTTTTGACGGAAAAATAAATCGAAAACTGCTATCTCTTCTTTTCGTTCTTTTTGGAGATAGCCGTTCATCATAGTAAGTTGATAAAGGTCTGTAAGCAAGGTTAAATTTCTCTTTTCCATAAAACTACTCCTAATTAGCAAAATTAATTGAAATCGATTTTTAAGTTTTATAATACGGGTTAGTTAAAAGTGCAAAATTAAAAGCACCTAAACCACTCCCATTATTTATAAAAAGTATATCACACAAAAAAAATTTTGTAAATATAATTTCGCTTCTACTTTAAATAAAGTTTATATTTACAAAGCATAAAAACGTCGAAAAAGCGTGAATTATAAACTCTTTTATACCTTGACAATTAATATGCGATATGATAAAATTCTTAATATGTTAGGAATTATTGTAGCACTTGAAAAAGAAGTGGAAAATTTAATAAATCTCTCAGAAAATACTACTACCGAAATAATTTCGGGAAAAAAATTTTATAAATGCGTTTTTTCTAATAAAGAAGTTATTATTGCTATATCAAACGTAGGTAAAGTAGCAAGTGCTATGACTTGCCAATTACTGATTGATAAATTTAAGCCAAGCAAAATATTAAACTTCGGTTCAGTCGGTGGAATAAAAGAAAGGGTTTCACCATTAAAACTGTATGCAGTAGATAAATGTTGCCAATACGATTTTGATTTGAGTGCTATTGACGATTGTCCTATTGCTTATAATCAAAATTATAAAGACGTTTTTATTAATCTTGACGTAATAGACAATGAACTAGAAAAAGTTTCCTTAGCAACGTCTGATAAATTTACACACAAAAAAGAACAAATTGAAATTATTAATTCTTTAGGTGCTAGCATCTACGATATGGAAGGCTCGTCAATTGCACAAGTGTGCAAATCAAATAACATTCCCCTTTATATGATAAAAGGTGTAACGGACGTTTACGGAAGCGGGCTACAAGGCGAACAATTTATTAATAATCTAAATCAAGTTGGAAAATTACTATCAGAAAAAGTAATAAAACTAATAAATATTTTATAAAAGAAAAAAGCATCTAAATACTAGATGCTTCTTTTTTTGGAGCTGCTAACCGGAATCGAACCGGTGACCTCATCCTTACCAAGGATGTGCTCTACCATCTGAGCCATAGCAGCATCATTTTCAAACGCTTAACTATTATATAAAATTAAAATTTTTTTGTCAATATAAAAACAAGGAATATTCCATTATTTTTAAAAAAATTTTTAATCACCCCGTCCAGATAAGGGACGGGGCGATTTATTTGTCTATTCTTCTACAATTTCTTCGTCGTCTTCGCTTTTTGGAGAAATTGCTATCTTTGAAACGGTTGAGTCGTCAATCTTCATTATTCTAACACCTTGAGTATCTCTACCAATCTTGCTAATGTCTGATAATGAAACTCTAATTATTGTTCCACTACTTGTGATAATCATTACGTCGTCCTCTTCGGAAACAAGTTTAAGACTTACCAATTTACCCGTTTTATCGTTAAATACGCCTGCTTTAACGCCTTTCCCTGCACGTGATTGCAACCTATAATCTTCCAGGTCAGAACGTTTGCCATAGCCGTTTTCAGTCATTGTTAGAATTTCATATCCCGGTTTAATAACCGACATATCAACAACGTAGTCGTTAGTAAGGTTCATACTCTTAACGCCTTGGGTATCTCTTCCCATCGGTCTAACGTCTTTTTCGCTAAATCTTATACATTTACCCTCGTGAGAAGCCATAATAATTTCATCTTCACCAGAAGTTAATTGTGCCGATATCAAGGTGTCGCCTTCAACAATACTAATAGCAATCTTACCAACCTTACGTATGCTTGCAAATTCGGTCAAAGCAGTCTTTTTAATCAAGCCGTTCTTGGTAGCCATCATTATATAACCTTCTTGATTAGCCTTTAACGGTAGCATTGCACAAACTTTTTCACCGTCTGATAGTTGTAATAGGTTAACGATTGCTCTACCCCTAGCAGTTCTTTGTGCTTCGGGAATAAAAAAGCCTTTTATACTATAAACTCTACCCTTATCCGTAAAGAACAATATATCGTCGTGTGAAGAAGCAATAAACATATTATCAACGAAATCTTCTTCCTTGGGTTTATGTGCCGTAACACCTTTACCACCACGACGTTGAGTTCTATATTCAGAAACGGGAACACGTTTAACGTAACCCATATGAGTTAGACTAATTACAACGTCTTGAACGGGAATAAGGTCTGCAATATCAATATCGCCATAATCATAAGAAAGTTCGGTCTTTCTTGGCGAGGGATATTTTTCTTTAATTTCTACTAAGTCTGTCTTAATAATATCTCTAACACGTGCTTCACTTGATAAAATATCCTTTAAGTCAGCAATAGTGTTTTGAAGTTCTACAAGTTCTTCCTTAAGTTTTTCAACTTCCATACCGGTCAAACGTTGCAATCTCATTTCCAAAATTGCATTTGCTTGACGTTCTGAAAGTTCAAAATTATCCATTAACGCTTGACACGCTTGGTTTTTATCAGAAGACTTTTTAATAATTTCAATAACTTCGTCAATATTTGCAAGTGCTACTAGCAAACCCTTAACGATATGTTCTCTTTCTTCAGTCTTTGCCAAATCATATTTAGTTCTTCTAATAATAACTGATTCTTGGTGAGCGATATAATGAGTTAAAATTTCTTTCAAACTCAAAACCTTAGGTTCGCCGTCAACTAATGCTAGTAATATTATACCGTCTTTAACTTGAAGATTAGAATGCTTGAATAAGGTGTTTAATACAACTTGAGAATTTACATCCTTTTTAAGTTCGAAAACAATACGCATACCGTGTCTATCAGACTCGTCGCGAATATTACTTATACCCTCAATTCTCTTATCGTTAACCATTGAAGCAATAGACTTAATTAATTCTTCTTTGTTTACTTGATAAGGAATTTCAGTAACGACTATTCTTTCTCTGCCGTTAGCCATTTCTTCAATATCAGTTTTAGCACGAAGAACGAAACCACCCCTACCAGTCTTGTAAGCCTGTTTAATGCCTGCTCTTCCCATAAGAACACCACCCGTAGGATAATCGGGTGCGGGAATAATTTCCATAAGTTCTTCGGGAGAAATTTCGGGATTATCTAAAAGTGCAACGCACCCATCGATACATTCGCCTAGATTGTGTGGTGGAATATTTGTTGCCATACCAACTGCTATACCGTCCGAACCGTTTACCAATACGTTAGGTATTCTTGACGGTAAAACAACCGGTTGCATTTCAGTATCGTCAAAGTTAGGATAGAAATCTACGGTATCCTTGCCAATATCTGAAAGCATTTCGTTAGCAAGTTTAGAGAGTCTTGCTTCGGTATATCTGTATGCTGCCGGAGAGTCTCCGTCAACAGAACCAAAGTTTCCGTGTCCGTCAACAAGTGGACAATTAATGGAGAAGTCTTGTGCTAAACGTACTAGAGCGTCGTAAACCGAACTATCGCCGTGTGGGTGATATTTACCTAAAACTTCACCGACGATTTTTGCACATTTTTTATATGCTTTATCGTGAGTTAAACCCATGTCGTGCATAGCGTATAGAATACGTCTATGAACAGGCTTCATACCGTCCCTTACGTCTGGTATTGCACGAGAAACGTTAACTGCCATTGCATAGGAAATAAACGATTTTTTAACTTCGTTATTTACTTCAATATTGATAAGTTTTGTTTTATTAAGTGTTTCCTGAAAATTAGTATTAAGTTCAGGGCTTAAATCTTTCTTTTCCATCATTTACTCCTAATTAAATGTCTAGATTTGTTACTAGTTTTGCATTTTGTTCTATAAATTCTCTACGAAGTTCGGGGTTATCACCCATCAATCTTGTAAAGGTATCGTTTGCTTCAACGGCATCGTTCATAGTAACTCTAAGCATAGTTCTAGTCTCCGGATTCATTGTCGTGTCCCAAAGTTGTTTGGGGTCCATTTCACCTAGACCTTTATAACGTTGAATATCACACTTGCCTACTTCCGCTAGGTAATCTTGTAATTCTTTATCCGAATATAAATATTTGTCAACTTTATTCTTAGTTGCTTTATAAAGTGGTGGTTGAGCGATATACACGTGTCCTTTTTCAATCAAAGGTCTCATAAATCTAAAGAAGAAAGTTAATAATAGTATTCTTATATGGCTTCCGTCAACGTCTGCGTCGGTCATACAAATAATTCTATCGTATCTAAGTTTACTTTCGTCAAAATCGTCTTGCATACCCCCACCAAAAGCAGTAATCATTGCTTTAATTTCTTCGTTTTCAAGTATTCTATTAATGCGTGCTTTTTCAACGTTAAGTATTTTACCACGCAATGGAAGTATTGCTTGGAATCTTCTATCTCTGCCTTGCTTAGCACTACCACCTGCAGAATCTCCTTCTACAAGAAATATTTCGCAAAATGCAGGATTTTTGTCTGAACAGTCTGATAGTTTACCAGGTAAAGTGGTAGATTCTAAAGCACCTTTTCTTCTAGTATTTTCCCTAGCAAGCCTTGCCGCTTCTCTTGCCCTTTGTGCAGTTAAACACTTAACTAAAATTTCCTTAGCATAAGCAGGATTTTCTTCTAGGAAAGAACCAAAGTATTCGTTCATTGCCTTAGTAACGAAATTTCTCATTTCAGAATTACCAAGTTTTGTTTTTGTTTGTCCTTCAAACTGTGGTTCGGTTAGTTTAACCGAAACTACTGCACAAAGTCCTTCCCTAACATCGTCCGAAGAAACTTTTTCGTCGCCCTTAAATACGTTTAGTTTTTTACCAAAATCATTTATAATCTTGGTTAAGGACGATTTAAATCCGTCAAGGTGCGTACCGCCTTCTTCGGTATTAATATTGTTCGCGAAAGCATAAATTATTTCGTTATAAGTATCGGTGTACTGTAAAGAAATTTCCACTTCGGTATCACCGTAGAAAACGTCAAAATAAACGGGCTTTTCAAAAATTGGAGTTTTATTTTTTGACAAGTCTTCTACAAAGTGTGCGATACCCCCCTCATAACAAAATTCGTCGTGAGCAATTCTACCTTCACGCTTATCATCCATTATAATTTTAAGACCTTTGTTAAGGTATGCAAGTTCACGAAGTCTAATTTTAATAGTATCGTAATTAAAATCAGTTGTTTCAAAAATTTCAGCATCAGGCATAAAGGTAACCCAAGTGCCTGTAAAATCAGAACTGCCAACTACTTTTAAAGGTTCTTGTGGAATACCACGCTTATATAATTGCTTATAGTGGTTTCCGTTTTGAAAAACTTCTACTACTAGCCATTCTGACAAAGCGTTAACTACCGACAAACCAACCCCGTGAAGCCCCCCTGAAATCTTGTAGCCTCCACCACCGAATTTACCACCAGCGTGAAGTTTAGTTAAAACTACTTCTACGGCAGAAATCTTTTCGGTATGGTGAATTGCGGTAGGAATACCTCTACCATTATCCTTTACGGTACAAGAACAGTCTTCATTAATCTGAACATTAATAGTATCACAAAAACCACTCAACGCTTCGTCGATTGAGTTGTCAACTATTTCTTGTACTAAATGATGAAGCCCCCTAACGTCGGTTGAACCAATGTACATACCAGGTCTTTTTCTTACAGGATCAAGACCTTCTAAAACTTGAATTTGACTTTCGCCATAGTTAGCGTTTTTAACTTTGTTTTCTTCCATTTTACACCTGAAAAAAAAATGATTTTTTATATTGAATATTATACCATAAGGCAATACTTTTTTCAAGTGTTTTTTTATCTTTTAAAAATATATATATTTTTAATAACAAAAATTCAACGTAATTACAGTATAAATTTTGTAAATAAAAGTACACTAATAATAAAAGGAGTAATTAATATGGAAAATTGTAAAAATTGCAAACAAGAAATTCCAATTGGAAATAAATATATCTGCCAAAATTGTAAAAAGACTTTTTGTCAAAAATGTGCTGATAATACTTTAAGAATTTGTCCAAACTGTTACTATGACCTTGAAATTAACGGATAAAAAAAGACCCTTTACAAAAAAGAGTCTTAATAAATTTATTTTTTAAGTTTATCTAATAGTTTTTTTTCAAAAGTAGCAAGGCCTTTTATTTGCGTTTTTAAGCACTCTTTAATGCCTTTGTTGTAAAACATATCAGCCGTTTCATTAAAGTCTTGCTCGATTAATATATACGCCAATTTCGCCCTAATACACGAACTATTATTTGTGTTGTTAAGATATTTTTCAATTTCGTAAACCGACATATCTGCCTTTTCCACGTCTTTACTAAAAGTAGAATACGCAAAAACGGCTTCAGTTTTTACTGCGTTATACATATCTTTTGAAAAATATTCTTCAAGCGTCAATAATCTTTCTAAAACTTTAATACCTTTTTCATAGTCTTCTTGGTCTAAAAATTTCAGATAACGCCAATATAATAGCATTATAAAATTAGAATCGTCTTCAGGCAATTGTGGTAAATCATATAAATATTTATCGTCAATTTCTGACGGTGTTTTTCCGTTAAACAACTCACTATGAATCTTTAATAGCGAAATAGTAACTTTCGAAATATCATCGTTATTTTTTAAGCCGAAAAATACTGCACCGTCGTTTCTTGCACCATGTTCACTAATCGGTAAAAAATTCCCAAAGAAAACGTACGCACCGATTGGTAAAAAAACCGACCATAATGCATAAGCCCATAAAGGTAGAAAATCCAAAAATAACGCAGGTATTCCAATTAGTATTGAAATTGCCGAAAAAATTAACCCACCCATCGTTAACTTTGAAAATCTTTTTTCCAAATTCTCATTTGACAAGGGAATCATTTCAGTGCTTCCAAATTCTTCGGTTGGAATTGTAAAACTAAACTTGTACTTTTTTCCGTCTAAATACCACTTGAAAAACCAAATAGTAATACTAATTAGTTTAAAACCATTGGCTTTACCAAATATAAAATGCCCTAGTTCGTGAATTAAAGTACATATAAAGCCTACTAAAATTGAAAAAATAGCAAAAGTAAGTATAATTGACGCTAGATTATCTTCACTTGTATACCGTGAACTACCAATGGTTACAACCAAAAATACAAATCCAATGGTAATTAAAAGCGTTAAAAAATTAAATAATAAATTTCTATTTCGCATTTTTATCCCCTTATATAATTAAAATATCCCTCAAGGTTATCAGATTCGCTAACGGTAATAGTTGAAATTTTAAAATTTTTCATAATTTCATACAAAATAAACGCACCACTTGTTATAGAAACAGCCCTTTCCTTTTGTAAACCTACAATTTTTTCTCTTTCAAATAGACTCATACGGCTAAGATTTTTAATAATTTTCTCAACGTTATCATAAGTTAAGCAATATCCGTGAATTTTACTTGAGTCATATGGCTCTAATTTTAAATCTATCGATGCTAGGCTTGTTATCGTACCACCAATGCCGTACAAAACGTTAGAATTGTCATATTCTAACTTACTTATTTGATTTTTAATTTCACTTGAAATTTTATCAAGATTTTCATTAAACCTTGAATACAAACTAACTGCCCCAATGTTTATACTTTTCTTATACACAATGTTTCCATCATTAACAACGGCAAGTTCGGTACTAGCACCACCTATATCAATCACCGCTCCGTCTTTACCGTTTAACGCTCCATTTACACCAAGGCTAGCCTCTAATTCTCCTGAAATAACGTCAACGTCAAAGCCCGTCTTTAATTTTACTTGTTCTAAAAAATATTGCTGATTTTTAGCGAGTCTAACGGCTGCAGTAGCAAAAATCTTAATGATATTAACCTTTAATTTTATTGCCGTATTAACAAAAAAAGAAACGGCTTCAACTGTTCTTGCAACCATTTCTGATTTTAAAATTAATTCATCACCCATATTTTCAGATAAACGGGTGATTTTATTTGTTTTTAAGTAAGTATTATTTTCGTCGCATACTAAAAGCCTTACTGAATTAGAGCCAACGTCGATAATGCCGTATTTCATTAATCTAATACCACGTCGTCAGGATAAACGTATCCAAGATTCCTTGCCTTACACTCTATCCACCATCTAGTTTTACGTGCTTCTAGCGTCTTTTCACCATCTTCTAAAAGTCGTTCATATTGTGCGGTAAGTTTATCGTATTTTTCACTTTCTGCTTTAGCAAGAGAAATAGAAATAATTTGTGAAATCATAATATAAAGCAAAAAACAAAATAGCAATACAATGCCTACTGTTATTGCAGATACAATTCTTTTGTACTTACTTTCGTTCATCGCTAATTCTTTCCTTTTTTCTCTTTAGTATATTATAACCTTTTTTTACTAATTTTGCAAGTATTATTTCAAAACTAATTGAATAAAGAAATTTTCCTAACAACACCCCTAAGGGCATATAAATTCTAAATGACGGAAATTTCATAGCGTAGGCAAAAATAGTAAATAAAATAACAAACAATAAGTATATCAATATATCCAAAAATACAACCAATTTGTATTGCAATTTAACGAAAAACACCTTAAAAATACTATAAAATATACCAAAAAACACACCAAAAGTAATGCAAGCACAAAAATAATATAATTGATTACTGCTTACAAACATTATTTAAATAATCTCTTGACAAGTGGTGGTTTATTTGCGTTAAAACGAATCTCGTTAATTATTCCGTCAACTATAAGATTACCACTAGCCTTGTTATATGCCTCAATTTTTAATTTTTCTCCATTAATAACGACTTTACTATCTCTAACTGACAATTTTAAAACCTGTTCTGAATAAGAATCAACTGATGACACGTTAGTCATATTTAATTTTTTTCTATTTTCAAGTATAAGTCTATCGTTTTCAACAACGTTATTCATAAAAAATCTCCTTTGTATAATTTTATTCAATAAATACAAAAATTATAATAAAAAAACTCGGTTAAAATTGAAATTAACCGAGTTAAAGTCTTATATATTAAAAATTAATTATTCGGGAAGTTTCATATCCCCAAACTTTATCCAACCTTTTTTGCGCATAAATTCGCTTATAACAAGATTTAGAACAGCAGGTAGAATAAACATTAATAAAACGATACCAATCCACATTAATGCAGGATTTTGACCTTGACATGAAATAACGCCAAAAACACCAACTAAACCACTAGTACCCATTCCACCACCAAAATCAGCACATAATAACTTAAATACGCAAGTTGATAATGGACCACATATAGCACTTGAAATAATCATTGGCATCATAATAATGGGTTTTTTCATTATGTTAGGAATTTGAAGCATACTTGTTCCTAACCCCTGTGCAATTAAACCACCAAAACCGTTTTCCCTATAACTAGCGACAGCAAAACCAACCATATGGCAAGCACAACCAACCACAGCCGCACCACCCGCAAGCAACATATTTTCGGTAGTAACGCCCGTTGCTATTGAAACCCATATTGCTGCAGAAGAAGTAGGCATAGTTAATAAAATTCCCATTACTACTGCAATTATTACCCCCATAACGAAAGGCATTGCACCCGTTGCAATATCAATACCCTTGCTAAGTATCTTTATTAACCATACGAAAGGTATAGAAATTATACAACCGATAAAAGAACTAAAGATACAAGTCAAAGGCACTAAAAGTATATCCAACTTTGTTTTTCCTTGAACAAGCGTTCCCAATTCAACAGCCATCAAAGAACAAACGTAAGCACTGATAGGATTACCAGGTAAACCTTTTGATAATAAAATCAAAATACTATCCAAACTGCCGTTAAAAGTAACCTTAATGGAATCGTATAAAACGGTAGCACCGATAATTTGTTCTGCATACGCACCCATAAAACCAGCAACTATTGCAGAAAACACTACTAATTTTGGTGCTTTAAGATAATTAGCAATACCAGCACCAATACCTGCACCCGTTAAAATGCTTGCTATTTTTCCTAATAAGATAAGAATATTACCAACGGCAGTTCCAGGGAAAACTCTTTCGCCAATAGTTTTGATTATCGTACCAGCAATAAGCGTAACAAATAACCCTTGAGCCATACCCGTAAAAGCATCAATAAAATATCTTTTGGGTAATCCTTTTAAATAACTTTTTACTTTATTACTCATAATAACACCTCAATAAGTTTATTATCTACTTGGTCGCATGATGTTAAATAATATTTTATACTATTTTTAATAACGATTTTATCAGCACGTACATTTTTACCGTGAAGATGCCCATAAACTACGCAATCTACCTTAAATTCTTCAAATAAATCGGTAAAAAGCGTGTTTTCCCTATTAACGTTAAATGGTGGATAATGTACTAATGCAATAACCCTATCCCCATCTTCCCTAATTTTTTGCATTTGATTTAGAGATAGTCTTAACCTTTCGGTTTCTCTTTTATAAATTTTTTCGTCTTGAGTATTAAAATCGGGGCTTCCTGGCACACTCCAACACCTAGAACCACAAATAATGACGTTATCAAACTTAATACAGTCGTTCTGAAGAGCGTAAAAACCTTCGGGAAGAATATCCCTAACCTTTCCAATTCCACTCCACCAATAGTCGTGATTGCCTTTGATAAGAATCTTTTTCCCGTTTAGATAGGCTAAACTTTCTAGGTCCAATTTAGCATCGTCAATATTCATAGCCCAACTAATGTCTCCACCAATTAACACTAAATCATCGTCAGAAACTTTATTTTGCCAATCGATTTGAATTTTTTCAAGATAATTTACCCAATTTCCACCAAATACGTCCATTGGTTTATTAGTATTGGTTGAAATATGCAAATCACTTATTGCAAAAATTTTCATATTTTTATTTTAGCACTTTTTATTTAATATTACAACTTTTTTTACTATTATATTTGCTTAAAAAATATTAGTAATATCAATACTTTCCAAAAGAAAAAGACAACGAATACTCGTTGTCTAAAAAATTAATTATCGTTATTAATTTTATTTTCTTTATTTTTGCAATCGCAATTAGATTTATTAACGCATTGTTTCCCATAGGGACAGCCAATACACTTGTCTCCTCGTTTTTTTGCACGTATTAAGTACCAAACAATGCCACCAATTATTGCTAGTATTACTATTGCGATTAAAATATCTATCATTTTAATTATCCTTAGTTATTAGATTTTTTTAGTTTATATTCTTCTTTCAACTTTTTATTCGTATTAAGAATTAGCAAGACTATTATACTTGCCATTATTAGAACTGCAACAAGCCCTAAGATTGCCGCTAAAACGTTTAGCGTTGCAGGTGCAACGATTAGCGTTCCAATAGTATAAATTAAGTAAGAAACGGTATAACCTACTGCAAGTTGAAAACCAATACCACCCCATAACCATTTTTTGCTTTTCATTTCAGAATTCATAGCACCGATTGCTGCAAAACATGGTGGAGTATATAAGTTAAACATAAGATAAGCAAGTGCTGCAACTTTAGTAATTGCCATAATACCTGCAACTTCCATACCTGCACCTTGCATAAGAGCAAGTTCTTCCATGTCAATTAGATTTTCAAGCCCAACAAAGCATATTGCTAGAGTACCAACAACGTTTTCTTTTGCAATAAAACCTGTAATTGCCGCTGCAGCAAGTTGCCAAGAAAGTACACCAACGATTGGAACCAATAAGTATGCAAATGGCGTTGCAATTGACGCTAAAATTGATTGGTTTGCAGTTTCTGCTACTGTAAAACTCCAAGTAAAGGTTTGCATAATTTGAACTATCATATTGCATAGTAAAATTATCGTCGCCGCCTTTACGATATACGCCCACCCACGGCTACACATTGATTTAAATGCACCAAGTAATGAAGGCTTTTTATATTCAGGAAGTTCAATAATAAAGAAAGATTTTCTTGCCTTATAACCAGTAATTAAATTTATGAGAAGAGCACCAACAAAGATTAATAAAATTCCTGCAAAATACATTAAAGCACTAACCCACCATGCGTTGTCAAAGAACGCACCTGCAAACAATGCAATAACGGGAATTTTAGCACCACAAGGCATAAACGGAGCAAGCATAGCGGTTGCCCTACGTTCACGTTCATTTCGTATCGTACGACTAGCCATTATTCCAGGCACGGCACAACCAATGGTAATAACAAAAGGAATAACTGATTTACCAGATAGTCCTACTCTCTTAAAGATTGGGTCTAAAACAACTGCTGCACGAGACATATATCCACAATCTTCAAGTAACGCAATAAGAAAATACATTACCATTACTAGTGGTAAAAAACCTACTACGGCAATCAAACCACCAATAATACCATCAACTAAAATTGCAGTAAGTATTGGCGAAGCATTTTCAAGCAAGCCACCGATAAAGCCTTGGAAAAGTTCTAAAAGTGGAACTAAGCCGGGTATAAATGTTTCACCAATTTGAACGCCTTCTGCAATCCAAGTACCCAAAGTTGCTTGAGATATGTAAAATACAAGAAACATTATAACTGCAAAAATTGGAATACCAAGCCATTTGTTAGTCAATATTTCATCAATTTTATCGCCAACGTTTCTATCTTTTGTCAAAACCTTTCTAATTTCAACGTCTTTTACAATTTCATTAACGAAATCAAAACGTTTGCGGTCAGCCTGTTCAACGGCTTCTTTATTAGTAAGGTCAACGTCGCCTTGAACGTATGGTGACTTTTGTTCTCTATTATTACAAAGTACGGCTTTTTCAATTAGATTTTTCAAGCCCTTTGATGACGTAGAAACAGTTTGAACGATAGGACAACCAAGTCTTTTTGATAATAAATCAACGTTAATCTTCGTGCCTTTCTTTTCTACTAGGTCAGTTTTATTTAACGCAACCACAACGGGAATTCCTAATTCTAAAAGTTGTGTTGTAAAAAACAAACTACGACTTAAATTGTCTGCATCAACAATATTTATAATAACGTCGGGGTTTTCCTTTTTTACGTAAGAACTAGTAATACTTTCTTCACTTGTAAATGGAGACATTGAATATGCTCCAGGAAGGTCAACGGCAATTAGTTCTTCCTTTACTGCAAACGCTTTTTTAATAGCATGCTCTTTTTTATCAACGGTAACGCCTGCCCAGTTTCCAACCTTTTCGTTTCTTCCCGTCAAGGCGTTATACATCGTTGTCTTTCCCGAATTTGGATTACCCGTCAATGCAATTCTCATTACTTTATCCTCCATTTTTATTAAAAATATTATAGTTAGCAATTGCTAACTTCATTTGCAAAAATAAACGACTTTATAAAAAGTCATAAAAATTTAAACTATAATTGCTTCTGCAAGTTGTTTATCTATATTATATCTACTATCTTTTATCGCAACAATAGAGCCACCTCTTAAATGACGAATAACAGTGATTTTTTCACCACTATAACATCCAAGAGAAAATAGAAAAGAATTCAATTCTTCATCAGAAGTGTTAATATCTTTTATTATATATTCCACCCCTTCTTGTGCTTCTCTCAACTTCATTAAAACGCCTCTCCTTATTGTTGGTTAGCAATTGCTAACTCGATTGTATTATACACAATTAATAAAGTAATGTCAAATATTTTTTATATTAATTTTCAAAATTTTTTCAAAAAATAATTCATTAAACATTATATTAATAATTCAATTAATTTAGAATAATTTTTGTACTTGAAAAGTTATTATTTTTATGATATAATACAATTAATAAGGAGAAAAATTATGGCATTACACGAATCGGGACAAATGTATCTCGAAGCAATATACGTTTTATTGCAAAATAACGAAAATATTCGTTCAATAGATATAGGTACGTATCTTGGCTATACAAAGCCATCGGTAAGTCGTGCTATAGGCATATTAAAAAAGGAAAATTATATTGAAGTTGACTCAGTAGGCTACATAACAATGACGGATAAAGGGAAAGAATTTGCCGAACAATTATACGAAAGACACACTGTTTTATCGAATATGCTGATTGCCCTTGGCGTAGATAAAAACGTAGCAACTGAAGACGCTTGCCGAATAGAACACGTTATTAGCGATAAATCTTTTGAAGCAATAAAAAAACATTATTTAAATTTTAAAAAATAACAAGTTAATAAAATAAAAAAATCAGACTCCATTATGGAATCTGATTTTTTATTTTAAGCAATTTTTATTCTGGATACATTGGCAACTCAAAGAAACCTGCACACACTTCTTGAGTATATTCTTGGCAAGGTGGTATGCAAGCATATCCATAAGACGGTATAAGTAATTCAACTTCCATCACAACCTTTAACACTACCGATATACAAGCATCAATCGTAAATTGATTTTCAGCAGTGTACGTACCTAAAGTTGATACTAATGAAACAACTGCCTCAATTTCATAAGGCATAATTGATGCAGACGGAATATTTAAGATTACGTCTTTAGGAATAGTAACTGATGACGTTGCAACTCCCTCTACTCCATTAGCGTCAACGTACGCAACCGAAACGGGAATAATAACGTCGGTTTTTACCCTTGCAGAGTTTGGTCTTTCGGATAATGGTTCGATTAGTAAGTTAGTAATCGTGCCTTTACTAACCGTACTTTTTGCACTGACAAACGTCAACGGATATGTAGGATTTGCAGGTGTTAAATTTGTAATATTTAATACTATATCGTTAAGTTGACTTTGTTGCATACATGCGTCAAAAACTTTCTTTGCTTGAACACAGACTTTGTCACACAAGCCGTTTATTGGATTACCTTTAATTGGGCCGGGACATTTATCTGATTGAAAATTACAGAAAAACGACATTTCTTTCTCCTTTATAAAACTTTCTAATTCAATATATGCAACTAAGTCGGGTTTATGCCACAAAAAAAGGCCCTAAAATAGAGCCTTTTAAAATTTTAATAATTATAACCTAATTCGATAGCCTTAATGTTCTTTTCAAGCATATCTGCCTTTTTTGCAGGCACCATAGAAGTTAAACTATTTTTGATTTGTTCTAAGGATAAAACATTAGTTTCCTTGATAACCTTACCCATAATAATCATATTCGCAAGACCATTAAGGTTGTTATCACTTGCCATTTTTGTTGCAGGAATTGCAAAAATATTTACGTCTGCCCTTTCAACTTGCTTGTTTATTAGCGAACTATCGTAAACAACGTAACCGTTACTTTCCGTTTCGTTATAATATTTTTCAAGTGATGGAAGATTCATTGCAATCAAAACGTCAGGTTTATCAACGATAGGAGAACCAACAGGCGTGTCTGATAAAGTAACGCTACAGTTAGCAGTACCACCACGCATTTCAGGACCGTATGATGGAAGCCAAGAAACTTCCATACCAGCCTTTAAGCCGGTGTAAGCCAAAGCCTTGCCGGCGAACAATATACCTTGTCCACCAAAACCTGCTATAAGAATTTTCGTAGTATTAGCCATTTATTTTTCCTCCTTATATTTATCCTTATAAACGCCAAGAGGATAATGTTTTTCCATATTTTCGCTAAGCCAATTTAACGCTTCCTTTGGAGAAAGCCCCCAGTTTGTAGGACAAGTAGATAATACTTCTACTAACGAAAAGCCCTTGCCTTCAATTTGGTTTTTAAATGCACGCAAAATTGCCTTTTTAGCATTTTTAATATTTTTAACGTTATTAACGGCTACTCTTTCTAAATAGGTTGCACCGTCAACTTGAGAAAGCATTTCGCATACTTTAACGGGATAACCTACAACGGTAACGTCTCTACCATAAGGAGAAGTTTGTGTTACTTGATTAGGTAAGGTCGTAGGAGCCATTTGTCCACCAGTCATACCATAAATTGCGTTATTAACGAAAATTACTGTAATATTTTCGCCTCTTGCAGCAGAGTGAACTGTTTCAGCAGTACCGATTGCAGCAAGGTCACCGTCGCCTTGATAGGTAAATACAACGTTGTCAGGATTTGCACGCTTTGCACCCGTTGCAACAGCGGGGGCTCTCCCGTGTGCTGCTTGAATCATATCGCAATTAAAATAATTATAAGAAAATACAGAGCAACCTACCGATGCTATACCAACTGTCTTTCCTGTAACGCCAAGTTCTTCAAGGGCTTCTGCAACGAGCCTATGAATAATACCGTGCGTACAGCCTGGACAATAGTGCAATTCATTGTTAGTTAAACCTTTGGTTTTTTCAAAAACTACCATTCTTTTGCCACTCCTTTTTCGATATTTTTAATTGATTCTAATACTTCGTCTGGCGACATAATTACACCACCGGTACGATTGCATAAGTATACGGGTTTAGAACAATTAATTGAAAGTTTAACGTCTTCAATCATTTGTCCCATATTAAGTTCTACAGATAAGAACGCTTTTACCTTTTTAGAAACCTTTAACAATGCTTCCTTGGGGAACGGCCAAACGGTAATAGGTCTAATCATACCAACCTTAATACCTTGTTTTCTTGCTTCCATAATAGCATTTTTAGAAACTCTTGCAGCGATACCGAAAGCAACGATACAAATTTCAGCATCATCCATCATAAATTCTTCAAACATTACTTCTTCTTTTTCGATGATTTTATATCTTTCGTATCTAGAAATATTCCACTCTTCTAATTGAGCAGGGCTTAAAGAAAGAGAATTTACAACGTTTCTGCCTTCGTGGGTAGAAGTACCAGTTGTTGCCCAAGGTTTATCATATTCCTTAGTTTCAACGTTGCCTAAGGTAACGGGTTCCATCATTTGTCCCATAGTACCGTCAGCCAAAATCATAGTAGGAACTCTATACTTATCAGCAAGGTCAAAACCTTTAACTGTCAAGTCAACCATTTCTTGAACTGAAGCAGGTGCTAAAACCATAAGTCTAAAGTCACCGTGTCCACCACCCTTAGTTGCTTGGAAATAGTCCGATTGAGAAGGTTGAATACCACCAAGTCCTGGACCACCACGTTGAACGTTAACGATAACTGCGGGAAGTTCACAACCTGCTAAGTAAGAAATACCTTCACTTTTTAAAGAAATTCCTGGGCTAGAACTACTAGTCATAACTCTCTTGCCACAAGAAGCAACCCCAATTACCATATTGATTGCAGCAATTTCAGATTCGGCTTGCAAGAAAGTTCCTCCGATTTTAGGCATACGTTTAGCCATGTATGCTGCTACTTCAGTTTGGGGTGTAATTGGATAACCAAAATAATACTTACAGTTTGCCGAAATTGCTGCTTCGGCAAGTGCTTCATTACCTTTCATTAATACTTTTTCTGCCATAAAACACCTCTATTTCTCAACCGTTATAACCGTATCGGGACACATTGTTGCACAAAAAGCACAACCAATGCATTTTTCTTGTTCGGTTATTTCAGCCGGATGATAACCTTTTTGATTGATTTTTTCTTTTGATAAAGCAATTATTTGCTTAGGACAAACGGTTTCACACAAACCACAGCCTTTGCAACGCTCTACGTCAAATGTTACTTTTGCCATATTTTCTCCTTTATAACCAGTTCCCATATTTTATTGGGTCAACCGGTAAAATGTTGCCTATTTTATTTATTTCTTCATTGATTAAATCTCTTCTAACCGAAGAAAATTTAACTTGTAACCCACATTGTTTTGCCACGTCTTTTGAAAACTCATAGCCTTCTAGAATGGTTTCAACGTCCGTTTCTAAACCAAGGTTAGAACTATTAACAATTCCCGTAAATCCAATTCTTCCCGCTATTGATATTTCGTCCATAATTTGAAGAGCACCAGATACCGTGTTAGTTTCAGGTCTAAATTTATTAAGAACTAGCAGACAATCGAAATTGTTTTCTTCTAGAATTCCTTCTTTAAATCTACCAAGTGCCAAAGCCCCTCTATCGTCGCCACCAATATCGCAAACTGCATACCTTGATTTATCAGAAATCATTTGATAAGACTTAGAATTCATTGCAGGAATATCTACGTTGGTTTCAGCAAAAGGCGAAACGACAAGTTCTACGTCGTTTTTTTTCAAAATATCCATTGCGTCAACCGTTCTATAATATGGGTTTACTATGTCTAGGTCGTAAATACTTACTTTTTCTTTGAGTTTTCTAAGTGCTATTGCATAGTTTACAGCAGTAAAAGTCTTTCCACTACCGTAATGTCCGCAAAACAAGGTTATTCTTTTATCAAACATCGTTAAATTTTAACCTTATAAACCCAGCCGTATTTATCTTCTCTCTTACCCCATTGAATACCGGTAAGTTCGTCGTATAATTTTTGGGTTAATTCACCAATCTTATTATCAGAAACAGTGTAATCTACGCCGTCATAGAAAAGGTGACCAATAGGTGAAACAACTGCAGCAGTACCCGTTCCCCACGCTTCTTCAAGTTTGCCGTCTTTTGCAGCCTTAACAATTTCATCAACCGAAACTAAACGTTCGGTAACATTATAGCCCCAATTTCTTAAGATTTCAATACAAGATTTTCTAGTAATACCAGGAAGAACTGAACCTGTAAGCATAGGCGTAACGATTTCGCCGTCGATTTTGAACATAACGTTCATTGAACCAACTTCTTCAACGTATTTTTGTTCTACACCGTCAAGCCATAATACTTGTGAAAAGCCCTTTTCTGCAGCACGCTTACCAGCCCTTAAACTTGCAGCGTAGTTACCACCACATTTAGCGTAACCAGTACCACCCCTAACTGCTCTTACGTCTTGTTTTTCAATACTAATTTTAACGGGATTAAGACCTTCTGCATAGTAGTTTCCTACAGGTGATAAGATAATAACGAAAGTTGCTCTATCAACTGCGTGAACTCCTAACGATTCGTCATTACCGAACATAAAAGGACGAATATATAACGAAGTTCCCGTATAATCAGGTATCCATTGATAATCTAAATTAATTAGTTCGGTTAAGCCCTTTAAGAAAAGTTCTTCGTCAATAGTAGGAAGACATAATCTTTCAGCAGAGTTGTTTAATCTCTTTAAGTTTTCAGTAGGTCTGAACATTTGATACCCGTCTTTTGTCTTATAAGCCTTCATACCTTCAAAAATTTCTGCACCGTAGTGTAAAACGGTTGATGCGGGATGAATTGGAATATAATCAAACGGAACTATTCTTGCATCATGCCAGCCGTTTTTTGAATCATAATCCATTACAAACATATGGTCGGTAAAATATTTACCAAAACCAAGTTTTGAAAAATCAGGTTTTTCTTTTAAGTTAGCACTCTTTTTTACGGTTATTTCTAACATTTGTTCTCCTTTATATCTCTTTATTTTTTATTTTTTCTGTTGCGTCTTCACGCATTTTATACTTTAAAATTTTGCCTGCTGCGTTCATTGGGAATTCTTTTACGAAAACAAAGTATCTTGGAACTTTATGCTTTGCCATATTTGAATTACCGTATTCACGCATTTCGTCAACCGAAGAGGTTTCTCCACTATTTAAGATTATGTAAGCACAAGCCTCTTCACCATATCTTTCGTCGGGAACACCAACAACTTGAACGTCTCTAATCTTTTTATTAGTAAGATAAAATTCTTCAATTTCTCTTGGATAAAGGTTTTCACCACCACGGATAATCATATCCTTTAATCTTCCGGTAACCTTATAGTATCCATCGGGAGTACGACAACAAATATCCCCACTGTGAAGCCAACCATCAGCATCAATAGTTTGTTCGGTAGCCTTAGGCATTTTATAATAACCTTTCATAATATTATAGCCACGTGCCACAAACTCCCCGTTTTCCCCGTCTGGCAATTCCTTGCCCGTTTCGGGGTCAATAATTTTACACTCAACACCAGGGAAAGCACTTCCAACAGTTTCTACCCTATGGTCGATATCTTCATTAACTTCACCCATTGTACAACCTGGGGACGCTTCCGTTTGACCATAAACACTGATGATTTCTTTCATATTCATTTCATCAGCAGCCCTACGCATCAAATCGGGCGGACAGTTTGCACCTGCCATAATACCTGTTCTAATATGAGAAAAGTCTGTCTTAGCAAAGTCAGCGTGATTAAACATTGCAATAAACATTGTCGGCACGCCGTTAAAACAAGTAATTTTCTCATCATTAATGCACGCAAGCGAAGATTTTGGCGAGAAATACGGCATAGGACATATCGTTCCACCGTGAGTCATTAAGTTAGTCATAGAAAGTACCATACCAAAGCAATGGAACATAGGTACTTGTATCATCATTTTATCGGCAGTAGAAATATCCATTCTGTCGCCAATGATTTTACCATTATTAACTATATTTCTATGGGTTAACATAACGCCCTTTGGGAAACCTGTAGTTCCCGAAGTGTATTGCATATTACATACGTCGTCGGGTTTAACCATAGATGCTCTTCTTCTAACTTCTTCATAAGGAACTAACGCCGACCTTTTAACAAAGTCTTTCCACTCTAGGCATCCGTCCATTTCAAAACCAACGGTAACTACGTTACGCAAGAAAGGCAATTTCTTGGAATATAACGGTTCTCCCGATTTTAAGGTCTTTAGTTCGGGGCAAAGTTCTTCTATTATCTCTTTATAGTTAGAATCTTTACAACTGTCAATCATAACAAGAGTATGAGTGTCAGACTGTCTTAAAAGATATTCTGCTTCGTGAATTTTATAAGCGGTATTAACGGTAACTAAAACAGCACCGATTTTAACGGTAGCCCAAAAAGTTAAAAACCATTGTGGAACATTAGTTGCCCAAATAGATACGTGATGTCCAGGTTCAACGCCAAGCGAAATCAATGCTGCAGCAACCTTATCAACGTCTTCTTTGAATTGCGAATACGTTTTTGTATATTCAAGCGTAGTGTATTTAAACGCTAACTGGTCGGGATACCTTTCAACCATTTCATCTAAAACTTCAGAAAAAGTCAAGTCCAAAACGTCGTACTTTTTCCAAGGATGAGTACCCGTTTTTGCCCTATTATAATAAATTTCTTTTTGACGAGTATCGGTTTCATTAGAATTAAGATAACTCTTAAAATGTGTTAAAATTATATCTTGCGAAGAAATATCATCACAATCCATAACTGAAACGTAACCATCGTAGTTTAAAGAGTGAAGTGCGTTAATAAAATCTTTAACTGGCAAATCACCATCGCCAATAAGTACGTTTTTTTCGTCCTTTTTATCACCTAATCTAACAAAACCTATGTACGAACCAAGCGTTTGAATTGTTTTATCAGCAGATTCATTAGCAGTAAAATAGGTTTCTCTAATATTCCAACAAACCTTTAACACTGCACTGCTGAAAAGATTGATAAAATCTAAAACCTTTTCGGTATCGGAATAAGCACCCGAAGTTTCTAAAAGTATATTAACACCGTATTCTTTCGCTACGTTTAAAATCGGTTGAACTAATTCTTTTAATTTGTCGCAAGACAAAAGTTCATCAAAATTAATAATAACGTCTTTAACGCCTGCTAACGAAGCATATTCAACGTACTTACTTAAAACTTGCACGTCTTCTACCGACTTAATAGACTTAGAATACGACAATGCTGATATTGCTAATTTTCTATTTATAAGTTTTCTCTTTGAGTCAGCCGTAACTGAAGAACGGAAAATACTATCTTGATGCGTTTCTTTTTCAGAAATAGCATCTGAAATTTCAATACCGTCAAAACTATATTGTTCAGCAAAATTACACAAAGCAATAAAACTCGGTGTTTTTACGTATTTATCACTAAAGGAAATTTTCATATTACTTTTCCTCAAAAACAATCTTATTTAACGCATTAATGTAAGCCCTAATACATGCACCGATTATATCGGTAGATACACCGTTACCTGGATAAAGTTTTCCGTTTGCACGAAGACGAATTATAGATGAACCAACGGCACCTCTACCCTTTGTTACTGCGTGAACTTGGAAATCGTCTAATTCATAATGATGCCCGATAACTTGTTCGATAGCGTGAAACGATGCGTCGATAGGCCCGTCCCCCGTTGATACACCCGTAAATTTTTCACCGTCTTTTTCTAAGGTTACGTTAGCAGTTGCAGGGATAATGTTACCACTGTTAACAACGAAATTTACTAAATGATAAGTTGATGGAACTTGCATAGCAGTACTAGCAATTACTGCTTCAAGTTCTTTTTGGTCGATAGATTCTTTTTTAAGAACCAACTTCTTAACTTCTTCGTAAACCTTACCGGTATCTTCATCGCTTAACTCATATCCCATAGCCTTAACCATTATTGAAAGGTCTTTAATAGTCAATTCTGAGTTAATAGGTTTATTTTGTGAAATTTCTTCACTAAAAGTTTGTTCAGAAGTTGTTGCAATAGAATTAATTGCTTGGTCAATGGTGAAAACGTTAGTAAAATCAACGTCACAATCAACGTCTAAAATATATTTTTTTGATTTAACAATCTCTGAGAAAACACTTAAAGATAAATAATTCCCAACGGTAGAAACCTTAACACCGTCAGCACCCGCTTTTATAGCACCTACAGCACAAGCCGATGCCATAGAGAAATTATCAGAAGGTTGAACAAATACTTTTATGTCGCAAGCCGACTTAATTTCTTTAACTAATAATTCATAATCTTCAATCAATGCTTCTCCAGCATCGTCACACAAAGTAATAGCACAAGCACCTGCGTCATAAACGGCTTTTGCCAACTTTTGTACAAAGCCCTTTTCAGCCCTAAAAGCATCTAAAGCAACAAATTCAACACACTTGCCCGTTTCTTTTGAGGCCTTAACTAATTCAACTATTTTATCTTGCATAGCATTTGCTTTTAGATGATAGAAATATTCCATTTGTGCAGTGCTAACAGGCATTTGTACTTGTAAACAAGCCTTTTTAGCCCCTTCAACACATTTTACTGCAAGTGCTAAACTATCCATATTATCGCCAACGGGAATTTTCACGATAGCATTTTTTACAGATGATGCAATAGTCCTATATATTACTTCATTTTCCTTGGAATTTATTAATGCAGGTAGTTCAAAAGACGTTACACCCGAAAGGTCTAACTTTTCAGCAATAGAAAGTTTTTCTCTAAAGGTAAGAGAAAGATCTAAATTATTAATTGCTTTTAACGTAATGTCTGAAACTACTAATTTTTTCATTTTATATCTCCTAAATATTACTTTTATTAAAACAAAAAAACCACGAAAAAAGTCAGGACGATTTTTACCGTGGTACCACCCGAATTATTACTAATAAAGTAATCACTCTTTAACTTTTAACGGAGTTTAGCCGTAAAAAACTAATGAATTAAATCGAATAACAATCGTTTCCTTAAAAGAAATATTTCGTTCATAAATATTATATATTTATGAGCAGTAGTTTGTCAAGCAAAAGTGATATAGGTAATGATGCTTAGGTAAATAAAAAAACGCCCTAACTTATTAGTCAGGACGAAATTAACCGTGGTACCACCCGAATTATTACTTAAATAAAAAGTAATCTCTCTTTTGCCTTTAACGGAGCATATCCGTAAACGATTATTCGATTAATCTTTCGCCGTTTCCGCTCTGGAATGAGTAACGCTTATTCTATCCTTGACTTGCACCACCCGTCAATTCTCTAATCAATCGTAAACGTCTATTTCCGTCTTAGCGTTTATATTTTTTTGTATTATAGTTTTTTAGTAGTTAATTTGTCAAGTATTTTTCACTTAGAATATCAACTTTTTTTAAAAAATCTATTCTTTAAAATCTCTTAGCCACGATAGGTCAAGTGCCCACTCTGAAACTTCGTTTCGTCTCTTGTGTTCTTCGTTGGCTTTGCCAAGTTCTTTTCTATACTCAACGTAAGAGCAACCATTAACTTTCATAAAGTGTTCTTCTGCACGCTTTACGTCTCCTTTTAATTGAGTAAAACCAATATGAATAACACTATGACAGTCTGGACAAACGGCAATAACGTTTTCTAGTTTTTGCACTGCCTTTTTCTCATCATAACTCCAAACTTCGTGTGCGTGCAATGTCCTTGTTTTTGTGCCACAAATAGAACATCTTCCACCTGCTTTTTTCTTAACTGCGGACTTAATAATTTCCCAATCTGATTTAGGTAAAATACTCCTTAAATTAGAATACCAACAACCGTCTGGCACAAGTTCAAAATTCAGTTTCAATCCATACTCCTCGAATTATGACAAATTAGGTAAATAATTTGATATTCTTTTTGAAGTTCGTTTAATAATTTTAACGCTCCATTTAAATTATTTTCATCCATATTTATAAAAGGATCATCTAAAACAATAAACGGTTTTTCGTCTTCAAACAATAAATCGATTAACGCAAGTCTCTTACAAATTTCTAGAACGTTTTTTAAACCTTGACTATAATAATCGTATTCTTTATTGCCTAAATTTTCTACTATGTTTATCTTAAAATCAACGTCAACTTCACCCTTAATGTCTTTTCCTGTTAATAGTTTTAAATACTTATTAAAATTATCCGACAATGGCTTTCTATATTGAACTCTTAAATTTTCGTCTGCTTGAGTCAAGAATTCCATAGTTTTTGAGAATATATCAAAAGATTTATTATATTCTTCTAATAAATCGGTTAATTCGCTAACTTCACTTTCGTAGTCCGAAACTTGCAATAGACTTTCTTCACGTTGTCTTAAAATAAGCTTTCTTCTAGATAGATAATCGTTCTTTTCGGTTATTTGTTCTTTTATAATTCGTAATTGATTTTTTAAAGCATTAACATCAAAAGTATAGTCAAGTTTAATATTTTGTACGTCTTCTTTTTTTAATGCTAGTACTTCAGCATTTATTTCATCTAGCCTTGATGATGCTAAAGATTTTTCACTTACTGCTTGTTTTAATATTTCTAAAGAAAAATCATAATTATCTAAATTTTCAACGCTAAAACCACTAAAGAAAGCGTCTAAGGCAAGTTGATACTCTTTTACTATATTGCTGTATTCCGTTAAATTTCTTTCGCAACTTATTAGATATTCGTCAAAAGTGTTGTTTTTCGCTGTGTTTTTACTAAAAATAATAAATAGTAAAGAAGCAATCGCCAAAGCAATCACAGAAAATCCCACTATTAAATTAACGAAAAGCAATGCAATTCCCAATACCCCTAAAATAATTGGTAAATAATAGGGTTTTTTAGGCTTATTTTTTAAATCCTCTGTGTTTTTTTGCTTTAATCTTTGATATTCGCTCGCAACAATTTCTAGTTGTGCATTTGCTTTAGAATAGTCGTCAATAGTCTTTTTTACTTGTAAAATTTCTTGGTCTGATAAACTTTTACCATTAAGAATTTTATTTGAATTTTGAACTTGAGCATTAAGCCTTTCTTTTTCCATTAAAAGTTTATCGTAGTTTGCCCTTTTTAATTTCAAATTTTCATTCAATACTGCCCTTTCATATTGAGAATTTAATTGATTTTCTTTTTGCTTTAAATCAATAATAGAAAGTTCGGTATCATTAACGTCTTTTCTTATTTGCTCAACTGCTTGACCAAGTTCAAAATCTGCGTTAATCTTTTCTCGAAGTTCAAAAATTCTTCGTTTTGTTTCGGGAATTAGCCCCTTATCTCCTCTTTGTTTATATTCTTTAACTTTTTTATCAAGTTTTGTGATTGCTAAATCGTATAAATCGGTATCTTGTTCATCAAAAGAAGAATTGAATTTTGCAGTTAAACTTGCATTACTTTTGATTTCAAAATCTTTTTCAGAAAAGAAAGTAGTGGATAAAAATCCTTCTTTGTCAATTTTAAAAATACGTTTTCCCAATTCATCAGGCTCACCGTTGAATTTTGAAACTTTACCCGTTGCGAGGTCGATAAGATTAGCAAAATCTTCTGATGCTTTATTCCCAAAAAAACGTTCTAATTTAAACTGCTTGTTTGCATAAGAAAAGGTCAATGAACCACCAAAGAGTTCACTACTACCCCAAGGCTTATATTTTGTTCTTTCGTTATCCGAAACGTTGCGTTTAGAATCGTCTAAACCGTAGAACATCGCCTTTAAGAAAATCGAAAAAGTGGTTTTACCCCAACCATTTTCTTCTAAAATAGCATTAAGCCCTTCCGAAAAATCATAATTAAAATCTTTAATTTTTCCAAAAGAAGAGATATAACAATTAATCAACTTCATACTACAAAATCTCTCCTTTTAACACTGTTAAGCCACAATTAATGATTTTTTGTTTAGTCTCGTCGTCAAGTTTAGAATCTAAGACCAATCTAACGAATTCGCCCTTAACCGACTTATCTTCCTTAAAATCATCAAGTGAAACTTTTAGCCTTGTTTCGTCATAAACTTTTCCAAAGAAAAATTCTTGGTTTAATCTATTAGAAAGGCTTTCTTTATCAACTTCAAAATCAATATCTCTTTCGCCTTTTAAAATTAGTTTAATTAATGATTTACTAGAATAATTTCCCTTAAGATAACTAATTATTTCTTCTTTTAAAGCATAGAAATTTTCTTTTCCAAAAACGTCGTATTCAACCGAATAATAATTCCTTGTGGAAAAAGGAATAAATTGACTATTAACTTTGTTGTTTTCAACGTCTAAAAGAATAAAACCTTTATCTCCCGTCTCGTCAAAGCCACGCCCCGAAAGACAACCAGAATAACAGGCAGTACATCTTTCATCAACCTTAATTTGTTGATAATTATGGATATGGCCCAAAGCAATATAGTCAATATTTTTATCCTTAAAAGAGTTCAATGAGATAATTATTTGCTTATCTTGTTGATTATACCCCGTATGAAAAGCAACTATATTCGTCTTATCTTTATCAGTAATTAAAGTGTCAGCAAAATATTCTGCATTATTTGCAGATAACGAAATACCATAAAGGTCAACGTTTTCATAAGAAAACTTTTGCCAATCACCATTAACGATTTTAAAATTTTCAGGAAGATTAACAATATCAGAAAAATTATTCTCTAGGTCGTGATTACCGTAAACAAAAATAAAATCAACGCTAGAATTAACGGTAACTGCTTGTAAAATTCTATTACAAGTTTTTTGATATGCTTTAGCACTATCAAATAAATCGCCTGAAATAATAACAGCCCTAACCTCGTTTTCACTTGCGTACTCAGCAAGACGTTCAAATGCGTTAACGGTTTCTTCCCTTACTAATTTAGATTTTTCGGTTGGCAACCTTTCAATTTTAGAATCTAAATGAAGGTCTGCACAATGAATAAACTTCATAAAAAAACTCCATTTCTTTATATTATAATTATAATATTTTATAATTAAAAAGTAAAGTAAATAGAGTTTGTCAAAAAAATTAGTTTAATTTTAATTTCTTATTTATTAATATTTTTTTAATTGTTTTTAATTTTGGTAAATTGTACCTAAGTGTAAATAATGGCATTAAATGTAAAATTACGCTTACTATCGCAACGGGAATTCCAAACATTAGACAATATTTTAATGGATAAATAAATACAATTAAAAAACTAGCAAAAATACTTACAAAATGAACGTATATACCGTAATTTATTTCTAAAATGTATCTATCAACGTACTCAATACTTTTAGGATTTGCTATCTTGTTTTTTCTAAAACCTGTAAAAAACCCTAATTCCGGAACTAAGTCTTTCCATTTTTTAACGCCGAGTTTTTCGTAAAAACGCATCTCTTTTTTCGATACTTTTATATCCATTTCATTAAACCATTTTTCTGGTAAAACTTGTCTAACCAAAGTTGCAACAATCCCCGAAACTACTATAACTGAAATAGTATTTAATACTACTGCCAAAACAATATACCAAAAATCTAAATTATAAAGTGTGGAATTTAGTAAAACGTTAACTAATATTATCAGTGTCATAGCATTTAATATGACTATTAAATACAACATTATTCTTCACCATAGCATAACTCTTTTTTATAAAAATCTTGATAAGTATTTTTACAAAACTCAAAGTTCTTTTCCATTATAATTTTAACATTTTCTTTTTCGCTTAATGTCTCATCAGCAAAGATTGGCACACCAATATTAACAGTGTATTTTTGTGATAAAGAACCGTCTGATAAAATCTTATCCCCATCTTCCATCGTTATAAAAATCGGGACAACTGGAACGTTATACTTAACGGCAAGATTAAACGCTCCATTTTTAAATGGTCTAGGTTTTTTATAGTTCCACCACATACTTTGTTCGGGATAGATTAAAACCTTTTCCCCGTTTTTAAGTAGAACGTCTAGTGATTTTAAGAACTGCTTCATAGTTTGCATATTAGAACTAAGTGGAAGAGTATTGCAATTCCTAAAGAAAAAGCCTAACAACCCTTTGTGAGCAGTATAGTTTCCTTCTTTTATAACTTTATATAAAAATTTTTTAGATGAATTATTTTTCAACAATTCTCTATATACGACGTAGTTATCATTTGGACTAAAATGGTTACAGGTAATTATAGCCCCTTGATTTTTGACGGTATTAAAATTCTCCAAACCAATTATCTTTTTGATTTCAAATTCCTTTTCTCTAATCTTTTTCTCAAAAAACTTTATTGCTAAAGTATTAGCAATCTTAGTTTTAATTTTTGAAGAAAGTTTCGTACGCAAATAATCAACGTCATCAGGGTTTAACTTTATAGGTTCAGGGTCATCTTCTACGTCAACGTTAAAATTGTTGTTTAATTCGTTAAGTTTTATTAATTCTAAAATTTTTTGTCTATCAGGCGTTAACATTACTATTTACCAACGTTCTTTTTAAATAATTTTGAGCACTTCTAGCCTCTGTTGTTGCAAGTTTTACAAGATTTTTATAAGCCAACAAGTCTTTTACTACGTTATCGTGAGAGTAATTATCTCGTAAACTTTTAATTAAATCATAATAAGGCGTTTTCTTTGCGCTATCCCAAAAATATTTTTCATACATTATATCAGAATAAAACCAAGGCTTATACCACAATTTGTAATGGACTATTTTTATATCTTTGTCACTAAAATCCTTGTTCTTTACAGGTGTTTTATTATAACCTATCGAAAGTTTTAACACTTTATCCCTACATAAAACGTTAAGATAATCTTGATCGGGCGCTACTTCAAATTTATAATAATTTAATAATTCTAAAAATTTATTTTCAATTTGTAGTTCCCTATATTTTTTACAATTAATAAGCAATAAACCTGAATTAAAATAGTCGTTTCTACTAACACCTAAACAATCTTCAGTATATTTGCCAAAGGCACTTACCATACTAACAACTTCTTCCCTACAAGCACCAATAAGATTATCGCCTAAATCATAATCAAAAAGTTCTGCGATGTCACATCTTGCAACCATATCACAGTCTAAATATAAGATTTTATCATATTCAGAAAAAATTGACGGAATAAAGAGTCTATAATAAATCGTTAACGTAAAGTAATCTCTAAGGGCAAGTTTATGTGCTATTAAATCCATTTTTTCATTAACGTCAACATAATTTATTTCGCAGTTTTCTAGGTTAAATAAGTTTAGTTTATTTCTATTTTCTTCACTTAAATTAGTTATCAAAATAAATATTTTATAATAATTCTCCTTAGAACCATTATCAATAATTGAACGAATGTTTACAGCCAGAAATGGTGCATAATTGTCGTCAACCGAAAATACAATTGGAATTATTCTCTTGTTTTCATTCATAAAAGTTTCTCCTAAAAAAGATTTGATACAAAAATTTTACAAAAAAAAGCACGTGCAATCAAGAATTTCTTCTCTATACACATACTTTATTTAACTACTGTAAATTACTTTCGCAATTCTTTAATAAGGAGACTTTTTCTCTTAAAGTAGAGGTTTTTTTTATCTATTCTACCATGGGTAGAATTGTTTAATTTTTAATGATTTTTGCCTCTAAATAGTTTGTTTTTATGCCAATTTCATTAAATTTAGATTCGTACTCTGTTTTTACCGAAATGATTTTCGAATTATTATATTCTTCTGTTAAATCTAGAACACTAAAACCATTTTTTGATAAAATTGATTTTGAATACTCAAAAAAATCTTTATCATCAGTTTTTTGTATAACCTTACCATCTTCACAAAGAAATTCCCGATACCATTTTACAAATCGCTCGGACGTTAATCGTCTATTTTCATAACCATCTTTAGGATACGGAGGCGAAAAATTAAGATATATATTTCTAATACTTGCAGGTTTAATATATCTTGGCAAATACTCTGCACCACTATTTAGGAAAACAACGTTCTTAAGATTATATTCTTTTGCCAATTCGGCAGACATAACTATAATATTTTGAAGCATCTCCACCGCTATAAAATTTACGTCAGGGTTTAACCTTGCCATTTCACATATAAACTTACCTTTTCCGCAACCAATTTCTAATTCTATTGGGTTGTCGTTATTAAAAATTTTACGAGTATCTATATAAGATTTATTTTTAATTGCCTCATTAACGTTCTTTATACTTTCGTCTAAAACAAGTAAATATTCGCTTAGATTAGCAACTCTTTCTTCTAAATGTCTTTTTCTTCTAATTCGCATAAATCTATCCTTAATTTTTATAATAATATTTTAACATTATTTTTTAAAAGAGTCCAATAAATACCTTTATTTTTCTTGCCAAATAAAAAAAGTTGTGGTAAAATATATCTCGCAATCGGGGTATGGCGCAGTTGGTAGCGCGCTTGTCTGGGGGGCAAGAGGCCGTGAGTTCAAGTCTCGCTACTCCGACCAACAAAGAACAATGGTTATGCGCCATTGTTTTTTTTGCTTTTGAAAATATTAAAAAACCATCAGTTTTAACTGATGGTTTTTATATGTTGTTTTAATTATTTTTTACCAAAAAGTCTTTTCATAAATGCAGGAAGTTCCTTCTTTTCTTCTTGAACTTGTACTTCTTCTACTACTTCAACTTCTTCTTGTTTTTCTTCCACAACAGGAATTGGCTCTACAATTTGAGTATTTGTTTCAACTGCTTGACTTTCCATTTCTACTTGCTTTTTTTCTTCAAACAAACTTAATACGGGGCTAATCGTATCTTCCTTTTTTTCATCGGTTTCACTATACGGTAAAAAGCCTGTAGCAATAATGGTAATTTTAATTTCATCAGCCATATTTTCGTCAATAGTTGCACCAAAAATAATATTTGCCGATTCATCAATAATGCCTTGAACTAAGGTAGAAGCATCGTAAATCTCATTGAGTTCGATATCAGGGCCTCCCGTAACGTTGATAATAATAGACTTAGCGCCTTCAATAGTGGTTTCTAGCAATGGACTTGAAACTGCTTGTCTAACGGCTTCAATTACCCTGTTTTCACCCTTTGCTCTACCAATACCCATATGAGCAAGACCTTGTTTTTGAATAACGGTTTTAACGTCTGCAAAGTCTAGGTTAATTAATGAAGGTGTTGCAATTAAGTCAACTATACCTACAACGCCTTGCTTTAACATATCATCAGCAACTTTAAACGCTTGAAGCATACCAATATGTGCGGGCAAGAATTGTAATAATTTATCGTTAGGAATAATCACAACGGTATCAACGTATTTTTTAAGATTTGCAATACCTTTATTAGCATTTTCATTTCTAACTCTACCTTCAAAAGAGAAAGGTTTAGTAACAACTGCAACCGTTAAAATGTTCATTTCTCTAGCAATTTTAGCAATTACGGGGGCAGCACCGGTACCCGTTCCACCACCCATACCAGCGGCAATAAATAAAAGGTCGGTACCTTGTAACAACTCAACGATAGCATCTTTGCTTTCTTCGGCCGCTTGTTCACCAATGCTTGGGTCACTACCAGCACCTAAGCCTTTTGTAAGTTTTTCGCCTATTTGAAGGCTTATTTCTGCCTTTGATAATAATAAGGCTTGGTTATCAGTATTTACAGATATAAATTGTGCACTTGAAACGTTAGAGTCTATCATACTGTTAACGGCATTACATCCGCCACCGCCTACACCCATAACTTTTATTACTGCACTATTGGTATTAAAATTTTGTTGACCGAACATTTCTTGGTCCTCCTCTCATAATTGTTTTTATATTAATTTTTTATTATAGCGATAAATCCATTAACGATAATAATGATGACTCCGTTGGGTTATTCATCAATGGAACTCTTGGCGAAATTACTTCGACCGAAAGTCCTAATCTATTTGCTAAATGCCCTTTTGCACCACGCAAATAAGAAATTCCACCACCCGTAACGAATAAGGGAACGTATTCGGGAATAACGTATCCCGTATCATCAATGGCATCTGCCACCTTTTCACATAGCAAGTCTAAATTTTCTTTAACTATTTTAATTAACTCTTCAGCACTATAAAACTCTCCGTTTTCAGTACTAATAGTGTCATAATCAGTTTGAGAAACTTTACACATATTGACTTTACGCTTTAATTCTTCTGCTACTGAAAAAGGTAGAGAATATTTTTCAGCAATAGATGCAGTTAAATATCCCCCGCCGAAAGAAAATGAATTTTGGTACAAAATTCCGTCGCCCTGAATTAAGGTAAAAGTTGTACTTATGTAACCAACGTCTAAAAGCATTGCTATTCTATCTCTAGTTTCCGGCTCTATCAAATACATTGCTTGTGCTAAAGAAGAAGAAACGTATTCTTTTTGCTTTATACCAAGTCCGTTAAGAATACTATCAAATAATTCAATAAAATAATTTTGACAAACTATAAATGTTAGTTTACCTTTTAAAATTTCACTAGAACAACCGATAGGATTTGCTAGTCTTCTTAAGTCATCTAATTCGTATCTTATTGCTGAACGATTAATAAGAACGCTAGAACCAGAAACAACAAAGGCAGAATCGAACAACCTTTCTATTTCTGCTTCTGAAATTTTTTTCTTTCGGTCAAAAGAGATTTGAGCATCTTTTACTGTTATTCTAGTAAATTCACCCGGAACACCTATATACAAAAAGTCTATAGTTTGACGTTTAACACTTTTTAAATATTCAATTGCAGAAGTAATAACCGATTTTAATTGGTCAACGTCAAAAAAAACACCGTCTGCAAAGCCTTCGTAATCAAAACTCTTTCTGCCTTTAATTACAAAGGTTTTATTAACGCCTCTCTCGGCAACTGCAACTGTAATTTTTGACGAGCCAACGTCTAATACGGCTACTTGTTTTTTATGCATTTTTTACTCCTTAGAATTAACTTCCGACCAAGTTGCAATTATCTCACCAGTTTCGTCAAGTTTTGTAATGTATATATATCCGTACGCCTTTTGATAATCGCTAAGCCCTTCATATTTTAAAAATTGGTTTGCAATTTTTCTAAGTCCTTCATCGTCCGAATCATAAACAACTATTTCTACACCTGTATAGGTCTTAAATACTACGTTTTTCTTTTCAACAGCACTTACTGCTTCTATAGACTTAACGCAATCAGTAAGTTCTATCTTTTTAGCCATTTCAAAAACCGAATTTATAAACATAGGGTTGTCCGTTTTAATAAAATCGCCTTTTGTTTCACTTAATACGTTAACACCAACTAAATCTAGTTCTATTAGGTTTAGCGTATTGTTTTGTTCAAAATAATCTTTTTCGTAAACGTTAAAAATATATCCATTATCCGAAACCACGAATACTTGTCCGTCGTTTTTTATTGCGAATACTTCCCTACGCTCTTTAATCTCTATTTTTAAAGTCGCAGGATAACTTTTTCTAACCGACACTAATTCAAAATATTCGTAATTTTTTAAAGTCGAACTAATTTGTTCTAAATCAAAAAAAATTAGATTTTTCCCCTTATATTCGTTTAGGTCATCGGTAATTTCGCTTATATCGGCTTCTTCATTGATTGAATATGAAATTTCAACTTTTGAAATATTAAAAGTAAAATAGCAACATGATAAAACTGCTATTAAAAACAGCACAACGATTAATATCACGTAAATCTTTTTTGCTTTCATATTTTTAACCACTTTATACTTTTGTAACGTCAGCCCCTAACGTCCTTAATTTTAAATCTAAATCTTGATAGCCCCTTAATATATGCTCAATACCAAAAACTTCGGTAGTTCCATCAGCAACAAGCCCCGCCAAAACAAGCGACGCACCAGCCCTAAGGTCTGTAGATTTAACCTTCGTACCCTTTAATTGTTTGACTCCTTTAACTATTGCAACGTTTCGTTCAATCTTAATATCAGCACCCATTTTATTTAATTCTTTTACGTGCTTAAATCGATTTTCAAAAACTGTTTCGTTAACGTAAGAAACACCCTCGGCAATAGACAAATATGCCATAGTTTGTGCTTGTAAATCGGTTGGAAAAGCAGGATAAGGCCCCGTGTCGAAAGAGAAAGAATTTCTTCTCTCCCCACTTTGTATATACATTATATCATTAGTCAACCTAATTTTACAAGTGTTATCGTAAAATTTATCGGTCAAACAAGAAATATTTTTTAATTCTACTCCTTCTATTTGAATTTTTCCACCCGTAATTACACCTGCCAATAAAAAGGTTCCCGCCTCTATCCTATCGAAAATTGGTTTATATTTTATACCGTGTAGTTTATTTACTCCTTTAACGACTAGCGTTTTTGTTCCCGCACCGTATATTTCGGCACCCATATTATTTAAAAAATTTATAAAATCACAAACTTCAGGCTCTCTAGCAACGTTATCAATAATGGTTTCTCCAGGTACTAAAACTGAAGCCATTAAAGCATTTTCAGTTGCACCTACCGACGGATATTTTAACCTGATTTTGCCACCTCTTAAATTTTTTGAACAACAAAAAATTTCCTCACCCATAAAAGTAAAGTCCACCCCTAACTTTTTAAGTGAAGAAATATGTAAATCAATAGGTCTATCCCCTATGCAACATCCACCGGGAATAGTTATTAACGCTTTTTTCAGCCTTGAAATTAACGCTCCCATTAAAAATACTGAGGAACGCAATTCCTTGGATAATATTTTATCTACGGTATAGGAATTTATACAAGATGAATTTATCAATAGTCCACTATCAATAAAAGACGTTTTTACGCCTAAGTTGTTTAATATCTTAGTCATTGTAATAACGTCGTTTATTTTAGGACAATTTTCAATAAGAACTTCGTCTTCGGTTAGTAAAGCACCTGCTATCATTGGTAAAACGGCATTTTTTGAACCTTCTATTTTTACGCTACCGTATAATTTTTTCCCACCGTTTATTATGAACTTCCCCATAATATCTCCCATAAATTGATATTAATATACTATGGAATATTCACTTAAAAAGTTAATCTATAGATTTTGAAATATTAAACAAAATGCCCATTTCAGCCATAAAAATTATAATGGAAGTATTGCCACTTGACACTAATGGCAACGGCAAGCCTGTTGGTGGAATACTTCCCGTTACTACCATTGCATTTATTACTACTTGTATTCCAAAAATCATAGTAATGCCAACAGCAAGTATAAAACCGAATATATCTTTTGACTTTGACGCTATTTTTAACCCTCTAAAAATTATAAAACCAAGCAATGCAAAAAAGAAAAATAGTCCTATAAAACCAATTTCTTCGCCAATTACCGATAATATGAAATCGGACTCTGAAAAAGGTAAAAAAGCATATTTTTGTCGTGAATTAAAAAGCCCAACCCCAAACCAACCACCTGAACCTAATGCGTATAGGGATTGTAATAGTTGATATCCCTCTCCCTTAGGATTTGACCAAGGATTAATAAAGGCTAATAACCTATCAAATCTATAGGGTTCAATAAGAATTAAAATTACACCTCCTGCTATCGCAGGCAATAAAATACAAAGCAAATATTTAATTTTTAGCCCTGACAAAAATACAATGGACAGCATTAGTACTGCCACGCATACCGTTATTGACATATTTGGCTCAATTATAATCAAAAGACAAGTAACCCCACCAAAAATTAAAACGGGTAACACGCCTAATAAACTATGAGTTTTATTAGCATTTTTACTTATGTAATTAGCAGAAAACAATATTAGAGAAAATTTTGCAAGTTCGGATGGTTGTAAAGTGAAAAAGCCTAAATTTATCCACCTTTTTGCCCCATAATTTTCTACTCCTATTCCTGGGACAAAAACTAGAAATAATGCAATGAAAGTAACGATTGAAATAGGTATAACTAACTTTTTTAATTTTTTATATTCAAAATTTCCCGTAAACAGCATTGCTATTACGCCTAATATTATACCTATTATTTGCTTCTTTACAAAATAAAAAGCATCTTTATAGGTTGCTTGTGCTGAATAGTTGCTTGCAGAATATATAAAAATCGTTCCTATAATAGCCAACAAAACAACCGCTAAAAGCAATATATAGTCGGGTTTGTTTTTTTGCTTTAACTTTAATTTAATCGGCAAGATAATTCTCCTATAAGTTTAGTAAAATAATCTCCTCTTTCTTCAAAGCCACTAAATTTATCAAAACTTGCACACGCCGGACTAAATAAAAGATTTTCACCACTATTACATAATAGGTAGGCATATTTTACCGCATCTTCAAAACTATTTGTTGAAGTAAAGTTTTCAACTCCAATTTTAATTGCAGACTTTATCATTTCCTCTTTAGTTTCACCCGTAATTACCACGTGTTTAATTTGTGAATTTTTTATGACCTTAAATAATTCGCTATAATCTTCACCCTTATTACTTCCACCCAAAACTAAAATGGTATTACCTTTCATACAATTTATAGCACTAATCGTAGAAGCAGTATTAGTTGCTTTTGAATCGTTATATACTTTAATTTCATTTTTCTCAGAAATCAATTGTATTCTATGTGGAATACCCTTAAAATTGGCAAGTGAATCACGTATTACTTGGTCGGAAACGCCAAAAAGTTTCGCAACTACAATTGCAAAAAGTGCGTTATATTCGTTATGTATTCCTTGAAGTCTTAGTTCGTTTAATCCAATTATTTTTGTTCCTTTATAATATAGTGCATCTTCCTTTTTGTATCCCCCGTCAACTTCTTGTTTTAAAGAAACGAATATAATTTTTGCTTTAGTGGTCTGTCCGAACTCCTTAACTACTTGGTCATCATAATTTAAAACGGCGTATTCACTCTCGGTTAAACAACTTAGTAATCTTCTTTTTAGGAAAATATAGTTTTCCATACTATAATGTCTTTCTAAATGGTCTGGCGATACGTTTAGTATGCACGCAACGTCCGGTCTAAGATAACAAGTGCTTTCTAGTTGATAACTTGAAATTTCAGTTACGCAAACTGTAGAACTATCGATTTTGTCAACATTATCACAAACGGGGCAACCAACGTTACCCATTAATAAACATTTTGCACCGTAGTCTGACAATATTGAGTTTATAAGCGAAACGGTGGTAGTTTTACCGTTAGTACCCGTAACACCAATAATTTTTGGAAACGAACAAAAATATCCAAACTCCAACTCGCTTATTATTCTTTTGCCTAAATTTCTTGCTTTAACTGCAATATTATGATTTATTGGAACACCTGGGCTTATAATTACAACGTCAACGTACTTTAGGGTTTCTTCTACGTTGTCGTTAGAAAGTAGTATTGCACCTTTTGATATTAATTCTTCCTTTTTTTCTTTTATTTTAGTAGAATCGTTTTCTTCAAAAACGTAACACGTTGCACCTTTTGACAGCAAATAACTTGATGCTGAAAAACCACTTTTTGAAACGCCTAGCACCAAAAACTTGTTAGAATTGATTAACATATTTCACCTCAAAAATAAAATATGATTGATAATACTCCTACTATGCAAGTTATTAAAGAATAATAAAAAGAAATTTGTGCTTCACTATATCCTTTCAGTTGCAAATGATGATGATATGGCGACATTAAAAATACCCGCTTGCCGTTTTTCTTATAAACAAAAACTTGTATTATTACCGAAATTGCAGAAAAAACAAAAGTTATTCCAAGTAATGGTATATAAAATGTATTCGACGAGAAAACGCTTATTGCACCAATAAATCCGCCTAGTGAAAGCGACCCCGTATCTCCCATAAAGACTTTTGCTTTGTTAACGTTAAATATTAAAAAGCCTAGTAACCCTCCTATTAGACAAAATGATAATAAAACCAACTTTTGATATTCTTCTTGTTTTAAGTATAAGTGGTTAAAAACACTATTTTGACAAATGACAATAAAACTAATAAAAATTAAATACACTAAACTTACGCTTGACGCTAGTCCGTCTAATCCGTCGGTTAGGTTAACACTGTTAGTTATAGCAAGAAATACAAAAAAAACTATTGGAATAGTCCAAAACCCTAGATTTACCGCATTATTTATGAAAGGTATATAAAAATAAGTTATACCATTTCTAAAAGCAAAAATGCCAGCTAAAAGTGCTATCCCACTTTGGAAAAGTATTTTTTGATAACTTTTAAGCCCTTCGTTTTGTTTGCGTTTTATCTTTAGATAGTCGTCTATTGCACCAACCAATAAAAAGGCAAAGCCAATGCTAACGCTTATCATTGCCATACGCCCTTCTTCACCACCTAGAATATAAAAGACGACTATTGCTGGTATAATAAAAAACAGCCCACCCATCGTTGGTGTTCCGTTTTTTTCCTTGTGTGTTTCAACGTATTTTAAAACTGTTTGACTAGCCTTAAATTTTCTAAGTAGTGGTATGCAAAAAATTCCCAAAACAAAGGTTAAAGTAAGTGTAATTAATAATGCAATTAAATAAGTTTTCAACCCTTTTCTCCATAGATTATTTCCATAACGGTATCTTTGTCATTAAACAACTTTTTTATACCGAATACTTCTTGATATTTTTCGCACCCCTTACCTGCGATCAAAATTACGTCTCCTTTTTTTGCGTGGCTTAACGCATACTCTATTGCTTCAAATCTATCTTGTATTATTAAATAATTTCCCCCGCTTTTTATAACCCCTTTTTCTATTTCGGTTATAATTTCTATAGGTTCTTCGTATCTTGGATTATCGCTAGTAATTATGGTGAAATTAGAATATTTTCCACTAATATTTCCCATTATTTCTCTTTTACTTTTATCTCTATTCCCACCACAACCAAACACGCAAATGAGATTTCTATTTGTAATATCTTTTAATGTTATTAAAGATTTTTCAAGTCCGTCGGGAGTATGTGCATAATCTACGTAAACTGTAAATTTTTCATCGTAAACCTTTTCTAGCCTACCACTTATTGGTTTTACCTTCTCAAGAGCACTCATAATTTTTTGTGGTTTAATTCCTAAAATTACCCCACACGCAGAAGAAGCCAGTGCGTTGTAAACGTTATATGTTCCTATAAAATTAATTTTTAATTGATAAACGTAATCAAATAAATTAATAATAAACTGCGTACCCGATTTATCAGTTGCTAAATCAATAGCAAACACGTCCGCAGGGTTATCTAATCCATAACTAATTGTCTTATCGTTAAAAGGAATTATTTCTCTACCCGTTTCGTCATCAGAATTAGTAACTATAAATTCACAATAGTTGTTCTTGAAAAACTTTAACTTACTTTCTTTATATTTTTCAAAACTATCAAAAAAATCAAGATGATCAAGAGAAAGATTAGTAAAAACGCCAATTTTAAAGTTCATTCCATATACTTTTTCTAAAAAAATAGCGTGGGCAGATACTTCCATAATGACTATTTCTATCCCATCGTTATACATATCGTACAAAATCTTAAATAGTTCTGGTGGGTCTGGTGTCGTTAAATTGGCTTCTAAAAATTTGTCGTTGTAATAAATACCAATAGTTCCAATAACTCCACATTTTTTACCCAAATATTTTAAGGTTTGATATATCAAATGAGAAGTTGTAGTTTTTCCATTAGTACCTGTTACGCCGATTAGTTTTAATTTTTTGTCGCATCGTTCATAAAATGCAGAACAGAGTAATGGTAAAACTTGTCTGCAATTTTTAACTATAATTTGAGTAAGATTTGTTTGAATTTTCTTTTCGACAACAACTGCTTTTGCACCGTATCTTTCGGCTTGTCCAACATAGTCGTGCCCGTCGAACTTTTGTCCAATTAAGCAAACGAAAAGACTATTTTTTACAACTAATTTACTATCAATAACTATTTCACTTATTTCTATATCAGTTTTACCAATAATTTCAACTACTTCTATTTCTTCTATAATTTTATCTAATTTCATAACTACCTACTAATATTAATCTTTACTAAAATTATATTAGAATCAATAAACCAATTATTATATGTTTTTATAAAAACCTATCACAAATTGTCAAAAAAAAGACTTCTCAAACTAGAGAAGCCTTATGAAGTTTTATTTTGTTAAAAAAACCCGTAAAAAATTATTCCTAAAACTGCCGAAATACCAATCAAAAGAATAACTGACGGTTTCTTTTTAGTTATCTTTTTGTAAACGAAATTTATCAAAGCAATAAGCCCGAAAATTACTAGCGACTTATAATCAAAATTTACAGTTGAGTTAATAGTAGTAAAGGATAATACCACGCTTAAAAATATCGTTATGCCTACGGCAACTATCAAGCCAACTACAACCGGTCTCACACCTTTTAAAAATGATTCAACGCCTTTATATTTTAGTAGGTTATTTAATATAGAAACAATTAGAAGTATTATAATAAATGAAGGCATTACAACGCCAAGAGTTGCAAAAAAAGCACCTATAAATTTACCAAACAAGGTATTAAAAGCAACTCCCCCAACGTTTGAGCCAACAAAGGTTGCCATATTAATTGCAATAGGACCTGGCGTTGATTCAGAAATAGCAATAAAATTAATAATCTCGCTTTCAGTAAGCCATCCTTGTGCTAAAACTTCATCGGTTAAAATAGGTATCATTGCATACCCCCCACCAAAAGTTAAAGCCCCTATTTTTAGAAAGGTTAAAAACAAATTTAAAATTACCATCATTGGTCATTTTCTCCTTTGTTTTCAACTTTTTTTCTAGTAATTAAATAAGTAATAACGCCTATTAATCCACCAACTAAAATCAGATAAATAGATGAAATTGGCAAATCAAATATTTTAATAACAAGCATTAATACAAGGGTGGAAATAAACATTAAAACGTTAAAAATATTCTTTTTTATGCCTTTTAACATTTTAATTCCCGCTGTAATTATTAAAAATGACACGCACGCTTGAATACCCTTAAAAGCATAAGAAACGTACTCTAATGCTAAAAACTTTTCATAAAAGAAACTAATTATAAAAATAATTATAAAAGATGGAAGCACCACCCCAAGAGTAGCAAAAAAGGAACCTAACACCCCACCTAATTTATAACCAATATAGGTTGCCGAATTAACGGCAATAGGACCGGGCGTTGATTCCGCAATCGCTATAAGGTCAAGAAAATCTTCTTGACCAATATATTTTCTTTTTTCGACTATTTCCCTTTCAATTACGGCAACCATTGCGTAGCCACCACCAAAAGTAAACAAACCGATTTTAAAAAATGTCCAAAATAAATTTAATAAACTTTTTAATTTTTTCATTATTATAGACTAGGTTTAATAATCGTAACCGATTTCTCCGTCTTAAAATTACACCAAGGCATTTCGTCCTTTGGTGGTTGAACTCTAAACACCATACGTTCTTTGCAAACAGGGTGAGTAAACGCCAAATAATACGCCCAAAGTGCAAGATGTCCTTTTTTTGCCTTTTCTCCACCATATCGCATATCGCCATAAATTGGTGTACCAATTGCGTTCATTTGAACTCTTATTTGATGCGACCTTCCCGTATGAAGTCTAACGTCTACTAAAGCAAGTCCGTCTTTTTGGTCGATAACGTTATAGTCTAATTCAGCAAGTTTTGCACCTTCAACGGTAGGTGGACAAACGTAGACCATATTATTAACTGCATTTTTTTTGAGATAATGTGTTAATATCGCCTTTTCTTCTTTAGGAACACCAACGGTAACAGTATAATACTTTTTCTCAAAGTCCCCAGACTTCATTTGTTCTGAAAGACGTGAAGCCGCTTTAGAACTCTTTGCAAAAACCATAATGCCACCGGTAGGTCTATCCAACCTATGTACAAGTCCTAAATAAACGTTACCTTTTTTGTCGTAGGTTTCTTTAATATATTCCTTTAAGGCGTTAAGCAAGTCTATATCCTTGCTTTCGTCTTCACAACAAGGCATATTTTGTGGTTTTAGTACCACGATTATGTGATTGTCTTCGTGTAAAATAATCAAATCTTCCATAAATTTATCCATTAATCCAAATTCCCGAATTTCCACAAGGCAATACTACGCCATCTTCTTCAGTTTTTAAACCTACTTCATAAGCATCTGTATAACCACCACGTCCTTTCTTGACTAGAATTTCAAGAATATTTTTCATTACTTGTGGTTGAAGCCCTGTAGTATAACTATTGATCAAGAAAAACAAGGGATTATCGCTTAATACTTTAGTGCAAAGTTCTACAAGACTAAACAGTTCGCTTTCAAGTTTCCACATTTCACCGTTTGGTCCTCTACCATAACTAGGTGGATCCATTATTATTGCATCGTATTTTTTTCCACGGCGAATTTCTCTTTCAACAAACTTCTTACAGTCATCGATAATATATCTGACTTTCGTCGGTTCAACGTTAGAAAGTCTACAATTTTCGCCCGCCCTTTCTACCATTGCCTTAGCAGAATCTACGTGGCAAACTTTAGCACCAGCCTTTGCACAAGCAACCGTCGCACCACCTGTATAAGCAAACAAGTTAAGAACGTTAATTTCCCTACCTGCATTTTTAATGAGTTCATCCATTAAGTCCCAATTCACTGCTTGTTCAGGAAATAAACCAGTATGCTTAAAACCCATTGGCTTAATCTTAAAGGTTAAGTCTCTATAAGAAACTTTCCATTCTTCGGGAATTTTCTTAATAAAACGCCACCTACCACCACCAGATTCACTACGCAAATATTTTGCAGATAAATCTTTGTAGTTGTCCATATTAAAGGAACTTTTCCATATTACTTGAGGGTCCGGTCTTAATAGAATAACGTCTTTCCACCTTTCAAGTTTATAGCCGTCTCCCGTCGCAATAACCGAAAAGTCTTTCCAATTTGCAACTTTCATTATTAATTAACCTTGTTAATCGTTACAATACACTTAGCACCGTTAACGTCTAATTCCTTAGTAAAGCCTTGTACAGTATTTGCTACTACTTGGTTAGCCAAAACAACTTCAGCAAGTTCTTTCGAGTTCATTGCGTTTAAAATTTCAGCATCATCAGTACTGAAATTAACGTTAATACGGTCAACTACTTCAAAGCCTGCTTCCTTTCTCATAGATTGAATCTTAGAAATTAATTCTCTTCTAACACCTTCAGACTTTAATTCTTCGGTAACGTTAGTATCTAATACAATCGTCAAGCCTTTATCACTCATAGCAGTAAAGCCTGGTACACTTTCACTAAAGATTTGTAAATCTTCTAGTGCAAATTCAAAATCATCGCCCTCAAAGTTTACCTTAAATACTTCTCCACTCTTTACTGTTGATACAACCTTAGAAGCATCGCAAGTTTCTAAGAACTTCTTAACTTTTCCAAGTTTTGCACCGTATTTAGGACCTAAAGTCTTTAATTGTGGTTTAATCTTGTAGGAAACAAACTTAGATGCGTCAACTAAGTATTCAATTTCCTTAACGTTAAGTTCGTCTTTAGCAATTTCAAGTAAACCTTCAGTTAATTCGGTAGTTCTTTCAGAACATACGAATACTTTTTGTAAAGGTTGTCTGTTTTTAATATTAGAAGTGTTACGGCAAGCACGACCTAAAACAACTATATCAAGAACGTTTTGCATACCTTCTTCTAACGCTAAATCAACGGCCTTTTCATCATATTCAGGGAAAGAACATAAATGAACTGACTTAGGCGCATCAGGATAGAAGTTTGGTACTAAGTTTTGATAAATAGATTCAGTCATAAACGGAACGAAAGGTGCAGATAACTTTGTTAAGGTTACCAATACCGTGTATAAAGTGGTATAAGCGGCAATCTTATCGTCGTCCATATCGTGTCCCCAATAACGTTCTCTACCACGACGAACGTACCAGTTAGATAAATCGTCGGTAAACGCTTGAAGTGCCCTTGCACTGTCAAATATGTTATATGAATTTAAGCCTTCGTCTACAGTTTTGATAAGAGTATTCATCTTAGAGAGAATCCACTTATCCATTAACGAAAGTTTACATTTTTTAATATCGTATTCGCTAGGATTATACTTATCGATATCTGCGTAAAGTACAAAGAAAGCATAAGTGTTCCAGAAAGTACCCATAAACTTTCTTTGTGCTTCTGAAACGGCTTCTTCGTAGAATCTTGAAGGAAGCCAAGGAGCAGAACCAGTATAGAAATACCATCTAACTGCGTCAGCACCTTGCTTATCAAGAATAGACCACGGGTCAACTACGTTACCCTTGTGTTTACTCATTTTGATACCATTTTTATCGTTAACGTGTCCTAAAACTATACAATTTTTAAATGGTGCTTTGTCAAACAATAAAGTTGAAATAGCAAGCAATGTATAGAACCAACCACGTGTTTGGTCAATCGCTTCTGAGATAAAATCTGCAGGGAAATGACTTTCAAACAATTCCTTGTTTTCAAAGGGATAATGATATTGAGCAAAAGGCATAGAACCAGAGTCGAACCAACAGTCAATAACTTCTTTTTCTCTGATAAATTTACCACCACATTCACAATTAAACGAACAGTCGTCAATGTATGGACGGTGTAATTCGATATCGCCGTTAATATTGCAAAGTTCTTTCAATTCCTTTTTGCTACCAATAACGTGAATTTTACCACATTTATTACATACCCAAACAGGTAGTGGTGTTCCCCAATAACGTTCACGAGATAAGCCCCAATCAATAACGTTTTCTAAAAAGTTTCCCATTCTACCCTTTTTAATAGTTTCAGGTATCCAATTAATAGAATCGTTTGCAGCAAGAAGTCTATCTTTTACTGCTGTCATTTTGATAAACCAACTTTGTCTAGCATAGTAAATCAAAGGTGTATCACAACGCCAACAGAAAGGATAACTATGTTCAAACGGAACTTCAGCAAATAGTAAACCACTATCTAATAAATCTTTAATGATTACTTTGTCTGCATCTTTAACGAATAAGCCGGTGTAAGGACCTGCTTGTTCGGTCATTTTGCCTTGTGTATCTACTAAATTTACAAAAGCAATGTCGTATTTTTGACATACCCTAGCATCGTCTTCACCAAAAGCAGGTGCGTTATGTACGATACCCGTGCCATCTTCCATAGTAACGTAATCGTCGGTTACTACTACGAACGCCTTTTTATTCTTTTCAATAGCGTCTTTTGTAAAGTCAAATAAGGGTTCATATTCAGCAAAAGAATATTCACTACCCTTTTTAACACTTAATACTTCGTAATTTTCAAAGTATTTTGAAATTAATGCTTCTGCTAAAACATAAATCTTGCCGTCTTCGGCTTTGATTTCAGCATAATTTTCGTTTGCGTTCATACATAAGCAAACGTTAGATGGCAACGTCCAAGGCGTGGTTGTCCAAGCAAGGAAGTATGCGTTTTCTCTATCTTTAATCTTAAATCTTACAATTACAGAAACTTCCTTTACGTCCTTATAGCCTTGTGCTACTTCGTGTGAAGAAAGTGCAGTACCACAACGAGGACAATAAGGAACAATCTTATAGCCCTTATAAAGTAAACCTTTATCTGCTATTGTTTTAATAGCCCACCATACTGATTCAATATAGTTATCATCATAGGTAACGTATGGGTTTTCCATATCAGCCCAATAGCCAACACGGTCGCTCATCTTTTCCCATTCTGCTTTATATTTCCAAACGCTTTCCTTACACTTTTTAATGAAGGGTTCAATACCGTACTTTTCAATTTCTTGCTTTCCGTCAATACCTAAAACTTTTTCGACTTCAAGTTCAACGGGAAGGCCATGAGTATCCCAACCTGCTTTTCTTAAACAGTGTTCGCCTTTCATAACGTGATAACGTGGAATTATATCTTTTATAACTCTAGTTAAAATATGACCAATGTGTGGTTTTCCGTTAGCAGTAGGCGGGCCATCGTAAAAAGTGAATTCACGATTGCCTAAGTTTTCTTCAGTATTTTGTTCGAAAATTTTGTTTTCTTTCCAGAATTGTAAAACTTCCTTTTCCCTATCTAAAAAATTAAGAGAGGTATCAACTTTCTTGTACATTTTTCGCTCCTAAGACATAGTAATGGCATTTTATTAAAATACCATTTTATTATACCCCCATTTACTATTTTTGTAAAGTTAATTCTTTGCTTTTTACAAATAAATTCATTTTATTACAACAAATAACTTGCAAAATAACTTCTTTTAAGGTAAAATGTTTTATACCGTGCTATGTGGGGAGTTAGCGATGCCCTGTATCCACAATTCGCTTAGTGGAACAGAATATCTTTCTAGGGTTCAATCGTGGAAGGCTGCGCTTAGCAAGGGACGTTGATACCAAGGTCTTATGCAACGCAAACCTGCGAACCGTGTCAGGATAGGAATATAGCAGCACTAAACAGACATTTGCGTGTGATATAAGGTTGCTTTGGAGTAGTTACCTACTACTTTTACGCTTCGGCGGTTGTTCTCGAAAAAGATTGCACGGTTTTTTTGATAATAAACGGTTTTATAACCGTTTTTTTATTTTTAAAATAAAGTATTGACAAATATATATTGTTTTAGTATTATATATAAGAATTAAATAAATAGATAGAGGTGCGATTTTTATGATAAGCCGTTTTAGGGTTTTATAAACGGTGGTAAAGGAAAAATTGCCGAAGAGATAAATTTCCCAAAAGTTTATCATCTGGGGGTACGGAAAATATCCGTGCAACTGTCACATTTATATGTGTTGGGCTATTAAATATTACGTTTTTAATCACGGTATTTAATAGGTATCGTGATTTTTTTAATTCAAAAATACAAAGGAAGGAGTTAAAAAATGTTAAACTCAAAAAAGTTCTTTAACAAAAAGACGATTACGCTTTTAACTGCATCGTTAGTTATTATAGCACTTCTTATCGTCGTTGTAGCAACCGGCTGGATTAACAATACTGTTGCTTGTCCAGACTGCTCTGGCAATCCATTATGTAAAACATGTGGTGGCTCAGCAGAAGTTGTTGGTTCAGTATGGGCGTTGTTGCCACCTATCATCGCTATTTCATTAGCACTTATAACCAAAGAAGTTTTCTCTTCTTTATTTATTGGTTTATTATCCGGTGCAATTTTAGCGGCAAATTTCGAACCATTAGGCACTATCGACCACGTTATAGGCACTGGCTTAATTAACGCTGTATCAGACACTGCAGGTATCTTCGTATTCTTAATTGAACTTGGTATTCTAGTTGCCTTAATCAATAAGGCTGGTGGAAGTCATGCGTTTGGTGAATGGGCTAAAACACACGTAAAATCTAAGGTGGGTGCAGGTATTGCAACATTTATTTTAGGCGTATTAATCTTTATCGACGACTACTTCAACTGTCTAACAGTTGGTTCAGTTATGCGTCCCGTTACTGATAAACATGGCATAAGCCGTTCTAAGTTGGCTTTCCTTATTGACGCAACCGCAGCACCTATTTGTATGATTGCACCTATATCTTCTTGGGCAGCAGCAGTTTCTCAATACGCTGCCGATGGTCAAGGCTTTAAGTTGTTTATCGCTGCTATTCCTATGAACTTCTACTCTATTTTAACACTAGTATTCGTACTTGCTATCACTTTGATGAAGTTCGACTTCGGACCTATGAAAAAGCACGAAATCAATGCTCAAAACGGCGACCTATTCTCAGGCAAACAAGTTTCTAGTGGTGAAGAATCTCTCCCCTCTGTTCGTGGTAAGATTTTAGATTTAATATTACCTATTATAGTATTAATCGCAACTTGCGTATTTGCTTTAGTTTACGTTGGTGGAATTTTTGACGGAGCAGACTTTATTACCGCTTTTGCTGACACCAATGCTACAGTTGCATTACCTTGGGGTGGTTTAATTGCCCTAGTATTTACGGTAATATATATGGCTATTAGAAAGACCGTTTCTTTTGAAGATTCTATGAAAGCAATTCCAAAAGGCTTTATAGCAATGGTTCCTGCAATCTTGATTTTAACGTTTGCTACTGCTCTTAAAAATATAACCGGTACTTTAGGTGCTGCTTACTACGTTCACGAAGTTATGAATCAAGCGGCTTCTGGATTAGCAAAATTCTTACCTGCAATTATATTTATAGTTGCTTGTGTTCTTGCCTTTGCTACCGGTACTTCTTGGGGTACTTTCGGTATACTTATTCCAATTGTTACAGCAATGTTCCCTGCAAACGACCCATTAATGATACTTGGTATTTCTGCTTGTCTAGCAGGTGCTGTTTGTGGCGACCACTGCTCACCTATTTCAGACACGACGATTATGTCATCTGCAGGTGCTGAATGTGAACATATTAACCACGTATCAACACAATTGCCCTATGCAATTTTCGTTGCTATCGTATCGTTCGTATGCTTTATCATTGCAGGATTTATCCCCGTATGGTACGTAATGTTACCACTTTCTATCGTAATTATGTTAGGTTCGTTATTCGTATTAAAATACGTTGTAACTAAAAAGTCTAAATAAATAATTAACAACCTAATAAGGCTTTATCCAAAAATGGATAAAGCCTTATTTTATCTTTAAAAAAGCAAGATAATTAGTCTTGCACTTTATTCTAGGGCTCCCGAAAATATTTTGTGAAACAAAAGATTTTTGGGAAAAAGGAAGGGCAGGCTCATAGGTCAAGCCGTTGCAGTAGCAACGGTGGACGAAATAGCCTTGCCCTGACGTGGTGGAGATGCGGAGACTTGCACTCCGGTCTTGAACATTTCATTAAAAATTTCTACATACTTATCCGATATTAAAAAATTCAGTAACACTATGGTCATCGGAAACCTTTAGTATTACCTATTTCCTAAAAGCCGATTTTATAAACGGAACAATTTATAAAATCCGTTCTCCGTCTAACTGACGCCTTTATATTTCCCGACGGACGAGGAAATACAAGACGTACGCTTAAAATTAAGCAGCGTATGCTAATTTTTGATTGTTAGCATTTAAATTTAAATCCGTTTTAACGAAGACGAGCCTTCGATATGCTTATTTTTCAACTCAACTGCCCAATCGAATCTGAAACATCCCCATATTACGGCTATTTAGCCGTATTATTTATTTTATGTCGTCAATTTCGTATGGTGTTAATTGATAAACGTAGTGATTTAGCCAATTCATATAGATTAAATTTGCAGTGGAAACCCAAGACATTTTAATTTCACCACTATTTCCTTCTACGTAATAATTATAAGGTGGCTCTATATCTAGGCCTTTAGCCAAATCTCTTTTATATTCCTTTTCTAAGGTATCTCTATCGTATTCAGCGTGCCCCGTAATAAAGATAAATTTATCGTCTTTAGACCTAATAATAGAAGCACCTGCTTCTTTAGAAGATGCTAATAATACCAATTCTTTACAAGACTTTATATCTTCGGTTTTAACGGTAGAATGCCTTGAGTGTGGCATAAAAAATCTATCATCCGTACCTTTTAGAAGTCTTTCATACTTTTGAAGTTTTTTATGTTTATATACCCCAAAAAGTTTCTTATCTAGTGGATATTTTGGAATACCATAGAAATGATACAACGCTGCTTGAGCACCCCAACAAATAAACATAGTGCTTGTAACGTTAGACTTAGCAAAATCAAAAATCTTGCCCAACTCTTCCCAATACTTAACTTCGCTAAACTCTATATCTTCAACGGGGGCCCCCGTAACGATCATACCGTCAAACTTTTTGTTTGAAATTTCGGAAAAAGATTTATAAAACTTTTGCAAGTGTTCTAAAGGAGTATTTTTGCCAACATAAGATTCGGTACTTACTAAAGTAACGTTAACCTGTAAGGGCGAATTAGAAAGCAAACGCATAAGTTGTGTTTCCGTTTCAATTTTTGTAGGCATTAAATTAATTATGGCTATCTCTAACGGTCTTATATCCTGTGTGCTTGCACGTTTTTCGTCCATTACGAAAATATTTTCCGACTTTAAAATTTTTGAAGCCGGTATATCTTTTGGTAAAATAATTGGCATTATATTCTCCTTAAGGTTTATACTTTATCTAAAGCGCTATTAATATCTTCAATTAAATCGTCAGCGTTTTCTATACCACAAGAATATCTAATAAGTGTAGGTGGAATGCCCGCTTCTTCTAATTGTTTGTCGGTCATTTGACGGTGAGTAGCGTTTGCAGGGTGTAAACAACACGTTCTAGCATCTGCAACGTGAGTTTCAATTGCTGCAACCTTAAGGTTTTTCATAAAGGTTTCAGCATCTTTTCTAGTACCTTTTACCGAGAAACTTACTACGCCACAAGAACCGTTAGGCATATATTTTTGACCTAGTTCGTAGTATTTATCGCCTGGTAGTCCACAATATCTTACCCAATCAATTTTTGGGTGTTTACTTAAAAATTCAGCAACCTTTTGTCCGTTTTCACAGTGACGTTTCATTCTAACATGCAAACTTTCCAAACCAAGATTGATATAGAAAGCATGTTGTGGTGATTGAATAGAACCAAAGTCTCTCATAAGTTGTGCGGTTGCTTTAGTTATAAACGCACCTTCCTTGCCAAACTTTTCGGCATAAACGATACCGTGATAACTTTCATCGGGAGTACAAAGTCCTGGGAATTTATCAGCGTATTTCATCCAATCAAACTTACCAGCGTCAATAATTGCACCACCAACACTTGAGCCGTGTCCGTCAATATACTTTGTTGTTGAGTGTGTAACAATATCAGCACCCCATTCGATAGGACGACAATTTACGGGAGTTGCAAAAGTATTGTCAATAATAAACGGAACGCCGTGTTTATGTGCAACGTTAGCAAACATTTCGATATCTAATACTGCAAGTGCAGGGTTTGCAATAGTCTCACCAAAAACTGCTTTTGTATTAGGCTTAAAGCATTTATCTAATTCTTCTTCAGTAATATCGGGAGAAACAAAGGTAAATTCGATACCCATTTTTTTCATAGTATTTGCAAAAAGGTTAAACGTTCCGCCGTAAATTGCAGATGATGAAATAACGTGGTCGCCACAGTTTGCAACGTTAAAAATCGAATAAAAATTTGCAGCCTGACCAGACGAAGTTAACATCGCTGCCGAGCCACCTTCTAGTTCGCACAACTTATTAGCAACTAAGTCGTTAGTGGGGTTTTGAAGTCTAGTATAAAAATATCCACTTGCTTCTAGGTCGAAAAGTTTACCCATATCTTCACTAGTATCATACTTAAAAGTAGTGCTTTGATAAATTGGGATTTGACGAGGTTCGCCGTTTTTTGGAGTATATCCACCTTGTACGCAAACAGTTTCTATTCTCTTCTTGTTAGCCATTTTTTATTTCTCCTATCTATAGTTTTTTATTTCACGTTCTTTTTCCCTAGAAATATCTTTTTCCATTAGAGAACGTTTTTTGTCGTAAGTGTGTTTACCTTGGCATAGTCCTAGTTCAGCCTTAATTAGCGACTGCTTAAAATAAAGCCTTAATGGAACTAAGGTTAGCCCTTTTTGATTAATTTTTGATACTAGTTTTACTATTTCCGATTTATGAAGTAAGAGTTTTCTATCTCTTTTAGAATCTTTAGTATTAAAAGCACCCGTTTTGTCGTAAACTGCAATATGCATATTTTTAATCACTAATTCTCCATTGTCGTAATAACAAAAACTATCTTTAAGGTTTCCGTTGCCTAGTCTTAGCGACTTAACTTCTCCACCGTCTAAAACGATGCCCGCTTCTATTTTTTCAAGAATAAAGTAGTCGTGGCTAGCCGAACGGTTAACGCAAATATTTTTTTCATCCATAATATTAATTTTACTATATTTTAGCATGTATTGCAACAGTTAATTTACTCAACAATTAAAAATTCTGCTTTTTTTTGTGCAAAATCAACACCTGCTACTTTAATTTTAACCGATTGTCCTAACTTGTAAGTTTCTTTTCCGTTAGAAAGCGAAAAAGACTTTTCATCAAAAGTATATCTTTTTCCCTTTAACGTTTCAAGTTTACATAGTCCTTCTATACCGTTTTCAAGTTCACAAAACACGCCAAAGTTTGTTACCCCACTAACTACTGCTGTAAATTCTTCTCCAACGTAATTGCTTATATACATAATCTTATAGTAATCATCCACAGCCCTTTCTGCTTCTTGTGCATTTCGCTCCTTTAATGAAGATTGCTTTGACGCTTCTTCTACAAAGTTAGAATACTTTTCTTCTAGGTCTTGCTTTCCCGATAAAAAATCTTTTATTATTCTATGAATAGTCAAGTCAGGATATCTTCTTATTGGCGAAGTAAAATGACAATAATTTTTTTCTGACAAGCCAAAATGTCCTAAGTTGTCGGGCGAATATTTTGCTTTCTGCATTGAACGAAGCATTACTCTATTTACAATTGGAAAAATGGGTGATTTATTACAGTTATTCAAAATTAATTGGAAATCTTTTGGATAAACGTTATCTTTTGCACGCTTAAATTTTATACCTAATTGAGTAATAAAAGCATAAAATTTTTCTAGCCTTTCTTCAGTCGGTTTTTCATGTACACGATAAATAAATGGTTTATCCAAAAAATACATAAATTCAGCAACAGTAACGTTTGCTAAAATCATAAACTCTTCTATAATTCTATGAGATTTATCCCTTCCAAGCGACGCACTAACTATAATGTTTTTATTTTCGTCAACAGTAATACTACTTTCCTTAACGTCAAGGTCAATACTACCGTTCTTTTCACGCTTTTTAATTAAAATATCGCATAGTTCATCCATTAGTAACACGTCGTTTACTAGTTTTGAATATTGTTTTATTAACTTTTTATCTCCGTCTAATATTTTTTGAACTTTTGTATATGTTAAGCGTGCTTTACTATTTATAACTGATGGAGTAATTTCACTATCTATCACGTTGCCTTTTCCGTCAATTATCATCATACAAGAAAGGGTTAAACGGTCTTTTCCTTCAACCAATGAACATAAATCATTGCAAAGCCTTTCGGGTAACATTGGAATAACATTTTCGGGAAAATAAATACTTGTAGCCCTATTAAACGCTTCCTTGTCTATTTCTCCAAAAAATTTAACGTAATGGCTTACGTCTGCAATGTGAACGCCTAAAAGATACTTTCCATCATTTAGTTTTTCTATAGAGACTGCATCGTCAAAATCTCTCGCATCTTCTCCATCTATAGTGAAAGTAGTTAGATTTCTAAAATCCTTTCGCCCTTTAAGGTCAAATTCTTCTACTAAATTATTTGCCTCTTCCAAAACAAGTTTTGGAAATTTTTCGGGACATTTATAGGTATATTCTATTGATTTTAATTCGGCTTGAAAGGTAAATTGCCTACCTAAAATCTTAAAAATTAACCCTTCGGGGTTTTTGTTTTTAGGGTAGCATAAAATTCTACAACAAACTTTATCCCCCGATTTTGCTTTACCATTTTGATTTTGGGGAATAAAAATATCGTTATAGTACTTTCTCTCGTCTGGAACAACGAATCCTCCGTTTCTCGTCGAAAAGTAGGTGCCTACTAGCCTATCAATACCACGTTCTAAAACCTTTAGTACTCTAGCAGTAGTTCTTAAGCCTGTACCCGAAGTTTCTTCGCATAATACCGTATCGCCGTGCATTGCACCCCTTAAATCAGAGTGAGGAATAAAGTAATCATTAAGTTTTTCGTCTTCGGGAATTAAAAAGGCGTATCCACGTTCGTTGCCTTGTATTTTACCCGTTATTACCTTTCTTTGCATAATATAAAATAAAAGGAGGTTCTTTAGGAACCTCCAAAATCTAGTTAGAATAATTTATACGTTACTTGCAATGATTGCAAATACAACGCATAATACAGCAAAAATAATACCACAAATAACGGTTAAAACCTTCATTTTGTGTTCAAAAGTCTTGCTCTTATTTTTACCTAAAAAAGTTTCGGTTGTTCCACCGAGTGCACCAACACCGTTTGAGTTGCCCGGTTGAAATAAAACTACACAAATAACAAAGATGGCGGCAATCGCCATAATTGCCAAAAAGATATGTTTGATTACATTATGCCATATTGTCCAGAAAGTACCCGCAGTTGCTAAAATTGCGAACATATTATACATATTATTTCTCCTTATCAGTGAAGAATACTTCTTTTATTAAAAATTCTTAAATATTCTAACACATTTTTAACTAATTTACAACTGTTTTAACCGTTTTTATTTAACAATTAACGATTTTCCTGTCATTTCTTTAGGAATTTCTATATTCATCATATCCAATAGCGTAGGAGCAATATCACAAAGTTTGCCGTCGTTATAAAGTTTTTTGCCCTTAAACTTTTCACCTACTACTATTAATGGAACGATGCTAGTAGTATGAGCAGTAAACGGTTCGCCGTTTTCAGCAACCATTTTATCGGCATTGCCGTGGTCGGCTGTAATTATTGCGTTGCCACCAAGTGCTAAAATTTTATCTACTACCTTCGCTACACATTCGTCAACTGTTTCTACTGCTTTAACCGCAGCGCTAAATATGCCGGTATGTCCAACCATATCACAGTTAGCAAAGTTTAAAATTACTACGTCATACTTTCCTGTATCTAATTCTTCTAATACTTTTTCAGTAACTTCGTATGCACTCATTTCGGGCTTTAAATCGTAAGTTGCAACCTTTGGTGATGGAATAACTATTCTAGTTTCGCCTTCAACAGGTGCTTCTAATTTTGCATTAAAGAAAAAGGTTACGTGTGCATATTTTTCGGTTTCGGCAATATGTAATTGCGTCATACCAAGTTTTGAAATATATTGTGGTAACGTATTAACGATTTCTTCGGGTGGAAACGCCACGTTTACGTCCTTAAACGATGAATCATATACTGCAAAGCCTGTATATACGGGTGCTAAAAAGCCTGATTTTCTTTCAAAATACATTTGCTTACCCGTTTCTTTATCAACGTAAGGCGTAAAATCTTTTTGAGACATTGCCCTTGAAATTTGTCTTGCTCTATCGGGACGGAAGTTAAAGAAAATAACCGAATCGCCCTTTTCAATCAAACCTACGGGCACTCCGTTTTTGCAAACGTTAGTTGGCAATACGAATTCATCGGTAATACCTTTATCGTAACTATCCGAAATAGCCGAAATAGCATCGTTTGCTTGTTCGCCATTCCCTAAAGTTAGCATATCGTAAGCCTTTTCTACTCTATCCCAGTTATTATCTCTATCCATTACGTAATATCTACCACAGATAGAAGCAATTACGCCATAGCCCAACTTATCAATTTCAGATTGTAATTCTTCGATAAAGCCTTTACCTGAGGTAGGTGCAGTATCTCTACCGTCCATAAAACAATGTACGAAAGTTTCCTTTACCCCGTTTTCTTTTGCCATTTTTAATAAGGCGTACAAATGCGAAGTATAAGAGTGAACGCCACCCGTAGAAAGTAAACCGTAAAGGTGTAATTTCTTGCCGTTTTTAGCGTTGTTAATTGCTTTCAATAATTGTTCGTTAGTAAAAAAATCGCCATCTGATATAGACTTTGTAATTTTAGTTAAGTCTTGATAAATAATACGTCCAGCACCGATGTTTAAGTGCCCTACTTCCGAGTTACCCATTTGACCGTCTGGTAAACCAACGTCCATTCCACTTGCACCTATAAAAGTAGATGGATATTTATTCATAAGTTTACATACTGCATTGCAGTTAGCACTCTTTACGGCGTTACCAATTTTGCAAGGATTTTCGCCGTAGCCGTCCATAATAATTATACAATTTGGTGTTTTTTTCATCTTCAATTTCCTTTAATTATAATTAACACTAAAAGCACTTCCCCTAAGAGAAGTGCCTTATTATTAGCCTTTATAGTTTACGATGCCTGCAAAGTCTTCTGCTTTTAATGAAGCACCACCAATTAAACCACCGTCAATGTTTCTCATAGCCATAAGTTCTTTTGCGTTAGAAGGTTTCATACTTCCACCGTATTGAATACGTAATGCTTTAGCAACTTCTGCACCCCAAGTCTTTTTAACTAAACTTCTAATATAACCGATAGTTTTATTAGCGTCTTCAGCAGTTGCAGTTTTACCCGTACCAATTGCCCAAACAGGTTCGTAAGCAATTACGATATTAGCAAAATCTTCAGCAGTTACGTCCTTAAATCCTTCAAGAACTTGCTTTTTTAATACTCTCTTAGTCTTATTCTTTTCTCTTTCGGTTAAGGTTTCACCAACACAAACGATTGGCTTTAAACCCTTAACTAACGCTTGCTTTAATCTCATATTAACAGATTGGTCGGTTTCGCCAAAATATTGTCTTCTTTCGCTGTGTCCAATTATAACGTATTCAACGCCGATTTCTTTAAGCATATCTGCAGAAATTTCAGCAGTGAACGCACCGCTGTCTGCCCAAGCAACGTTTTGTGCACCAAGTTTAATATTCGTTCCTTCAATCGCTTGTTTAACAACTGCTAAGTCGGTAAAAGGTACGCAAACTACAACTTCAGGCTTAGATTTTTTTACTAAATCCTTTAAGTCGTTTATAAGTGCAACTGCTTCACTAGCAGTTTTATTCATTTTCCAGTTTCCAGCAATGATAGGTTTTCTCATGATGTTTTCTCCATTTAAATTATTTTTGTTTTATAAACTTTACCGTCTGAATAACGCCCTTATTAACGTAAACCGTTTCAGTAGAGTTCTTTTTTTCTTTTTTGATAACGATATATTCTTCGTCAACGTTTACAACTTCCCCGTCAACGTATTCGTCAATCGTTCTTATTTTTACTTGTTTGCCACGCAATAAATCAAAAATTCCTGTATCCATTTTTTTACACCTTAATTTTTGAAAATAAAATATTTTTTTCTTTTTCTCTCTTGCTTCTGAAATTTCGGGAAGAAGCATTGAATATATCAAGTCAACTGCTATTATAACTCTAAAAGAAGAATCTTCCCAAGTAACTTCAAAAATTTCAAGAAATAAGAAAAGTACTGTTACAAACGCAAAGGCTATAGAAAGCGAAACTCTTATAGCCCTGCTTTGTGCTAGATTAAGCATGTTTACATGTATTATTTATCGTTAAGACATTCAATACCAGGGAGTTTTTTGCCTTCAAATAATTCTAACGAAGCACCACCACCGGTAGAAATATGACTCATTTTATCAGCAAAACCAAGATTTTTAACAGCAGCAGCCGAATCACCACCACCAATAATAGTAGTTGCAGTAGTATTTGCAAGAGCCTTAGCAACAGAAATAGTTCCGTTTGCAAAACATGGGTTTTCAGAAACGCCCATAGGTCCGTTCCAAATAACGGTTTTTGCATTTTTAACTAATTCAGCATATTTTTCAGCCGTCTTTGGTCCAATATCTAAACTCTGTAAATTTGCAGGAATATTTTCTATTCCATATACTTGTGTTTCAACTATTTCATCAATTGGATCAGGGAATTCTTTAGTACATACACAATCTATTGGTAAATATAAATTTTTGCCAAGTTCTTCGGCTTTTTTAATCATATTTCCACAGTATTCGATTTGTTCATTGTCAACTAATGAAGTTCCTACTTCATATCCTTTTGCCTTTAAAAAGGTGTACGACATCCCACCACCGATAATTAAGGAATCACACTTTTCTAATAAGTTTTCAATAACCTTTAACTTATCGGCAACTTTAGCACCACCTAAGATAGCGATAAATGGTCTAACAGGATTTTCAAGTGCATCTGCCATAACAGATAATTCTTTTTCAATTAAGAAACCACATACTGCAGTATCAACGAACCCGTATTCAACAATAGCAGCTGTCGTTGCGTGTGAACGGTGTGCCGTGCCAAACGCATCGTTTACGTATATATCGCAGTAGGATGCAAGTTTTTTACAAAGTGCTTCATCTCTCTTTTCTTCGCCTGCTTCGAATCTTGTGTTTTCAAGTAATACTACTTCACCGTCTTTAATCTCTGAAACTGCTTTATCTGCACTTGAACCTACAACGTCTTCAGCAAACACTACGGGTTGACCTAATAATTCCGCTAACCTTTCAGCAACAGGTCTTAAAGTAAATTTTTCTTTATCCTTAAGTGCTTTCTTTAGAAATTCTGCCTTAGCCCCTGCTTGTTCTGCTTCGGGAAGTTTTTCAACTGCTTTCTTTTCCTTTTTAGTTAAACCAAAACCTTCAGTTAAAATATTGTGTGGTTTTCCCATGTGTGAACACAAAATAACTTTTGCACCTTGTTCAATTAGGTACTTTATTGTTGGCAACGCACCCGTAATTCTGTTTTCATCAGTTATTTGACCATCTTTCATGGGCACATTAAAGTCTACTCTAACTAAACATTTCTTGCCTTTAACTTGTACGTCTCTTATGGATTTCTTATTCATATCTTATCCTCCAAGAAAATCGTTCGATTTTCCAATTTTTAACATTTCTTTTCAATTATATTAATTAAAAAAGCGTTTGTCAAACGTTTATCGTGCAATTAGTCTACTATAAATGTATTAAAACGCTTTTTTGCAAGTTTTAAATAAAAATGGTACGATTTTACTGCTTTGAAGGTATTTCACCTTGTTTTTTTAAGTCGCCAAAATCTAATTGTCTTAAGGCTTCATAAACACCTACGCAAACGGAATTAGATAGGTTTAGAGAACGTGTTTCATCACGCATAGGAAGTCTTACGCAAGCATTGTAGTGCTTTTTTAATAAGTCTTCAGGAAGCCCTTTCGTTTCCTTTCCAAAAACTAGAAAATCCCCGTCAGAATATTTTACGTCAGAATAAATATTTTTAGCCTTTGTTGAAAAAAACCAAAAATTTTTACCGTTATAATATTTGTCCATTACTTCTTCTATGCTATCGTAATACCTAATATCAAGATAACGCCAATAATCTAAACCAGCACGTTTTAACTGCTTGTCCGAAACTTCAAAACCAAGTGGCCTAACCATATGTAATACACAGCCGGTAACAGCACAAGTTCGTGCAATATTTCCAGCGTTTTGTGGAATTTCAGGTTCTACTAAAACTATATTTAGCGACATATTTTTCTCCTTTTTTAGTTTCGTGGAAATTCACGGTAAAAACCCCGTCTTCTCGCACCTACTAAATGATAATCTTTTTCTATTTTTACCTTTACTTTATTTATATCACGATTGCTTGCAAACGAAACTTCTCCACGAATATTTGCAACCGTAAAATAATTTTTGGAAATTAGTGCCATTGCAATTCCGTTTGAAAAAGCACAAGACCTGAGCATTATTTGTGGGATAGAATTTTCTATTTCCTTTAGAATACAAATAATAATATCGGCATCGCACGATGCTAAAACTCTTGACGATTCGTGAAAAAATAAGTCTTCTGCTATCAATATCCCAATTTTTCCAATAGAAGTATCATATACTCTAAAATTTCCACCTGAAATAAACTCACTTTCATCTATTGAGTGAACGGCATCTGAAACACCTAGTATCTTGCCCTTATCGGCAATAACTGCAGAATGTCTAAAAACGCCATACGTCTCGGTGTCGCAACCACATATTACAACTGAAGAAATTTGCCTAGAAAACCGTGCTAAATCTTGAAAATATTCCGTTTTTCCGTCCAATTCGCTTTTATAACTAACTAGCCCTAAGCCGTTAAACCCAAAAACCACCAATTCGCAGTCTACTACACTTGAAAGTTTTTCTTGCCATATTTCGTTAATCGTTCCATCAGTTATAAAACAGCAGTCCATTTCTTCCCCCAAATACTCACTATTTTATAATATTTCGGCGACTGCTATTATGTTAAATTAAATTGGGTAAATCCTCTATAATATTCCTTAGAGATTCAACGTCTTCGGTTGCCTGCATTTTTAGTTTTATATCCTTGAAGTTCTTTTTTGATTTGAAATAATAAGGAATAAACTTTCTAAACCATACTGCACTTTTATGTGTTCCGTATGCCTTTTCCATATTCGTTAAATGTTTTAATATAAACTCTTTAAGTGAAATTTTTGGTGTTGTTCCCAATAATTCACATACTAAAAATGGATTTTCTATTGCTCCCCTTGCAAGCATTACACCGTCAGCACCCGTTTTATCCATAATCTCATTTGCATCATTTACGGTAAATATTCCACCGTTTGCTATTACAGGTATTGATACTGAATTTTTGGCTTTTTCTATCGCATTAAAATCTACTTCGCCCGAATAATATTTTTCCCTTACTCTGCCGTGAATAGTAATTAGTTTTGCACCAGCGTTTTCAGCCATCATTGCAAAATCTTTTGCAACGTCGTCCCCTTCCTTTAGTCCGGTACGAATTTTTATAGTGATTGTTTTGCCACTTTTTACGCACTCTTTAATTACTTTTTCGGCTAACAACACGTCTTTTAATAAAGCACTTCCTTCGCCGTTTTTATAAACCTTTGGTACGGGACAACCCATATTAATATCAACGATTTTAAATTTTTCTAATTGCGTATCTTCGCACGCTTTTCTTAAATAATAAGGGTCGCAACCAAACAACTGCACTGCCGTTCTATCATATAAGTCTTCTCCACCGAGTGATAATAAACTTGCGTTCCCACGGCTATTATACACTATGCCCTTAGCACTTGTTAATTCAGTAAAACTTAAGCCTATCCCTAATTCTAGTTGTGGATTTCTAAAGCAGTAGTCTGTGTAACCCGCTAGCGGTGCTAAAAAAACGTTATTGGGTGTTACTATATCTCCTATTCGTATTTGCTTGATTTCCATTACGCTTTCCCTTTTTTGTTTATCATTAATAAGTTTATCAAACAAGCGACAAAATAGCAAGCAATTAAGGCTATAACACCGCCAAACACGTTCAATTTACTATTAGAAATCAACAAAATGGATAATATTGTTTTTATTACAATACCAATGGACATTGATAAAACGGGGCTATACAATTTATTTCTTCCTATTAGTATTGCGTTTGTGGTTTGTAATAGTGATAGTAAAAAGACGTTTATGCTTGCTAATTTTATTAAGCGTATTGACGTTGCTTTTTCTACTTCTTTTAAGCCTGAAAATAGAATTTTAACTATTAATTTAGGAAAGAAAAAACATATTAAAACATTCGGCAATGATAAAGCAATGGTCAGCAAAATTGCTTTTAATGTTTTTTTGTTAATTATTTCTAAGTTTTTTTCGCCCGAAATATAAGGAATAGAAACGGTTGCAATACTATAACAAATTGATACGGGTAAATTTATTACGGTACAAGTTACCCCCGAAAGAAGCCCAAAAAGCGAAGTAGCGTCGTTTCTATATTTTTTAAGAATATTTACCACTATAAAACTATCAAATACGTGTGATAAAGGTAAAGAAATTCCAATTAACGTTATTGGTACTGCCGTTTTTAAAATAGACTTTACTCGATTTTTAAATTCAGTTCTATCATAAGATAGAATTTGAGCACATTTACTTTTGTGTTTTCTATAACTAAAATATAAAAGTATCAATGCAAAAAATTCCGATAAAGTTATTGCCAAGGTTGCACCCGCTACTGCAAATGGTAAATTTTTTATAAACAGTTTTGAAAGCAATAAACCGAATACTAGTTTTACAACTTGTTCTACTATTTGAGAAACGGCTGTTGGAGTCATTTTCATTAAACCTTGAAAATACCCCCTAAAACAAGATATAATACACACTAAAAAAATAGACGGCGAAAGTGTAATATAAGCATAGTACGCGTTATGGTTTCCTTGAAGTTTTGCAATAGGAAAGGAAAAAACTGCCATTAACACCGAAAAAATAACACCTAAAACGCACAGTACTTTTACCGAAGTCAGCAAATAGTTATAAGCAAGGTTTTCTCTTACGTCAGTTTTTTTTGAAGATATAATTTTGGCTAAAGCGTTTGGTATTCCTGCCCCAGAAAAATCAAGTAATAGTGTATAAATAGGAAAAACCATTTGATAAAGACCTAATCCGTATCCACCTATTAAATTTGTCAATGGTATTCTATATAAAGCACCTAAAAGTTTAGAAACAAACGCTCCTACACTTAAAGTAAATGCTCCTTTTAGCATAGTGTTTTTCTTTTTTTTCATATATGTAAAGCCGTACTTAATTTAGCACGGCTTAATTTAACATTCAAATTGTTTGGATAAAAACAACGCACCAAGTTGTACTAATTTCACGTCATCCGAACTAAACTTACTCTCTCTATCAGAGTCAAACAATACTAGCGAACCAAAACAATCTCCACAATTTACTATCGGAACTACTACTTGATTTTCTAAACTTAGTTCGTTTTCCTTAACTATTGGGATAATTCGTCCGCCTTCACTTTTATCTGATAAAATACTCTTTCTCTCTCTTAGTGCATCTTCTAATTCTTGCGAAATTTTCTTGCCTTTAATATCAGAATATTTTCTACCCGTAACGTATAAAACTTCGTCAGTATCGGTAATGATGCACGTTTTTTCAGTTAACTCTCCAATTCCGTCTGCAACACTTTCCATAAACGTTCCTAGCGTTACTACTGGCGAATATTTTCTAAATATTAATTCTTCCTTGTTAGTATAAATCTCTAATGGGTCGCCCTCTTTAATTCGTAAAGATTTTCTAATTTCTTTAGGAATAACTATTCTTCCTAAATCGTCTATTCTTCTAACCATTCCTGTTTCGTTCATATTTTTCTCCTTTAATACTATTTTGCTTTGAATAACGCTTTTTATGTAAATTTTTGGTTAAAATTTAAAAAAATAAAAGCATCGATTTTTCGATGCCTTTAATCTTAGATTAATTCCAATTTTCGCACTCTCTATATTCTTTAAACCAATCGGTATCTTTTAATAAAGTGTCGTTATTTGAACATTCTACGCTAACGCCTTGTTCGCCTGATATAATAACCACGTTACCGTTCATTGACGTAAAGCCTTCATTTTTATACTTATCTCCGTCAAGTTTTACACCCGTTACCAAACTTGTAACGTAAATCTTTTCAGTCCACTTTGAAATTCTATCGATAAAGCCTTGAGTTGGAAAAGTTCCTACGTATAAATCTTGAGAATACTCTACGCTACCAGCAACACAAGTTGCTACACAAATTTCGGGTTTTATCACTGATAAAAATTCCGTACAAGAAGAACTGTTTGACCCGTGATGCCCTGCTTTATACAATGCCACTTTAGAAAGTTGGTTATATTCAATCAAAAATTTCTCGCCTTTTTCTTCTAAGTCGCCCGTAAACAAATATTTATTAGACCCGTGTGTAAACTGCACACAAACTGAATAATCGTTTTCGTCGCTTGCCTTATGGTCGTAATAGTAGTTATACAAAATTTCTAAGGTTATGCTTTCACCAAGTTCGTATTCCCTTTTTGCTCCGTCTTCGTTATTGTAACATTGTAATGCAGTATAATGAGAAGCACCTTCGTCTACTTCGTTTTGCCTTTCTTCACAATATCTTTGATAGGTTTTTGAAGTAGATTCTGTTTTAGGGAAATCAATAATAGTTTCAAATTCGTAATATTTAAATAAACTTTGGTAACTAGAGTCCCCTGCAAACGCAGCAATATGGTCTTCGTGAGCGTGAGTAATAATAGCATATTCAATAGTACCGTCTGTAACGTACTGAGATACGTACGAATTGATAGCAATTACACTATCTGGCTTACTACCGCCGTCAATAATAATATCAACGTCGCCAGCCTTAACGTAAACACAATCTCCCGCATATTGGTTGCCCAATTCTAAAAAGTGAAATGAGATTGCACCTTTTGCTTCCTTTTTAGGAAAAAGGTTTTTATAAACGAAATATCCGACAATACAAATAATTATAAACAAAATCGCTAAAACTAGTGCTGTTTTAGGGTGCTTTTTAACTGCTTTTGCAACTTTTTTTGCTTGTCTTTTACTTATTCTTGCCATAATCTTATAATAATTTTGAAATTAATTCTTCGTAGGGTTTTTCCGATAAATATTTTAACGGAACGTCGTAAACGGTAACTATGCCCGTTTTACCTTCTTTGCTTAATCTATGTACTGCTCTACCAAAAGCAGTAATAACGCTACCAGTAAATTCGGGGTTTGAATCAAGTTTTAACGAAAACTCTATCAAATGAGAATTTTCTTCACAAGTTTTGCCCGAACGGAATACAAAACCACCGTGAGAAAGTTTTGAGTGCTTTGCTTTTAATTCTTCTTCGCTAATAAAATGAACTTCCGTATCGTAATCAGCAAAATAGTTTGGCATTTCTTTTATTTGTTTTTCTATTTCCAACTTATCAGCATCGTCTTCAACCACTACGAAGCATTCTCTTAAATGTTTCTCTCGAGTAGATAACTTGGGATTTTCACAATTTCTTACGCTATTTAATGCCTTTTCAATTGGAATAGTGTATTGAATAGCATTTTTTACACCTTTAATTCTTCTTATGGCGTCGCTATGTCCTTGCGACACCCCTTTTCCCCAAAAAGTATAATCATTGCCATCTGGTAAAACTGCTGAAAACAACATTCTCATTATAGAGAATAAACCTGGGTCCCATCCAATACTAATTGCACCTAAGGTGTTGTTTTCTTTAGCAACTTTTTCTAGTTGAGAATAATACTCGGGAATTTTTGCGTGTGTATCAAAAGAATCAACTGTATTAAAATCTTTAAGGTATTCTTTTGTTGTTTGAGGTAGGTCGGTTGCACTTCCACCACATAATAATAAAACGTCTATTTTACCCTTGAAATTTTTTAGTTCCGAAATAGAATACACGTCAGTTGGCAACACGGGTTTTAATGACTCAGGATTACGCCTTGTAAATATTCCTACGCACTCCATATCACTAGCCTTTTCTACTGCAAGCCTAACGCCTTTGCCTAAATTTCCATATCCTACAATTCCTACTCTAATCATTTTTATACCACCGTTTGTTTATTTATTATATTTTACTATTTTTATATTACTTTCTTCAAGTGTTTTGAGTAAACTTTTCTTTATATCTTGTATCAATTTTTATTATTATATATGTTTTATCCCTTTTTCGCTATATTTTGTCAAAATTACTTTTCTTTTTTTTGAGTAATTTTTATAAAATATATTCATTAAAATTTTGGAGAAGCATTTTGAAACCTAAACGCTATTTTTTTGATTATAAAACAATTCTATCCTACACTTCTTTGCTGTTTACTTTTGTAATATTTAACAGTATAGAAACAGTTAACGTCCCATATTCGATTGCTATATACGTTTCAGCCCTAGCACAAAACGCTTCGCTAATTTTAACGTCTGTACTTTTCGTCTTTTCCTTTTTGGTAACGGGCGGACAAGGAATGTTATTATCGTCGGCAATCTCTGCCGTTACACTTATTATTATAACTTTAATTTATAAAAAATTCAAGATAAAACCTAACTTTGAATACTCTCTTTTTGCAATTATTTCTCTTATAGGGTATGTTTTTATTGGAGACACACAAAATCAAGTTCTTCTTGAAAAAAGATTGCTTTCAGTAATACTTATTTCTTTCCTTTCGTTGCTTTGCCTAATATCCTCTAAAGCAATCGTTGAAAAAAACCTAAAAATTAAATTTAGTGTTGAAGAATATTCGGCTCTCTCTGCCGTAGTATGTATTTTTGGGCTGGGTGTATCTAATTTTATTTCACCTTATCTATGGAAATGCGTTTCGGTTTTTATTATAATTTTTTGCTGTTACTTGTTTAAGGCTGGTATTGGAATAACGGTATCTGCGATTTTAGGAATAGGACTAGCGTTATATTATGGAAACGTAAACTACGTTTCTGCTTTTTTAGTTATTGGAATAGTGGCACAAACCATTATGCCGTTATCTAGATTTTTATCGGCGTTAGCACTTCCTATCGTTGATTTTCTATCGCAGTATTTGTTTGGAATATATTCTGCGTATAGACTTATAGACTTTTTGTCAATTTTAATAGGCTGTATTGCTTTTATAGTTATTCCGTCAAAACCATTAAGAATTTTAAAAGACAATCTTTACGCTTTTAGAGAAAAGCAACTTATTAGACAAGCAATCAATAGAAATAGAACTATGCTTTCTAATAAACTCTACGAATTATCAACTGTTTTTTTAGAAATGGCAAACGCATTTAACGACCTAAACAAAAAAGAAATTAGCCCTGAAAAATCAAAAGAAAATATTAATGCGAGAATAGAAAACTCAGTTTGTAAACAATGCGAATATTATTATAATTGTCTAGATAAAATGCCTAATAAAGAACACAATATGGTTAAAATGATAGATATAGGCTTTGCAAAAGGCAAACTATCGCTAATAGATTTACCAAAAGATTTTGCCGATTACTGTCTTAGACCTAAAGAAATAATATACGGAATTAATAAACTATTAGCCGATTATAGAAACTATTTAATAGAAAAAAGCAACATTGCAAACGGTAGAAAAATGATTGCAGACGAAGTATTCGGTGTGTCAGAAATTTTAAAGAGTTTGGCGTTAGAATCAGGCACGTTGTTAAAATATCAAAGCAAACTAGAACGCACGTTGTCGGAAAATTTATTTAAGAGTGGAATACTTGTAAACGAACTATTGATTTACGGTGAAAACGATAGACTTTGCGTTTCAATAGTTGTTGCTCAAAAAGAAATTATAATTTCAAATATTGAATCAATCATTTCTAAAACTCTAAAAACACGCTTATCGTTATGTGATAAATGTCAAATATCAGACGAAAAAATTTATTTGTCATTTTCTAAAAGTGCAGAATACGACGTTGTTTTTGGCATATCAAAACAAACTAAAGACAATTCAAAAATTAGCGGGGATACTCACTCTGTTACAAGGCTATCAAACGATAGATTTTTAATAGCGTTATCAGACGGTATGGGTAGTGGAATAGAAGCCGAAAAGGTTTCAAACACTTCCTTATCGCTAATTGAAAGTTTTTATAAAGCCGATATGAAAAGTCCATTAATACTAAACACTGTAAATAAACTATTATCGATTAATACTGAAGACACTTTTTCGGCACTAGATATTTCGGTAATAGACCTAAAAACTTGCAAGGCTGACTTTATTAAGTTCGGTTCACCCTATGGCTTTATAATCAACCAAAACGGAATAAGAATTATTGAAGGGAACGCACTTCCCCTTGGAATTTTAGACGACTTAAAACCTTTCGTTTGCGAAGCATCGCTAAACGAAAACGACGTAATTTTATTAATAACCGACGGTGTTTCAGATGCTTTTGGTTCTTCTAGTGAAATCATAGATTTTCTAAGAAGCGTTCCTGCAAAAAATCCTCAAACTTTAGCCGACTCAATAATAGAAAAAGCACTATCTTACTCGGGTGGACTAAAAAAAGATGATATGACTGCCGTTGCACTTAGAATATATAAAAAATCGTCCCTAATCAATTAAGGACGATTTCTATTTTTAGTTATTAGTGTTTCTATCAAGGAAAATACCTTTTTCATAACCTTGAATACGCTTGTCGGTTAACGCCGTTTCTAATCTCTTTTCACCCCAAGCACAATACATTTTGTTCTGTTCTATATTGATAAAATTTCGGTTCAGTTTTCGTGCGACAACCCCCGTTGTCCCACTACCTGCAAACGGGTCTAAAACAAGGTCTTCTTCATTTGAACTTGCAAGTATTAATTTTGCTATCAACTTTTCGGGTTTTTGGGTTGGGTGTGCCGTGTTTTCAGGCATTGACCAATACGGAACGGATATATCACACCAAACGTTAGACGGACAAGTATTCCTAAAATTTCCGTCTTTAGTTTCTTCCCAATCTTTTGGTTTTCCGTTAACTTTATAGGGTGCTAATACTTTTTTTCTAACCTTTACTGCATCTAGAATGAAAGTGTATTCGTTTGAAACGGTTGCAAAATACACGTCTTCAATACAGTTCTTCCAGTTTTTATTTGCACCTCTTCCTTTTTCTCTTTCCCAAGTAATGCGGTTTCGAAGTATGAAATGTTTTTCTAGCCTTTCCCCTATTACTATTGAACTTTTCCAATCACAGCACACGTATATGCTTGCAGTATCTTTAAGTTTCGGCTTTACTGCGTTAATCCAATTATCAGTATATTCAGCGTATTTTTCGCTTCCCATTTTCTTAAAGTTGTTGCCGTGAAAACTTTTATCTAGGTCATACGGTGGGTCAACTATTAATAAATCTATTGATTTATCTTTTATCTTTTGAACGGTACGAAATAAATCCCCGTTAACAGTAACGTTGATTTGCCCAGCCTTGTAGTCTTGTTCTTCAATTATTTTGTCAAGATATTTTCCCGCTTCTTCTAAGGAAAAATCGATCGTTTTATTCTTAGCAGATTTCATTATTTATTGTAAATTTTTATCCAAGATTCGACTTTGTTCAAAAAATCAAATGCACTTTTTGTTTTCTTCATCATTTCAAGTACTTTGTCGGTTGCATCGTCTTGTTCCGAAAGGAATTTTCTTAAAGCATACACCTTAGAAAGTTCAATCTCGGGAACTAATAGTTCTTCGCGTCTAGTTCCAGACTTTTTAATGTCTATTGCTGGAAAAATTCTCTTTTCGGAAAGTTCTCTAGATAAGTGAATTTCCATATTGCCGGTACCCTTTAGTTCTTCGTAGATAATGTCGTCCATTTTACTTCCGGTATCAACTAACGCAGTTGAAATAATGGTAAGACTTCCACCTTTTTCTATATTTCTAGCAGTACCGAAGAAACGTTTAGGACCTTGCATAGCAACGGGGTCTAAACCACCTGTTAGAATTTTCCCACTGCTTTCTACACTTTGGTTGTAAGCACGTGCAAGCCTTGTTATAGAGTCCATTAAAATAACTACGTCTTTACCGGCTTCTACAAATCTCTTTGCTCGGTTTAGTACGTTTTCAGATACTTTAATATGGTGTTCTGCCTTTTCGTCAAACGTCGAAAAATAAACTTCACTCGTAACGTAACGTTTTATGTCGGTAACTTCTTCGGGACGTTCGTCAATCAAGAGCAAGAATAATTTTACTTCCTTATGATTGGTTTCAATAGCACTTGCAAGTTTTTTTATTAAAGTAGTTTTTCCCGTTTTGGGTGGTGAAACTATAAGTCCCCTTTGTCCTTTACCAATCGGGCAAAAGACTTCTATACACCTAATTGATAAATCGTCCTTATTCATTTCGGTTTCCAAACAAAATTTATCGGTTGGATAGTAAGGAACTAAGTGTTCAAAATCTTTTCTTGAAGCAAATTTTTCGGGTGCTAAATCGTTTATTTTAATAACTGCTTTTAAGGCCTTTGCTTCGTTTTTATTATCTTTTTTTTCTTGACGTGCCAAACATCTAACCTTGTCGCCTTCTTTTAGTTTGTATTTAGAAATCATTTGTTGCGAAACAAAAACGTCGTCCTTTGAATTTTCAAAATTATTAACCCTTAAAAAGCCATAGTCTTGAATCTTTTCAAAAGTTCCCTGAACTTCAATGCAGTCTTCAAATTCTTCAAGCACTGTATCATTTCCAGAGTCAGATAGCGTTAAAGTATCGCTCGGCATATCGTCATCTTTTGGTTCAAATACTTCTTCAATGTATTCTGATACGTCTAAATTTGCCTTAGGTTTTGCACCTTTAGATTTTTTATCATTAATTACTATAATTCCATGACGCCTTTCAAGAATACTTGCAACCAATTCGGGTTTAAGTTTTTCAGTTGGCGCTTTTACATTTAATTCTCTCGCAATCGCTCTTAGTACTGCCATTGGTAAATTCAATAATTCTTTTTGTGTTACGTGATCTTTTAATCTTTTCATATCAATCCTATTATCTATCGTTTTTTATGTTTTTTGCACAAATTATTCCGCTTGCAAATGCGAAATTTAGGTTGTATCCACCACAATCTCCGTCAACGTTAAGAACTTCTCCGATAAGGTATAGTCCCCTTGACAACTTACTTTCAAAATATTCGGTAATGTCATCGGTTTTTATACCACCTTTAGTAACTTGCGAATAGTTAAATCCTAAGTTGCCCGTAACTTCTAATTGAAAGTTTTTAAGTGCGTTAGTAATTGCAGTTGCACTGAAATTTTTAACAGTCTTTAATACTGCTTGCCCAATTTTTTTATTCACTAAACCGTTTAAGATATTTTGTTCTTTAACGTACGGCAAGTTTTTGCGAAGGGAAATTAGATTTTCGGTTTCTTCAAATGATAAATCGGGCAAAAACTCAATTATAACCTTTGGATTTTTTGCTTGAACTAAATACCCCGAAATCGAAAATACGGCGTTGCCCGAAATACCGTAGTCGGTGAACAATATATCGCCGGTGCTTTTTACTAAAAAGTTTTTTCCGTCAAATGCCGATATACAAGCGTTTTCTTTTAAGCCTTTTAATCCTTTAATATTTTTTAGGTCGGTTTTAATTTGAACTAACGATGGACGAATTTGAGTTAATTTATGTCCAAAGGACTCTGCTAAAGCATAGGAAGTACCGTCAGTTCCGAACTGTTTACCACTAGCCCCACCTACTGCTATTACAACCTTATCTACTACGTATTCACCACTTGAAGTAGAAATTTTATAACGATTAGTGTATTTTGAAATAGAATTTACTCGTTCTGAAGTCTTAACGGTTAATTCCCTATACTCTAAAAATTCACGCAAAGTATCAAGCACTGAACTCGCTTGCTTTGAAACGGGATAAACTCTACCGTCTTTAGTTGCCGTTGTAGGTATTCCGATATCTTTAAGATAATCTGTTACAGCCTTGAAATCTTGTGATTTACAAATTTTAGATATAAAATTTTTGTCGCCGTGATAGAATTTTTCCGAAAGGTTTTTATTAGACAAATTACATTGTCCGTTGCCGGTTGCAAGAAGTTTCTGCCCCACACGGTCCTTGCCGTCAAAAACAACTACTTCTTTACCTTTAAAAGAATTTTTGCCACGCAAAAGTTCAACTGCACATAAAAGCCCCGAAGCACCACCACCAATTATTGCGACTTGATAATCACTTCGCAATTTAACACCTCTATATATATTTAATTTTTATTTTAATTGAAAAATGAAGAAAATTTTGTCTAAATAGACGGAAAAAATAAACTTAAAAGAAAAATTAAAGTTTATTTAATTATTAATAAGAAAATCCAAAAGTTCGCTTGGAGTATTTACAAAATTTTTAGCGCCAAGATTAATAAGTTGTTCTTTCGTTCTATACCCCCAAAGCACGGATACCGACTTAACACCTGCACTTTTTGCCGTTAAATAATCAGCGTCTCCGTCGCCTACGAAAATTATGTTTTCTTTTGAAAGATTAAACTTTTGAATAATTTCTAACGTAGAAGTTTTATCGGGTTTTTTTACCCTACCTAACATTTGACCGTAAACTATGTCAAAGCCAATTTCTTTAAGGTAAATACTACAAACTTTTTCGGTAGTTGCTTGAGGTTTGTTAGTCAAAACGGCTAACTTATACCCTTTTTCTTTAAGTGTTTTTAAAACTTCTATCATACCGTCAAATACTATGGTTTTTGGACTTGATGAAGAAGTATAAATATCGTTATAATACGCTAAAAGTTCTTCTATTTTTTCATCTGGTAAAACTTGGTCAATAGCGTCGATAATAAGTTTTTTCGCTCCGTTTCCAATAATGGTCTTTACCTTGTCAATGGTAACGGTAGGAAAATTAAAACGTGTTAACGTATCGTTAAGACAGTCTGCAATGTCGGGCACACTATCAATAAGCGTTCCGTCAAGGTCGAAAATTACACCTTTTTTCATTACATACGCTCCACTGTTTCTATGCCTAATAATTTTAGTGCGTTCGTTAAGGTAATCCTTACCGCTTTAGTTATAGAAAGCCTAAAGTTTTTAGTGTTCTCTTCACTATTTGCAATAGGACAGTCTAAGTAGAACTTATTAAACGCACCCGCCAAATCTAAAGCATATCTCGTAATTAAAGATGGTTCGTATTTTTCAGAAGCACGCATAATAACTTCGTTAAACTTTGATAATGTTGAAATTACGTCGTATTCTGATGAAGAAGTTTCTTTAACTTCATACGACTTTGGCTCTCCACACTTATTAAGAATACTATTGCAACGTGCAACCGTATATTGAACGTAAGGACAAGTTTCTCCTTCAAAAGATAGAACTCTATCATAATCAAAGACAATATCTTTAATCTTATTATTACAAAGTGCACCAAAAATTACAGCACCTGTTCCTACTGCTTTTGCAATCTTGTATTTATCTTCGTTGCCGTAATCTCTACCTTCTATTACGCTAGTTGCCTTTTCAATGGCTTTATTTAAAACGTCTTCTAATAATACGACTTTGCCGTGTCTTGTACTCATTGCACCGTCTGCTAAAGAAACCATACCGTACGCAACGTGTACCATATCTTTTGCCCAATCTTTACCCATTAATTCCAAAACTTTAAAGAATTGCTTAAAGTGTAAATTTTGTTGGTAAGCAACAACGTACAAACACTTATCAAAATCGTAGGTATTCTTTCTATAAATTGCCGCAGCGATATCTCTAGTTGCGTAAAGTGATGAACCGTCAGACTTAAGTATTAAACAAGGTGGCATACCGTATTCTTCTAAATCTACTATAGATGCACCATCTGATACTTTAATAAGGCCCTTTTCGTTTAATTCATCAACGACGGGTGCCATTTTATCATTGTAAAAACTTTCACCCGCATAAGAATCAAACGAAACGTTAAGTAGTTCATAAATTTTATCTACTTCTTCTAAAGTAATTTTCTTAAACAACTCAAAAAGTTTATTGCTTTCCTTATCGCCGTCTTCAATAAGTTTAAAATAACGCCTTGCCTCGTCGTCTAACGCAGGATCTTTTTCTGCTTCTTCGTGGAATTTAACGTATATTCTAGTTAATTCTTTTAATCTGCCTTTTAAGACTTCCTCTTCACTACTCCATTTTTTAAATGCAACGATAAGTTTACCAAATTGAGTACCATAATCACCAAGGTGATTGATACCAACAACCTTATATCCTAAAAAACGGAAAATTTTACAAAGTGCACTGCCAATAACCGTAGTACTTAAATGCCCAATATGGAAAGGTTTTGCAATATTTATTGAAGAAAAATCTATACAAATGGTTTTGCCATTGCCTACGTCTGAAGAACCGTATAAATCGCCTTCAGATAAAACCTTATCGATAACCGATGCAACGAAATTAGAACGATTAATCTTAAAATTAAGATAGCCGTTTACTGCAGTACAATCACTAATAACTGAATCACAAGTAAATTTTGAACATAAATCTTCCGCAATCTTAACGGGTGGAAGCCTTAAAGTTTTGGAAAGTTTAAAACAAGGCAACGCAAAATCACCCATTTCAGTATTGGGTGGAATTTCTAAAAACGAGCAAAGTAACTCATCGTCAATTCCGTCAACGTTCAATTTTTCAGCAATATGTTTTTTGTAATTCATTATTGACCTCACTATTTATATTTATAATAACATATAAAATACAAAAAAGGCAAGATAAAAACTTGAATTTTTATTAATTTTCGATTATAATTAGTTGAGTTAACTAAAATTTTACTTTTTTGGAGATAAAAAATGAAATTAGGCGTAGTAGGTCTTCCAAACGTTGGCAAGTCAACACTTTTTAATGCAATAACGCAAGCAGGTGCGGAATGTGCAAACTATCCTTTCTGTACCATTGAACCAAACGTAGGCATAGTTGCTGTTCCCGATAATAGGCTAGACGTTTTAGGCAAGATGTATAATACCAAAAAAATCACCCCCGCAGTAGTTGAATTCGTTGATATTGCTGGGCTTGTTAAGGGTGCTAGTCAAGGCGAAGGTTTAGGAAATAAATTCCTTGCTAACATTAGAGAAACTGATGCAATAGTACACGTTGTTAGATGCTTTGAAGACGAGAACGTTACGCACGTAGATAATAATATCGACCCTTTAAGAGATATCGAAACCATTAATCTTGAATTGATTTTCGCTGATACCGAAAGCGTTAAAAAGCGTTACGATAAAGCGGTTAATATGATTAAAACGGGAGATAAAAAATACAAGATAGAATCTGAGTTTTTGGCACATTTACTAGAACATTTAAACGCATTAAAGCCTGCAAGAACTCTTCCCTGTTCGGACGAAGAAAAGGCGTATATGAAAACGCTATTTTTAATAACTGATAAGCCAGTAATTTACACTGCTAATATTAGCGAAAAAGATATGGGAAAATCTGAAAGCGAATTGCCTTTAGCACAAAAAGTTATTGAGTTTGCCAAGAGTGAAAACGCAGAATATATGATTATTTGTGCTAAAACTGAAGAAGAACTCTCTACCCTCGAAGATGAAGAAAAGCAAATGTTTTTAAATGAACTTGGCGTTTCGGAAAGTGGTTTAGATAAGTTAGTAAAAATTTCTTATAAAACTTTAGGGCTTATAAGTTATTTAACTGCTGGCGAAAAGGAAGTTAGGGCTTGGACGATTGAACAAGGTACTAAAGCACCACAAGCAGCGGGGAAAATTCACACTGACTTTGAAAAGGGCTTTATTAGAGCCGAAATCGTTGACTATGATATTCTAGTAGAATTAGGAAGTTTTAACTCTGCTAAAGAACACGGTAAAGTACGTTCAGAAGGTAAAGAATACGTCATTAAAGACGGCGACGTTGTTCTCTTTAGATTTAACGTTTAATTTTTATAAAACTAAAAGGTTGCTTAAAAAAGCAACCTTTTTTTGTTTTACAATAATTTTAATACTTTTTCGGGTAAGCGTTTCTTGTTTTCGTTTTTAAGAGTTTTACCCTTCGTCGTTCTTCCCTCGATACTTATATCTTCGGTATCTACCGTAAACGCTACACCGAAATTATCAAATACTACTATTCCGTACGGTTCTTTCACGTAAGAAGCGTAAACTATGTTATTTGTTTTTCCTAATTCACAAACCTTTACCCCTTTACGATATCTTGCCATCGGTTCTATTTCACAAGAAACCACTCTCTTATAGCAACCGCCGTCAGTAACTATTATAAATTCACCTTCTTCGTCAATTTGTGAAACGAATACAATGCTATCACCCTTATTTAGGTTTATACCCTTAACACCACCTGCTACTCTCTTTTGTACGGGGATATCGCCCTTTTCAGCGTTAAGCACCATACCCTTTTGAGTAATATACGCTATCGTAGTTTCGGGCAAGTCTTGTTCAACCGCAATCAATTCGTCATTGTCGGCAAGTTTGATCGCTTGATAGTACGGTTTTATTACGCCGTATTCCGACCAATCGGTCTTTTTAATCAAGCCGTTTTTAGTAAAGAATAATAATGCTCCTTCGGGTAGTTTATCCTTTTCACTTGCAAAAAATGCGACAGGATATTCGTTACGTGCAATTTCGGGTGCCACTTCTGATATCTTACAGCCTTTATCCCTAAATCTACACTCTGGTGCAGAATCTATATCTATTTTACAGCAGTTACCAAGGTTAGTAAATGCGTATAAAATATGATTGCTTTTTGCATTAACGTAGAATTTTATAAAGTCGTTAGGATTAGCATTATCTTTAACCTTTCTATCGCTAGCGTTAAAGTTATGTTCGGTCATTTTCTTAAAGGTCTTGCCTTCAGTAAACGCAACAACTACGTCGTCAACAACTTTTAATTCTTGTTCAAAATCTTTAGCACTGATTTCGCCCGTAGAAGCAATAATTTTACTTCTTCTTTCGTCAGCGTACTTTTTCTTAATGGCAAGCATTTCCTTTTTAACAACGTCCATTTGCTTTGCCTTGCTTGCAATTATCGCCGATAATTCTTCTATTAATTTTTTGAGTTCTTTTAATTCTTCTTCTAGTTTGGTTGTTTCAAGTTTATTAAGTCTTGCAAGCCTTAAATCTAGAATAGCATTTGCTTGAATTTCAGAAAGATTAAACCTAGCACGAAGTTTTTGTCTAGCATCGGGGGTGTCGTTAGCGTTCTTAATAATCTTAACGACTTCGTCGATGTTTTTTACGGCAACAATTAAGCCTTCTAAAATATGTGCCCTCTCTTTAGCACGTTCTAAATCAAACTTAGAACGGCGAAGAACTACTTCCCTTTGATAGTTTACGTAGTACGAAATAATATCAAGTAAACCCATTTGTGCAGGCTTTCCGTTTGCTATTGCCACCATATTGATACCAAATGAAACTTCAAGCGAAGTGCTTTTATATAGGTATGCTAAAATTACATTTGCGTCCGCACCTTTTTTAAGTTTTATAACGGCACGCATACCGTTTCTATCAGATTCGTCAACTACGTCGCCAATACCAAAAAGCAAATCTTTCTTTTCTTCTTTTAAATCGGAAATTTTCTTTAATAAGTCTGCCTTGTTAACTTGATACGGAAGTTCTGAAATAACAAGATTTTGCTTTTCAGGACCTTCTTTTTCAATGGTAACCCTAGCCTTAATCTTAATCTTGCCCCTACCCGTCTTATATGCTTCTTCAAGTTCGCTTCCCGCAACGATATAGCCACCCGTCGGGAAATCAGGACCGGGGATATATTTCATCATTTCATTTAAAGAAATTTTAGGGTTATCTATATACGCTATTGTACCGTTAATAACTTCGGCTAGATTATGCGTGGGAATATTAGTTGCTAAACCTACAGCAATGCCCGTTGCACCGTTAACTAATAAGTTAGGAAATCTACCGGGCAAGGTATTTGGTTCTTCTAGTGAATCGTCAAAGTTAAGGCTAAAATTTACCGTATCTTTATCAATATCTTTTAGAAGTTCTAAAGCAAGTGATTGTAATTTTGCTTCGGTATATCTATACGCAGCAGCCGAGTCTCCGTCCACAGTGCCAAAGTTTCCGTGTCCGTTTATTAAGGGCATACGCATATTGAAATCTTGCACCATATGAACTAAAGCACCGTAAACTGAACTATCGCCGTGTGGGTGATATCTACCCAAGCAATCACCTACGATTTTAGCACATTTTTTATGTGGTTTATCAGGAGTTAAGCCCATTTCATACATTGCGTATAATATTCTACGTTGTACCGGCTTTAAACCGTCTTCTACCCTAGGAAGTGCTCTATCAAGTATTACACTTTCAGCATAAGGTATCATTGAATTTTTCAACACTTCATCAAGTGAACTTAAAATCAATCCTTTTTCGTTTTCCATTTCTCTATCCTAAATTAGTTATGTTTAATTTTAGCAAAACTATCTTCTTTATTAAAGTTTGCGTTTTCAAAAATATATTTCTTTCTTTCGCCTACTTCGTCGCCCATTAAAATCGTAATAAGTTTTTCGGCTTCAGCAGCGTCTTCTATGGTAACTTGCATCAGTGAACGTGTTTCGGGATTCATCGTCGTTTCCCAAAGTTGAGTTGCGTCCATTTCGCCAAGACCTTTATACCTTTGAATTTGATATCCCCTGCCTACCTTTTCGATTTTTTCTTTTAATTCTTTATCGTCGTAAGCGTATTCTTCAACGTTGTTTTTATAAACCTTATAAAGTGGTGGCATACCAATAAAAACGTGCCCCGCATTTATTAGTTCTTTCATATATCTAAAGAAGAACGTCAATAATATTGCCCTAATATGTGCACCGTCTTGGTCGGCATCGGATAAAATTATTACTTTATGGAATTTTAAACTTTCTAAATCGAATTCAAAACCTATTCCCGTGCCAAGAGCACTAATAATCGTTCTTATTTCTTCGTTTTGCAAAATTTGGTCAATTTTTTTCTTTTCCACGTTAAGTGGTTTTCCCCTTAAGGGTAAAATCGCTTGATATTGTCTAACCCTTGCTTGCTTAGCACTTCCACCTGCCGAATCACCTTCTACTATAAATAATTCGTTAAGTTCCGGTTTTCTACCCGAACAAGATGCAAGTTTTCCTACAAGGTTTTGCGAATCTATACTCTTAGAAGCCCTTGCAATTTCCTTTGCTTTTCTTGCAGCAAGCCTTGCTTTTGCAGCACTCATCGCCTTGTTTATAATGGTGTCAAAAACCTTGCCAAGTTTTTTGTTATTCATTAACTCGCTTATTTCGTTTACGGTAACCCATTCCACCGCATGTCTTGCTTCGGGATTACCCAACTTAGTTTTTGTTTGACCTTCAAACTGTACGTTTTGCATTTTTACTGAAACGATAGCGGTTAACCCTTCCTTAAAGTCGTCCCCTAAAAGATTTTCGTCCTTTTCCTTTAAAATGTTCTTGTTACGTGCGTAATCGTTAAAACAACGTGTAATACCCGAACGGAAACCCGTTTCGTGCATTCCACCTTCGGCAGTGGGAATATTGTTTACAAACGAATAAATACTGTCGACGTAGTTGTCGGTATGTTGAATTGCAAATTCTACTAAAATTCCGTCTTTAGTTGCTTGTGCGTAAAGTGGTTCTGAATATAATGTCGATTTTCCTTCGTTTAAATATTTAACAAAATCAACTATACCACCTTCGTATTTATAGACACGCTTAAATTCTGTGTTTTCATCCATAAACACAATTTCTAGTCCTTTATTTAAAAAGGCAAGTTCTTTTAATCTTCTAAGTATCGTTTCTACTGAAAATTTAACCGTTTCAAAAACGGTATCATCTGGCATAAAATGAACGAAAGTACCGTGCTTTTTAGTCTTTTCCTTAGTGTCTTTTAAGGGAGCAACGGGAACGCCCGACTTGATTTTTTTAGTCTTTTCGTCATAAAAACTTTTAAATTCCATTTGGTAAACGGTGTTTTTATAAACTTTAACCTTTAACCATTTCGAAAGAGCGTTGGTAACGGAAGCACCTACACCGTGAAGCCCCCCCGAATAACTATAATTTTCCGAATCAAATTTGCCACCAGCGTGAAGTTGTGTAAAAACTAGTTCTACACCCGAAACACCCGCCTTAGAGTGAATATCCGTTGGAATACCTCTACCGTTGTCTTCTACAGATATACTGCCGTCTTTGTATAATATTATTTCTATTTTATCAGCAAAACCGTTTGCCGCTTCGTCTATAGCGTTATCTACTATTTCCCAAAGAATATGGTGTAAGCCCTTTACACTAGTAGTACCGATATACATACCGGGACGCATTCTAACAGCGTCTAATCCCTCTAGTATTTTAATATCCTCTGCTTTGTAACTATTTTTTGCCATTACTATCTCCTACAAATAGGGTTTGTGTTATTTACTGGAATATTATACCATATATTGTGTTTTTTTTCAACATTATATAATAAAAAAAACGTCGTTAAAAAACGACGTTTTAGATATTTTTTGATTAGCAGAACTTTTTGATTAAGTCTTCGGTTAAAAGAGAAGCAGAATCAGGGTCAGTAAACACTACTGTGTCGGGATGTTGTTTTAATAAAGTAGCAGGAACGTCTACACTCAATTCACTAGATAAAGTGTTGTAGATTGCTTCTGCTTTTACTTTATATGGAACCACCGAAATAATGTGTTTACATTGCATAATTCTATCGCAAGTCATAGAGATTGCTTGTTTATAGCATTCTTCTCTATTCTTAAACCAACCTTCGCCAATTTGTTGGTCTAAACAACGGTCTGCCAAGGTAACGATTTTATATGCTCTCTTGTCGTTAAAATCTGCAGGTGGATCGTTAAACGCAATGTGAGCATTTTCACCAATACCAATTAAACCAACGTCGATTGGCGATTCGTCTAACAAAGCAGTAAGTTTTGCAATAGTTTCTTCTGGATTATCTTGACCATTGATTAAATGATACTTACCAGGTTTAACTACGTTAACGAATTTATTTGTTAGGTAGTTATTGAAACTTGCAGGGTGGTCTTTCGAAATGCCAACGTATTCATCTAGATGGAACATTTCAACTTTACTCCAGTCAACGTCATAATCAGGAAGTGCCTTAAAGAAAGGGAATTGTGATGCACCGGTAGATAATAAAATTCTAGCAGTACCCTTTTCTTTGATTGCTTGATTGATTAAATCAGTTGCCATTTTTGCAGATTCTTGTCCTAAATCCTCACAACTTTTAGAAATAATTAGTTTCATTTTACAATATCTCCATTATAAATAATTTTTTCAATTTCAAAATTTTGATTAACTATTAATAGGTCTGCCTTTTTGCCCACTGCAATTTCGCCCCTATCGAAAAGTCCTAAAAGTTTTGCAGCATTGGTTGAAGACATTTTCGCCATAGCAATAAAATCTCCACCAATGGCTTTTGCCATAACCTTAAATATTTGGTCATAAGAAGACGCACTACCCGCAAAAGATTTTCTATCTAGTAGTTTCGCAACACCGTCTTCAATGATTGCAGGAATACCACAAGTTTTCGTACCTACGAACGTTTCTCCACCGTCGGGAAGCCCCGAAGCACGTGTTCCGTCGGTAACCATTATTATTTTATCTTCACCTTTTAGTTTGTATATGTATTTTAATAATTCTATAGGTAGATGCTTTCCGTCGGCTATAACCTCGGTATATAATTCGTCAAAATACAACCCTGCTTCTACCGCCCCTGCAATCCTATATGCGTTTACCCTATGTACGCCTTGCATACCAGAATATAAGTGTGTCATAACTGAATAGCCGTTGTTCATTGCTTCTTCTACTTGAGTAAAATTAGCGTCAGTATGAGCAACACCGCACACTAGCCCGTGTTTAGAACAAAACTTACTTAACTTATAATCTTCGTCAACTTCGGGTGCAGCACTTATCCTTGTAATAAAGGGATACTTTTTTATAGAATCTTCTAAAAATTCAATATTGGGTTTAGTAAAATAATCGGTATTTTGAGCACCACATTGTGCAGGGCTAAAATACGGCCCTTCCATATGAAAACCTGTAAGATTACTATTTCTATTTTCTTCTAAATACTTAGCGTATTGGTCAAAGCAAGCAACCAATTCTTCGTTAGAACAAGCACAGGAAGTAGGAACTAAAGTCGTAGTGCCGTGTTGTAAATAAAAGTCTGAAATTTCTTTCATTTCGCTAGCGGTAGCGTCTAGAAAATCAAAACCGTTTCCGCCATGACAATGCACGTCGATAAAACCTGGAATTAAATAATTTCCTTTTCCGTCTAAAACAACTTCATAACAACTTTCTTCTAAAATCGGAGTATCAATTATGCGATTGATTTTAACATTGCAAATTTCTATGCTTGCATTTTTTATAATTTTATTTGATGTTACTACGTTAACGTTCTTTAATAATTTCATAATCGACTCTTTCTACTCTTTTTTATATTGTATCACATTTTTTTAAAATTTTTAATATGTTTTATTCTAATTTTAGATAAAAATACATATATTATACAATTTTTTACTTATAAAAAAATTGAAATTATTGTTTTTTTATGTTAAAATAGGTTTATAAGGTGATAAATATGAATTATTTAGAATTTGATATATGTACTAGAAAAACATATTTAGATATGGCCGACTTTCATAGCCATAATTTTTATGAGTTGTATTTTTTAAAAAATGGTAAAAGGTCTTTGGTTTTTAAGGATAAAAAATACAACTTTACCGAAAATTCTTTTGCTATTATACCACCCTTTACACCTCACAAAACGGAAGGCGGGCCTTATACTAGGGCGAATATTTATTTTTCTTCTAATATGCTATCTAGTGTTAATAAAGAAAGTATTTTTAATACTTCCACGCCAATAGTTTACAAACTTCCTCAAGACTATTTTGACACTATTTTTTTCCTTTTGCAAAAAGCCAATGAAAATCGCTCGGGTGATAATAAAGATTTTTATGAATTTAAACTGAAAATCCTTAATATCGTAGAATTTTTGCTTAATACTAAAGAACTGTCTATTGTGGAATCAGAAACTTCGGTCGATAAGGATAGGGTTATTCAAAATATCGTTGAATACATTAAAAGTAACCCATCTGAAAAAATAACTATCGATATGCTTTGTAAAAAGTTTTTCTTTACTAAAAGCAACCTTTTTAGAAGATTTAAAATCGCTATGGAATGCTCTATTTCCGAATATATTTATTTCGTAAAGATAGGGCTTGCAAAAGACCTATTATATAATACCAATAAATCTATAGAAGAAATTGCTTTTCAATGTGGATTTTCATCACTAAATTATTTTTCTTTAATGTTTAAGAAAAAAGTAGGGGTATCTCCCGCAAATTATAGAAAAACTAAGTAAATTTATATTTGCTACTGCTCTTTCTATCACAATATTTTATTTGCAAAACGCTATAATATTGCCTTATCTGTTTTTTAGATAAAAATAGCACGCTTTTTTTGAATAATTCAAAATTAAGCGTGCTATTTTTTGTTAAATCTAAAATTCTATAATTACCTTGCTTGCCTAGTAAATATTGTTAACAATTAATTCACTAATTTATCGGTATAGTTATAGTACCGTCTGAAGCCTCCAGTTTGCATCCACTTGCTATGCCTGAATTCCAATTCGAACCTTTTACAATTTGTTCAAATTCTAAACATGTTCCTTCATATTTTATTATATTCATTCTATCACTTGAATAGAAAGCCTTTTTTCCTATTTCTTTTACCGTCTTTGGAATCCACACACCGTCCATTACGTTATGATTGTCTAAAACGTAATCTCCAATTGTTTCAACTAGACCAGGAAAATAAAAGATACCCCTATAATACGCTGTACGAATTAATGCGCTATCTTCAACTTTCGTTACGATTTTTCCACCATAAATAGTTGCAACAGGAATTGTAGGAGTAGTAGATGTTGAAGGTGAAAAATATCCTTTTGCCTCACCTTTTACAAGATAAGTATATGCTGATTTTATGGCAACATTTTTTTTGCTATTTACAAGTCCATAAATAACGTTGAAATCACATACTACACCACAAGGACAAGTATGATTTTCTATATCATGGCAAAAATAACATTCATTTAGATCAGGCATTTCAGTCAAACTATCCCCTTGTTTACAACCTTTAATGCTGTGTCCAAAATATTTTTGTTCATAACTATCTTCACATTTAGTACATTCCAAAACTACCGTACCATATTCATTGGGTTTATTGTGTGGTCTATCTTCTATTACTTGATAGTCGTGTTCACATGCTGAAGGAGTTGTAGGCCCATCTCCATCGCTTCCGCTACCACAAGCGAATAACACTGTTGAAAAACAAACTATCAATAGCGTTGCAATTAGTCTAATTAAAGTTTTTTTCATAATTTTATTTCTCCTAAAATATGCAAATACATATTATCATAACAAAGTGATTTTGTAAAGCCCTATTATACTATTTTACTGCGAAAATCTAAAAAATCGCCTCTCCGTTTAGAAAAGCGATTTTTTTAAAGATAAATTATTTTTTGTCAACAAGAACTTTCTTTAAGCGTGCAAATCTTGGTAAACCGTCTTCCTTTTTCATTTCGGGTTCGCCTTGAATCAAAGGAAGTGCATACTTAACGAATTCGTCTGAAATACCTGTACCGTTATTGATAATCCATTCTGCGGGAACGGTTTTTTCGGTATTTGCTGCAAGTTCTAGTGGGAGAAGTTTATATTCACAAACATATTTATCACCAGGTTTTCTTGCATAGCAAACCATTTTGTCAGTTTCGCCGTTTACTGCTGCCCTAACTGCTTGCTTACCTGCTTCAAAGGTTTCTTCAATATCGGTTTTGCTTGCACTGTGTGCCGCACATCTTTGCATTAATGATAGTTCTACTGCTCGAACTTTAGAACCTGTTTCAGCCTTAATAATGTTAGAAAGAGTTGACGCTACTCCACCTAATTGTGCGTGGCCGAAACTATCTCTTGCCCCTGCTTCGCCTAATGCTTCACAAACTAACACGCCGTCTTTATTTTTGATACCTTCAGAAACTACTGCGATACACTTGTTATTGTTTTTAGCCATAACGTCTTTAACGTCTTTAACAAACTTATAAACGTCAAACACTACTTCGGGTAAATAAATAAGGTCTGCACCTAAGCCCTTGTAGTTAGCAAGTTGAGCGGCTGCAGTTAACCAACCAGCGTTTCTACCCATAACTTCGATTACGCATACCATAGGAGTATCGTAAACCTTAGCATCAAGGTTGATTTCCATAATAGTGGTTGCAATATATTTTGCTGCACTTGCAAAGCCTGGGCAATGGTCAGTTCCGTATAGGTCGTTATCAATCGTCTTTGGAACGCCAATAACGTTCATATCGTAGCCAGATTTTGCCATATATTTACTGATTTTATTACAAGTATCCATACTGTCGTTGCCACCGTTATAGAAAAAATAACGAATATCATATTTTTTAAATACTTCGAGCAATCTCTTGTAATCTGTATCGTCAACCGACGCGTCTTTAAGTTTATATCTTACTGAGCCCAAAGCAGAAGAAGGAGTATTTTTTAATAAAAGAAGTTCCTTTTTATCTTCTTTGCCGATATCATAAAATTCTTCTTCTAAAATACCTTTAATACCGTGCGCAGCACCATAAACTGCAGTAATTTGTTTTGACTTTAAACCTTCTAAAAATACGCCTGCAGCACTTGAGTTTATAACTGAAGTAGGACCACCAGACTGCGCAAATATTAAAGCACCTTTTAAACCTTTCATTGTTTTTTCTCCTTAAATTTTTATCTTTTTATAAGCTCAATACGTGAGCAATATTGTACAATTCTTCATCGAACTTCTTGGTATGTTGACCTATTTCGGCAAACGGAACGGTTACCAATTTGTTGTCTCTAATACCTATAGCCCTACTATCGCTGTCCTCTCTTAGAAGTTCTACAGCCTTATATCCAAATCTTGCGGCTAAAACACGATCCATCATGTTTGGTGAACCACCACGTTGAATATATCCAAAGTTAATAACTTTTACGGGAATTCCACTTTTTTCTTGTACGTATGACGCTATTTCATCTCTATTACCCGCACCTTCCGCCAAAATTATCATATTGGAAGTTTTTCCCCTTAAATAACTCTTTTTTACATTAGATGATATTTGGTCTAAATCGTATTTTATTTCGGGCACTAAAACATATTCAACACCTCCTGCAACACCTGCGTATAAAGCAATGTCTCCACATTGTCTTCCCATAACTTCTAGTAAGCAAACTCTATCGTGTGAGTGCATTGTGTCTCTCAAGTTATTTATAGCCCATAAAACTGTGTTTACAGCGGTATCAAAACCGATAGTATAGTCAGTGTAAGACATATCGTTGTCAATTGTTCCCGGAATACCCATAACTTTTATACCGAAATTATCGGTTAAATCTTTCGCACCGCGGAAAGTACCGTCGCCACCTATAACTACCAAACCTTCAATGTCGTATGCTGATAATGCTTCTACCGCTTGACGTTGAACTTCTATTTCCTTAAATTCTGGGCATCTTGCAGTTTTTAAAAATGTACCACCTTTATGAATAAGCCCAGAAACAGAACGATGCGAAAGCCTTGTAAATTCACCTTTTACTAGACCTGCATATCCCCTTTCGATACCGTATATATCCATTTTGTTGTTAAGTGCTGAACGAACGACTGCCCTTACCGCAGCGTTCATACCCGGCGAATCGCCACCACTTGTCAATACCGCTATTCTTTCCATTTTTTTGTACCTAGAAAATGTTTTTTTGCCTTTATTTATTTTAGCATATACTTAGAATTTTTTCTACTTTTTTGGAGTCTTTTTTTATTTTTTCTTAAAAAATATTATTTCATTTTGTTCTAAAAACGAACGCAATTCACTCATTAGCCCTTCACACCTTCTAACCGATAAGTGTGCATCGTACTTTTTGCCGTTCATTGCCACTATTACTGAAATATTTCCAGGGTAACTTTGACATATATCCAATATAGTATCCACCCTATTTTGAAAACGTTCAGGAATTATTAGTCCCATATATTCTCTTTCTTCTTCCTTTTCTTCCTTTTGCTTTATTTCAAGTGCTTCAATCTTGTCGGCTATAATCTGTGGCATTTCGTTTTTAATCTGCAACCTACCACTAACCTTAACTACTTCTTCTTCCTTTAGTAGTTCACGTGTTTTATCAAAAACTTTAGGAAATACTATTACTTCAATACCACCGTAAACGTCTTCAACCTTTACAAACGCCATTGCTTGTCCTGACTTGGTTGATAAACGCTTAAATTCCGAAATTATACCACCCATAGTTACGTAATCGCCGTCTTTTACTTCGGTATAATGCTTTTCGCCGTTTTCGTCTTCTTCATAGTAGTTTAAAACGCTAAGGTTAAAACTAAACTGACTAAACTGTTCAAAATAATCGTTTAAGGGGTGTCCAGATAAATAAATACCCAAAACGTTCTTTTCAAAGGTCAATTTTTCCTTTGATGAATACTCTATCATATCGGGATATTCTATTTTTAAACCTTCGTCTTCGTCAAATACCGTTCCAAAGAAACTTATTTGAATATCGTTTTTCTTCTTATTGGCTTCTGCAACCCTATCCATATAGTCTGCATATACGCACATCAACGTTCTTCTATTAACGCCAAACGAATCAAACGCACCTGATAGTATTAGACTTTCTACCAATCGTTTATTTATTCCTAGCCCTATCGTTCTTGCTATAAAATCTTCAAACGAAGTAAAATCTCCGTTATCCGTTCTTTCTTGAACGATTGCGTTAATTATTGCTAAACCTACGTTTTTAAGTGCAACTAAGCCAAACCTAAGCCCTTTGCCCTCACATCGAAAGTAGCCTATACTCTTGTTAATATCTGGTGGAGCAACTTCTATCCCCCTTCCCTTAAGGTAAACTAAATACTTAGACGTTTCTTCAATATTGTCTATACGGTTATTTAAAATTGCACAGAAAAATTCTACTTCGTAATAACGCTTTAAGTATGCCGTTTGATATGCCAAAACAGCGTATGCTGCTGCGTGAGACTTGTTAAACGCATACTTTGCAAACCCCGCCATTTCATCGAAAATCTTAGTAGCAACTTCTTCAGGCACTCCGTTTTTCACTGCACCACAAATTGGGTCGCCCTTTTCGGAAATACCACCATTTATAAATATGTTTTTCTGCCTTGCCATTTCATCGACATTCTTTTTACCCATTGCTCGTCTTACAATATCAGACTGACCGAGCGAAAATCCGCCTAACTTTTGACAAATTTGCATAACTTGTTCTTGATAAATCAAAACACCGTAAGTCGCTTTTAACAACGGTTCTAATAGAGGGTGTTTATATTCAATAAGATTGGGGTTATGTTTATATTTTACGTAGGTCGGTATAGAATCCATAGGACCGGGACGATACATCGAAATACCTGCGATAATATCTTCAAAGGTTGAAGGCTTTAGGTCTTTCATAAAGCGTTTCATACCCGGACTTTCAAGTTGGAATACTGCGTCCGTTTCGCCGTCTCCTATTAGTTTATAAACTTCTTGGTCTTCATAGCCTAGTTTATGGAAATCTAGTTCAACGCCGTGGTTTTCTCTTATGTACGACATTGCCTTAGAAACGTCGGTTAAAGTTCTTAAACCTAGGAAGTCCATTTTTAGCATACCTAGTTGCTCAACTTCCTTCATATAAAACTGAGTCGTTACGTCGTCTCCTCTACGTTGTAAGGGAACGTTATCTGCTATAGGCTTTGCACATATAACCACGCCCGCTGCGTGCATCCCCGTTTGTCTTGGCATATCTTCTACACGAATTGCCATATCTACTATTTTACGAACGTTTTCTTCTTGTTCGTACATTTCTTTTAGTTCTTTAACGCTAACGTCTTCGCCATCTTTATTTTTCTTAAAACCAAAACACTCCGAAATACTGCTCTTTCCGTCCATTAGTTTAGTGATTTTATCTACTTCTGCATACGGAATACGATAAACTCTACCAACGTCCTTTATTGCAGCACGACCAGCCAAAGTACCAAAGGTTACTATTTGGGCAACCCTATCACTGCCGTATTTTTTTCTAACGTATTCCACTACTTCGCCACGTCTATCGTCTTGGAAGTCTATATCAAAGTCGGGCATACTTACCCTCTCTTTATTTAGGAAACGTTCAAATACTAGGTCGTATTTTAAGGGGTCAACGTCGGTAATACCAACCGAATACGCAATGATACTAGACACACCGCTTCCACGACCTGCACCTACTGAAATGCCTATGCTTTTTGCATAGTTGATAAAGTCCCACACGATAAGATAGTATTCAATATACCCCATACCGTGTATGGTTTCTAATTCGTAGTCAAATCTTTCTTGAATTTCTTTAGTTATTACAGGGTAACGTTCTCTTAAACCCTTTTCGGCAAGCGATTTTAAATATTCGTATGCCGTTTGCCCGTTGTCAGGAATATATCCTGGTATTAACGAATTGTCTCTTATAGGCTCGCATTTATCGTTTAGGTCAAAAATTGGTTCTTCGTTACATTTATCGGCAATTTTTACCGTATTTTCTATTGCTTCTGGAATATATGCAAAAAGGTCCGACATCTCTTCGGGCGATTTTAAATACGCTTGGTCGGTTTCCATTTTAAATCTTGTCGGGTCGTCTATCGTAGATTTCGTACTTATACACGCTATTACGTCTTGAACTTCGTTGTCTTCTTTTTCTATGTAATGCACGTCGTTTGTCGCAACCATTTGAATATTCATTTCTTTTGCTAATTTTATTAACAAAGGATTAATTCGTCTTTGGTCTTCTATGCCGTGGTCTTGAATTTCTATATAAAAATCTTCGCCAAAAATATCTTTTAACATTTTGGCGGCTTCTCTTGCTCCGTCGTACTCGTTTCTTACTAACCTTTTAGACACTCTTCCTTGCAAACACGCAGAAAGACATACTAAGCCTTCTCTGTGTTCGCTTAGCATTTTATAGTCTATTCTTGGCTTATAATACATACCTTCTACGTACGCAATAGATACCATTTTTATTAGGTTTTTATAGCCTTTTTTGTTTTTGCATAGAAGTATTAAATGGTCGTAATCCCTTTCTTGTTCTAAGTGATTATCGCAAGCGTAAACTTCGCAACCTATTATTGCTTGCATCTTTGCTTCTTCTTCGCTTAAGCCGTTTTTTAATGCTTTAAGATAATCTTTCTTTGCCGCTTCTGCAAAGTGCAAAGTTCCAAACATATTTCCGTGGTCGGTTATGGCTAGTGCGTGCATTCCTTTTTTACGGCAAGCCGAAAATAGTTCATCTATCTTACAAGCACCGTCTAATAGGCTATATTCAGTATGTAGATGTAAATGAGCAAAATTTGACATTATTTACTTTATTTCCTTTGAAATTTCTAATATTTTCCTTAGTCTATGATTGATACAACTCTTGGTTAAGTTTAGCCTTTCGGCTAATTCTAGTACTGTTTCGTCGGGGTTTTCTTTTCTCGCTATCGCCACTTGTAATAAGTCGGGTTTTAAATAATTTAGTCCTACGTTTTCTTCAATAATTTTTATCGCTTTTAACTGTTTTTCCGCAGCCTCAAGTTGTCTATTTACGTTACCAATATCACAGTTTTTTTGTCTATTGGAAACGTTTGATATTTCCCTATTAATACTTAGGTCAGTCAATTTCAACATTGAAATTGGTGCGGGTAAAAATGCTAAAAAGTTCTTTATTTCTTCTACGCTTTTAATGTATAGAACAAAGTTGTCTTTTCTATTTATAATCTTAGCCGTAACACCGTACTTAAGCAAGGTTGACATCGTTTGATATGCGGGTACGTTATGATTAAATACTATTTCTAAATGATAACGTGTATTTTTGTTTTCGTTTTTGGTGGGCACGGTACAACTACCCGAAGATAAAAACAGCCCGCTTATAAACGCTTTAATAGAGTTTTCATTGCCGTTAAAACTTTCATAAAAGTCAAAGTTTACTTTGTACCCGTCCTTATCTTCTCTTAGAACGTCCAACTCTTTTAGAATATATTCTACTTCGTCGCCAAAAACGTTTATTACGTACTTGTCCTTTTTATTAAGCCTATCTTCGGCAACTGAAAGTCCCCTAATTTCGTAGGAAAATAAACTTTTTAAGTACGATGAAACTAATTCTGCCGTTTGTTCGCCAAACACCTTAAATTCTAGTCCAACGTATCCGTCTTTTTCATAAAGACTTCCCGTTCCCCTAACTATTCCCGCCAAAAATGCACGTTTAAGTTCCCTTGTTTTATGTGGTTTTTGAACGATTTCATTTTTAATTATTTCGGAGAACTTCATAGGCTTGTCTCCTTAAATTTCTTAAATCTAAAATCGGGAATTTTTCCATCGATATTTACTATCGACTCGGTTGGTATATTAATTCTTTTTAAGGTTTCTTCTACTAAAGAAATCTCCCCTACTCTTATAGGTGAGTGTGCGTCTGAATTTATTATAAATTTCGCACCGTTATTATATGCGATAAATATTTCTTCGTCGGTTAAATGAGTCTTTTTAGCGTTAAGTTCTATAAAAGTCCCATATTCAGCGGCAACTTTGGTTACTTCATTAACATCTGCAAAACAGCAAAAGTTTAGGTGAGTAATTGCATCTACGGGATTGTTTTTAATAACGTTAATAAACGTTTTCGTATTCTCTTTGATTAAACTTTTAGGAATTTCTTTTTTCTTAACGTACGAATAGAAAACGTCGGGAAATCCTAACTTAAAAGCCGTCTTAAACTTATACATTACGAATTTATGAATTCCCGCCAAAAACAAGTCAAAATCTTTATAATACTTTTTCTTTAAGTCAACAATCCCATCAGTTCCAATAATATTAGATTCTATTCCTAGTAAAACGTTAACGCCCGTTTTAGAAGAAGCCTCTTTACAAAGAGTTTTTATCTTAGCAATTTTACCAGCAGACAAGCCGAAAGCAGGGTGAGCAAAACCGTGGTCTGAAATACCAAGTTCTTTTAACCCCCTTTCCTTTGCCATATTCGCGTTGTCAATTATCTTTCCCTTTCCGTGTGAAAAAACGGTGTGAGTATGATAATCTCCCGTTATTACCATTAGAAATCTCCTATTATTTCTATCTCTTCTTCAAGTTTAATATTAAATGCTTTATAAACTTTTTCTTTTATATAATTAATTAATTCAACAACGTCAGTTGCCGTAGCCGTTGAATCGGTTACAATAAAATTTCCGTGTTTTACACTTACGCTTGCCCCACCAATTTTATATCCTTTTAAGCCTAGAGCATCAATCAACTGTCCTGCCGAGAACTTTTTAGGATTCTTAAAAACACATCCAAGACTTTTACCCGTTGGTTGAAAGGTTTTTCTTACTGCTAAAACTGATTGAACTTTTTCATTAATTGTATTAACGTTTCCTTCCTTAAATTCAAAGGTTGCTGAAAGGATTATTTCACCGTTTTTATTAAATATACTTTCTCTATATTTAAATTGACAGTCTTCCTTAAAGCGTTTTACTAGTTTTCCGTCCGAAACACTTTCCACTTCGATTATATTTTCGCTTATCTCATGGTTAAATGCCCCAGCGTTCATATAAATAGCACCACCGATTGAAGCAGGGATGCCCGTTAGCATTTCCACGCCGGTCAGTGAATTTTTAGAAGTATAATCAATAAGTTTTTTCAAGTTTACGCCACAAGTGGCCCTAATTTTATTGCCCTTTTGAAATATTTCGCTTATACCTTTTGTTGAAATTATAAGCCCGTCATACCCTTTATCCGAAAAGAGAATATTCGTTCCGTTTCCTATAATCTTACAGGGGATATGATACTTTTTGCAAAGTAAATAAGCAGTGTTTAGCGAGTGTACGCTTTTTGCTTCTGAATAAAATCTTGCAACCCCACCAACACCATAGGCAGTGTGTTTTTTCATCGACTGATTTACTAAAAGTTGTAAATTCGTTCTTTGATTTATTTCGTCGATAAAGCCCATATTACTCCTTTTATCATTTTACTATAATTTTTACTATTTTTCAAGATTTAACGACAAGTTTTTTTATTTTAAATAAAGACTCATCATCGCCTAGCACTGCTTTAACGCTACACTCTTGTAATTCTTTTAAAGTCAATGACGGTAAAAATAAATTTAGCCCGTCTTTTTGCCTAATCTTACTCATTTTATTAAGTGTTTCATTTTCAAAACTAATATCGTAAAATTGCGAAAACATTGAAATTTTTGTCAACTCTTTTTGTATTTCTTCACTAAGTAAATATTCAATAAATTTTTGAGTAAAATTTTTACTATTTCCCTTTTCGGTTATAGAAACGTATTGATATAAATCATTAAAGTGTTCTAGTGGTTTTGCGTTATAACTATACCCTTTTGCTTGAAGTCTTTCAACGTCTCTTTGAGTGCCTAAAAAATAGTCGGATTTCCCCGTAACGAACTGCACGTACGCATCTAACGGAGACAACACTTCAATTTTTTCTGTTAATATATTTTCACTTAAAAACGATAACAAAGGTTGAGAATATTCCGATTGCGACACTACAATTTTCTCTATTTTATCATCAATTTGCTTTTCTACATTAGAAAACAAAATGTATCCGCCTTTACACCACGGCAAAGCATATTGTTTTTTGTTTACTTGACCGTTATTAAAAGTTTTATCACATTTGATTTCTGCTAATTTAACTAAATCTATCCCTGCTCCATACGAAACAATATCAGGAAGTTCACCCTTGTTTATACTTTCTACTATTCCTTCTCTAGAAATGCTTTTAACCATTATGAGAACGCCCACGTTCTTTTTTTCAAACTTTTTTGCAACGTAGTTTAAAAACTCCCTTCTTGACCATTTCCCACCTTCAAAAGAGTCTATATGCCAAACGGTTATTACTTCCTTAAATTCTTCTTTTTTATTAAAAATTTTATCGCTAGCGTCTTTTTTCCCAAAAGAAAAGGTAAACGTCATACACGCTATCAATATTAACGACAAAAATATTCTAATAATTTTCATAATAAGAGTATATTCGTTGACAATAAAAAAAAGGACTTTACTTTAGCAAAAGTCCTTTTAACTATTATTAAATTTTTAACGCCGAACGTTTTGGCCCTACCGTTGCCGAAGCAATGCTAGTAGTTTCAAAATATTCTTGTATTACCTTTTCTACTTCTTCTTTGGTTAGATTTTCTATTACTTTAAGTTTTTTATCATAATCAAATTCTTCGTCTAGGTAAATAAGATTTTTTCCATATAGTAGCATTTGCGAAGCAGTACTTTCTCTACCAAACACGAACGCACTTTTCATTTGTTCTTTGCCACGCATAAACTCTGCATCGGTAATTCCGTCATCTCTAAAACGTTTAATTTCGTCTAAAATAGCACTAACCGCTTGGTCTCTTTTATCAGTGTTAACACCCGCATAAAAATCTATTACTCCACAATCTTTATACTGCGAAGCATAAGAATAAACGCTATACGCTAGCCCCAACTCTTCTCTAATCTTTTGAAAAAGCCTACTACTCATTCCACCACCTAAAACTATATTTGCAACAGTCAAGGCTTCGCTTCTATCGTCTTTAACCGACATTCCCTTAATACTCATTGCAATATGAGTTTGTTCTATTGGTTTATATTTGTAGACGTTAGATAGTTTTACGGTATTCGTTGGAATTTCAATAATTTGCTTTGTGTTTTTAAATTTTTGTGCAAAGAATTCGTCAACAAGTTGCACCGTTTTTTCAACGTCCACTTTGCCCGATACTGAAATTACCGTATTTGTCGAAGTATAGTACTTGTCCATATACTTTCTAATATCATCGGAAGTGAATTTTCTAATATTTTTTGCAGGTCCTAAAATAGTTCTTCCTAGTCCTTCTTTGCCAAAATACCCTTCAGCCAAAAGGTCAAAGCATAATTCTTCAGGCGTGTCTTCAGACATATTGATTTCTTCTATAACTACGCCCTTTTCCTTTTTAATTTCTTCTTCCAAAAAGGTGGAATTAAAAAATATATCCGATAGAACTTCTAAGGTTTCTTTAAAATAATCACTAGTAGACTTAGTATAATAACAAGTTAATTCTTTTGAAGTAAATGCGTTTATTTGTGCACCAATTCTATCAATACAATCGGAAATTTCAAATGCGGAACGAGTTGAAGTCCCCTTAAACAAATTGTGTTCGATAAAATGCGAAATGCCGTTTTCTTGTTCGGTTTCATTTGCACTGCCCGTCTTTACTATTACTCCTGTTGAAACCGAATAAACGCTTTCGTTTGTGCTGATTATTAATCTTAATCCATTTTTGTAACGTTTACTATAAACCATATTTTATCCTTTTAAAAGTAGTATGTGTTTTACTTTATATTTTTACTTACGTCAACCAAATTAAACCCTTTGTTTAGATAAAAATCTATTACGTCTGGTAAAATTTCTAAGGTATGAGCCTTTGGGTGCATCAATATTAAATCACCGTTAGTAGGATTTTTAGTTGCCCTAGAATATATAACTTTTTTATCGCTATCACGCCAATCTATAGTATCTTTTGACCACATTATAACATCATATTCTAAATCGCAACAAGCGTTTAGAGTATTGTTTGAAAAACTTCCCGACGGTGGTGCAAAAAGCGTAGTTTTATAACCACTCAAGGCGTTTACAATTTTTTCGGTAAAAGAAATTTCTTCCACGTTTTTTTCGTAAGAAAGTTTTGCGTGGTCTTTATGAAAATATCCGTGGTTGCCTATTTCAAATCCGCCTTTTACCATTTCGTTTAAGGCATATTCATTGTCGTCAGCCCAACAGCCCCCCACGAAAAAGGTTGCCGTTACTTTTTTACTTTTTAATACTTCCATCATTTTTAATACGACGTCGGTATTTTCATAAACGTTTATCATTATTGAAACGTTAGGATTTTCCTTGTTGCCATTATAGATTGCACTAGTAGTACTCTCTCCCGACATTGGAAGAATTTTTTCGGGTATAAACCCCGATATTGCAACCAATAGAAAAATCGCTATAAGTAAAAAATTTGTAATTAAAGTGGTTTTGTTTCGCTTGTTCATTATCGGCACTCCTTTTGCAAATATTTTATGTTTGCAAACCCTTAAAAATTACCGATAATAAAACATATGCAAGGCCTTCGCCTTGCATATAAGTTTTGTTGTCTAAGAATTAGCCTTCGATTTTTTCAAGAAGTTTAAGGTCAATACCCTTTTCGCCTATCTTGATAATTTCTACTTTTACTTTATCACCGATATGCAATACTTCTTCAACGCTGCTAATTCTCTTTTCGCTCATCTTTGAAATGTGGATAAGTCCGTCTTTACCAGGTGCTAATTCACAGAATGCTCCAACCTTAGGAAGAATTCTTACTACTTCAGTAATGAACATATCGCCTACTTCGGGGTCTTTTGCAATAGAAAGAATAATTGCTTTTGCTCTTTCTGCTTGTGCAATGTCGCCTACGCAAGCAACGTTAACTCTTCCGTCGTCTTCAATATCAATCTTAACGCCCGTTTCTTCGATAATCTTGTTGATAACTTTACCTTGCTTACCAACAACGTCGCCAATCTTTTCGGGGTCAATGTTAAATGATATAATCTTAGGAGCGTACTTAGAAAGTTCTGCTCTAGGAGTATCGATAACTTCAAGCATCTTGCCTAAAATGTGTTGTCTGCCAACGTTTGCTTGTGCAATTGCTTGTCTTAAAATATTTTCGTCGATACCTTTAATCTTAATATCCATTTGAATAGCAGTAATACCCTTTTCAGTACCTGCTACCTTAAAGTCCATATCGCCAAGGAAGTCTTCTAAACCTTGAATATCGGTAAGGATAGAAACCTTTCCTGATTCGGTGTCTTTAATTAAGCCCATTGCAATACCTGCTACGGGTGCTTTAATTGGAACACCTGCATCCATAAGTGCTAATGTTGAACCACATACGCTACCTTGAGAAGTTGAACCGTTTGAACTCAATACTTCTGATACGATTCTAATTGCGTATGGGAATTCTTCTTCAGAAGGAATAACGGGTTCTAATGCACGTTCAGCAAGTGCACCGTGCCCAATTTCACGTCTGCCAGGACTCTTTAAAGGTCTTGCTTCGCCAGAAGCGTAGCCAGGCATGTTGTATTGATGCATATATCTTTTTGAAGTTTCTCCGTCGAGACCTTCAAGTTTTTGTGCTTCACCAAGCATACCTAAAGTACAAGTTGACATAACTTGAGTTTGTCCTCTAGTAAACACACCCGAACCGTGTACTCTAGGAAGAACGCCTGCTTCACACCAAATAGGTCTAACTTCGGTAAGTTTTCTTCCGTCGGGACGAATACCGGTATTGGTAATCTTTGCTCTAACCTTTTCTTTGGTTAAGTAGTATAAACTATCTTTAATTTCTCTAACTTTGTCGGGGAAAATTTCAGCGAAGTGTTCAAGACAGTCTTTTTCAACTTCGTCTTGACCTGCTTGTCTAACTTGTCTATCAAAGGTATCAAGAGCCTTATCAAGTTTTTCGCTAGCGTATTCTCTAACAGCGTTGTCAATTTCTTCGGGAATATGATATAATTCCATTTCCTTTTTGGGTTTGCCAACTTCTTTGATGATTTCTTCTTGGAAAGCACAAAGACGTTTAATTTCTTCGTGACCGAATAAAATTGCACCTACCATTTCGTCGTCGCTAATTTCCTTAGAACCTGCTTCAACCATCATGATAGCGTCCTTAGTACCTGCAAGGTTAAGTGCTAACAAACTCTTTTCTCTTTGAGCACAGTCGGGGTTGATAACGTATTCGCCGTCAACCATACCTACTACTACGCTACCGGTAGGACCTGCAAACGGAATGTCTGAAATACTGATTGCAATTGAACTACCAAGCATTGCTAAGGGTTCTGGTGAAATATCGGGTTCTACCGATAAAGCGGTTGCAATAACGATAACATCATTGAAAAGCCCTTTGGGGAATAAAGGTCTAATAGGTCTATCGATAAGTCTGCTAGTTAAAATAGCCTTATCTGACGCTCTGCCTTCTCTTTTCTTAAATCCACCAGGAATAGCACCGATTGCATACATCTTTTCTTCAAAGTCTACACCTAATGGGAAATAGTCCATACCGTCTCTAGGCTTTTCTGCCATGGTTACGTTAACCATAACCGCAGTTTCTCCACAACGAACGATACAAGACCCGTTGGTTTGTTCGGCATACTTACCTACTTCTACGATAAGTTCTCTGCCACCTACTGTCGTTTTGAATTCTCTGTAATTTTTTGTCATTTTTTCTTTCCTTTCTAAACTCTTATTTTTGAAACGACGAAGCAACCCGCAACGTCGCAAAATTTGTCTCATTATACAAAAAACGGGCGACAAAAAAATGTCGCCACGAATTTTACTTTCTTAAATTCAAACCAGATATGATTGCTCTATATCTTTCGATATCAATTTCTTGTAAATACTTTAAGAGTGCACGTCTTTCGCCAACCATTTTCAAAAGACCACGTCTTGAGTGATTGTCGTTCTTATTTGTTGATAAGTGTTCGTTTAAGTGATTGATTCTTTCAGTTAAAAGTGCGATTTGTACTTCTGCTGAACCAGTGTCTCCTTCGTGTTTACCGAATTTTGCGATAATTTCCGCTTTTCTTGCTTTATCCATTTAAATTTTACCTCCGTTTTTGGATTAATTCACTCTAAACAAAGCATTGGGCCAGAGTTTTCCACAAAACCTTGTCAAGAGTATCAAGCACGATTAGTATATCAAAATTTACAGTTTTTGTAAACTGTTTTTACATTATTAACAAACTTTTTTTATCTTTTACTCTATTTTTTAACGAAAAAGTTCTTCCTTTTCGGCTTTTATTCGTTCAATCTTTTCTATATACGTTAAAACGTCCTTTGGCGAAGCACTTCTTTCTATCCTATCTTCACTATAATAAAACCTTTTGCTTATTGCATTTGCACCGTTTGCGACGGTTGAAGCAATTTCTTCCATAACGTCAACATTATAAACACAAGCCTTACCGTCAAGAGCGTATCCAACGTTCTCAAAATTTCCCGCCATATATTTTTGTCTATATAGGTAATAAGGTTTATATCCACTTTCAGATAGTCGCTTGTGCGTGTAATCTATCATTTTTTCTACGTCTCCAGGTGGAAGCCTTTTTACTTCTTCGGCTAAAAAAGAACCCTTTTTAACGCAAAGCGTATGCACCGTTATATTTTCGGGGTGCAATTCTATCGCTTTATCAAGGCTATACTTAAAATCTTCTAAACTTTCGCCCGGAAGCCCTGCTATCAAGTCCATATTAACGTCAAACTTGCCTTTTGCTAACTGATATTTTTCTATTACGTCAGCACCCGTATGGTTCCTGCCCAAAAGTTTAAGCGTTTTATCGTTAAATGTTTGTGGGTTTATACAAATTCTAGTAACGTTATGTCTTTTTAATATTTCAAGATTACTTTCGGTTATCCTATCGGGTCTGCCCGCTTCTACCGTGTATTCTACACCCGTATTTACGGAGTCAATCGCCGTTAAAACCTTGTCTAACAGTTCGTCGGATAAAGCGACGGGCGTTCCACCACCAACGTAAATGCTTCTAAGTTTCTTTATAAATTGTTTTGAGTGGTCTATCTCGTCAATTAGCGTTTCCACGTATTTTTCTACGTGTTTTTGAGCACTTTTTACGTCGGCTGTTATAAATGAACAATATTTACATCTAGTAGGGCAAAACGGAATAAAAACGAAAAAATCAGTTAAATCTTGTTCTTTTCTATATATTCCCTTTTGATTGTCAAGAACTGCTTGCGTCAACAAAGTTTTTTCTTTAGTAACTTTCATAGTGTTTTGAAAGAAATCAAAAAATTCACCCGTATCTTCAAGTTGTTTATAGGCAAGTTTTGTAGGTCTTATACCCGTCAACGCACCCCACGGCAAATCAACGCTAAGTTTTTTTGAAAGTGCTTTATAAAGCGAAAGTTTAGCATACCTTTTTACAAGGCGTTTTCTCTCTATTTCGCTTGCGTTTTTATTTATTAAATTCCCGTACGCAAAAACACTACCGTTTACAGTTACGGTATTAACAACTTTTCCGTCCCCTTCCTTAAAGGCGTGTCTAACCTTTATGTTTTCGCTATCGGGGAATAAATTCAAAACTTCGTTTAAGTCGCTTTCAAAAGCCATTAAATCGGTATCAATCATATTCTGCCATTAAATTATATTTTCTTTCGTGTTCTAAAGTTGTAAACTCATCGTGCCCTGGGAAAACTTTATAATCTCCATTAAGTGCAAAAAGTTTTTTTACTGACGAAATCATTGCGTTTTTATCGCCCGTAACAAAATCGGTTCTTCCAACGCTTCCTAAAAATAAAGTGTCCCCCGTAAAAAGCATATCGTCAACCAAAAAAGTCAGTGAGCCGTCAGTATGTCCAGGCGTTGAAATTACCTTAATTTTTAAGCCTATAATATCTATTTCTTGACCGTCGTAAAGTTTAAAATCAGCAGTTAAATACTCAAATTTTCTACCGAAATCACTCGCTAAATTTTGGTTGTTTAAAAGTTTATCAAAGTCTTTTTCCCCAACGTAAATTTTTGCACCGTCGTCTTGAAGTTTTTTAGCGTTTCCCGCATGGTCAAAGTGTGCGTGCGTTAAGAATACGGCCTTAAGATTAAAGCCGTTTTCATTTATTGTTTGTTGAATTTTTTTGTAGTTTTCGCCACTATCAATAATCACACACTCTAAGGTTTCTTCATTTACTAAAAAGTATGTATTAACACGAAGCGGACCACTTGATAAAAAATATAATTTCATTAACCTGTAGTCCTATAAACGTCTACAATTTTGGGATCTTTTTTTATTTTTTCTATAAGAGTTTCAAGTTCGTCTTTACCGTTTAATCTAATGTTAAAGTCTACAACTGCCTGACCGTGTCTAGTATCGTTTCTACCGTTAGTTGCTACGATTTCAAGTTTTAAGGAAGCAACCGCTGCCGCAACGCTTGTTAAAATTGACGTTTGAGATTCGCCTATAACTTTTATAACAGCGTTATAAGCCGAAGAACTTCTATTAGCCCAATCGACTTCTATTAACCTATCTTCTTCAATACCTTTAAGGTTAGGACAATCTCTTCTATGAACTGCAACGCCGTGTCCCCTTGAAATAAACCCGACTATGTCGTCGCCAGGCACAGGATTACAGCACCCTGCAAACCTAACTAAAATTCCCGACACACCTTTTACCGTTACGCCGTTAGAAGCCTTAGCACTTGGTGCAAGGTATTTTGTAATTTCTTCTTTCGGTTGATTTTTTCTATAAAAGTCTATTAACTTTATCAAAACTTGGTTAACGCTAACCGCACCGTAGCCGATAGAAGCGTACATTTCTTCTAGGCTATTAAAGGACATTTTACTAGATAAAATAAGGAAGGATTGTTCGGTTAATAAGTCGTTAAGGTTATATCCCCTACGCTTTGCTTCGGCTTCGAGCATAGATTTACCCATCTTGCCGTTTTCTTCCTTCATTTCTTTCTTGAAAAACTGTCTAATCTTTACCCTAGCAGAAGAACTTTTAACTATTTTAAGCCAGTCCCAAGACGGCCCTTTTGAATTTTGCGAAGTAATAATTTCAACTACGTCGCCAACGTTTAACGTACTATTTAAGGGAACTATTTTGTTATCTACTTTAGCCCCCACGCATTTATTACCAATTTCAGAGTGAATACTATACGCAAAGTCTAGTGGCGTTGCGTCTTTTGGTAAACTTATAACCTTGCCTTTAGGGGTGAAAACCAGTACTTCTGAACTATAAATATCACCTTTTAGCGAATCTAAAAACTCCTTACTGTCTTTAAGTCCGCCTTCCCACTCCATAACTTCTCTTATCCAACTAAGTCTAGTGTCTAAGTCATCTGCAACCTTTTTCTTTTCTTTATATTTCCAGTGTGCAGCGATACCGTATTCGGCAGCGTGATTCATTTCGTACGTTCTAATTTGAATTTCAAAAACCCTACCGTAGTTAGTCATAACGGTAGTGTGAAGTGAACGGTACATATTTGGTTTGGGAGTTGCTATATAATCCTTAATTCTACCCGGGACAGGTTTCCATTTATTATGAATTTTGCCAAAAATTTCATAGCATTCGTCAACCGAATCTACTATTACTCTAATTGCTACTATATCGTAAATTTGGTCGAGAGTTTTGTTTCTAGATATCATCTTTCTATGAATACTATAAATATGTTTTCTTCGCCCAAAAACTTCACCTGAAATTTTAGAATCTTTCATCATATTTCGGAGTTCATCAATAACGTGAGAAACCAAACCCTCGCCTTCTTTCAGCATAGTTTCTACGTGCCCTGAAATATATTCATATGCATCGGGTTCAATATATTTTAAGCATAAATCTTCAAGTTCGCACTTGATTTGAGAAATTCCAAGACGCCCTGCTAGTGGAGCGTAGATATCTAGCGTTTCTTTCGCCATGCGTTGTTGTCTTTCCACTGATAAAAAGTTAAGTGAACGCATATTGTGAAGACGGTCGGCTAGTTTTATAATTATAACTCTTATGTCTTTAGCCATTGCAACGAAGAGTTTTCTAAAGTTTTCCGCTTGTTCGTCTTCTCTTGAGTTAAATTGAATTTTTTCTAGTTTAGTTACGCCTTGAACAAGCGTTAAAACTTCTTCGCCAAAAATATTCTTAATATCCCCTTCCGATACCGAAGTATCTTCAATTACGTCGTGCAAAAAGGCTGCCGCAACGGTCGCTGCGTCAAGTCCTAAATCAAGCAAAATCTCTACGACGGTACACGGATGAATAAAATACTCTTCGCCCGATGCACGTTTTTGATTTTCGTGCGCTTTTTTTGCGTACTCGTACGCTTTTACACATAATTCGTAATCTTTGCCAGAATACGTCTTTTCCAATCGGTTTAAAATACTAAACATTTTTTTAAGCTCGTTTTATATTTAAAATTTTATCGTATAGTTTAGAGTTTGTCAATACGCTTTTTGCATTATAATTTCTTCTTAAAACACCATTTTTATTTTCAAAAAAACCAAGTTCAGAAAAAACCTCAAATGCAAATGCTATTTGGTAGGGGTTGTTTTCTGATTTCGTCGAAAACAATTTTTTTCTTGCACTATTATAATCTTGCCCTGTTTCTGCCATTATGTAATTAAAACTCTCGGCAAATTCTTGCCTATCGGTTGAAATTTTATCTAAAAACCCTTTTCCAGACAAATCTTTCACAACTATTGTTTGCAATTCACTATTTAAAACTGATAACGGATTATCTAAATATATTACTCTAGAATAACCTAACGGTATTTCTTTTGGCGAAACAATCAAAGCGTTTTTACCGTTTAACCCTTCACCAATAAATATTGTCTTTTTTAAGTCCTTTAATGCGGGATATTTTTCGATATTTTCGGGATTTGAAATTAAATATAAATCACCATAACCGTCTTTAACTAGGTCTTTATCATATTCTACGTAGGTAAAGTCTTTCTTTTGGTCTAAAAGAGTTTTCTTAAGTTCGTTTTTCAATATTTCTACTGAAAAAACCGAAAAATCGTCGTAATTATATATAACGTTTTTGAGATACCCTTTAATAGATTCTTTCCCCTTAAATACCGAACGATTTAATTCAAAAATTATAGTTTTTTTGTTTGGATAAGAAAGTGAGTTTACATCTTTTTCACCGTTAAAATGTAAAATTTCAACGTATTCATGCTTAAAAGCGTAATGTGGAGAGCCTAACCTTAAAGGCTTTAGTTCAACGCTTTCTACGTCAACTGCAAAAAGTGGTTTTCTATTGCCAATACCAAACGGCTCTAATAGATCTAATTCCCTAACGAATTTCGACTCAAAAGGTTTATCCGCTTTCCAATCAACCATTATGCTTTCTTTTGCTTCAAAACGTGCGTATTTTTCGTTAACTATTGAAATAAAATTTTCACTAAATCTTTCAAAGTCGCATTGTTTAACCGAAACGCCCGCCGCTTGCGAATGCCCGCCAAAGTTAGTAAGAAATTCTGAACATTCTGTTATGACGTTAAGAATATTAAATCCGTCAACGCTACGTGCAGAACCTTTATAATTTTCACCGTCACCTGCAAAAACTATTACGGGGCGTGAATATTCTTCAACTAATTTTGATGCAACTATTCCAATAAAACCAGTACCCCAACTTTCTTTCCCTACTAGAATAACAGGGTTTTTATAAAGCATTTTTTTTCTTATTTCTTGCTTTGCTTCTCTATAAATATTATCACACTCGTTTTGACGAGAGGTATTATAAAAATTAAGTTTTACCGCTAGATCAAAAATCTCTTTTTCATCTTCGCTTGTAAATAATTTTAATGCTGAAAGAGCATCGCCCATTCTTCCGCCGGCATTAACCCTTGGACCTATCGAAAATGCAAGGGTTTGTGCAGTAATCTTTTTACTGTTCTCGTTAATTAAATATTTAAACGGTAAACGTATATTATCGTTAAATATTTTAAGCCCTTCAACTACTATACTTCTATTTTCACTTATTAGGTCCATATTATCAGCAACCGTTGCAAGAGCAACGTAATCTAAAAATTGATATGCCTTTTCGCCAATAAGTGCTTGACTTAGTTTAAATGCGACACCTGCCCCGCAAAGCCCGTCAAATTGATAACCGGAATCCTTAATTTTTGGGTCTAGAACTATACAATCGGGTAAAACTGCCGGTGGTTCGTGATGGTCAGTAACAATAACGTCCGTTCCAGAATTTTTTATAATTTCTATCTTCTCATACTCAGAAATACCACAATCAACCGTTATAAGTAAATCAACCTTTCTGCCGTCTTTAGTATTATTAAATTTTTCAATATTGATGCCGTACCCTTCTTCTCTTTCGGGAACGAACACTTCAGCATCTATACCATAAATTTTTAGAGCACAACTTAAGGTCGCCACTGCACATATACCGTCTACGTCGTAATCTCCAAAAATAACAACTTTTTCGCTACACTGTTTTGCCTTTTCGATTCTATCAACAGCAACTTGCATCAACTTAAAATCAAACGGATTATAAAATTTATCCTTTCCGGGAGATAAAAATTCTTTTGCTTTTTCTACGGTATTAATTTCACGGTAAAACAAAAGCCTTGCAGTATTAAAAGTAATACCACAATTAATCGAAATATCCATAACGGTTTTTTGCTCTTGACCGCCAAGTTGTTTGCCGTAAATAATTTCCATAATTCCCTTTTAAATTAATAAGGCGGAATAGCTCCACCTTATCAAAATTTTTATATTTTTAACGAAACTAAATTATTCGGTTAAAGATTTCTTATCGTTAAATAATGCCCAAAGCAACGGGGTTACAAACACTGTACAAGCACCGGCAACTAAACTAGCAAGCACTATTTGTAAACCAGCGAATACTGAGTATCCACCAAGCAATACTGCAACTAAAGCACCTAAAACTGCAAGTGCTATACAAACAAAGCAAATTCTAAGCAAACTACTTTGAACGCCTTGATTTGCAATTTCAGCAAAACTCTTGCTTGATGAATTTTTAATAATTTCTCTAAATCTTACTATAACAACCGAAGAAAGAACTGCACCTATTAAAAATGCTACGCCAAGCGATACACCTAATAGAGATACTGCAGGAATTCTTGCAACGTTTATCAATGCAAAAAATAATAAAGCCGATAATATCGAAGTGCAAGCAACGGTTAAAGCCGATTTCCACTTTTCTACAAAGAATAAAACGACGAATATTGCCACTGCCGTGATAGCCATTGCACCAACAATTCTTAAACCTTGGTTTTCACTGTAAACGGTTATTTCACTAACGTCAACTTTAACGTTTACTTTGTTATTGTTGATTGCGGTATCGATTGCAGTCTTTAATTCTTCAACGTTAACGTCACCCGATTTAATTTGATATACGTATACTCTGCCATCGTTTAAGATTTGAGAACCAAAAGAATATGTGTCTATCGATTTATCTTGCAAATATTTTTCGGTAGTTGCTTGTGCTTTTTCAGAAGATCCCGTCAAGTCCAAACTAACCGAAACTTTTAATTGGTTAACGCTATCGTAGTTTTTAGTATTATTTATTCCAAAGATACCAAGCATTACCATGCCAACGAGTAAAACTACTAAAACGCTAACTAAAACCATTTTCCATTTTTTTACAAAATTGAATTTCATTATGCCACCTCCTCGTCTCTCTTAAGATTTAAGAAAGCCTCGGGTTTTTTAAGCAAGGGTAAGAAAAGTGCAACCATTAATCTTACGAATAATAAGTTGATTACAATAGCAATTGCACTACCGATACCAAGCACGATACCGAAATTTCTAATTGAGCCGAAGCCAAAAGCAAACGCTAATAATGAAATTACTATTGCCGTACCACAAACGAAAAGCACAGGTGCGATAGAACGCTTAAAGCCCGTTTTAATAGAAGCCTTAATGGTTTTGCCATTAGCAAATTCTTCAGAAATTCTCTTTGATAAAACAAGCATTCCGTCTGCACATAATACAAGTGCGATTGCCATACCAATAATACCACCAATTGCTAGCCTAATGTTAGGTACTGCTATAAGCATTAACAATTCAACTAACATAAACGCAATTAGAGACACGCCTGAAATTATCCCGTATCCCTTATAAAGAACAATGAACGCTACTACTAGAACTAGTAAAAGAGCACCGATTACGATAGCACTATTAGTTGCAACGTTTTCACCATAAGGAGAAGTTACTGACACCGCTTTTGAAACGTTGTATTTATACGCTAAACCACCCGTTTTAATCTTTAATGCCATTTGTTGTGCACTAGTTTCATCAACAGTGGTAAAGGCTATAGAGTTATTAACGAAATAATCTAAGTTAAGTGGCTCTGCACCGCTTAAAATTTCTTCTTCACCAAGAGTTACTTTCATATAGAAAGCACCTGCTTCTAATTGACTCTTAATATAGTCGTACGCTTCGTTAGTAAAGGTAATTAATACTTGATAACGAACAACGTTTTCTTCGTCAGTGTATTTACCAGCATACACGGCATCTTTGATAACCTTAACGTCTTCTAAAACTTGTTCAGTTGGATTTGCCTCTTCTCCCGCAAACACTTTGATGTCACCGTATGCTACAGCCACTTGTATGTCAGATGTTAAACTATCTCTATTCTCTCTACCTGTTTCGTCAATTCTACCACGAGTTTCGATAATAATATCGTAATCTTTAACGCCTTCAGTTTTTGATTTGGAAAATTTAATCGAATAATCTTGATAGCCGAGTTCTCTCAATCTATAGCCGATAGTATCTGCTACTGCTTGAACGTCTTCAACGTCTTGACTGTCATCGTCTAAAGTGAGTGTGTAAGACGTACCTCCGGCTAAACTATAATCAAGGTCTATTCCTCCCAAAATACCGGTGAAGTTCTCTTTCGCTCCAAATGGAAATCTCAAAAAAGTTATGACAAGTAAAAATGCCATAATTACACCGATTATCGAAAGAAGGGTTATTGACTTTCCTTTTTTCATTTTTGCCTCCGTAACGGAATATTTTCCGCATTATTTAAACGCATATTGTTTATTATATAACATTAACCACGTTTTGGTCAATCTTTTTTTTGTTTTTTTAACTATTGCCCCGAAAAAAACTTCAAACAAAGCAATCCCGCAACGACTGCCACGCCAAAAAGTACCGTCAATAAGATTTTTAGAACGGATAAGGGCGTTTTTCCACCAACTCTTCCCGTTTCGCCGTTTACGTAGAAATTATAAACTTTTTTATTGTACTTATAGTTGCCAACGTAAACGGGCAACATTACGTATTTATAACTGACGTTATCGTGCCTTGTTGAAACGTTAAGGTAACTTACCCTATCGTACATATACTGCGAAAGTATTGACTTTTTAAGCCTCTCGTCCATTACTTTCTTCGCACGCCCCCAACAGTCTTTAACGTCGTAATCGTAATGATACGCTCCGTACCCTAAAAGAAATTTTTCGTCGTACGCCTTACTATTTTCCGTATCAAAGGGTGCTATCTTGTCAATATTTTTTTGGTCAAACCTGCTTCCTGCCGTTACTAATAGGTCGTTAAACCTTTGCCCAAAAGTTCCACTAATATATCGCCATACGACGTAGGTTTCTGTTCGTGCGTTTTTGCCCGAACCCACACGCCTTGTACGAACGTCGCCTATTCTACCATCGTAAATCGAATTGGTATTACTATCAAAAGTAAAGGTCGGAACGTATAATCCCTTAACGTGTTCGGTATTGATGTTTTTCTTGAATTTTCTAGGAGCAAAAAATTTACGCTTTGCCCAAACAACGCTATTTTCCACTGCTTTATCAAGATTTATCTCAAAAGGAAGTACGGCGTTTGGCTTTAATCCTACCAATTCGTCGTTTTTCTTTACGTGTGCCGTTCCACAAAATGGACAGGTTTTAGCCGATTCACTCCCATTAAAAACAGTCTTTGCCCCACAGTTTTCACATTGCAATAATTCAACGTTATCTTTATCCCAACGTTCTTCTTCCTTTTCAAAAGCACTAAAGATATCTTGTTCTTCTGCTTGAAAAGATTGAACGTCTAAAGTCGAATCACAGTGCGAGCAAAATAGTTTGCCTAGTTCGGGATTGTAAATTAAATTACCACCACAATTTTCGCATTTTACCGATTGGGTTTGTACGGTTTGTTCGTCAAAAGTAGCAGATGCTACCTTTTCTTCAATAGCCATTAATAATTAGTCGATTTTGTTTAATTGTTCTAACATTTCTTGAAGGTCTGCACCGTGAACTTGTGCTGCTTCACCAACAGTTTCTCCGTGAGCAAGTGCACAACCTAAACAATGCATGCCGTGTGCCATTAAAATTTCACCTGCGTTGGGGTTGATTTGTAATGCTTCAAAGATAGTAGTATTTTCAGTAATTTTTTGTGCCATTTTTATATTCCTCCCATAAATTATAACATTTTGTTATCGCTCGTTAAAAAAAAACGGCGAAAAACACTTTTTCACCGTTAATTATATATTCTTTTTTCTTATAAGTCAATTATATTTGAAAACATTTAAATGCAAAAAATACTATTAAAAATATGCGTTTTATTTTAAAAATATTAAAACCTATATCCTATTTTACTCGTTTGTTTTCTATGCTTTTTTTACCGATTCTAATATTATTAGTTTTTCAGATTGTATTAATGTAAGAGGAATTACTAAACATTTCTTTTTTGCGTATCCTTGCTTAGTTAATGAATTATGAAAATCTTTTGCCGACATATATTCGCTTAAGCCCGTTAAATATAATTTTAAGGTTTCGCTATCGTCGTAACATTCCTTCATATCTTCAATGCTTTTAAATTCAAATACCATTACCGAGCCTTTACTTAAATTAGTGAAAAGAACTCTTTTTACTTCTACGTTTGTTTCATCAGTAATTTTACGCAAGTCTTCGTATTGAATCCCCGACTCGTAATAACCTAACCCGTTCAAAGTCTTTTCAACCTTATTAAACCCCGAACAAGCAATAAGCGAAAATGAAAAAACTACTACCAAAGCAACTACCAAAAACTTAATTATTTTCTTCATAGAAAACTCCTATCAATATGCTTAGTTTTGATTATAACATTATAATTTTTTTTGTCAATAAAAAAGGCACATGAAATGCCGTCCCCTGCTAAGGGATTGAACCGTATTTTTTAATTATTTTTCTTTGCTGTATTTATTGATGCTATTAATAATCTCTTTACTTCAATATCTATTCACTATTCACTTTTACTTCTTCACTTCCAAAAATCGACTACATTTTTTTGTGAATAATGAATAGCGAATAATGAATAAGTAAAATCGACAAGACTTTAACGTTTCTTGTCGATTTTTGGTGCGGGTAGCAGGACTTGAACCTGTATGGCTGTTAACCACTAGAACCTGAATCTAGCGCGTCTGCCAATTCCGCCATACCCGCTTTATTTAAATGGTATTACCGCTTGTGCATTTAAAGTTAAATCGGCAAAATTTTTTGCTTTGTACTGCAAATACCCTTCAGAAGCGATCATAGAAGCATTGTCCGTACAGTATTTCTTTTGGGGAATTACCGTTTTTAGGCCACGTTTTTCGGCTTCTTCTTGTAAGCGTTCTCTTAGGTATCCGTTTGCACCAACGCCACCCGAAAGACAAACGGTTTTATAACCCGTCTCATCAACTGCTTTTAGTGCTTTTTCTATTAAAACGTCTATCGCACTGCATTGAAAACTGCATGCAACGTCTTCTTTAACTATTTCTTCGCCACGCTCAGAAGTATTATGAACGTAATTTATAACAGCCGTTTTTAGCCCACTATATGAAAAATCATACTCTCCGCCGTCGTAATGTGCTAACATTTTAGGTAATTTAATGACGTTTTTACCCGATTTTGCAAGCCTTTCAACGTTCGGACCACCGGGATAACTTAAACCCAAAACCCTTGCAACTTTATCAAACGCTTCGCCAACTGCATCGTCTATCGTAGAACCTAAAATTTTTAAATTATAATAATCTTCAACCTTGACTATTGCCGTATGTCCACCACTTGCCAATATCGTTATAAACGGTGGCTTTAACTCTTTATCGGCTAGATACGAAGCCGAAATATGCCCCCTTATATGACTTACGGGAACTAACGGTTTATTACACGAAAAAGCAAGTGCTTTAGCAAAAGATACGCCGACAAGCAATGCCCCCAATAGCCCAGCACCTTTAGTAACTGCTATTGCATCTATATCGTCCATCGTCATATTTGCTTCTTTTAATGCTTCTTGAGTTGCAGTTAGTATTGCTTTTGTATGACTTCTCGACGCTATTTCGGGCACTACTCCACCAAAACGTGCGTGCTCGGTAGCAGAACTTATAATTTTTTCGGCTATAATTTCCCTACCACCTTTCACTATGGCTACGGCAGTTTCGTCGCAAGACGTTTCTATACCCATTATTACGGCGTTTTCTTTTATTTCCGTGTTTTTTATTTGGTCAAAGTAACTCATTGTGATTTCTTTAGATAATCGTTTATAAATCCTTGTATGTTTCCGTTCATTACCGATTGAACGTCCGAAATTTCAAAACCCGTTCTATGGTCTTTCACTAGGGTGTAAGGACAAAATACGTAACTTCTTATCTGACTACCCCATTCTATCTTTTTTATTTCACCCTTAATGTCTTGGTCTCTTTCCATACGTTCTGCTTCACGCTTTTCTATCAGTTTACTAATAAGCATTTTCATTGCCATTTCTTTATTTTGCGTTTGGCTACGTTCGTTTTGACAAGCAACCACTATACCCGTAGGCAAGTGCGTGATTCTAATTGCCGAGTCAGTTTTATTAATGTGTTGACCACCTGCACCACTAGAACGGAAAGTATCAATCCTTAATTCTTCGGGGTTGACCTTAATTTCTTGGTCGTCTTCAATTTCAGGCATAACTTCAAGCGATGCAAAAGACGTGTGTCGTCTCTTATTAGCATCAAAAGGCGAAATTCTAACCAATCTATGCACGCCTTTTTCGGCTTTTAGGTATCCGTAGGCACAGTCGCCTTCTAACTTAAATGAAACCGATTTTATTCCCGCTTCATCACCGTCAAGCCTATCGAGTTCGGTTAAGGTGTATCCGTTCTTTTCAGCGTAGAGAATATACATACGATATAGCATTTCCGTCCAATCGCACGCTTCCGTACCTCCTGCACCAGAGTGTAACGTGAGCAAAGCATTGAGTTTGTCGTATTTACCCCTAAGTAAAGACGCAAGACGCATATCTTCTACCGTTTTTTCAACGTCAGACAACTCGCTTTCTATTTCAGAAAGCAAACTTTCGTCGCCCGCTTCTTCGGCAAGTTCTACGATTTCTAGTGCATCGTCTATCGTTTTTTCCGCCTTGTCAAAACCACTAATCTTATTAGTTAAAGATGCTATTTCCTTAGAAATTTGTTGAGATTTTGCTAGGTCGGTATAAATTTCAGGCTTTTGAGATAGTTCAGTTTTTTCTTCTAACTGTTTTCTTAGACTATCCAAGTCAAAGAGAGTGTCCCGTCTCTTGTAAGATACCTTTTAATTCTTTAATTTTTAACTTAAATTCTTCAGTTTTAAGCATTACTTCTACCTTAAATTTTCCTTTTTACTTAAACTATTTAAGTCCACAACAATTCTTATATTTTTTGCCACTTCCACAAGGACAAGGGTCGTTTCTACCTATTTCTTGTTTTCCCTTTTTCATATAGTTAGGGGTAGTAGAACCTTCCTTGTTGGTTATAAGGTCTTTCTTTTCTTCTTGTTTCATTTGCGGAACTTTTCTGAGTTCTGCTTTTAATAACAAGGTAACGGTATCGTCTTGAATAGAAGCCGTTAAATCTTCAAACATTTCAAAACCTTCTTTCTTGTATTCGATTACGGGGTCAACGTTGCCGTAACCACGTAAACTTATACCTTTACGAAGTTGGTCCATAGAATCGATATGGTCTATCCACTTATTGTCAATGTTCTTTAAGAAAACTATTCTTTCTACTTCAGAGAAGTTTACCCCTTCTTCCTTGTAGCGTTCAATCTTTGCTTCATAAACGTTGATGACTTCTTCACATAACTTTTCAATAAAGTATTCGTAATCCCAATTTTCAGCACGTTCCTTTGTTACAAAATTACTGTCTTTTGGCAATAATTTTGCTTCAATAACGTTATTCAACGCTTCTAAGTCCCACGTTTCGGGCTTGTTTTGATTGTTTATTACGGTAGAAACGGTATAACTTACAAAATCGGGAATCAACTTTAAGATGTCTTCGTGAACGTTTTCGTCCTTTATAACTTTCATTCTTTCGGCATACATAACTTCACGTTGCTTGTTCATAACGTCGTCGTATTCTAGAACGTGTTTTCTTATACCAAAGTTTCTACCTTCTATCGTGCGTTGTGCGTTTTCTATACTTCTTGAAAGCATTTTAGATTTCATCGGTTCGTTTTCGTCAATATTAAAGAATTCGTAAACCGATTGCATTTTTTCGCCACCAAAACGCTTTGCTAAATCGTCTTCTAGTGAAATAAAGAATACTGAAGAACCAACGTCGCCTTGACGGCCCGAACGTCCCCTTAATTGGTTGTCAATACGGCGTGATTCGTGACGTTCCGTTCCTAAAATATGAAGCCCGCCCGCTTCCATTACCTTTTCCTTTTCCGCGTCCGTTTGTTCTTTGAGTTTAGAGTAAATTTCGTGATATTTTGCTCTTATTTCTTTTATATCGTCGGGAATATCAGTAATAAATGAAGTTGCAAGTTCAATCTTGTCTTCTTCAACGCCTTGTTCACGAAGTTTTCTCTTTGCTAAAAATTCAGGGTTGCCACCTAGCAAAATGTCAGTACCACGACCTGCCATATTGGTTGCAATAGTAACTGCACCTAATCTTCCTGCTTGTGCTACGATATCTGCTTCTCTTGCGTGGTTTTTAGCGTTCAATACGTTATGTTTGATGCCTTTTTTGATTAAAAGTTTAGAAATTTCTTCCGATTTTTCTACCGTTACCGTACCAACTAGAACGGGTTGACCTTTTTTATGACAGTTTTCAATTTCATTAATTATAGCATTTTGCTTACCCTTTTCGGTCTTATAAATAACGTCGGGGCTATCAATTCTTGCTACAGGTCTATTGGTAGGAATTTCAAGTACGTCAAGTCCGTAAATTGCTCTAAATTCTTCTTCTTCGCTTTTTGCAGTACCCGTCATACCCGAAAGTTTTTTATAAAGCCTAAAGTAGTTTTGGAAAGTTATGGTTGCAAAAGTCTTATTTTCGTTTCTAACCTTAACGCCTTCCTTCGCTTCGATTGCTTGATGCAAGCCGTCAGAATATCTTCTACCTATCATTAAACGACCTGTAAATTCGTCAACGATTATTACTTCACCATCGTTTACTACGTAGTCGTTATCTCTTTTGAAAATGTAGTTTGCCTTTAAGGCTTGTTGTATGTGGTGAGATAAGGTTGCGTTTTCAATATCCGAAAAACTGTTAAGCCCAAAGAAACTTTCGGCTTTTTTTGCACCCGTTTCGGTTATTTGAACGGTCTTTTCTTTTATATCAATAGTAAAATCTTTGTCTAAAACCAAAGTTTTCACAAACTTGTTTGCAGATATATATTTATCGCTTGATTCCTGTCCTTTACCCGAAATAATTAATGGTGTTCTTGCCTCGTCGATTAAAATCGAGTCAACTTCGTCCACGATAGCAAAGTTTAGGGGGCGTTGAACCATTTGTTCTAGGCGAGTTTTAAGATTATCTCTTAAATAATCAAAGCCCATTTCGTTATTAGTACCGTAGGTAATATCACAAGCGTACGCCTTTCTCTTTTCGTCGTCTTCCATACCCGAAATAGCAACGCCTACCGTCAAGCCTAAAAACTTATATACCTTGCCCATCCACTCTGCGTCACGGGCTGCAAGATAATCGTTTACCGTTACGATGTGAACGCCTTTTTCAGACAATGCGTTAAGATATGCGGGGAGTGTTGCAACTAACGTTTTACCTTCACCCGTTTTCATTTCGGCTACTCTGCCTTGATGTAAACATATACCACCGATTATTTGAACTTTATAATGACGCATTTTAAGAACTCTCCAAGCGGCTTCTCTTACCACTGCAAAAGCATCGCATAAAATATCGTCTAAAGTTTCGCCGTCAGCAAGCCTTTTCTTTAAAACTGACGTTTGATTTTTAAGTTCTTCGTCCGTTAACGAAGCATACTTTTCTTCATAAGATAAAACTCGGTCAGATAATGTGTCTAATCTTTTCAAATTTCTTCTACTTTCTCCACCAAGTATATACCTAAATAATCCCATATCCCTCTCCTTTATAGGTTGTTTTTAATATCCGTCGTAAGGTGCTACGCTTGCTACCGAAATTAGATATACTGCATTTGCACCCGAATTTTTCAACTGCTTTGCCAACGCTTGTGCCGTTGCTCCCGTAGTTGAAACGTCGTCAATTATCATTATTTTTTTATCTTTCACCGACTTTTTATCGGTAACCTTAAATGCTTTTTCTAGGTTAACTAATCTTTCTTTTCTAGTCAAACCTTCTTGCTTTTTGGTTTCTTCTTTCTTAATCAAAAGTTCTTTAACGGGCAAACTTAAGAGTTTCCCCAATTCTTCAGCAATTAACTGGGATTGATTATATCCCCTTTTCCTCTTAGCCCGTTCAGTCATCGGAACGAAAGTCAAAATATCTGCATCAAAACGGTTTTTAAGGTACAATCCATAAATTTCAATAGCAAATACCCTTGCTAAATATCCACCGTTTCCAAACTTAAGTTTATGAATTAAACCAACAATCTCGTCTTTATACTCAAAAACGCTACGTGCTTTATCAACGTCAATCATTATTTCTTTACAAGTCGAACAATATTCTTGTGCGTTGATTAACGCCCTACCACAGTGATTACATTGATTGCCCGATAAGTACGGCAGTTTTTCTTTACAGTCGTCGCAAAAATATCCACCGTCGAAAATCTCTTTACCACAAACGTTGCATCTCCACTTCTCATTGAAAAGATATTTTCGTGCTAAGTCAATGAAAAATTCTTTAATTTTCATCAATCTATTTTAAGTACTTTTTCAAGTTTTCAGCCATATCGGTTTGTTCCCAAGCAAAACCGTCTCTACCAAAATGTCCATAAGAAGCGGTCTTGCGATAAACCGGATTTCTTAATTGTAATTTTTCTATGATTGCTTCAGGACGTAAATCAAATTCCCTAACAACGATGTCGGCTATTTCGTTATCAGTAAGTTTTCCCGTACCAAAAGTATTAACCACAACTGAAACGGGTTTCGCAACACCGATTGCGTACGCCACTTGAAGTTGACAAACGTCCGCTAACCCCGAAGCAACTACGTTTTTGCAAACGTATCTTGCCATATAGGTTGCCGAACGGTCCACTTTGGTCGGATCTTTACCCGAGAAAGCACCACCACCGTGTGGGCATTTTCCACCATAAGTATCTACAACGATTTTTCTACCCGTCAAACCAGAGTCGCCGTTAGGTCCACCAATTTCAAATCTTCCAGTAGGATTAATAAAATACTTGGTGTTTTCATCAAGATATTCTTTTGGCATAACCACGTCGATTACCTTTTCTTTTAGGTCCTTTCTGAGTTGTTCGGTCGTAACGGACGAGTCGTGTTGCGAAGATAATACTATCGCTTCTATACGCTTAGGTTTACCGTTAAAGTATTCTACCGTAACTTGTCCTTTTCCGTCGGGACGAAGATAACCTAACGTTCCGTCTGCCCTTACGTCGTGAAGTTTTTTACACATCTTATGAGAAAGCATTAAAGGTAACGGCATAAGTTCTTCCGTTTCGTTACAAGCGTAACCAAACATCAATCCTTGATCGCCTGCACCCGTTTTATCAAACGCATCTTTATCGTCAAGTTTTGCTTCTACAGAATTGTCAACGCCAAGTGCAATGTCTGCACTTTGCTTGTTCAATCTAACGTCGATTTTTACGGTATCTGCCGAAAAACCTGCGTCCTTATTTACGTATCCAATATCGGCTATAACTTTTCTAGCAATTTCATCGGGAGAAAATTTAGCGTTAGTAGTTATTTCGCCCATAATAAGCACGAAGTCTGTTGTTGCACAAACTTCACACGCAACTCTTGAATTTTTATCTTGTGCTATAATTTCGTCTAAAACAGCGTCGGCAATCTGGTCGCATAATTTATCGGGATGACCTGCCGTTACGCTTTCACTTGTAAAAAAATCTTTCATAGACTTTCCTTTGTATCCTTTATAATTTACTACGATTGTTTATTATACTATATCTAAAACAAACTGTCAAACTACTTTTAGGCGATAATTGCCCTTTTTTAGCACTTTTTGTCTTTTATTTTTTTTACGAATTTAGGCTTGACTTTTTTGTTAAAATTTTTACTATTAACCTTTAAAATATTTGACTTTTATACCCTTGTTATTGTATAATTTTCAACGATTGACTTTTGCGTCAATTATAAGGAGAAATAATGCCCAAAAAAGTTAGTCTAAATCAAACGAAAAAGCCGTCTATGAAAATTAAAATAGAACGCTCTGCTTTAAAGGTTTTTTGCGAAAAAGGGTTTGAAGGTGCGACCATTGACGACATTTGCAAAAAAGCAGGCTGTAGCCACGGGCTTTTTTACCATTATTTTACCAATAAAAAGGAAGTTTTTAAGGCAATGATGTCCTTAAAATCCGATTCAATGAGTTTGGCACTAAACAAACGTATTTACGAAGAACCTAGTTATCTAAACAAACTTAAAATTATTCTTGAAAATATGTTTTATTCATTAGAACACGACGAAAATCACTCTTATTTTTTCTATCTTTTTGTATCAAGAAGTTTTTATTTTAAGGAAAACGACAACTTCCCCCCACCGCCAAAAGACAAGGACGGAAATATTAAAAAGCCACCTATAGAAGTCTTTACAGAGTTGTTTCAAAAAGGTCAAGAGAGTGGCGAATTTACTTGTAAATATACTGCTCACGACTGTGCTAGGTTATTTATTTCAATAGTTACGGGTGCAACGTTAGGATACGTTATTGCACCAAAAGAAATTGCAAAAACAATGAATCTTCCAAACGTAGATTTCATACTTAATATATTTAAAAAGGAGGAAAATTAATGGCTAATAAAACCGAAAAAACCGGTGGATTTATTCCTGTAATAAAGACGCTAGGAAAATCTATTAGAGAATATAAAAAACCTTCAATTTTAGCACCTGTTTTCGTTGCTATTGAAGTAGTTTTAGAATGTTTAATTCCATTTGTTATGACCTTGCTTTTAGGGGCAATGGATTATATTACCAACAATCCCGCTAACCCAAACCCTATTTCAGTTTACATAGTAAAACTAATTTTTGGAGATTCTACTCCTAATTTACTATTAACGATTTTATGGTTTGGTCTAGGCCTATTATTACTTGCAACACTTTCGCTTATATGTGGTGCTTTGTCTGGTAGATTTTGTGCCGTTGCTTCAAGTGGTTTTGCAAAAAATTTGAGAAAGGATATGTATTACAAACTTCAAGACTATTCTTTTTCAAACATAGACAAGTTTTCTTCGTCGAGTCTTATCACTAGACTTACCACTGACGTTATGCACGTTGAAATGAGTTATATGATGATTATTAGAACTGCCGTTCGTTCACCGTTTATGTTGATTTTCTCTATGGTTATGGCTTTTTCTATTAACTCTAATATGGCTCTAATATTTTTATGCACCACTCCTATTCTTGCCATTGGTCTTATTTTAATAATGACTAAGGCTATACCATTTTTTACTAGAATATTTAAAAAATACGACAAAATGAACGAATCGGTTGAAGAAAACATTAGCGGTATGCGTGTTGTTAAATCTTACGTTAGAGAAGATTTTGAAAAGGAAAAATTTAATACGTCATCTTCAAACGTTAAAAATGATTTTACTAAAGCCGAAAAACTTATAGCGTTTAACGGGCCTTTAATGAATTTTTGCGTTTATACCGGTTTAATCTTAATATATATCATTGGTGCTTCCTTGATTATAAATTCTAAAGAAGAATTGCTAAAAATGACTGAACTACAAAGTTTTATGACCTATTCTTTCCAAATGCTAATGTCGCTTATGATGCTATCAATGATAATGGTTCAAATGATAATGTCAACGGCAAGTATGAGACGTATTGCCGAAGTAATTAATGAAAAACCGACAATCGTTTCTCCCGAAAACCCAGTTGCTGACGTTCTAGACGGTTCTATCGAATTTCAAAACGTTTCGTTTAAGTATTCTCAAAATGCAGAAAAGTACGCTTTATCAGACGTAAACTTAAAGATAGAAAGTGGTCAAACGATAGGTGTTATTGGAAGTACGGGTTCAAGCAAAAGCACTTTAGTTCAACTTATTCCCCGCCTTTACGACGTTAGTGAAGGTGCTGTTTTGGTTGGTGGCGTAAACGTAAAAGACTATGATCTTGACGTTTTAAGAAACTCTGTTGCTATGGTTTTGCAAAAGAACGTTTTATTCTCTGGAACTGTTAGAGAAAATATGCAATGGGGCAATAAATTTGCTACGGACGAAGAAATTCAAAACGCACTTGACCTTGCACAAATTGGCAGTATGGAACTTGACAAAAATATTGAACAAGGTGGCGTTAACGTTTCGGGTGGTCAAAAACAAAGACTTTGTATCGCTAGGGCGTTGCTTAAGAAACCTAAAATTATTATTTTTGACGATTCTACTAGTGCCGTCGATACTAAAACCGATGCTTTGATTAGAAAATCTTTAAAAGAATATATTCCCGAAACCACTAAAATTATAATTGCTCAAAGAATTGCTTCCGTTCAAGATTCGGACAAAATTATTATACTTGATAACGGCAAGATTACCGATATAGGTACTCACGAACAACTAATGAATAACAACGAAATTTATCAAGAACTTTACCGTTCTCAAAACAATAAAGAAAGCAATGCGGGAGGTGAAGTAAATGGCTAGAGTAATGAATATGCGTGGCGGAAGAAACGGCTTAAAAGGTGGGCCACGTCCTAAAGCAAAAAAAGGAACGCTTAAAAGAGTTTTAAGTATGCTTTTTGCTAACAATAAAGCACATTTAATTACCGTATTTATATGTATTACCGTAAGTGCAACCACCGGGGTTATGTCTTCGGTTTTCTTAAAAAAATTATTAGAACTAATATCTAAAGGTATTGAAACAAACTACGCTACGGTAGCGTCTGGGCTCGTTACGCTATTTATTGTAATGGGGTCTGTTTATCTTTCGTCTATTCTCTGCAACCTAATTCAAAGTAGGACTATGGCAACAGTAACGCAAAATTTCTTACATCAAATAAGAACAAGCGTTTTCAACAAGATGCAGTCTTTACCTATTAAGTATTTCGACACTCACCTAACGGGCGACATAATGAGTTCTTACACAAACGATACCGATGCAATTAGACAGTTGGTTTCTCAAAGCATACCAAGTCTTTATTCGTCGTTAATTAGTATCACTACCCTACTTGTTATAATGTTTACGTCAAGTATTTGGTTGACGATAGTCATTTTCTTTGGCGTGGTATTAATGTTTTTCGTTACTAAAGTCGTTGGTGGTAATAGTGCGAAATTCTTCGTTAAACAACAAATTTCTTTAGGTGCTGAAGAAGGCTATATCCAAGAAATGATTCAAGGTCAAAAGGTTGTTAAAGTTTTCTGCCACGAAACTGAATCTAAAGAAAAGTTTGACATAAAGAACGACCAACTATGCAAAGACGCAACTAGTGCTCATACTTTTGCTAACATATTAATGCCTATTATGGGAAATTTAGGCAATATTTTATACGTTTTACTTGCCTTTGTAGGTGGACTTTTGGTAGCGTTAAACGTTCCTAACCTTACTATTACGGGTTTCGAACCTATATACACTGACGTTGGCAAGATTTCTTTCCTTATAACAATTATAGCATTTTTACCTATAAGCAAGCAGTTTACCGGTCAGGTTTCTCAATCTTCAAACCAAATTAACTCTATAGTTATGGGGCTTGCAGGTGCTTCTAGATTATTTGATTTATTAGACCAAGAACCCGAAGCGGATAACGGTTACGTAACCTTAGTTCGTTGCCGTATCGACGATGACGGAACTATACACGAATGCGAAGAAAGGACTGGTCATTGGGCGTGGAAACACCCCCACAAAGCAGACGGCACTATTACTTATACCGAACTTAAGGGTGATATTCAAATGTTTAACGTTGACTTTGGATACAACCCAGAAAAAATCGTTCTACACGACGTATCTCTTTACGCTAAGCCCGGTCAAAAGATAGCCTTTGTTGGTGCAACGGGTGCTGGTAAAACTACTATTACTAATCTTATTAACCGTTTCTACGATATTGCAGACGGCAAAATTCGTTATGACGGTATAAACATTAATAAAATCAAAAAGTCAGACCTTAGACGTTCTTTAGGTATAGTACTACAAGACACTAACCTATTTACAGGAACTATTATGGAAAATATTCGCTACGGCAGATTATCCGCTACTGATGAAGAATGTATTGAGGCTGCTAAACTTGCTTACGCACACGACTTTATTACAAGACTTCCTAACGGCTACAACACATTATTAAAGGCTGACGGTGCTAACCTTTCTCAAGGACAAAGACAACTGCTATCGATAGCACGTGCGGCTGTAAAGGACGCTCCCGTTATGATTTTGGACGAAGCAACTTCTTCTATCGATACTAGAACGGAAGCGTTAGTTCAAAAGGGTACTGATAGACTTATGCAAGGAAGAACGGTTTTCGTTATTGCTCATAGACTTTCCACCGTACAAAATTCGGACGTTATTATGGTTTTATCTAACGGTAGAATTATTGAAAGGGGTTCTCATAAGGAACTTATTGAAAAAGGTGGTCAATATTATCAATTATACACGGGTGCGTTTGAGTTAGAATAATTATGATTTGTAATCTTTGCCCCAACTCTTGCAAGGTTGATAGAAGCAATACTATCGGTGCTTGTGGAGTTGACGATAAAATTAAAATTGCTAAATATTATCTTCATAAATTTGAAGAACCTTTTATTTCGGGCAAAAACGGGTCGGGAACAATTTTCTTTTGCGGTTGTTCGCTTAAATGCGTGTTTTGTCAAAACTACGACCTATCGAGAAATAATCGTGGCAAACAACTTTCAGAACTAGAACTTGCCGAAATTTTTAAGGAATTAGAAAAAATGGGTGCGGAAAACATAAACCTTGTTACCCCCACTCATTACGTAGATAAAATTATTGATGCTTTTAATATTTACAAGCCAAATATTCCGATAGTTTACAACACTCACGGCTATGAAAACATAGAAACGCTTAAAAAAATAGATGATTACGTTGACGTTTATCTACCCGACGTCAAATACTTCTCTCCTATTGTTAGTAAACGCTATACTGGTAAAGAAAACTATTTTGAATTTACTTCTAAAGCCGTTGATTTTATGATGAAAAAACCGTTAAAATTTAGCCCTAACGGACAAATTTTATCGGGTGTTGTTGTTAGACATTTAGCACTACCCCAAAATATTTCAGATAGTAAAAAAATATTGGACTGGTATTCTCAATATAAAGATATTTCCTACATTAATATAATGAGTCAATATACGCCCTTTGGAGACGTTAAAAACTTCCCCGAACTAAATAGACGGCTTACCAAAAGAGAATACGATTCCTTGATAGAATACGCCATTTCGCTTGATATTAACAATGCTTTTTACCAAAAGTTTGAAAGTCAAAGTACCGAATATATCCCCGATTGGGACTATTAAAAAACCTACTGCGTTGCAGTAGGTTTTTTCTTTTTTACATTTGTTGTCCACCGGTTACGTTGATTGCTTGACCGGTCATATATCCCGAATAGTCAGATGCTAAGAATACCATTACGTCTTCAATATCCTTATATTCGCAAGAACGTTTCATTGGAACTTGATTGATATATTTTTCTCTAACTTGTTCTTCGGTAATACCTTGGTTTGCAGCATATTGCTTAAACAAACTATTTACCCATAAAGGTGAATTCAAAAGATTTCCTGGGCAAATACAGTTTACCCTAACGTTGCTTTCAGCAAATTCTAAAGCAAGGCTTTGGGTTAAGCCTACGCCACCAAACTTACTTGATGCGTACGCACCGTTTTTGAAACTTCCCTTTCTACCTGATTTACTGTTGATTTGAATAATGCTACCGCTCTTGTTTTCAAGCATTGATGGAGCAAATGCCTTTACGGTATTAAAGTAACCGTTTAGGTTAATATCGGTAACGAGTTTAAATGCTTCGGGGGTAAGACTGAAAATATCACCACTCTTTACTATTGCTGCGTTAGATACTAAAATATCTACCTTGCCCCATTTTTCCAATACTGCTTTTGCAGCCGCTTCACATTGAGCGTAATCGGTAACGTTTACTGAAAGTGCTAAACCGTCTTTTAACTTGCTAGCAACTGCTTTTGCACCTTCGTAGTTAATGTCGCAAACTGCAACCTTACAACCTTCCTTATCTAGACGAAGTGCTAACGCTTCACCTAAACCTTGGCTTGCACCGGTAACTACCGCTACCTTTCCTTCTAAATTAATTAAACTCATTTTATATCTCCTTAATTTTATTCTATTGTTTTTCTGCCAATTTCGGCATATTTTGCTATTCTTTCATATAAATCTGGCGTTTCTTTAATGGCTTTTTCAGAGAACATACCGTATTCTACACCATTTTCACTTGAAATTGCTTCATGCCCTATTAACGCCCACGTAGATTCTATTAAATGCGAATATTCGGGAAGTGCTAACGCCTTGCAATCAAATTTTTGTCTTGGCGAATTAATGTCTTCACCACTTATTTGAAAGAAACCGTATTGCTTACACAACTTCATTACCCTTTCAAGTTGAGCGGGCGTATTTCTGGTAGGCATATATGCAACTGCTAAAAAGCCTGCTTTTTTAATTTCCTTAAATAAATCGTCTAAAAAGTCGTCTTCAAACTTTTGTGCCTTTTTATCGCCTGTTACTGAATCACCAACGTCGCCTAAATACGCATAAGCAGGTATCGCACCAAATTCTTTTGCCTTTTTAATAAATTCTTCGGCTACAGGCATTTCTTCATCAGCATCAATGTAGAAAAACGCCGTATCAGCCTTTAATACTCCTAGTAAATCATATAAGAAATGTTCGTTGTCTTGGTCTAATAAAAACCCCTTTATTTTATCAGAAACTGATAATTTTAAATCGTTTTCTAAAAATTTAATAAGATTTTCAGTTCTGCCAAACTTTTCGTTTAATTTTACTGCTAATGCAAACAATAAATGTCTTTCGGTAACGCTTCCACCCTCACTTGCTTGAGACAATGGATATACGTCCTTATAAAAATCAAGTTCAATGCCGAATTTACCAAACTTATCGGTAATAAGTTTACACATTTTTGCATTGCGTTCATTTCTTTTTTGCCTAAACGGTGCTAAGTATTCGTTAAACGCTTTTACGTTTTGACTTGGAATACCGTGTGCCGCCATATAAATACAGTTTGCTTGGTCAGGGTGATTGATTTTACCAAAGCCTTTGTCAAACTTTGCCCTAACTTCTACACCACACGTAGAACCTAACCCTAATAATTTACAAGCAGACTTAAATTCTTCAACCCCAGACAAACTATCGTGGTCCATTATGCCCGCACTAGTTAGCCCAGATAGGTATGCCATATACGCCGATTTTGTTGGCGAATAAGGTGAAAATGAATATATCGTGTGAATATGGTTGTTTGCGTCGTTATCCCTTTTTGTGGGTGCGTTTTCTTGATTAGAAAACACTTCTTTTAACGCTTTAAGCCTATTATCACAATTTTTATCGTTTAGATTTAAGATCGAACTTTGCATCTATTTATTTTCCTTTATTTTGTACTTTTTTATTATAGTCCAAATAACTTTTACAGTCAAGCATTAATATTATTTTAAAATAAAAAAGACCTTGAACTTTTCTATAAAAAGCCAAGAGTCCTTGTTGAAATTAAAAGTAGTTTAGAATAAAATTTTACTTTCTTCTAATTCATATAAGTTACTAATTTCAACTTTGCAAAAAACCTTTTCCATTGCCTTGAAAAATTTTGACATTTTTCTTCCTCCTTTTTTGTTTTTTACACTTATTATTATAGTCTATATATATGTTTTGTCAAACGTTTTATGACACTTTTTTGAAAATTTTTAACATATTTTTTATTTTTTTGTTTGTTTTGTGTTAAATATTTTCACTAAATGTAATTTATTATCAAATGGTGACAAAAAAATATTCTCAGCCTATTAAGACTGAGAATATTTAACTTTTTTCGTTAATTTTTAACCTTTACTTCGTGCCGAAAATTCTATCTCCGGCATCGCCTAGACCTGGTAAAATGTAGCAGTTTTCATTGAGTTGTCTATCTAGAGTAGAAACGTAAATTTCTACGTCGGGATGAGTTTCAGCAACCTTAGTAACGCCCTCGGGTGCACCGATTATAGACATAAGTTTAATCTTTTTGCATCCACGTTTTTTAAGCATTGCTATTGCGTCACACGCACTGCCACCCGTAGCAAGCATGGGATCAACCACCATTACTACTTTTTCTTCTATGCCAACGGGAAGTTTACAATAGTACTCTTTTGGTTCGAAGGTTTCTTCGTCCCTATAAAGTCCTATATGCCCAACCTTTGCCGCCGGGAATAGCGATAGAATACCATCAACCATACCAAGACCTGCACGTAGAATTGGAACTATTGCAATAGAGTTTTCCTTAACTACTGTTTGCGTTGTCTTTTCTAAAGGAGTTTCTACTTCAATTTCTTGAGTAGGAACGTCTTTAAAACTTTCGTACGCCATTAAGGTTGCAAGTTCGCTTATTATTTCACGAAATTGTTTGGTATTAGTATTTTTGTCCCTTATAATAGCAAGTTTATGTCTGATTAAAGGGTGGTCTAAAATATAGACGTTTTTATAATCTTTCATAATTTTTATCCTTAATAAGAATTATTATTCAGCCTTTTTTTCTGCGTCTTTGCAAGCACATTTTTTGCACTTGATATTGCCAAGAATATTTACTAGGATACCAAGGATAAGTGCACACGCAACTGAAGTGATAGTAATGGCACCAATATTTAACACCATACCACCTACACCTGCAATTAAGATAACTGATACTGTGAATAAATTGTTGTTTGCACTAAGGTCAACTTTTTGAATCATCTTTAAGCCTGATACTGCGATGAAACCGTATAAGGTCATACATACACCACCCATTACGCAAGAAGGAATAGTTGCAAGTAACGTCATAAATGGAGCAAAGAATGCAGATATGATACAAATAATTGCTGCGGTAAAGATTGTTACTATAGAAGCATTACCAGAAATTGCTACACAACCAACAGATTCGCCGTAAGTAGTGTTAGGACAACCACCGAATAATGCACCTACCATAGAACCTACGCCGTCACCAAGAAGAGTTCTGTGAAGACCTGGGTTTTCTAATAAGTTTGCGTCGATGATTGAAGAAATGTTCTTATGGTCTGCCAAGTGTTCAGCAAATACAACGAACGCTACCGGAACATACGCTACTGCAACAGTACCAATAAATGCTCCGTCAATATCCTTAAATCCACCAAGTGCTTCGATAAAAGTAAACTCGGGTAACCATTTCATATTTAAGAAAAGGTCAAAATTAATAATCATTAAAGCGGGGTTTTCAGTTAAACGACCGATAACGGTAAAAATTGCAGCGAGTGCATATCCTGCAGCAATACCGATAATGAAAGGAATAATTTTCATCATCTTCTTGCCGTAAACTGAACAAACGATAACGGTTGCTAAAGTTACTAAACCACAAAGCAAGCAAAGCCAAGTACTTGCAGTGGGATAGAAATTAGTTACAAGTTCAGGTAGTCCGTTTGAATTGATAATCCATTCATCAACAGGAGCAGATACACTACCCTTGAATAAGTCGCCGATAGCATTAACAGAAAGTGATAAACCGATAATTGCAACGGTTGGTCCAATAACTGCGGCTGGCATAATTTTATCAATCCATTTAACGCCTGCAACTTTAACTATCAATGCGATAATTACGTAAACGAGACCAGCAAAGATAGCACCAACAATCAATCCCAAATAGCCAGCAGATGCACTTGCCGCACCACCGAATGCTGCACACATAGAACCGATAAATGCAAAAGATGAACCTAGAAATACCGGACTCTTAAATTTAGTGAATAATAAATACACTAAAGTACCAACGCCTGCGCCGAAAAGTGCTGCTGATTGAGACATTTCAGAGCCTACGTTACTGTTAATTATTACGGGTACTACGATTGTTGCTGCCAAAATAGCAAGCACTTGTTGAAGAGCAAACACGATAGTTTTCCAAAAACCGGGTTTGTCGTTAACACCGTAAACGAGATTAACGTTTTTCATTTGTAAAATCCTCCAAAAATTTTTTCCTTTTTATAAACACGTCTTTAGACGTAATTTACACAAAAAAAGAAGTCCTTTAAAAAAGAACTTCAAATTGGACAATTATTGTTTAAACGAGAAAGTGAGAGTGGGGAAATTATTGACTTTTTTATAAAATTAGAAGAAAACTTTCCTTTTAACATTTCAACTCTCCCTAAATTTCCAAATCATTATATCACCTAAACAAACTTTAATCAAGTGGTTTTTAAAATTTTTTATTTAAATTAAGGCAGACGCTCCAATTATCCCTGCATCGTTGCCTAAACTTGCTATTTTAATTTCCGTTTTAGGTGCGTTGGGATAGCCGTAAGAATACTTTTCCAAATACTCTACAACTCTTTCCCTTAGGTTTTCGCCTTGACCACTTACTCCCCCACCAATTATAAATATTTCGGGACGGAAGATGTTAAGCATACTCAATATGCTCTCAGACAAATACTTAACGTAGTTATCTACAACGATTTTTGCCGAAGCATCGCCTTTCTTTTCACATTCAAACGCCGTCAATCCGTCAACAGACTCAATATCGCCATTAACTTGTTGCCACATCAACGAATTTTTATCCTTTAACATTTGTTCTTTAGTTTGTTCCATTAACGCCGTAGCGGAAACGTAACGTTCTATACAACCACGTCTGCCACAAGTACACTCCAATCCATCTAATACTAAAGTTGAATGTCCTAGTTCTGCTCCGTGAGACCATTCGCCTTCTATTAACTTTCCGTCGGCAACAATTCCTCCACCAACTCCCGTACCAAGCGTAAACATAACTGCGTTTTGACAATCTTTTGCAAGGCCGTATTTTACTTCGGCAAGCAACGCAACGTTAGCGTCGTTAGAGATTTTTATGGGAAGATTAAATGTTTTTTGCAATTCTTCTTTAAGTTTTACGTTGCCCCACCCATTTAGATTTGGAAAATTATCTACTACGCCAATATCCGAAAAAACCGAACCGGGACATCCTATGCCTATTCCGCTTATTTCGCTAAGGTCAACGTTTGCTTCAGTTAATAAACTGTTTATTTGTTCTATCATATTGGAAATACATTTTTCAGGAGTATTGGCTGTTTGCTTTTTGTTCTTAACTAAAATTTCACCATTTGTATTAACTAAGCCAACTTTAATATTCATTCCACCAATATCTATACCAATTTTAAACATATTTTACCTTCCTTTAACATAATATATTATATTTATAAAAAAAACAAAGTCAATAGTTAAAAAAATACCAATATTAATAGATTTTATAGCAAATAAAAAAAATTTTAAAAAAAATTAAAAAAACCCTAAAAAACACTTGCGTTTTTTTTTAGAATTTGTTATATTATATCAGCAATGAAGAAACGGAAGCATAGCTCAGCTGGGAGAGCATCTGCCTTACAAGCAGAGGGTCATAGGTTCGAGCCCTATTGTTTCCACCACTAATCTTCATTGCACGGATGCGGGAATGGCTCAGTGGTAGAGCGTTGCCTTGCCAAGGCAAATGTCGCGAGTTCGAATCTCGTTTCCCGCTCCATTTTTTTATTTTAGGGTATAAAGAGAGTGGCGCCATAGCCAAGCGGTAAGGCATGGGCCTGCAAAGCCTCCACCCCCAGTTCAAATCTGGGTGGCGCCTCCACTATCCTGCCGAGATGGCGAAATTGGCAGACGCAAGGGACTTAAAATCCCTCGGTGGCAACACCGTGCCGGTTCAAGTCCGGCTCCCGGCACCAAGAAAAATCGTTAGGTTTAACCTAGCGATTTTCTTTTTTTCCTATTTTTCAAAAACTTATGGTTATGTATAAAATATGTACTTTTCTAAGTCTTGTCTAATCATTAGTTAATACTATTTATTTTCTTTTTTATAAAAGATAATTCACAACTAAAATAACTATACTCGTAACAATCATAACGATACCGACCACACGGTTTAACGTTTTAGCGTTAGATTTGTTGGCAATTTTAGATGCAATTCTTGCCCAAAGCAAAGTAAAGAAAACGCAAAGCACAAGGCAAAGAGCGTCTGGAAAACCACCAATTATAAAATGGCTAACACCCCCTGTGAGTGCCGTAAAAGCCATAATAAACACGCTTGTCCCAACTGCCAAATGCATAGGATAGCCAAGAAAAGACGTTAAGACAAGCAGTAGCATCATTCCACCACCAGCCCCAACAAAGCCACAGATAAAACCAACGAATATCCCACCAATAACTGCCTTTATAAATCTTGATTTTGGAGAACTCTCTTCTAACTGTTCCCTCGTTTTATTTACAGGTTTTACAATAAAACGTAATCCTATTATAATCAAAGCAATTTGCATTGTTCCACTCATAGCACGCTCTGGCAAAAAACTCGCCACAAAACTCCCTACCATAGTTACAATAAGAACACTAATAAGTAAGGGCAAACTATTCTTTATGTCTAAATTTCCACTCCTTTTATAAGTATAAGCGCTAACAAAACTTGCCAAAACGTCGCTGATAAGCCCTATCCCTACCGCATCATAAGCGGGAACACCCAAAAACGTTATGAGCATAGGTCCTATTACGGCGGCAGCGCTCATTCCTGCAAAACCCGTACCAATACCCGCCCCAGCACCAGCAAGGAAACAAACAAGTATTTTAATTAAAATTTCTTCCATAACAAGTCTCGCTAAATTAGAATTTTACTATTTATTTTAATTTCCCTAACTTTGAAGTATTAGCAATAACAATAAGTGTGGTTTCCGCATCAAGCACCTGCTCAGGGGTGATATTTGCGTTAATATTTTCACCTTTCCTAATGGCAACGATATTAAACCCGTATTTTTTGCGAAGATTTAACTCTATCAAATTCTTCCCACACCACTCTTCTTTCACGTCAATCTCAACTATCGATACATCCTTTGAAAGAGATATCATATCAATAAAGCCAGAACTTAATAGGTTTTTGGCAAGACGAATTCCCGATTCATTCTCGGGAAAAACCACCTTATCCGCACCAACACGAAGCAGTATTTTTTGTTGCATCTCGTTTGAACATTTTGCAATAACAGTCTTAACTCCAGCCTCTTTGCAAAGCGTGACTGCCATCACACTTGCTTCAAGATTACTCGCCATGCAAACAATGACGGTATCAATATTACCTATACCAAGTCGAGAAATAACCTCCGCATCGGTTACGTCTGCACACTTGCACACAGGCAAATATGCCGCCACATCGTTAACGATTTTTTGTTCGGAATCAATAGCGATGACCTCCATACCGTTCTCTACAAGTTCTTTTGCCACGGCTGTGCCGTATCTTCCAAGTCCAAAGACTGCGTATGTTTTCTTTGTTTTCATAATCTTCTCCTTATCCTATACTAATATCTTCCGTTGGCTCGGAAATAACGTTCTGACTTTCATTTTTACTACCAAACGCCACTGCAAGTGAGATTGGACCGACTCTGCCAAAATACATCGTTACGATGATAATTAGTTTTCCAACCGTGTTAAGCGTTGCCGTTAAATTTCTTGAAAGACCGACGGTCGCCGTTGCGCTGACCGTTTCATAGACTGCATCAATAATAGAAACATCGCTCGTTGCCATCAATAATATAGCGGATATAACGCAAATAGCAAGGAACATTACAACAACCGCAATCGCTTTTTTTATTGATTCTTCTAAAATACGACGACCAAATAATGTTACAACTTTTTTATTTCTTATCGTAGCGAATGCAGAACAAACGAGAATGGCAATGGTCACTGTTTTAATACCACCTGCCGTTCCCACGGGTGAACCACCAATCAGCATTAAAATAATCGATACAGTAGCCGATGCATTTGTCATATTCTCTTGTGGAATTGTGGCGAAGCCTGCAGTTCTCGTTGTAACTGACTGAAAGAAAGACACTTGAATTTTATCAAAAAGTGACATCTTTCCGATTGTTAAGGGATTTGAATATTCAAAAATAAAAATCAAAATCGCCCCAAAAAGTATGAGTCCTACAGTAACGGTAATGGCAATCTTTGAATGCAAGGTCAAATGCTTGAATATCTTGCGGTTCTTTTTTGAACGACTCTTTAAAACACGAAGCACGTCCCACCATACAATATAACCAAGCCCCCCGAGAATAATAAGCGACGATGTTGTAATGTTGATTAATGGATTCGTGGCATAATTACAAAGACTGTTTTCGGCGATTATATCAATGCCCGCATTGCAAAAGGCAGAAACCGAATTAAATACCGATATCCAAATGCCCTTTGCGCCAAACTCAGGAATAAAGACAAACATATAAATAATAGCGCCTATTCCTTCTATAATTAACGTGCCAAATAGAACGTTCTTAACGAATTTTGCAAGTCCAGACATCGTATTAAGATTAAATGCATCTTGAATAAGCAAACGATCACCAATGCCCATTTTCTTATTCAAAAGAAGCATTAACCCCGACATAATAGTGATGATACCAAGTCCACCAATCTGTATCAAAATTAATATTATTATCTGACCAAACACGCTCCAAGTAGAGACCGTAGGGAGCGTAACAAGCCCCGTTACACAGGTAGAAGTTGTTGCCGTGAAAAGTGCGTCAAGATACGGCACTGCTTTGCCATCTGCGGAACTTAGCGGTAATGCCAACAACGCACTACCCACTAGAATCGTCACTAAAAAGCTGAGCAATATAATCTGCGTGGTCGAAAGCATGATTTTCTTTTTTCTAACCATAAGATTTTCCTCTAAAAAGCATAAAGGAACCAACGTTCTCTACAGTCAGCTGGTTCCATTTGTATTTATTCATTTTTGCGATTATATCATTTTTTGCCGTTTTTGTCAATTTATTTTTACCTAGCATAATATCATACTAATTTTTATTTATCAATCACTTCTCCATTCCACACGAGTAGCATTGTTTGGATAGCATTTCTTCGTTTTTGATACTGCTATATAATCTAAAACCACCAGCAAAGTTATATGCGTCAAAGCCGTTTTGCATTAAAATGCGAGTTGCAAGATAACTACGCAAGCCACTTTGGCACATAACGTAGATTTTCTTCGTTTTATCAAGTTCGCCTAAACGCTCTCTTAAATCGTCAAGTGGAATATTGATAAATCCGTCAGCGTGTCCACGCATATATTCAAACGGTGTACGAGTATCAAGTAAAATCACGTCTTTTCTTTCTCTTAAAGACGGAATATCTTCATAATAAAACTGCTTAACTATGCCGTTTTTGATATTTTCAGCAACGAAACCTGCCATATTTACGGGGTCTTTAGCAGAAGAATACGGCGGAGCGTAAGCAAGGTCCAAATCTTTTAGTTCATCGGCTTTCATGCCCGCCCTAATTGCCGTTGCGATAACGTCAATGCGCTTATCAACACCGTCATAGCCAACGATTTGCGCACCTAAAATCTTATAAGTTTCTTTTTCAAAAATGAGTTTAAAGGTCATTGCCGTTGCTCCTGGATAATAGCCAGCGTGTGAGTTTTGCGTTAGAATAACCTTTTCGTATTTTATGCCGTTTGCTTTTGCTTGCTGTTCGTTAATACCAGTAGTCGCAACCGTCAAATCAAAAAGTTTAATAACAGACGAGCCTTGCGAGCCTTTATATTCGCTATTTATACCGCAAATATTATCGGCAACTATGCGACCTTGCTTATTGGCAGGTCCCGCAAGTGAAATTACTGAATCTTTATCAGTAATAAAATGTTTTACTTGAACTGCGTCCCCTACTGCATATATATCGGGAATTGAAGTTTCCATTTTAGAGTTGACTTTGATTGCACCTTTAACACCGAGTTCTAAACCTATCTTTTTAGCAAGCGTGTTTTCGGGCGTAACGCCAACTGCAAGCACAACCATATCAGCGCTTAGATTTGAGCCGTTATTAAAGTCAAGCGAAACTTGTTCGCCTGTAATACTCATTTTCTTTGTGTTAGTGTTTAGTAACAATTGTACGCCGTGGTGACGGAAGTTCGCGTGTATAAACGACGCCATATCACAGTCAACCGTAGGTAAAAGATGGTTAGAGCGTTGCACGATAGTGGTTTTAATGCCAAGTTCAGCAAGGTTTTCTGCCATTTCAAGACCAATAAAGCCACCGCCTATAACAACTGCCGTTTTAGGCTGTTTTTTCTCTACAAAAGCACGAATTTTAAGCGTATCTTCTACCGTACGAAGAGTGAAAGTCCTTTCGTTTTCAATATAGAAATCGGGCAAAATCGGTTTTGCTCCTGGTGATAAAATGAGTTTATCGTAGGTTTCCGTAAAACTCGTTCCCGTTTTTAGGTCAGTTACGTGTACGGTTTTGTGTTGCACGTCAATATCGGTTACTTCGTGATTAACTTTAGCGATTATTCTAAAACGGCGAAAGAAACTTTCGGGAGTTTGAAGTGTCAAATCTTCCTTATCTTCAATAACGCCACCGATATAATACGGCAAACCACAGTTTGCGTATGAAATAAACCCCGAACGCTCAAAAATAATAATTTCTGCGTGTTCGTTGAGTCTTCTTATTCTTGCTGCGGCTGTTGCACCACCTGCAACCCCACCCACGATTACGATTTTCATTTTACCCTCCGATAAAGGCGTTTTTAATTTATTTTAGTTGTGATGGCAACTTCCCTTTCCACAACCGTGTTCGCCACAAGTATGCGAGCCATCGCCGTGTTCATGGTCGTGATGAGAGCATCTAACGTTTGGATTAAATTCTAGTTCATTTTTCAAAAATGCTTCTACTGCGCTGTCGCAATCGCCACTAACACCACCGAATAATTTAATACCGAGTTCGTTAAGCGCACTTATAGCGCCACCGCCTATTCCACCACAAATAAGAACGTCAACGTTGTTTTCTTTTAAGAAAATTGATAATGCCCCGTGACCTTGCCCATTAGTGCTAATAACGGTTTTAGAAATTATTTTATCGTTTTCAATATCGTAAATCTTAAACTGCTCGGTATGCCCGAAATGTTGAAAAATTTGTTCATTGTCATAAGTTACAGCAATTTTCATAATAATATCTCCTTTCTTTGTTATAAATATATTATACCCCTTTTTGACTCTTTTTTCAATTGTTTTACGTATTACATTAAAAGACAAAAATATTACAAAAAAAAGATAGGCTATGGCGGTTGCCGTTAGGGATTTAAGTTAAAAAGTTAAAAAGCAAACCACTGTGGTTTGCTTTTTCTTATTTTTCTTGAATATCGAAGAATTTATACATATTTGCTCTTATTTTATTTTGAGCAGTGTTAACAGCAAGCTCTCTAGTGCCTCTTACTGTTTCGCTATAACATACAAGCCCACAACGATACTGTGTTTCGGTATGATAATACCTAATAATAAATGTTTTCATATATATTTCTCCTTTTATTTCTTTCCTGCCAAAGCCTTAAAAAACCAACAAATAACCTCTACTAAAAAATAACCAATTGCAAAGCCTTTAATGAAACTTACAATTTCATGTTTTTTATAATTTTTGTTCATAAATAAACTCTCCTTGCGTTTTTCAAGGAGAGTTTATCATATTTATTATACCAAATTTGGGATTAATTTAATTTTTACCATACAAAACAGGTGATGACATACCTTTTTTACAATATTTTTCTGGGATACGCTTATTTAAGAAATAGGCTTCTATTTCCTTGTGTGCATTTTTTCCTATAAACTCACACCTTCCAATTTCTTGTGATTTATACCAGTAATCTACTTCAAAAACACCTTTTACAATTCCATTTTCTACAGCAAGAACATAAGGATAATTTTGAGCATTATCAATGCTTATTTTCCACGCCCTTCTAACTGCTTCATAAACACTACCCCTATCCTCAATAACCGACTTGCGTATTTTTATTATAAGATATTTAATATCATCTCTATCTACAAAAACTTCACTTTCAAATCTTTTTTGCAATGAATGTGTACTAACCACACCATTATCACAATGATACCCACCTTGTATGTTTGTTAGCCCAGGATAAGCGTCCATAAGCGCAGATTCTACAAGTAATGCCTCCGTTTCAGTCATGCCCCACCTATGAATAATATGTATTACCTCAAGTCCTTCATAGAGTATGTCTTGTATTCTTTGTATTTTTAGTGATTGAGCATCTTCTTTTTCATTTATCTTAAAAGAATCCAAACCTTTTTTAGCCCAATCAACGTGATTAAATACTCTGTTTTCCTTTCCTTTACCAACATAAAAAGTTTCTCCGTTCCTTGGATCTACAAGCCTATATACATAATAACCAATCTTTTCACATACTTCGTTTGTAAAATATTCCATAATTTTCTCCTTTACAACTAACTTTTCTTTATGTTTGATTTTATCTCTTCCCAATTATGTATTTGAATGGATTCTCCATCATCTTTATTTTTGTAATCTTTTTCAATTACATATATAACATTTGAAGACCTATTACTTTTTTGTTCAATTTTTCTATCTTCTTCTTTCAACATTTTGCAAATATAAATTTTGTTTAAAACCTTTGATACATTTTCATAATTTAATATTTCTAAAGCGCACAATTCTTTTATTATTACATTTATTGGAACTGTATGTTCATCATGAAAAATATTATTCCAAACGACCTTTTCTTTTTCCTTTATCGGTGTTAAAATACCGTCTTTTTTTGCACCAAAATACATTTTTATTTTTGTATTCACCTTTGACGTAAACGTTTTACGATAGTTAAATCGTTTTATGTCTGTTTCGACTGCAATTTTATCCCAAAGTTCTTGCGCCTTTTTAGAAACTAAAATATGGTTATCATCAATGTAATATTGTCGCAATATTTGATTAAGCAAATAATTGGCACTCCAAATTTTTTTACCATTACTCTCTATAAAAGCATGTTCTTTATCTTTTTTGCAGGCATTTACAAAAGTAATTATTATATCAAATACTTCATTCTTTTCCATAGTTCTTAATCCTTATATTTTTCGTTTGCGGTGACAACGTTTTTCTTTATGCGTTCACGAAGTTCTAATGGCGATAAAATTTCAACGGCGTTCATATATTGCATTGACCAGTATTCCATGGCGTTAATACTCGCTTTTACTTTAACTAAAAAACGCCCGTCTTCTATCTCTTCTATCTTAATATCCTTACCGAACCAGTCTATAATTTGGTCTAACGCCCAGCCGTCTGCAATAAATTCAACTGCTTTCGGCTCGTCGTAAAACATATACGGCATTGAAGAAGAAAAACGTTTATAATCAATGCCACTCTCAAAGCCATTAACTGATTTTAATGGCGTTCGATTTTTATCTATAAGTTCAATATAGGTAATTCTATCCATGCGGTAATATTGAATATGTTGCCATTTTTCATTATACCCCATTAAATAATAGCGTTGGTTATGCAATATCATTTGATAAGGGCTAACCGTGTGAATTGCACTTCGGTGCATTTTTTTATCTGCGCCATATTTGTTATAATCAAACTTAATTTGTTTGTCAGTTTCAATCGCTTCGTCAATAATTTCAATGTTATAAAAAACGGCAACGTTTTCGGTTTTATTCCAGTCCTGTACTGAATAGATATTTTTAACGTGTTTTTTGAAATATTTATTCGCCTGACCACAAAGTTTTTCAATCAGTTCTTTTGACTGTTTGGGTGTGATATGTTTACTTGATAAAACACCATCTATTAAGAGTTTTAGTTCGCTATCTTCAAACGTGCGCTCTGCTAAATACGAACCTTTTTTAGTAGTTTCAATATCATAACCTGCTTCGTTAAGTAGTGATATATTTCTACCGATTGCCTTTCTTTCTATTGTAAGCCCGTATTCACTCTCTAAAAGGTCAACAATTTTATCATGTTTAATAGGATGTTCACAGTCGCTATGCTTTTCTAAAATTTGCAAAACTCTAATTAACGCCAACTTTTTAGGTTCAAAACTTTCCATTTCCATATCACCTTTATTTTAATATATTTATTATACCAAAATTGTCGCAATAAATCAAGGTGTTTTAGGGATTTCATTAAAAGTTAAAGAGCTATTATCAAATTTTAAATTTATCCAAGGACTAAAATATTCTTCCATATCTTTATCAATCATAATCTCTGCAACATCTTTTTCCACCAACCCATCTCTAATTTCTTTTTCTGTTGCAGTTATATCAGGGCGATTTATCGTTATGATTTTATCGGCATATTTTATTAACGACTTATGCCTTAAATCAATGTAGCAAGAACGCCTTTTATTCGTAGATTTATGTCCATCGGCTATAATGACTGCAACGTTTAGTTTTTCCGCTATTCTTTTTAATTTAATAGTAGTTTCACTTTCCAAACGGCAAGTATTATTAAACAAATCAACAGCATTGTCTATAAATACAACGTCAATATCATATTTTATTTTGTGTTCAGCGACTTTTAATAGCAATTCTTCATAATCAACAAAGTTATCATGCAAATAAAAATTCTCATTTTCTTTAACGTTCAACAACTGTAGTCTATCTATTGCCTTATGTTTGTTCATTTGCATAGTAAAAAATAAAGTCTTTTGTTTATCTATGTTTTTTTCTATCATAGAACACATTAAACAGGTTTTACCTATTGCAGGTCTTGCTCCTATAACCACTAAGTCTCCTCTATAAATTTTTAAGTGCTTGTCCAACCTTTCAAAACCCGTATATATTCTATCCATAAATTGCTCCTTTTTGTTTTATAATACCAAAAACTTTATCCCAAAAATGGTATATATAAGCAAAAGTGTAGCACACTATACTTAACAACGTTAAGTGGTGTGTTTTGCAAAGCAAAAAGTAAAGGATAGCAAAATTTTGCTATCCTTTTATAATGCCCTAAAAAATCCCTAAGAGACACGCCCTTATCCTATCTCTTTTTCTTTAATTTTAATCCGTCCGAAAAGGCATCGCCTACTTTTTCACCCAATTTGTAATAACCATGAGTATCACAATCATAACATATTGGCTCGAATTTTTCTAGGTCGATTTTGCCCTGTGCGTTTAATATGCTATCGTCAACCGATACGTTAACTACTTCGCCTATGCAAATTTCAGTTTCGGTGTCGTAACTAACCAATTTACACTCTAATACTAATGGGAAATCTTCAATAACGGGTGCATTTATAAATTCACTCTTTTTAATCTTCCAACCCGTTTTATCAAGTTTATCACTAACCTTGTTTGCTGAAACTATCCCAACGTAGTCGGATGCTACAACGTTTTTTGCATCCGCTATAGCAACGGTAAATTCCTTAGTTTTTAATAAATTTTTAACAGTTTTATGCCCAGCACTTAAGCAAATAGAAACTTGTGCAGTATCACAAACTGTTCCCCACGCAGCGTTCATTGCGTTAGGCACGCCATTATCGTCATAAGTTCCTACGATTAGCACGGGCAAGGGATATACGTATGCTTTTGGTTTTAGATTTTTTCTCATATTCTTCTCTGTTTTATTTTTGTGTTTTATATATTTCTCTTAAACAAGTTATCCATTTTATCGTCTCTTCACCGTTTTCTAATTCTATACGATAAATTTCACTTCCATCTTGCAAGTCAAAACTCTTGCCCGGCTTAAATGGTAAAATTGGAAATAATTTGGTTGCAAAACTTTTTTTAACGTCTAAGTTATACTTACTTCCGTCGATTATAAACTCATTGTTATCTAGCGTAATATCGCACTCGCCTTTTTTCTCAAAACGGTGTTTTTTATGATTTATCATGTATACTTCGGCTTTAGACGACAATAAAAAGTTTCCTTTTGAAATTTCTTCCTTTGCTTCTTTTTCTATCCATCTAAACCAATCGCTTACCGTATCGAATATAATTTCTTTATCACTATTAGAATTAAACAAACCGTATTTATCCGATTTTACGGTATAACCACATTTTTCGCAAGTCAATTTATTTTTATCCTTAACCGAAAAGGTAAACTCTTCTTTGCAGTTAGGACATTTATATAATACGTTTTCTAAACCTTTAACGCTATCTCCACCGTGAAAAGCAATTTTCTTTTCTTTTTGAATAGCGTATTCGTCAAAAGAAAGACGCTCTTCTATCGTTTTTTGAATTTCTTCTTCCGATAAATTTACAAGTTCTTCTTTATTAAACAACTTATAAACGTCTAAACACACCTTACCTTTGCGCCATTTCTTAGCCCACTTGGGATGCGAAAAATATACGCCGAAACTCTTTGCAACGTAAACGTCTTTATTAAACCACTTCAACGTCTTTCCCGTTGCCGAAGGAATAGGCGTGCCAATACCGTTTTCAGTCATAAGCCCAGCAGGATATAATACCAACGGCATTTCGTTTTCTAAAACGTTTTTCATTGCACGCATTTCAGATACGCTAGTTTGAAATTGGTTTTTGGGTATAACCCCTGCACTATTCAATAACGGTTGAATAGGTAAAGACGAATAAAAAGCGTTACTTATCACAAAATGTGCACGCCTCTTTAACGCTACGCATAACGGCATAAAATCTATCGACGAACCGTGGTTTGCTATTATCACAAAACCACCCTTTTTTCCTTTAACTTCGTTCCTTTTAATTTTTAAGCCCAACTTAAAAAAACAAACGATTTTGCTAATTATATAAAAAATACCGTAAATTATGGCGTTTGGCTTTTTGTACTTCTTCGCTTTTGTCATATGTATATTTTACTCTATTTATCTTAAAATTGCAAGTATTATATTTTTAATATTTTTCTTACTAATGAGTTTAACCATAATATACCCTTAAAATATACAAGGCGTAGCAATCACAATGATTGATACGCCGTAGTAATATATTAATTTATATCTTACTTCTTAGTATATCTCCTTTTGATAAGGATATATCGGTAAATAGTTTAAGTTTTTGTTGCACTAGTTTCGCATCTAAAACTTCTTTACCGTTTAGGTCGGTCATCTTATCCACTTTGATTATCTTGTTGAAATTTTCAGACGGAGAAAGTATTTCCAGTTCGTCTCCTACCTTAAAGCGATTTCGCATTTCTATTACGGCGTATCCGTCTTTACTACTCTCTATTACGTTTGCTATAAATTTATGCGTGCCTTTGCTTTGGCTATCGTCATAATTTACCGTTCTATCGTTTTCGCCAAGCAAGTATGCAGTAGTAAAATCTCTATGTGCCGTTTTTAATAATTCTTCGTTATAAAGTTTTTCTTTTTTGTAATCTTTACCTTTTGCGTAATATCCGTCTATTGCACGCCTATATGCGTTTACTACTGTTGCAAGATAGTATTCCGATTTCATTCTACCTTCAATCTTAAACGAACAAACGCCCGCATCGGCAAGTTCATCGATATAGTCGATAAGATTTAAATCTTTACTGTTCATAATGTACGTGCCACGCTCGTCTTCTTGCATTTCCATATACTCGCCGTCAGAACCCCTTTCACGAATTTCATAATTCCATCTGCAAGCCTGAACACATGCGCCACGATTTGCATCTCTTGATGTGAAGAAATTGCTCAACAAACATCTTCCCGAATGACTTATGCACATTGCACCATGGCAAAATGCTTCAAGTTCAATTTCTTGTGGAATATTTTCCCTTAACAATTTAATTTCTTCAAGAGTCATTTCACGAGCTAAAATTAGCCTTTTAACACCCATTTCAACAAAAACCATTGCCGTTGCACTGTTTGTTATGTTTGCCTGAGTGCTAACATGGACTGCCAAATCTGGGGCAACTTTGCGCACAATGCTGATAACACCCAAATCTGCACAAATAACCGCATCCACATTGATTGATTGCAAATACTTAACATATACAGGCAAGTCTTCCAAATCTCCATCATGTGGCACAATGTTAATTGTTACAT
>JAZNPL010000012.1:0-137440 GCA_045589615.1 Christensenellaceae bacterium | reverse complement strand
TGGCGACGGCACGGGAAGATAGGTAGTTGCTGCATCCAATAGATTAGACCACTCAAAAGAGTGGTCTTTTTTTATATCAAAACAGCAACTACCCATCTTCCCTACGGGAAAGGGTCGCAGTTAGTTTAGTTGTATATTTACTAACTACTGTGTAATTACTTAATTAATATATCAATTTACAGTTCAATGCGACATATTGCTTACGCAAATGAATGCTAGTTGACTGCATCCAAACAAAAGAAGAACCATCAAACGATGGTTCTTTTTTGTTACGTAAGCAACGTATCTTCCCGTCTATCTAACGATAGCGGGAAGAAGTCGCAGTTACTTCCGTAATTTATTTAGTAACTACTGTGTAATTTCATAAATACTATATCTTTTAATAGTTCAATGCGACATATTGCTTACGCAAATGAATGGTAGTTGACTGCATCCAATAGGATAGACCACTCAAAAGAGTGGTCTTTTTTTATATCAAAACAGTAACTACCCACTTCCCTACGGGAAAGGGTCGCAGTTGCTTCCGTAATTTATTTAGTAACTACTGTGTAATTTCATAAATACTATATCTTTTAATAGTTCAATGCGACATATTGCTTACGCAAATGAATGGTAGTTGACTGCATCCAAACAAAAGAAGAACCATCAAACGATGGTTCTTTTTTGTTACGTAAGCAACGTATCTTCCCGTCTATCTAACGATAGCGGGAAAGAGTCGCAGTTAGTATTGTATTTTATTTACAAACAATTATAAAAGTGCTTGCACCTTTTTAGTTTATTTGGTAATATCTTATTATAATACTTGTTTTGGATATATTGTTATGATTAAGATTTTATTTGTTTGTCATGGAAATATTTGTAGGTCGCCGTTAGCAGAATTTTTGATGAAACATTTGCTCTCAAAAAATGGTGAAAGTGATGATTTTTATATTGAATCGGCGGGAACTAGTTCGGAAGAGCAAGGAAATCCCGTTCATTACGGCGTTGCACCTTATTTGGATAAATTAGGCATAGACTATAGAAAGAAGCGTGCTAGAAAAATTACGTATTCAGATTATGAAAATTTTGATTATATAGTTTGTATGGAAAGGTATAATTTAAAAAACGCATTGAGATTTTTTGGCAGTGATGAAAAGCAAAAACTTTCACTTCTATTAGATTACACTGATACCCCTGGAGACGTTGCAGACCCCTACTATTACGGCAACTTTGATAAGACTTATTTTGACGTTGTAAAGGGAGTTCAAGGGTTTTATGAGCATCTCAAAAACATAGATAAGAACTAGGGAAATTGTATGTTTTATTTAAATTTTTTTTGATTTGTATTGACATTATTTTTATATAGGGTTATAATTTAGTTAGATATATCAATGATATATAAATAAAAAAGGAGAAAGAAATATGAACAAGATTAAGAAGATTATTATTTCAATTTTAACGATTTGTATGCTTGCTTGTTTCAGTGCTTTTGCTGTTGCTTGTAATGGTGACGACGGTGATGGAAATTGCAACCACGAAAACGTAATCGTTTGTGAAACTTGTGGAGCAGTAGTTCAAGGCAATGAATATTACGTAAATTACGTTAAGTCAGGCTTAAGCACGCTTGGTGCAGGAAAAGGTTATAACGTTGACCTTGACCTTGCCATTGATATAGGCGAAATTGAAGTTTATTACTACGATGGTGAAGAGTCGCAAAGTGTTGTTACCGCAACAAAAGCTGTGTTAGAGACTAAAGATTTGTTCTTTGGTTTTGACAACGATGGTGCATTGTATTTTAAAGGTGGTATATCAGCAAGTATTAAATGCTATACTGAAAATAATACTGAATTTGTAGTAGCACTACTTGATGCTTCTGAACTCAAACTACAAGGAACTGAGTTGTCTTATACAATTGAGGCAAGTGTTACTTATCCAACATTATCTGCAGAATTGCAAGAATTCAACAATTTAGAAATGAATGAATCAGATGTTTTGGACTTAGAAGAAATGTTAGCAGTTGAAGGGGAAGATTTCCAACCCGTAATGATTTTCACCGACATTTTACCTATGGTTGTTGACTGCTATGAAGACGTACTTCTTCCATACGCAAATACGATACTAGATGCTAACAAAGCAGACGTAAACAAAGCAGTCGCTAACGCGATTGACACCTTGTTTGCAGTTAAGAAAGTTGACGGAAATAACGTTTATACAATGGATGCACTTGGTGCAAACATTAAGCAAATTCCCGTAATGCTTGATACCGATATTAGCGTATTATTCGATGGTATTTTTGGTGCAGGTCAATATGACAAATTGCCACAAACCATAAACGCATTATTAGATTACAAAGTTTCTGACGTAATAGCATTCCTTGCACAAAAAGGAATAACGGTTGACGGACTAATCGGCGTTGCTGACCAACTAATTCAAAAGGTTACGGGCGAAACCGTTACTTTTGAAGAGTTCTTATCAGAAAAGACTGGTACTGAAATTAACATTAAGAACTATATTGACTTGGTAAAAGACAGTACGATTAGACAACTCATTAAGACGCTTGCAAACGTTGGAGATGAAGAAATTAATATGGTTATAAACCAACAACTTCCTGCATTGCTTGCTGAATACAAGAATAAGTCTATTTACGAAATCGCAGAAGTTGATGATAATACTAAAGCAATGATTACCCAATCAGTTAACGCTATTGCAAATATGCTTGACGAAGCATTAGACGTTGAACTAGTATTAGACGGCAGTGGAAATATCGTTTCTACTAACGTAGGTATCGTGTTTGACGGAAGCAAACCTGCAACTGCTGGATTTATTACTTGGTTGCAAGGCGTTGCTGGAATTGAAGAATTCCCTGAATTTACTATCAATCTAGACGTTACAATGAGTGTTGCAAACATTCCCGCATAACACATAACTAATTAAATTATTAAAGATGCTTTGGAAAACCCAAAGCATCTTTTAATTTTTCTAAATAAAAGAACTCTGAAATTTTCAGAGTTCTTTTATGTTTGCTACTAATTATTTGCCTAAAACTTCTTTTGCTGCGTTTACAACAGTTTCGGTTACAAAGCCGTATTTTTCAAAGAGTTTCTTTGCAGGGGCAGAAGCACCGAATTGGTCGATACCAACTACCTTTCCGTCAAAACCTACGTATTTGTACCAACACATTGTTGCACCTGCTTCAACAGCAACTCTTGCACGTACTTTCTTAGGAAGAACGCTTTCTTTATATTTTTCGCTTTGTGCTTCGAAGTCTTCTACGCAAGGCATAGAAACTACTCTTGCATCGATGCCTTCTGCTTTTAATTGTTCGTAAGCAGAAACTGCAAGGCCAACTTCGCTACCCGTTGCAATTAAGATTACGTCTGGAGTTTTCTTTTCGCTATCTTTTAGGATATAACCACCCTTGAACGCTTTATCACCCGTACCTTCAATCATTGGAAGGGTTTGACGAGAAAGAATTAAACAAGAAGGATTTTTGCCTGTTACTGCACTTATCCAAGCGGCAGTAGTTTCTCTTCCGTCTGCGGGACGATATACTCTCATGTTAGGCATTGCACGAAGCCCTGCTAAATGTTCGATAGGTTGGTGGGTAGGTCCGTCTTCGCCTACACCGATTGAATCGTGTGTTAAAATATACGTTACGGGGATTTCCATTAACGCAGACATACGCATAGCGTTTTTCATATAGTCTGAGAAAACGGTAAAGGTTGCGCAGTAGGGGAGAAGTCCGCCGTGTAAGTACATACCGTTACAAATTGCCGACATTGCGTGTTCACGAATACCAAAGTGCATATTTGAACCACTTCTATCAGTTGCAGAGTAATCACCACGTGCTTTGATGTTAGATTTGTTTGCAGGTGCTAAGTCTGCACTACCACCGATAAGGAAAGGAACGTATTTAGCAAGTTTGTTAAGTACGGTGTTTCCGTAGCCTCTTGAAGCGTCGTCCTTTTCAAATTGCCAAAGTTCTTCGATAGCCTTAAGGTCGGGAAGTTCTTTCTTCTTCCAAGCGATATATTCTTTAGCGAGTTCGGGATATTTTTCAGAATAATCCTTAAACAATGCTTTCCAAGCCTTTTGAGCGCGTTTGCCTTTGTTTCCGAATTTTTTGCAGTGTTTGAATACTTCTTCAGGAACTTCGAAAGGAGCGTAATCATAACCAAGTTCTTTCTTCAAGCCTGCAAGATTTTCTTCGCCTAAAGGAGCACCGTGGCAAGAAGCCTTGCCAGCGAGAGCCGAACCGTAACCAATAACCGATTGAACGATAATGAGTGATGGTTTTTCCTTTTCAGCCTTAGCCTTTTTGATTGCACGGTTCAAGGCGTTAATATCGTTAGCGTCTTTAACCTTTATAACTTGCCAACCAAGTGCTTCGTGACGTTTAGCAACGTCTTCAGTGAAAGTAATGTCAGTACTACCTTCAATGGTAATATCGTTATCATCGTATAAAACGATAAGTTTGCCAAGTTTTAACGAACCTGCAAGAGAAGCGGCTTCGTTTTCAATACCTTCTTGCATACAGCCGTCGCCACAAATACAGTAGGTGTAGTGGTCAACGATAGGATATCCGTCCTTATTGAATTTGTCTGCTAAGTAGTTTTCAGCGATAGCCATACCAACGGCGTTAGCAATACCTTGACCTAAAGGACCGGTGCTGGTTTCAACAGCGGGGCAAACACCGTGTTCGGGGTGACCTGCCGTTCTTGCACCTAATTGACGGAAGTTCATAATGTCTTCCTTGTTTAAGCCTAAGCCGAAAAGATAGTTCAATGAGTAATATAACATTGAAGCGTGGCCTGCTGAAAGAACGAATCTATCTCTGTTATCGAAAGAAGCGTCTTTTGGGTTGAAAGTCATATTGCTGAAAGTAGCGTAGCCGATAGGTGCTGCACCTAAAACCATACCGGGGTGACCGGAATTAGCCTTTTGTATTGCTTCAGCAGAAATAACTCTAATCGCATTAACTGTGAGTTGCTTTACGTCTTGCATATTTAATCTCCTTATAAATTAACCGAAAGCAAGGCGTAAACGCCTTTTTCGATTGGTTTTCAGTGTATATTATATAGCAAATAAAGTATTATTTCAAGTCTTTTAACCATAAATAATTCAAAAAAACTTGATATAAAAGAGGCTTTGTGTTACAATAAATTGAACGAGTATAAAATAAAAACGTAATAATATAAATTGGACGGAGAAAACAAATGGACAACAAACAATTCGTAACTCAGATTGCAGACATCAACGAAAACTTTGCACAATGGTACACCGACGTAGTTTTAAAGACTGAACTAGTTGACTACGGTCCCGTAAAAGGTACTATGGTTATTAGACCTTACGGCTACGCTATTTGGGAAAATATTCAAAAGGATATGGATAGAAGATTTAAGGAAACGGGTGCTAAAAACGCATATTTTCCACTTTTAATTCCTATGAGTTATTTTACTAAAGAAGCCGAACACGTTGAAGGGTTTGCTCCTGAAGTAGCAGTGGTAACGCACGCAGGTGGTGCAAAATTAGAAGAACCGCTTGCTATCCGTCCTACTAGTGAAACCATTATTGGCACTATGTATTCTAAGTGGATTCAATCTTATAGAGATTTACCTGTTTTAATGAACCAATGGTGTAACGTTATGCGTTGGGAAAAGACGACTAGACCTTTCCTTAGGACTAGCGAATTCTTGTGGCAAGAAGGACACACTGTTCACGCAACCGAAGAAGAAGCAATTGACGAAACGATGAAAATGCTTCAAGTTTATAAAGATTTTGCTGAACAAACGCTTGCTATTCCGGTATTTACCGGCAAAAAGACCGAAAAGGAAAAGTTCGCAGGTGCTGTTGCTACCTACGGTATGGAAGCAATGATGCTTGACGGCAAGAGTTTGCAAGCGGGAACTTCTCACTATCTTGGTCAAAACTTCTCTAAGGCGTTTGATATTAAATTCCTTGATAAAGACAGTAAGTTAAAACACGGCTATACTACTTCTTGGGGTACTTCTACACGTATGATTGGTGCAATCATTATGGCTCACGGCGACCAAAGAGGTTTAGTATTGCCACCAAAAGTTGCTCCTATACAAGTTATTATAATTCCTATCGCTACACACAAGGGTGGCGTTATCGAAAAGGCTAAAGAAATTGAAGCAATGCTTGTTAAGGCTGGTATTCGTGCCGAAACGGACGTTAGAGATATGAGTCCCGGTTGGAAGTTCAACGAATGGGAAATGAAAGGTGTTCCTTTACGTATTGAAATTGGACCTAGAGATATTGAAAATAATCAAGCAGTTATTATGAGACGTGATACTTTAGAAAAGATTAATCTTTCATTAGACGGTATTGCTGAAAACATTAACGAACTCTTAGATAAGGTTCAATTAGAAATGCTTGAAAAATCAAGAAGAAATAGAGACGCAAAAGTTGTAGAAACCGATACTTTAGACGGTATATTACAAGGCGTTGAAGGGAAAAACTTTGTTAAGGCAGGCTGGTGTGGTTGCAGAGAGTGTGAAGATAAGGTTAAAGAATACGCTCAAGCAACGGCTAGAGTTATGGTTGACGAAGAAGGCGTTCCAGAGCGTTGTGCTATTTGTGGAAAGCCTGCAAAACATAAGGTTATTTTTGCTAGAGCATATTAAAATTTTTATAGGAATATATTAGATAAATGTTATATTTTTTTATTGATGAATCTATTGGAATGTTAAAAATCGACGGTTGGCTTCTTTACCTATACGTAGGTATTTCGTTGCTTGCTAATTTGGCTTTTTATTTGTTGCGTTCTATTGGTATTTATAAACTTAGCAAAAACGCAAATCTAAAAGTTGCTTTTATGGCGTTTATTCCGTTGGTTTGGATTTATCCGTTCATAATGCTTGTTAAAGAAGACAGATTTTTTGGTATTCCTTATCAAAAAATTGCAATTTTACTTGCGGTAGTTTTCAGTATTGGCGAAGGGTTGACTATCTTTTATAACGTAGCGACCTATCTGCCCGTAGTAGTAAACTACTTTAACGGCGTTGATATTTATCTTATGGGTGGGCCTAGCGATGCCGTTGAATATTTTCAAGATTTTTTATACGTTGGCAAGGGCTTTAATAGTATTTATTCTAACGGATTTGTGTTTAGTAAAGTTCTTGACGTAATTTACTATATTTCAGGCTTGTTCGATTTAGCAAGTTCGGTTATAGTGGTGTTTGCATATTTTTCGGTGTTCAGAAAATATTGGCCGTCGCATTACGTTATGGCTGCAATTTTGAGTTTGTGGGTTTTCCCGATTATGATTTTCATTATCAGAAACAAAAAACCCGTAAACTATTTTGAATACGTTAGAGAAAAGTATGGTTCTTACCATCAACCTTACGGTGGATATTACGGTGGACCACAATCAAATAGGCAAAATCCTGATCAACCTAAAAACGACAATCCTTTTGGGGAATTTGAAAATGGTGGCAGACCTAAGGTTGAAGAACCGTTTGAAGAATTTAATACGGACGATAAAAAATAACAAATGAAAAGTGAAAACATAGCGGCTATATCAACAGGTGCTGTTGCTAGTGGTGTAGGCGTAATTAGGATAAGTGGAGATTCTCCACTAGAAATAGCAAAAAAGATTTTTAAACCTAGCGGAAAAATCAAAGTGTCGGAATTTGTGCCCAATATGATGTATGCGGGCGAAATTATGGCTGACGGTTTTACCGATTACGGTATTTGCGTATATTTTAAAGCACCAAAAAGTTTTACGGGCGAAGACACGATAGAGTTTCATTGCCACGGTGGTATTGCCATTACTCGTGGCATACTTAAAACAATTTTAAATAACGGTGCAAGGCTAGCCCTAAACGGAGAGTTTACAAAACGTGCATTTATGAACGGTAAACTTTCCCTTGCTTCGGCAGAGGGGCTTATCGATATGATTAACAGCGAATCGGTAAGTGGTGTAAAGGCTGGCTATTATCTTTATAGAGAAAAACTAACCAAAGAAGTCTGCGCTATTCAAGATTTATTGCTTGACGCAATTTCTGAAATAGACGCAGATATGGACTTCCCTGAAGAAGATTTAGAAACGCATTCTGCTGAAAAAGCAAAAGATGCCCTGCAAGAAAGTTTAGAAAGAATTGATAAACTTTTATCAACGTTTAGAGTAGGTCGAACTCTTAAAAACGGCGTTAAAGTTGGGATTGTTGGTAAGCCCAATACGGGAAAGAGTTCTATACTTAACGCACTACTAAACTATGATAAAGCAATCGTTTCGGACGTAGCGGGGACTACTAGAGACGTGGTTGAGGGAAGCATTGACATTGATGGGGTTAGATTTAATTTTTCGGACACCGCAGGTATTAGAGATTCTTCCGATAGAATTGAAGAAATAGGCGTGAGCCTTTCAAAGAAAATTCTTGATGAAAGCGACCTAGTTGTGTTTGTTATGGATGCAAGTAACGTAACAAAAGAAGATAATGAAATTTACGAATTGGTAAAGGATAAAAATTTACTTACCGTTGTCAATAAAACTGACAAATCGGACGAAAAATACGAAATTGCAGACCTTTACGTTTCGGCTTTGACAAAGCAAAATATAGATGAACTTAGAAAAGCGATTATGCAAAAAAGCGTAGGCGAGGGCATTGACCTATCTGGCGACTTTTTGTGTGAAGAACGACATTTCTACGCTCTAAAAGATGCTAGGGAAAGGCTTTCTGATGCGCTTTTGGCAGTGGGAAACACGCCACTTGATATTCTAGCGATAGACGTAAAAGCAGGTTGGGATGCTCTTGGTGAGATTTCAGGAAAAACTGCAACTGAAGAAATAATCAATAATATTTTTTCTAAGTTTTGCGTTGGGAAATAGGTGCTATTATGGTAAATTTAGAATTATACAGAGTATTTTATACGGTTGCCAAATGTGGAAGTTTAACCAAGGCGGCGGAAGAATTGTATATTTCTCAACCGGCAGTTTCTCAAGCGATAAAGCAGTTAGAAAATCAACTTGGTGGACAGTTGTTTAACCGAACGCACAAGGGGATGGAACTTTCCGAAACGGGTGGAAAACAAATATTCGAAATGGTCGAAAAGGCGTTAAAACTTTTTGATGATGCCGAAAGCAAGTACACTGAATTAAAGGATACGGCTACGGGGGTTGTTAGAATTTGTGCTTCCGATACCGTTAGCACCCACTTTTTGTTGCCATACTTAAAAGAGTATCACGAAAAATATCCCGACGTGAATTTGATTTTACAAAACGGAACTTCTAGTGAAACCATAGAACACTTAAAATTAGGTAAGGGAGATTTAGGGTTTGTCAATTTACCGATTGACGATAAGGACGTTAATCTTTCTAATACCGTAATGCAACTGCACGACGTGTTTGTTGCTAGCGAAAAGTTTAGCGAACTATTTAACGGTACGGTTGATTTAAGACGGCTTCAAGATTATCCACTTTTAATGCTTGACCTTTCTTCTTCCACAAGACAAGCGATAGTAAATTTTGCACATTCGCACGGTATTCATCTTCACCCTGAAATCGAACTTACAAGTCTAGAACTTATGATTTCTTTAGCGGAAAACGGAATAGGTATTGCTTGTGTGCCTAGAGAGTTCGTTAAAAAACAACTTGAAGAAAAGACTTTGTTTGAAATAAAAACAAATCCTATTCTGCCCTCAAGGGCAATAGGTTTAGTTTTGCCTAAACAAGAAACCATTACTTTTGCAGTAAAAGAGTTTCTAAAACTTATAAATAAAAAGGAGATTTAGTATGGAAATTTGGCAAGCGATAGTGCTTGGTGCTGTTCAAGGCTTTACCGAATTTTTACCCGTATCAAGTAGTGGACACCTTATGTTACTTCAAAATTGGTTCGGTATAGAAGAAGCCTTTTTCTACAGTGTAATGCTACATATTGGTACTTTAATTCCCGTTTTTATCGTTTTATGGAAGGAAATTTGGGCGTTATTTAAAAAGCCTTTCAATAAATTTGGATACTTAGTTCTTGCAACTATTCCCGCGGGCGTAATTGGTATTATTTTCACTCTAGCGTTTGATTTAGACGCTTTGTTTGAGAATAATATTTGGTTACTTTCTATAACCTTTTTAATTACTGCAACCGAACTTCTTTTTGCTGAAAAACGTAGTAAAAAGGTTGAAATGCTTAACCCTATTAACCTTAAAACTTCCGCTATAATGGGTTGCGGGCAAGCGGTTGGCGTTTTACCCGGTATTTCTAGAAGTGGAAGCACTATTACTTCTGGTATCGTGGCAAAAGTTGATAGAACTGAAAATGCTAATTTTACTTTTTTAATGAGTATTCCTATTATTTTGGCGGCGGTTGTATTAGAAGGGTACGACTGCTTAAAAGGTGGAATTGTCGTCGAAAACGTTACGGCTTTGATTTTAGGTATCGTTACAGCGGCGATTTGTGGTTATATAGCAATTAGATTTATGCTTTCTATTATAAAAAAGGCAGACTATAAATGGTTTTCGTTGTATCTAGCATTACTTTCGGTAACTAATTTAATAGTTTACTTTGCATAAAACAAAAACAAAACAAAGGAGAAATATATGAAAAAGTTTTTTGGAGAATTTAAGAAATTCATTACTCGTGGCAACGTGCTTGATATGTCAGTCGGCGTTATCGTCGGCGGTGCGTTTACCGGTATCGTAAACGGTTTAAGTAATTTTATTCTAAAACCCGTTATCAACTTTTTGCTCGCTTTAATTTTAGGCAAAAACTCTTTGGAAAATATCGTAACATTTCTTGGTGAACCTGCTTATAAATTAGATGCAGACGGCGTTACTCAAGTTATAGACTTGGCAAACTCTTTCTATATCGATTGGGGTGCATTTATCAACGCAATTATCAATTTCTTACTTATTGCTTTCGTGTTGTTTACTATTGTTAAGGTTATGAACGGTGTTAAGGAAAACAACGAAAAATTAAAAGCAGGCTTTGATAAAAAACATCTTGATAAAAACGAAAGAAAAGAACTCAAAGCAAATGGTGTAAATATTAAGGACAAGCAAGCAGTAAAAGCATACTTTGACAAAAAAGAAGCAGACCGTATTGCTGCTGAAGAACAAGCAAAAATCGAAGCAGAAGAAAAGGCAAAAGCAGACCGACTTGCTAATCCTACTACCGAAGATTTATTAAAACAAATCAAAGAAATCTTAGAAAAAAAGGCGTAAACAATTAAAAAATAAAAACTCGACTTAAATTTAAGTCGAGTTTTGTGTTTTAAAGTAAAAGTTTATATATCTTTTTTTCCAACTAAACTATCCAACGAAACGTCAAAAAGTTCAGCAAGTTTTAAAAAGTTTTTTAAGGTGGGGTAAGATTTTCCAAGTTCGTACGCTTGATAAGATTGGTATCTAATACCCAATTCGTCGGCAACGTCTTGTTGCGTCCACGCCTTTCCATTTTTTAATGGCATTTTTTCTCTTAAAAATTGTAATTCTTTACCTAATTGTTGTAATTGTTTATTAATTTTGTTTTCCATACTTGACATTATACAGTTTGTGGTTGTATAATTGTTTCTATACAGTTATAAACTGTGTGCAACAATATTGAGTCTTGTCGGTGTGTTTTTTATTTTAGGAGAAAATTATGTTTGGGTTCTTAGTTTTTTGTGGGATTATAGGTGCAATAATTTATTTTGTAAAAAAGGCGAAGAGAGAAAAAGAACAAGAAGAAATAGAAAATCAAAAAAACAAGCAAAATGCATTTAAAGAAAAATGGGAAAGGAAGGTAGAAGAAATTTCAATTAATGGTCTTCCAATCTTGGAATCGGGCACATTGCAGTTAACGGCAAATGAGGTTTGTCATTTTGAAGGCGAAGCATTTTTTGGAAAACTTAAACAGCAAGTCGTAGGTTATGAGGGAGGCAGTCGAGGTGTTTCTATTAGGCTTATGAAAGGTTTAAGTTTTAGAGTGGGTAATCATCGAGGTGAACTTGTAAAAAAAGATGTGTTAGAAAGAACAAATGGAAAGATATATTTAACGAGTAAAAAAATTGTATTTACTGCCGTAAAAAACTCTTCTATTATTAATTATAAAGATATAATAAACTTAAATGTAGTTGATGATATGTTGCAAATACAAACTGAAAAAAAGACTTATTTGTTCGGAATAGTTGACTATATCACTTTTATGATTATCCTAGAATATATTATAAATGGAAAAGAAGAAAGTTCGGCAAACAATCTTTTAAAAGAAATCGAGTAATAAAAGTTGAAAAAGTCTAGCGATAATTTTCGCTAGACTTTATACTTTTTTTATGGACGTTATTTTTTTGTTTTCTATTGAAAAAGTAAAGTATTCGGTTTTGTAAAGATTGTCTTTTATTCTATAAACTAAACCTACTTGGTTTGACGGGTGAAATTCGGGTGGGGGGAACACTCCTATAAAATTTCCAAAAAAACCACTTAGTTTGTTTTCGCTAGACAGTATTTTGTCGCTTAAATATTCGGATATGGAATCGCCAAGCATTAAGGCTTCTAGAAAGGCGAAAGGAATTATTTCGTCAATAAGAGAGTCGCACGTTATTTTGCGAAGTGAAGAAACGGTTTTGTCTTTTATGTAAAGAGAATTATTTTTATATCCATATAAAAGCGTAACCTTGTGTTTAGCAATATCTACGTATTCTTTAGTAATTTTTATTTCATTGTCTAAGGAAAACGATTGCACTTCTTCACTTAAAAGTTTATTTGTTTTTTCGCCTAAATCGTAAATGTTTAAAAATGTTCGTTCAAGCGAATTTATAATCACGGCAAGCAAGGTTTTTCCGTCAACCGTTACCGATTGAAATTTTGCACTACTAACGAAAAAATCAAAGTTTTCAGTATAGAAATCGGTTGGGGTTTCGATAGAGAGTTTGTTGCCGTTTTCGTTAAAAAAGGTAACGACCGAGTAAGGAGATTTTTCTTGGGCGATAATCTTAAATTCAGAAGATACTTTTTCGTTAAAATATTTTATTAGATATCCAACTTTTAAATCGGTAACGACAACCGATTTGGGTGGGGAAGTAAGAAATTCTTCGTTTGGGAAAAACGACAATGGAAGCCCACAACTATTTAAGGGGCAAATTTCCACGTATGGCAAGTTAGAAGAAGAAATATTGCACGATTTAATATTTTCATGACAACTGCCAAAATATACGCCGTCAATTTTTAATACGGCAGGGTTAATGGACGAGAAACAAAAATACATAATAAAAAATATGTATATTTTCCTTTTATTATGTTAATAACCGTATAAATCATTTTAAGGAGAGTTTCATTATGGAAAAAATATACGGTTACAAAGAAAAGGACGTAATACAATTAGCAAAGTTTATTAACGGAAGAAAAGACAAAACTTTAACTAAGACTTTTAACGAATTTGCAGTCGAACACGGAAAATCTAAAGGAACGGTGCGAAACCTTTATTACGCTCTTGCAAAACTTAGTAATAAAGACCAAGAATTTTGTGATAAGTACTTAAACGGACAGCCAATATTCGTTAGCGAAGTAGAAAGTTTTTCTAAAGAACAAGAAAGGGAATTAGTAAAAAAGGTATTACTATTAAAGCATCAAGGCAAGTCGGTTAGAAACGCAATAAATCTTTTGGCGAACGGCGATGCAAAACTTGCGTTAAGATACCAAAATAAATACCGAAATTTTATCAAGACAAAAAGAGAAGAATTAAACTTGTTAATAGAAGAAATCAAAAAAGAAAACGGTATTACTATTGAACTTGAAACTATTAAAACACAAGAATATTTTAACGAGTTTCAGTTGAAGAGATTAAAAGCCGAAATCAACGGGCTAGTAAGCAGAATTTCACAAGAGTTGCAAAAAGAAAATCAAATGCTAAAAGAACGCATAAACTTTTTGCAAAGCGAAAATCTAAAACTAAATCGATTATTATACGGAACGAGCACGCCGATAGAATATTTTTCAAAACACAATCTAATATAAAACAAAAAAGCACTTAACATAAGTGCTTTTGCTTTTATTTTAGGAATACGTCGTATTCTTTAGGTTTAAACTCTTTTTCGTAATTTTCTATATTGCCGGTGTTTCGTAAAGAAAAACGAACTCTATCATTAAACACTTCAAAAACTAAGTATTGCGAAAGTTTACAAGTTCCCGTTGAAAAATGATATGCTTTTTCGCTATCACCACCGTAGCCCGTTAGCCCGTCCTTTTCAAAATTAACTTGGTTAAATGGTCTAAGTCCGCCCATTTGAACTAGGGTTGCAGTAGAGCCGTTGGGGCTTTCTAAAACTTTGCCATTTTCGTCTAAGAATAGTACTGCTTGGCTTGTTGAGGTGTAGCAGTGATTTTCACCGTGAACGTGCCCGTATAAATAGAAAAGATTTTTGTGTTTTGATAATACTTTTATTAGTTTATCAATATTTTTGTCTTTTGCTTTTTCTACCACTAGATTGTTTCTATGATAAATAGATAAATGTCCGACCACGAAGATTAGTTTATTTTTATCTGCGTCTATTTCGTTAAGTTTAGAATCTATCCAATCGATAGTTTCTTCGGTATAATATCCGTCGTGAGTATTAAACGCAGTATTAGGGTCAATATTAACGCCTATAAAATCTATTCCGTTAATTACGTAGTGGAAAGCGTTAAGATAGGGGTGTTCGTGTGGTTTTTCAATGCTTTTTACGGTAAATAGTTCGCTATCTGGTAGTTTTCCAAGCCTATCAATCATAGGGCCCGTGTAATAAAATTCGGTAGTGTTGTAGGGTAGGTTTTCTTCTGTTCCAATATCCCCTAAAATCATATCGTTGTTGCCCGCAACGTATAAAACTTTTCCGTCGATTGTGGCTCTTTCTATGCAGTCAACGATTTTTTGCTTTATATCTAAAAAATTCTTTTTAGGAAGTGCACAAGACTTGTTCCAATATGGATAATCGGAAACGTTATCCCCACCAACTATTGCAAGATTAAACTTTCCAAACTCTTCTACGCCGTATTCTACTGCTTTTACCATAGATTCTCTTAAAGTGGTTGGATAGTCTAGCATAGATTGTTGATTGTGTACGTCCGTTAAACATATACACTTGAATTTGCTTTTCATTTTTTTCACCTTTTGCTTTGTTTAGTATATGGTAAAACATTAAAAATACTTTGTCAATAAATTCCAAAAATTTCCCGTATAAAACGTTTGACAAACGTCTATCAATAATTATATAATTCAATTGCAACTAAATTGGTTGCAATTGGGAAGAAAAAAATGAAACTTTCATCAAAGACACATTACGGACTGATGGCGTGCCACGTGCTTGGTGCTAATTATCCCGACAAGCAAACGTCGGCAAGCACGTTAGAAGAGCACATATCAGTTTCGGGTAAGTATTTAGAAAAGATAATGCGTATGCTTTCGCATAGGGGAATAGTTTTAGCAAGTCGTGGAGCAAACGGAGGGTATTATTTAAGCCGTTCGCCTAAAGAAATCACGATTGGCGAAATAGTTCGTGCACTTGAAGACGATATGGAAATTATTGAGTGTGTGAAGCAAGACGGAAAATGTAAGTGCTGTCCGTCGAGGGCGGTTTGGAAAAAACTTTATGACGGAATAAACGGGGTGCTTGATTCAATGACCCTACAACAAATGATAGACGGAGAACTTTAATGGTAAAAACACCTATTTATTTTGACCATGCGGCAACTACGCCGTTATGCAAAGAAGCATTAGAAAAAATGTTGCCTTATTTTACCGAAACTTTTGGCAATGCGAACAGTCAACACGTTTTCGGTAGAGAAGCGGTAAAGGGCGTGGACGAAGCAAGGGATACTATTGCTTCTATAATAAACGCTAAGCCTAGCGAAGTTTATTTCACTGCCGGTGGAACGGAAAGTGATAACTGGGCACTTCGTGGTGCAATGCACGCATTAAGCGGTAAGGGTAAACATTTTATTATAAGCCCTATTGAACACGCTGCAATGTTAACTACGGCAAAAGAACTTGAAAAAGACGGATATTCTTACGATTTAATGAAAGTTGACGAATACGGGTTTGTTGACTTAGAACATTTAAAAAGCATAATTCGTTCTGACACCGTATTTATCGGTTGTATGATGGCGAATAATGAAGTGGGCACGATAGAACCTATAAAAGAGATTGCAAAAATCGCACACGAACACAACGCCGTTATGTTTACCGATGCCGTTCAGACGGCGGGCGTTTTAAAGATTGACGTAAAAGAACTTGGCGTGGACTTAATGAGTATGAGTTCGCACAAGATTTACGGGCCCAAAGGCGTTGGTGCTTTGTATATTAGAAACGGACTAAAAATCGACAGTATTTTGACGGGTGGACATCAAGAAAGAACCAAGCGTGGTGGAACTACTAACGTTCCCGGCGTCGTTGGTTTTGCAGAAGCCTTTAGAATTGCCGAAAGGGATAGAGAAAAAAACTTTGAGTACGTGTCTAGTTTACGTGATAGGTTTATCGATAGAATTTTGGCTGAAATACCTTTCGTAAAACTTAACGGACCTAGAGAAAATAGACTTCCTGCTAACGCAGACTTTTCGTTCAAGTTTATTGAAGGGGAGTCGATATTGTTTAGTTTAGATTTAGCAGGTATTGCAGTATCGTCGGGTTCTGCTTGTTCGTCAGGCTCACTTGACCCCTCGCACGTACTACTTGCTTTAGGGCTTCCCGAAGAACTTGCACACGGTTCTATTAGGTTTACGTTCGGCAAGCACAATACGGTTGAAGAAATTGATTACGCAGTAGAAGAAATTAAATCGGCGGTTAATAGACTTAGAGAAATGTCGCCGTTGTTTAAGACTGAAGGAGTGATAAAAAATGTATAACGAAAAGGTAATGGATGCTTTCAAAAATCCTAAAAACGTAGGTGAAATAGAAAACCCCGACGGAATTGGTACTGTTGGTAACGCTTCTTGTGGGGATATTATGCAAATATCTTTGAGAATTGAAAACGAAATCATTACGGACGCTAAGTTTAAGACGTTTGGCTGTGCAGCGGCTATTGCTACAAGTTCTACCGCTACCGAAATGATTAAAGGTATGTCTGTTGAAGACGCATTAAAGGTAACTAATAAGCAAGTTATTGAAACTCTAGGTGGACTTCCCGCACAAAAAATTCACTGTTCAGTTCTCGCTGAAGAAGCAATAAAACTCGCCATAGACGATTATAGAAAGAAAAAATCGGTATAAAAAGACAAAATTCGCACATATTAAAACCTAAAGGGGGATAATATGAACGATAAGTTTTTAATCGGTGTTGTTTTAGGTATGCTTGGCGGTGCAGTGCTAGTTACAAATTCAGTAAAGGCACGACAAGCAGTGAAAGAAGGGCAAACTCAAGTCATCGAAAAGGTTGAAAAAATGAGTAAGCCTAAGAAAAAATCGAAATAATATAAAGGCAGTAAGAAAAAATCTTACTGCCTTATTCTTTTACAAAAATAAACCATTGAAATCTTCATTGAAAATTTCACAAAGTTTGCTTAGCATTTCAAAATTTGGCTCGCAAACTTTCTTTTCCCAAGCACTAACCGTCCTTTGGTCAACGTTTAGTAACTTTGCAAGGTCGCCTTGAGTCATATTTAGAGATTTTCTTAAATTTTTTAGATTATCCGAAAACTTTACTTCTATCATATTAACAATTTTACCAATTTTTTTGGTTAAATACTTGACTTACCAAAATTTTTGGTATAAAATTTATACTAAGCAAATATAAGTTACTAAAGGAGAAAGAAAGTGTATTGTAAAAATTGTGGAAAGTATAACGTTGGGAACGCAGAACAATGCAAGTATTGTGGTAGTATGGATATGACGCACAATCCACCATATAAAAATCAAAATAGTTCTTATCAAGCAAATAGCAAGAAAAATGTAGGTATATTAATGTCTATATTTTTAGGACTTATTGGTTTAGTTATAGGATTATTGATTTATCAAGATGGAGAAGAAAGAAGCACGTTTATTAACGGGTGGTTGGTAGGGTTTGGAATTTCGATAGGTATCGGCGTATTATTAGTATTAATCGTTTCTTGTTCAACTTGTTCGTTGATTGGACAGTATTATTAATTTAAAAATAGACATTATATTAGGGTAGTGCGTATAACGCTACCCTTTATTTTTTTTCAATCAGTTGATTTGATTGGAAAAATGTGGTACAATACGGGTGTGGAAAGATATTTGTGTTTAGATATAGGCGATAAGCGAATTGGCGTTGCGGTTTCAGACCCGTTCAATAGTTATTCTTTGCCCGTTGCGACCTATAACCGTAAAAATTTAAAGACCGATCTTAAGGCGATTTCTGACATCGTAAAGGAAAAGTGTGCGACGGCACTCGTTTGTGGGCTTCCCGTAAACTTTGACGGAACGCCGTCAATACAAACTCAAAAGGCACAATTTTTTATTGATAAACTTTCAGAGATTGTAAGCGTTCAAATTTTTACGATTGACGAGCGTTGTTCTACTTGCGAAGCCGAAGAAGTATTGATAGAACAAGGCAAGTCTAGGCAAGAGCGAAAGAATTTTGTGGATAGCCTTGCGGCGGCAACTATTTTGCAGTCCTTTCTAAACGACTTAAAACGAAAAAAATTATAAGGAGATTTATAATAATGGATAAAGAAAAAAAGTGCAATCACGAAAACTGTAATTGCGAAAAAGAAGAATTGGCTACTATCGTAACCTTTACTGACGACGACGGAAAGGAAATTGATTTCCAATATATTCACTCAATCGAAAAGGACGGTAAAAAATACGGTGCGTTTGAACCGTTGGAAGAACTTCCCGAAGAAGAAGCAGGTATCGTTATTTTAGAAATTACCAAAGAAGACGAAGAATCTTTTGAATACGCAGCAGTAGAAGACGAAGCGTTATTAGACGAATTGTTTGAACAACTTTGTGCAGACTTTGACGCAATGGAAGAATGCGATTGCGACCACGAAGACTGTCATTGTGGAGACGGCGATTGTCACTGCCACGACAAAAAATAATTTTACCATTAAATAAAAATTAAAAAACAGCGTTTTTTTAAACGCTGTTTTTTTGTTATATACATTATTATATAATTGTTAAAAGGACGGTTGCGTTAACGCAAATACCTTCTTCACGGCCAACGAATCCTAAACCTTCCAAGGTGGTTGCCGTAATTCCTACGTCTAAGGTATTTACGCCTAACGCTTGTGCTAAGTTTTCAGTTATTTTAGGAATATAATTTAATAGTTTAGGTTTTTCAGCCATAACGGTTGCCGAAAGATTTTTAATTTTGTAACCCTTTTCTTTCATCATTTTTAGAACTTCGCTAAGTAAGTTCATACTACAAGCGTTGTGATACTTAGGGTCTTTATCGGGGAAGTGGTAGCCAATATCACGCATAGATAGGGCAGAGAGTATTGCGTCCATTACAGCGTGCGTCAATACGTCTGCATCAGAATGTCCTAAAAGCCCCTTGTCGTGTGGTATTTCTATTCCACCTAAAATGAGTTTTCTATTTTCAACTAGTTTATGGCAGTCAAAACCGTTGCCTATTCTATCGGCCTTTTCTTCATTTAAAATTTCAAAGTCTTCGGGGTAGGTGAGTTTTACGTTTTTACCACTCCCTTGTACGATATAAGTATTGCCAAAAGCGTTCATATACACTTCGCCGTCGTCGTTAAAAGTTTTGTCGCCAATAAGCGAGTATGCCTTAACTAAATCTTTAGTGAAAAAACCTTGTGGGGTTTGAACGGAATATAATTGGTCTTTGCCCACGTAATTTTTAATAACGTTATTTTCAGCAAGTAAAACGGTGTTTCTTGACGGAATTGCCGTAATGCCACTTCCAAATTTTTTAACGCTTTCAATGACGTCGAAAATAATTTTTTCGGTTACAAACGGTCTTGCTCCGTCGTGAACTAAAACTATATCCGATTTTACTTCCTTTAAAGCGTTAGTAACTGATTCAGTACGTGTTTTTCCGCCTATTACTAATTTTACAAAGTCGGGCACTAACGCCTTAACTTTTTCATAATCGGTTTTAGAAACGGTCAAAATATATTCGTCAATTAAACCACTTTTAATAAAAACGGACAAAGAACGTTCAAGACAAGTCTTGCCGTTAAGTTTTATTAGCAATTTATTTTGTTCAAAACCTGCACGCTTGCCACTGCCAGCACAGGCTAGTATTAACGCCGTCTTCATTTCTAATCCTCTAATATGCGGTAAAGGGAATCGGCTTCTTCCTTTCTTACCGTTTCCTTTAACGTTAAAATTTCAAATTTAACCGTTTCACTATTAAAGCCAATCTCAACAATGTCTTTAACCTTAATTTTTTTAGATGGCTTAGCAATAAGCCCGTTAACTTTAATTCTGCCGTTGTTCGCTGCGTCGCAAGCAGTGGCACGGCGTTTTAAAATTCTAGAAACTTTTAAGAACTTGTCTATTCGCATTTCGGTTAACGGTTGAAGCATTTCTTCTCCTTAACGGTCAAAAAAGGGTAAAAATTAAAAAAAATTTAAAACTTTGTCCTTTTAGTTGACAACCTTGATTTTTTGAGTTATTATTGTATAATGTATTAAGATAGGTTATTATCGAATTTTATCGCCTTTTTTGAGAAAAACACTAAAAAAATAAGGTGTTTTACCCCTAAAATAGCCAAAAAACGATACATTTACCGTCTATCGACTTTTAGATTATACTATAAAAAAAATAATTTGTAAACAAAGTCGATATAATTTATAAAAATTTTTAAGGAGTAACGTTTTGATGACACGTAAATTATCAGAAATCGAATGTGGCAAGATTAAGAGAAAAACATTCAGTAAAATTAAAGAAGCAATAGAATTACCTTATCTTGTCAGGATACAAAAAGACTCCTACGATGCCTTCATTAAAGAAGGTATTGGCGAAGTGTTAGAAGATTTTTCGCCTATTACCGACTACTCTGACCACTTCGAACTTTATTTCTTAGAGCACGATTTGGACGGTGCGCCCAAATACGACGAAAAGGAATGCAGGGACAGGGATGCTACTTACGCTCGTCCCCTATACGTTAACGTTCGTCTTGTAAACAAGATTACCGGCGAAGTTGTTGACCAAAGGGTATTTATGGGCGACTTCCCGTTAATGACAGACAACGGTTCGTTTATCATTAACGGTGCGGAACGTGTAATCGTTTCTCAACTCGTTAGGTCTCCTGGCGTATATAACGGTATGCAAGTGGACAAGTCGGGTAAAAAGATTTTCGATACCACGGTTATTCCGTCAAGAGGTGCTTGGCTTGAATTTGAACAAGATTCTCAAGGCGTTTTATGGGTTCACGTTGACAGAACTAGAAAGTTAACCGCTTCAGTTTTATTGCGTGCTTTAGGCTTTGGGTCTGACGACGCTCTTTTAGAACTTTTCGATAACGACGAAATGATTAAACTCACCGCTGAAAAAGATTCTGCTAAATCTGAAAGCGACGGTCTTATCGAATTATATAGAAGACTCCGTCCGGGTGAAATCCCAACCGACGGGGCTGTTAAACAACACCTTAAGAATTTATTCTTCGACGCTAGAAGATACGACCTTGCTAGAGTTGGTAGATATAAATTCAACAAGCGTTTACGTTTAGGGGTTAGAATTGCCGGTCTTAAAGCGTTCGAAGACGTTATTTCTGCTGACGGTGAAGTATTAGCACAAGCAGGTCAAGTTATCGACAAGGCTTTGGCTGAACAAATTCAAGACGCTGGCGTTAACGAATTCTATGCTGACGTAAACGGCGTTAAACACAAGATTATCGCTAACAACGTAGTAAACTTTAAAAACGTTACGGGCGTTTCTCCCAAAACGTTTGGTCTTTTAGACTACGTATATAATCCTACTCTTCAATTTTCTAAGGTGGTTGCAGACAACGCTAAGGTTAACGGCGTAGAAGTGTGTGCTGAAGAATTGAAAAAGGAAATCAACGATTTATTCTATATTTCTGAAAGAGTTGCCGTTGAAGGTCAAGAAGAAAAACCCGAAGACAAGAAGAACGAAGAAAAGGCTAGAGAAACTAGAATTAAATTCGTTACTGCCTGCGTTGCGTTCTATGACGTATTAAACGCTAACGAAATTCCTGAATCTCTTTCTGCTGAAGAAAAGAAGACTATCAGACCTTTACTTGATAAATTAAACCACAAGCACGTTACCGTTGACGATATCGTTGCTTCAGTGTCAGTTAACTTAGACCTTAACTTCGGTCTAAATTCAGTTGATAATATCGACCACTTAGGTAACCGTCGTGTTCGTTCTGTTGGCGAACTTTTACAAAACCAATTCCGTATCGGTATTGCTAGACTTGAACGTGGTATTAAAGAAAGAATGGCTACTCAAGACCCCAAGGAAGTTTCTCCACAAGGCTTGATTAACGTTCGTCCCGTAAGTTCTGCTATTAAGGAATTCTTTGGTTCATCACAATTATCACAATTTATGGACCAAACCAACCCGATTGCTGAATTAACTCACAAGAGAAAGTTATCTGCGTTAGGTCCTGGTGGTCTAAACAGAGATAGAGCAACCTTTGAAGTGCGTGACGTTCACCACTCTCACTACGGAAGAATGTGTCCGATAGAAACCCCTGAAGGTCAAAACATCGGCCTTATTTCTTCACTTGCAGCGTATGCAAAAGTTAACGAATTCGGCTTTATCGAATCTCCATACAGAAAAATTGAACACGTTATGGGCGAAGACGGTAAGATTGAAACCATCGTTACCGAACACGTTGACTATTTGACGGCTGACGAAGAAGATAATTACATCGTTGCACAAGCAAACGAACCGTTAATCGACAACAAATATTTCGTTAACGAACGTGTATCTTGTCGTCATAGAGACGAAATTACCGAAGACGTTAAAGAAAAAATGGATTATATGGACGTTTCACCCAAGCAACTTATTTCAGTTGCAACCGCACTTATCCCGTTCTTAGAAAACGACGATACCAACCGTGCACTAATGGGTTCGAACATGCAACGTCAAGCAGTTCCACTACTTTATCCAGAAAACGCTATCGTTGCTACCGGTATTGAACGCCGTATTGCTTACGACTCTGGCGTTATGGTTAACGCTAAAGAAGCAGGCGTTGTTAAGAGTGTAGCAAGTGATAAAATTATCATTACCGAAAACGACGGTACTGATAGAGAATATAAACTCAAGAAATTTGAAAGAAGCAACCAAGGTACTTGTCTAAATCAACGTCCTATCGTAGAAAAAGGTGAAAAGATTGAAAAAGGACAAACCATTGCCGACGGTCCTTCAACCAAAAACGGCGAATTAGCACTAGGTAGAAATATCCTTATCGGCTTTATGAGTTGGGAAGGCTATAACTACGAAGACGCTATACTTCTTTCTGAAAAACTAGTTAGAGAAGACGTGTTTACGACTATCCATATCGAAGAACACGAAATCGAAGCAAGAGACACTCGTCTTGGTGAAGAAGAAATCACTAGAGATATTCCTAACGTTGGTGATGATGCTCTTAAAGACCTTGATGAAGACGGTATCGTTAGAATTGGTGCAGAAGTTAACTCGGGTGATATTCTAGTAGGTAAGGTTACACCTAAGGGCGAAACCGAACTTACCCCTGAAGAAAGACTACTTCGTGCAATCTTCGGCGAAAAGGCAAGAGAAGTTAGAGATACTTCGTTGAAAGTTCCACACGGTGAAGGCGGTATCGTTGTAGACGTTAAAATCTTTACGAGAGCAAACAAGGACGAACTTTCGCCCGGCGTAAATAAACTCGTAAGAGTTTACATTGCTCAAAAACGTAAGATTTCTATCGGCGACAAGATGGCAGGGCGTCACGGTAACAAGGGTGTTATTTCAAGAATTCTTCCCGAATCTGATATGCCCTTTATGGCTGACGGTACTCCATTACAAATCGTTCTTAACCCGCTAGGCGTTCCTTCTCGTATGAATATCGGTCAAGTGCTTGAAGTTCACTTAGGCTTGGTATGTAAACAACTCGGCTGGAAGATTGCTACTCCCGTATTCGACGGTGCTAGTGAAAGCGATATTAAACAATTATTAAAAGAAAACAATATAGTTAACCCCAACGGCGAAGTTGACGGTAAAATTCAACTTTACGACGGAAGAACGGGCGAACCTTTTGAAAACAGAGTTACTGTTGGTCAAATGTATATGATTAAACTTATCCACTTAGTAGACGATAAGATTCACGCACGTTCAACCGGTCCATACAGTCTAGTAACGCAACAACCTCTAGGCGGTAAGGCACAGTTCGGTGGCCAACGTTTCGGTGAAATGGAAATTTGGGCACTTGAAGCATACGGTGCGGCACATATCTTGCAAGAAATTCTTACCGTTAAGTCAGACGACGTTGTTGGTCGTGTTAAGACTTATGAATCAATCGTTAAGGGCTTAAATATCAGTGAACCTGGTATTCCTGAAGCATTTAAGGTGCTATTAAAGGAATTACAAAGTTTAGCACTCGATATGAAAGTACTTACCGAAAACAAAGAAGAACTCGCAATCAAAGACCTTATCGAAAGCGACTTTGACGATACGCCTTCGTTCAAAGAAAAAGAATGTCAAGAAGAAGTTAATATCGAAGATACTGACATCGGCGAAGAAGACGGTTTATTTGAAGACAACGAAGAAATCAATCTCGACGACGACTTTGAATTTAACGCAAAAGACATCTTTGAAGACGACGACGATGAAATCGACACGACTATCCCTGATGGTGATTTGCTTGACGATGATTTCGACGACGACTTTGCTGATGATTTTGAAGACGATAAGGAATAATTAGGGGAGGTAAGTAGAATTTATGTTTGAACTTAACAATTTCGACTCAATACAAATAGGAGTAGCATCTCCCGAAAAAATTAGAAGTTGGTCTTTTGGCGAAGTAACAAAGCCAGAAACTATCAACTATAGAACGCAAAAACCTGAAATGGGCGGACTATTTTGCGAAAGAATTTTTGGACCAACCAAAGATTGGGAATGTCATTGCGGAAAATACAAGAGAATTAGATATAAAGGCGTTATTTGTGATAAATGTGGCGTAGAAGTTACTAAATCTAAAGTTCGTCGTGACAGAATGGGTCATATCGAACTCGCTGCACCCGTTTCACATATTTGGTACTTTAAGGGTGTACCTTCAAGAATCGGTCTTATGCTCGATATGAGCCCTAAGGCTCTTGAACAAGTACTCTACTTTGCTTGCCACGTCGTTTTAGACCCAGGTGAAACACCACTACTTTACAAACAAGTAATTAACGATAGAGAAAAGCAAGAAGCCGAAGCAGAATACGGCGTTGGTTCTTTCAAAACCGGTATGGGTGCAGAAGCAATCAAAGAATTATTGATGGCTATCGACCTTGAAAAGGAAAGCGAAGAAACCAAACAAATCATCAACGACAACGTTTCTGGTCAAAGAAGAATCAGAGCCGTTAAGAGAATTGAAATCATAGAAGCGTTTAGAAAAAGTGGAAACCGTCCCGAATGGATGATTATGGACGTTCTTCCCGTTATTCCGCCTGAACTTCGTCCTATGGTTCAACTTGACGGTGGTAGATTTGCGACTTCCGACCTTAACGATTTATATCGTCGTGTTATCAACAGAAATAACCGTTTGAAGAAGTTAATGGAACTCGGTGCTCCCGAAATCATTATCAGAAACGAAAAGAGAATGTTGCAAGAAGCAGTTGACGCTCTTATCGACAATGGTAGAAGAGGAAAGGCTATCAGCGGTGCAGGAAATAGAGAACTTAAGTCGTTATCTGGTATGCTCCGTGGTAAACAAGGTCGTTTCCGTCAAAACCTACTCGGTAAACGTGTCGACTATTCTGGACGTTCAGTTATCGTCGTTGGTCCTGAACTAAAACTTTATCAATGTGGTCTTCCTAAGGAAATGGCTATCGAATTATTTAAGCCGTTCGTTATGAAGAAACTTGTGGAAAACAACATTTGCCATAACATTAAAAACGCAAAACGTACGGTAGAACGTGCAAAAACGGTAGTATGGGACGTTTTAGAAGACGTTATCAAAGACCACCCCGTTCTATTAAACCGTGCTCCTACGCTTCATAGACTTTCTATTCAAGCGTTCGAACCTGTGCTTATCGAAGGTAGAGCAATTAAACTTCACCCACTAGTTTGTGGTGCGTTCAACGCCGACTTTGACGGAGACCAAATGGCAGTTCACGTTCCATTGTCTATCGAAGCACAAGCAGAAGCAAGATTTTTAATGCTTGCATCAAACAACATCTTGAAACTTTCAGACGGTAAGCCTGTTATGAGTCCTACTCAAGATATGGTTATGGGTTCATACTATCTAACTCTTATCCGTAGAAGCATCGGTCAAAAATACGATGAAAAGGGCAGAGAATCTGAAGACGGAAAGATTTACGGCGTTCCCGAATATACTGTTTCTTATATTTCACCCGAAGAAGCAATTATGGCTTATCAAACGGGTAAGATTGGTTTGCAAGACGAAATTATCGTTCGTCGTACGGTAGAAGTTGAAGGCGAAAAGATTTCAGGTAGAGTAACGACGACCGTTGGTAAAATTATTTTCAACGATGCTATTCCTCAAAACCTTGGCTTTACTAAAAGAACAGAAAAGAAAGATTTCTTAAAGTACGAAATTGATAAACTAGTAGGCAAGAAAGACTTACAAAAAATCGTAGGTGCATGCTTTAAAAAACACGGTGCAAGTTGTGCAGCGGACGTTCTTGATAAGATTAAGGCGTTAGGCTTTAAATATTCAACCGTTGGTGCAATCACCACTAGCGTGTTCGATATGCATATGCCAAAAGACAAGCCTGCAATCTTGAAAGACGCCGAAGAACACGTATTAAAAATTGAAAATCTTTATAAAAACGGTTTCATTACCGATGAAGAAAGATATAAGAGAGTTGTTTCTATTTGGAAACAAGCAACTGACGACGTTTCAGTAAAACTTCAAGCAACGCTTGATAAATTCAATCCTATTCTAATGATGGCTAACTCTGGTGCCCGTGGTTCAATCGACCAAATTAAGCAACTTTGCGGTATGCGTGGTCTTATGACTGACCCGAACGGTAAAACCATTGAAATTCCCGTTAAATCGTGCTTCCGTGAAGGTCTTTCTGTTCTAGAATACTTCATTTCATCGCACGGTGGTCGTAAAGGTCTTGCAGATACGGCGTTAAAGACGGCTGACTCTGGTTACTTGACTAGAAGATTAGTTGACGTTTCACAAGAAGTTATCATTAAAGAAGAAGACTGTTTCTTAGAAGCAGGTGAAAAACCCAAGGGCTTAAAGGTAAGGGCAATTACCGGTAGCAAGGGCGAAGTAATCGAAGGCTTAAGAGATAGAATTGCAGGTAGATTCGTTGTTTCTGACGTTATTAATCCTAAGACGGGCGAAATTATGGTTCCCGCAAACGAAATGATTACCGAAGATATGGCTGACGAAATCGTTGCTGCAGGTATTGAAGAGGTAGAAATTAGAAGCATCTTCACTTGTAAGTCAAAGACGGGCGTTTGTGCTAAGTGCTACGGCAAGAATATGTCTAACAACAACCCCGTTCAAATCGGCGAAGCAGTTGGTATTATCGCTGCACAATCAATCGGTGAACCTGGTACTCAGTTGACCATGAGAACCTTCCACACCGGTGGTATAGCAAGTACGGGCGACATCACGCAAGGTCTTCCTAGAGTTGAAGAACTTTTCGAAGCAAGAAAGCCCAAGCGCGCTGCAATCGTTTGCGAACACTCAGGCGAAGTTTCTATCGAAGAAAAGGATAAGATTATCCACGTTATCGTTAAAACTACCGACGGCGAAACAAAAGACTATACCATACCTTTCGGTACTGGCGTAATCGTAAAAGACGGCGACATAGTAGAACCCGGAACTATTCTTACAAACGGTTCAGTATATCCACAAGATATCTTAAAGACTAAGGGTATTAAGGGCGTTCAAGACTATATCTTAAAAGAAATTCAAAGCGTATATCGTTCACAAGGCGTTGATATCAACGACAAACACGTTGAAATTATCGTTCGTCAAATGATGAAGAAAGTTCAAGTAGAACACCCAGGTGATACCGAAATTATTCCCGGTGAAAAACTTGACCTATACAGATTTGAAGAAGAAATCAAAAATGCTCTTGAAAACGGCACTAGACCCCCACAAGGCAAGAGAATTCTTCTTGGTATTACCAAGGCAGCACTTGCAAAAGAAAGTTTCTTATCAGCAGCATCTTTCCAAGAAACTGCAAGAGTTCTTACTGAAGCCGCAATCAAGAATAAAATCGACCCGCTTCTCGGCTTAAAAGAAAACGTTATTATTGGTAAACTTATCCCTGCTGGTACGGGAATTAAAGATTACAAAAACATTTCTCCTCAACCCGTAATCGCTAGAAGCGTAGAAAGTCAAGAAAACTAAGAGTTTTCAAAATAAAAAGCATAAAATCAAACGTTATTCGTTTGACGAAAATGTAAAAAAATGGTAAAATTATATTTCGCCGAGCAAAATAATTTATTGTTCGGCGATGAAAAAAGTTTCATTAAACGGAATTTTTCCGGTCCGTTTTTCGAATATCCGAAAAAATTAAGGAGGTAAAAACATGGCTACAATTCAACAGTTAATTAGACAAGGTAGAAAAAAGAGTGTCGTTAAGTCAAAATCACCAATTTTGGAAGAATGCCCTCAAAAGAGAGGCGTTTGCTTATCAGTAACTACTACTACCCCTAAAAAACCTAACTCAGCATTGCGTAAAATCGCCAGAGTAAGACTTACCAACAAAGCAGAAGGTATCGTTTATATTCCCGGCGAAGGACACAACTTGCAAGAACACAGTTCTGTTCTAATTCGTGGCGGAAGAGTTAAGGACTTACCTGGTGTAAGATATCACATCGTTCGTGGTGCTTTGGATACTGCTGGCGTTGCAAAACGTAAACAATCAAGAAGCAAATACGGCGCAAAAAGACCTAAATAGTAAATTTTAACTTTTCTTAAATAAACAAGAAAAACAAAACCTACTTAAAATCGGAAATTCGGAAAATTAACCCGATTGGTAGGCAGTATGTCATTTGGCAGAAGGTTCGCTACCGTAAAGTACGGCAAGCGATAGCTGTATCATAAGGGTTTACCCTTAATCAAGCACAATCGTGCTAAAATAATTAAAGGAGGATTATAAATATGCCAAGACGTGGTAATATAGCAAAAAGAGACGTTTTACCCGATCCCGTGTATAACGATAAGGTTGTAACCAAACTCATCAACCAAGTTATGCAAGACGGCAAGAAGGGAATTGCACAAGGCATCGTTTACGACGCTTTTGCAGTTGCTTCTGAAAAGGTTGGTCAAGACGCAAAAGAAATGTTTAATCAGGCACTTGCAAACATTATGCCTGTTGTTGAAGTAAAAGCAAGAAGAGTAGGTGGTGCAAACTATCAAGTACCTATTGAAATTCGTGCAGAAAGAAGACAAACACTCGCTATCCGTTGGTTAGTAGCGGCTGCAAGAAAGAGAGGCGAAAGAAACATGAGCGACAGACTCGCTGCTGAACTTGTAGAAGCATTTAACAACTCTGGTAACGCAGTTAAGAAGAAAGAAGACACTCATAGAATGGCAGAAGCAAACAAAGCATTTGCTCATTACAGATTTTAATTTTGGAGAACAGTTATGCCTAATAATGATTTAAATTTAACCAGAAATATAGGTATAATGGCACACATCGACGCTGGTAAAACTACTACTACCGAAAGAATTTTGTTCTACACCGGTAAAGTTCATAAACTAGGTGAAACCCACGAAGGTTCTGCTACGATGGACTGGATGGTTCAAGAACAAGAACGTGGTATTACCATTACGAGTGCTGCTACGACCTGTTATTGGAAGGGACATTGTTTGAATATTATTGACACGCCCGGACACGTTGACTTTACCGTAGAAGTAGAAAGATCTTTACGTGTACTAGACGGTGCAGTTGCAACCTTCTGTGCTAAAGGTGGTGTAGAACCTCAAAGTGAAACGGTATGGCGTCAAGCAGACAAACATAGAGTTCCTAGAATTGCTTACGTAAACAAAATGGACATTAACGGTGCTAACTTCTTTAACGCTATCGATATGATGCGTGAAAGACTTCACACTAACGCTGTTCCAATCTTATTACCTATTGGTAAAGAAGACACCTTTAAGGGCGTTGTTGATATTCTTACTAGAAAAGCCGACATCTACAAGGACGACTTAGGTAAGGAAATCGAAGTAACCGACGTTCCTGAAGATATGAAAGACCTCGTTGAAGAATATAGATCTCAAATCGTTGAAATTGCCGCTGAGCAAGACGACGCTTTGATGGAAAAGTATTTTGAAGAAGGCGACCTTTCTTTAGAAGACATTAAAAAAGGTTTAAGACTTGCTACCTTAAATATGGCAATCACCCCAGTTCTTTGTGGTTCAAGTTACAAGAACAAGGGTGTACAAAACCTTTTGGACGCAATTGTTGATTATCTCCCAAGTCCTTTGGATATTGGCGAAATCAAAGGTGCAAACGATAGAGGCGAAGAAGTTTCTAGAAAACCTGACGATGCAGAACCTTTCTGTGGTTTAGCATTTAAGATTATGACCGACCCCTTCGTTGGTAAACTTGCTTTCTTCCGTTGCTATTCGGGTGTATTAAAGACTGGTTCTTACGTTTTCAATAGCGTTAAGGGTAAAAAGGAAAGAATCGGACGTATCTTAAGAATGCACGCTAACCACAGAGAAGAAGTAGAACAAGTAAGTTCAGGTGACATTTGTGCGTTAGTTGGCTTAAAGGAAACCACGACTGGTGATACTTTATGCGTAGAAAACAATCCGGTTATCCTTGAACAAATGGAATTCCCAGATCCCGTTATCAGAGTTGCAATTGAACCCAAGACCAAACAAGGTCAAGAAAAAATGGGCTTTGCTTTAGCGAAACTTGCTGAAGAAGACCCCACGTTCAAGACTTATACCGATACCGAAACGGGACAAACCATTATTGCAGGTATGGGTGAACTACACCTTGAAATTATCGTTGATAGATTGCTTAGAGAATTCAGAGTAGAAGCAAACGTAGGTAAACCTCAAGTTGCTTATAGAGAAACTATTCGTCAAGCAGTTGAAGCAGAAGGTTTATTCAAGCGTCAAACCGGTGGCCACGGACAATACGGACACTGTAAAATCCGTCTTGAACCTCAAGAAGCAGGTAAGGGCTACGAATTCGTTGACGAAACCGTTGGTGGTTCAATTCCCAAGGAATTTATTCAACCTGTTAACAAAGGTATTCAAGAAGCCGCAAGAAACGGTATCTTGGCAGGCTACGAAGTAGTTGACTTTAAGGTAACCGTATATGATGGAAGTTATCACGACGTTGACTCGTCAGAAATGGCGTTCAAAATCGCAGGTAGTATGGCTCTTAAAGACGGCTTGCAAAAAGCAAGATGCGTTCTTTTAGAACCGGTTATGAAAGTTGAAATCACTACTCCCGAAGCATACTTTGGCGACCTTATGGGCAACGTAACCGCTCGTCGTGGTATTATTCAAGGAACTGAAGACCGTAACGGTGTAAAAGTAATCGATTCACATATTCCGCTAGCAGAAATGTTCGGATATGCAACCGACTTAAGAAGTAGAACGCAAGGTCGTGGTAACTACACAATGCAGTTCTCACACTATGCAGAAGTACCTAAGTCTGTAGCAGAAAAGATTATGGGTAAAAAAGACTAAATAAAATCTTGACAATAGTTAGATTTTATTGTAAAATGGAAATATCTTGAAAAAAAGATAAAAAATAAAAACAAAAAAATATTATTTAAGTATTAGTTATTGGAGGAAAACAATAATGGCAAAGGCTAAATTTGACAGAAGTAAACCGCACATTAACATCGGTACAATCGGTCACGTTGACCACGGTAAGACCACATTGACCGCTGCTATCACCATGACCTTATCTTCAATCGGTAACGCTCAAAAAATGAGATACGATGAAATCGATAAGGCACCAGAAGAAAAGGCTAGAGGTATCACGATTAACACTTCTCACGTAGAATACCAAACCGAAAACCGTCACTATGCACACGTTGACTGTCCCGGACACGCTGACTACGTTAAGAACATGATTACCGGTGCTGCACAAATGGACGGCGCAATCCTCGTAGTTGCTGCTACCGATGGTCCAATGCCCCAAACTAGAGAACACATTCTTCTTGCTCGTCAAGTAGGTGTTCCTTACATCATCGTATTCATGAACAAGTGTGATCAATTAGATGACCCTGAATTACAAGAATTAGTAGAAATGGAAATCAGAGACTTGCTTTCTGAATATGGTTTCCCTGGAGACGATACCCCAATCATCAAGGGTTCTGCTCTTCAAGCATTAGAATATGCACAAGGCGACCACAGTGCTGACGAAATCAAAAATGCTCCCGAATGCAAATGCATTTTCGAACTTATGGATGCAGTAGATTCTTACATTCCTACTCCTTCTAGAGACGAAGACAAACCTTTCCTTCTCCCTGTAGAAGACGTATTCACCATTTCTGGTCGTGGTACCGTTGCTACTGGTAGAGTAGAAAGAGGTGTTGCACATGTTAACGATCCCGCTGAAATCGTTGGTCTTTCTGAAGAAAGCAGAAATACCGTTATTACCGGTCTTGAAATGTTCAGAAAACTTCTTGACGAAGCACAAGCAGGTGACAACGTAGGTGCATTACTTCGTGGTATTGATAAAAAAGACATCGAACGTGGACAAGTTATTGCTAAACCCGGTTCAGTAAAACCCCACACCGAATTCGAAGGTCAAGTTTACGTATTGAAGGCTGAAGAAGGTGGACGTCATACTCCTTTCTTCAACAACTATCGTCCTCAATTCTATTTCAGAACTACCGACGTTACCGGTTCTATCGAACTTCCTAAGGACGTAGAAATGGTAATGCCTGGTGACCACATCACCATCAACGTTAAACTTATCACTCCTATCGCTATGGAAGAAGGTTTACGTTTCGCTATCCGTGAAGGTGGCAGAACCGTTGGTTCAGGCGTAGTTTCTAAAATCGTTAAATAATTGCGGTTTATATTCAATTATATAACAAAACTTAAGGCGTAGAAATTTCTACGCCTTTTTGTTTTGGTTAAAATAAATTTTCAACAAAAAAAACGCCCCACTAAAGAGTGGAGCGTTAAATTTTTTTTCTTAGTTAAAAGAATCTTTATATGCTTTGCCGAATTTGAAAGTAGGAGCCTTGCTTGCTGCAATATTGATTTTTTCACCAGTTTTGGGGTTGATACCAGTTCTTGCTGATTTAGACTTTAATTCAAAAGTACCAAATCCAGAAACTTGAATTTTTTCACCAGCGTTCAAGCCGTCGGTAACTGCACCAATAAATGCGTCTAATGCAATACCTGCATCTTTCAAGGTAATTCCTGCTTTGTTAGCAATTGCTCTAATTAATTCGTTTTTGTTCATTTAATTTTCCTCCAAATATCATTTTAATTATTATAACATATTTTGTGTTATTTTCAAGGGGTTTTTAAAAAAAATGCTAAAAAATGTAATTTTTTTTGCTTTTTTAATCAAAAACTCGCTATTTTTGTAGTTCGCTTGACTTTTTTATCAAGATATTTTACTATAGTAATGTAATGAATAATAAAGTATATAATTATAATTCCCAATTTGTTAAGGAATTATCACAAATTTCACATAATGCTGAAAAAAATTACACCGCTTTTAAGGATTTTCCCGTAAAGTTTTACGATGGAGATTTTGTAGAGACGGCTCTTTCTCTTTGCAAAGATTTATTGCCTAATGCAAAAGTTGTTATTTTTTCCACCTCTTTTTCTTTTGCTAGGTTTGGTGAAGAGTTAAACGTTAGATTAAAGGGTCAAAGAAATCAGACGGTAAATTTTATTATTGACGAAAATCAAGCCGTTGATATTTCTTTTATTAAAAAAATAATTAATTTTTCAGAAGACGTTAGAGGAATTATAGTAACTGATACCAAACTAATCAGATTAGCAGAATACGTTTGTTCCATTAAAAATATTACCCTTATTCTTAGACTAGAAAAATTTATAGAAGAGGGCGTTATAAAAAATAGAATTCACGTTAAAAACGGTGAGATTACCGATTACGTTAAAATTAGTCTATCTAGGCACGTTATAATCGACCTAGAAGAACTATCAAAAGATGAAAATCGTGCAAGTTGCTATGCACAAATTATGGGCAGAACGGTTTCACTTTTAGATTATAGAATAAAAACTTGTTTTAAGGATTTTACGCCCGACGTTTTTGCATACGGACTTGTTAAAAAAACCGTATTAGACGTGTTTAACGTTTTTAAATACTCTTATTTTAAGCAGTCTGAAGTTTTGATATGTGGGTTATTAAAAATAGAAATGGCAAACCTTTTAACTAATGGTGAAATAGATGATTTTTCGGCAATAAATGGTTTTAATTATCTTTATGCCAATTCGGAAGCGACTATGGACGCCATTGGTGTATTGCTTGGTTTATACGAACTTGGGTACTCTGAAAATTACGATAAAATATTAAGCGTTGTTGATTATAATAAAATCGATGAAGAACTAAAGTCGAAAAGTTATTCGGGTGAAACGGAGTTGTTAAAGTGGCTATTAAATCGATCTAAAATCTTTTCAAAAAGCAAAAAGGATTTATCAACTATTTCTAATCTATTAATACCAGAAATTCAAGGGCTAAAAAATTCTTTTAAGAAAATGGAAAAAACCTATCTTGTATTAGGTGGAAAGAAAATTGCTGATGGCCTTAAAAATTCGAGCGACTTTGCATTTGCATTAAAACATTGTGGAAATTTGCCTTTTGCGTTTAACGGTATGAGTTTGCTTAGTGAAAAGGGCGTAACTGAATTTTTAAAATAAAGTTTAATTTATAAAAAAACAGTCAATACTCTTCTTGTGGAAAAGAAGAGTATTTTTATTTTTAAAAACTTTATAAAAGTAATCACGTGTATGTTAAGCGTTATAACGGTTTTTGGAGTTTATTTTTGTACACAAACTCCGTTGTTTTATGGATATGGCGATACCTTTGAAATTTCTACTCTTTCATCTTCGTCAAATGCAATTTTTTACAACGTAAACGAAAGCAAATACCGATTTATCATTAATAGAACGGGCGAAAGTTGTGAAATTTTTTCCGACGAAATAAGCGTAGATAAAATTTTAGCAGATTTTTCAGCAAAAATAGTTTTCATAGAAGAAACTGCTGAGCAGACTAGTTATTACGCATATTCCGATAAGATAAAATACCTAAAAATTATAGATGGAAAAAAGGTAAATTTGCATATTTCAACTTCCAGTGAGAAAATAAAAATAGGTTCGCCAATTATTTTTGGAAGTTTTTAGTTTCTATGTATATTTAACTAGAAAAAGGGTATAAACGAAAAGAAATTAATGGAGGATATATAATGAAAAAAGCAATTAGATTTACAAACTATTTAAAAAGAAACGCAGTATATTTAATTATAGCGTTTTCAGTTTTAGCAATCGGCTTGTCGCTTACGATTTTCTTTATCGAAAAAGACACGCCTAACAACAGCATCAAGGTTGACCAACCTTTGACCGAACAAAAACCACCTGTTAACGACAGTGAAATTGTTGAAGATTTGGTTATTTCCTTTATAATGCCTGTTGAACAAGTTACTTCAATCGTAGAATATAGCGATACTATGGTGTTCAATGAAACGTTAGGCAGATATTCTTCGCATAGAGCAATAGACTTTTTTGCTGAAGAAGGCACTTCGGTTTTAGCAGTTTATGGTGGCAAGATTGAAAGTATTGAAACCACTTTACTTTCGGGCGTTACCGTTGTTATTGACCACGGCGACGGTCTAAAAACTTCGTATAATTCTATTGAAGTAGATGAAAACGAATTGTTTGTTGGCAAAAAAGTAGAAGCAGGCGAAGTGATTGGTACCGTTTCTACAACCAATCGTCAAGAATATAAGTCGGGTGCACATTTACACTTCCAAGTAACTGAAGACGGCGAAGTAATTGACCCTTCAAAATATTTAACTCTTCAAGAAAAATAAAATAGTTATTTTTTAAATTAACTCCGAATAAAATACTCTTAAAAAGTATTTGTTCGGAGTTTTTTAATGAAAAGAAAAATATCGTTATTGCTTTGCACTCTTTTAGCATTATCTATCTTTTTGGTATCGGGGTGTGGACAAGGAAAGTCGTGCAACGAACAGTCTAAAATTTCCACTTATGAAATTTCTTGCGAATTACACGACGATAGATTGAGTGGCAAAGAAAAAGTAACCTTTTACAACTGTTACGACAACAGTTTTAGCGTGTTAAAGTTCAATTTATTTGGCAACGCTTTTAGAAAAGACGCTAAATTTTCTCCAATTAGTGCGCAGTATTATTCACGTGCCTATTATAACGGTGTGGATTACGGAGAAATGACTATAAATTCGGTTTCTAGTGAAGATTGCAATCTAGAATTTTCAATTTGTGGGCAAGACCAAAACGTACTTGAAGTACGCCTAAAGGAAGAAATTTTCCCTGAAGAAAGCGTTACAGTCATTATAGATTTTGAATTGAGTTTAGCAAACGTTTTAGCAAGGACGGGCATAACTAATCGTGCAATAAATTTAGGCAACTTTTATCCAATACTATGTGCCGTTGACGAAAACGGATTTTACGAGTGTTTGTATTATTCTCACGGCGACCCATTTTTTAGCGAGTGTGCCGATTATTTAGTTAACTTTACCTGTAATTCTGATTACGTTGTTGCAAGTAGTGGCGTATTGATTGAAGAAAAAGAGCAAAACGGGTTTAAGACTTCACGCTATCAAGCACAAAACGTAAGGTCGTTTGCAATGGTTTTGAGTAAAGATTTCAAGGTTGAACAAGGCAGTAGTTGTGGGGTTGACGTTAAATATTACTATTACGATGACCAAACGCCGACTGAATCGTTAGATTACGCCCTAAAAAGTATAGAATATTTTTCAAAAACCTTTGGCGAATATCCATATAAAACTTATACGGTAGTTCAAACGGGGTTTATACAAGGCGGTATGGAATATCCTACTCTAGTTATGATTTCAGACTCTTTAGAAAAAGCGGAGCGTGGTGAAGTTATAGTTCACGAAACAGCACACCAATGGTGGCAAACGGTTGTCGGAAATAACGAAATAAAATATGGATTTTTAGACGAGGGCTTAGCCGAATATTCGGTAGTGTTATTCTATGAAAATCATAGTGAATACGGACTAAATAGAGAACAACTGATTAAGATTTCAGAGCAAACTTTTAGGGTTTTTTGTTCGGTTTACGACAAGGTTTTTGGAAAAATTGACACGTCTATGATACGCTCACTAGGGGAGTTTACAACCGAATACGAATACGTCAACATTGCATACGTAAAACCGTGTATAATGTACGATACCCTACGTAAAACGATAGGCGATGAACGATTTTTTAAGTCGCTTAAAAGGTATTATACTGAATATAAATTTAAAAACGTACAGCCAGAACATTTAGTAGGAGTTTTTGAAAAAATAGGGGCTGACTCTAACGGGTTTTTTAAGAGTTTCTTTGACGGAACAGCCATTATATGATTGACAAATAAATAAAACAATGGTAAACTTAATAAAGTATAAGGATAATTATGTCCATAGGAGATACTATGAAGAAGTTTATCAAAACTATTTTAATAACCGTTCTAGCAGTTGCTTGTGTATTTAGTGCTTTTGCTTGCAATTCTAACGGTGGAAGCAAAAAAGACCCCGGCTTATATTATAAAGTAAAAAACGGTGAAGATTTTTATACCGTAAACGGCTACGTAAAGGAAGAAAACGTTAGCGTTCTTGACATTGGCACTTACAATAAAGACGGTGTAGTTATTGGAAGAATTGCTTCGGGTGCTTTTTCAGGCAACGATAGCATTAAGGAATTAATTATTCCCGAAACTGTAACGGAAATCGCACAAGGTGCTTTCAAGAATATGAAAAAACTCGAAAAGATAACCGTTCCGTTTATTGGTAAAAATGCAAATGCAGATGCTTTCTTTAAGGAAACTGAATCTGGTCACGATAAATCTGTTGACGTAGAAAGAACCTTCGCTTATTTCTTTGGTACTGAAGCATACGACGGTGGTGCTAAAATGGTTTCTGATTTTGGCGATGGAACTTCTACCACTTATTACGTTTCACCATATCTTAAGGAAGTAACCATTACTTGTGCAGACCAAGATAGAGAAGCATATAGTATTCCAATGTATGCATTTAAAGACGTAACCGTTATTGATACAGTAAACCTTATTGGAAATATCAAAGCAATCGGATCTAACGCTTTCAATGGTTGTCACGCTTTATCAAAGATAAATATTCCAAAGACAGTTGAAAATATTTATTCTTACGCTTTTGCGAAAACTAAAAACCTTAACGAAGGATTTAGTTTTGACAACGGTTCAGTTCTTAAAAAGATTGATAAAAACGCATTTGAAGGTTCTAAACTCTCATCTTTAGTATTGCCTTCTAGCGTTACTGAAATCGGTGCTATGGCGTTTAAGGATAGCAATATTAAGGAAATTACCTTGTCAAGAGATTTAACTCTAATTGGTGCATACGCTTTCTATAATTGTCAAAACCTTTCAGTAGTTGATGAAAGTAGCGTATCTGGCATCGTTAAACTTATGAACAATGCTTTTGACGCGTGCAAGAACTTAGATCCTAATTCTCTTAATAAGATTGATACTACTGGTAGCAGTAACGTGTTCCCGGAACGAAATAATTAATATGTAAAATTAAAAGAGATAAAACTTAACGTTTTATCTCTTTTTTGTTTATATAAATTTATCTATAAGAAATTTCTTTTAATTGATATATTAGCGTACCAATTATACCGTTGTTTCCGTGTTCGTAGATTGGCGAGAAATGCTTAAATACTATTGCTCTTGCTTCTATTTTGCCACTTGAAGATTTTTCCGTTTGAACGAATACTTTTTGTGGAGAACCAGACTTATTTGCCGTCGAGTTAACGTAGGTAATTTCAGCAAGTTTAACTTCCTCATTATTAACTTCTTCTCCGCTAACTATTATGCTTTCAATCGTGTGGGTTGTCGTTTTTTCTCTAGTAATTTTTAGGGTGTTTTTTTCACCATATTGTGGTGCTACGACGGGAAGATAAGTGCTTTTTTCATCTTCTATCGACGTGTTTCTTATTGCAAAGAATAATTGATTGTTGTCGATTAACGACTTAAACGTGTAATCGTAAGATTTCGTTTGTTCGTTTTCGTATTCCGTTCCGATTTGAGAAAGGCGTTTAACAGTGTATTGATTTTCACCATATATCGTTTCGTGAAAGAAGTTAACTTGCTTAAATATTAATTCTCCGTTTTGAACGCCTAGAATACTATAATTTGCAGTAGTTTTTGAATAAATCGGGGCGTATGAGTTGTTGGAACTTGTAAACAAGGTTAACGTTTCAATTGAGTCATTCTTTACTTGGTCTTCCTTGCCTTCGTACGAGTAGGTCGCTTCAACGTTTAGTTTAGAAGTCATAACGTATATAAAATCAAAGTCGTTTTTCTTTATTAATTCGTTGTCGCTAACGTACTCTGAATAATTTGACGGAAGACTTTCGTAAACCCAAAATCCCGTTTCATATTCGCCTGAATAGTTTACGCTTAATTTTGAATCAACGTTTGCAGTTCTTCCATCATTGGTAGAAGAAACGTCATAAACTGCTTGTTCATTGTAGGGTACTGAGGGATTGTTGCCTGCGTGTACTGCGTTATTGAAATTTAAGATTGCGTCGTTTGCACAACTACAACCAGAAAGTCCCAATATAGCAACCATTATACAGGCTATAGTTGGTAAAATTCTTTTTTTCATCTTTGTCTCCAAAACTTCTATTACAATTATATTATCACAAAAAAAGCAAAAAGTAAAACCTTAATCAGAAAAACTAAAAGACTTTTTGTATTCAATCGCCTTGAAATGTCCACGTCATTGTGTTAAAATATAAAAGTAGGTAAAATTATGGCTAAATTGATATTGACAACTTCATATTTTAACACTTTTCCATTACTGATAGAAACCTTAAAAGATGGAAGTAATCTACTTGATAATAAACGCTTAATTTTTTGCGAAGAAAAGATTTCGTTGATGACCGAACGTGCCGTTTGTTCTGCTTTTAATGGAAGTTTTAATACCGAAGTGTATTCCTTCGGTAATTTTATGCGTGTAAAAAAACCTATCTCTAACGTATTGACCTTAGAAGGTTCTTCAATGGTCGTTAGAAAAATTTTATCGTCTATACAACTAGACAACCTTAAGCAAATAAAACCCGATTCGGCAAACACCTTTTTTAACGTGATTGCTCAATTAAAAAGTTCGTCCATATCGGTAGAAGATTTGTTGAACGGTGCAAGCCAACTTAGTGGAATATTAAAAAATAAACTCTGCGACATTGCTAAAGTTTATCAAGAATATCAAAATTACTTAAAAGAAAACTTACTAGAAGACCAAAACTCAGTGTTTACCTATTTACCTGAAATCATTAAGGAAAGTAACGAAATAGAAAATTCTGACGTTATACTTTTTGGGCTAACTAGCATTACTTCAAACGCCGTTGACACCATAAAAGAACTTCTTAAAAAAGCCAAGTCAGTAACGGCAATTTTAACTTCGGGAGAGAACTTAAATCTTTACGTTAACGAAGTGGAAAATATTTTTAAAGACGTTTGTAAAAGTTTAGATATTCCATTAATCGTGGAAAGAAGAGACGAAGGTTTAAACGTTGAAGCCAAAATTATAGCACAAAACCTATTCGCTCCGTCAGCACATAAAATTAATAGGACGCAAACGGATAAAATTAGTGTTTACGAAGCCAAAAATCTTTACGACGAAGTAGAAAAGGTGGCTTCTATCATAAAGCAAAAGGTTATGGAGGAAGGTGCAAGGTATAAAGACTTTACCTTGGCTGTGCCTGACGTTGCACTTTACGAGTGGGACGTAAAGGAAATTTTTACAAACCTAGAAATTCCTTTCTTTTTAGACGATAAAATTTCGCCTGTAAATCATCCGTTAATTACCCTTATTCTATCCTACGTGGAATTATTAAGGGGAGGGCTAGAAAGGTATGCAGTTTGTAATTTTGTAAAAAATCCATTATTTGAAAAAGATAAAAGTTTAAGCGATGCGTTTGAAAATTTATTATTAAAAAACAACGTAAACTATTCACATATTCAAAAGCCTTTTACTGTTGAAGGATCAAAAGAATTAGAGAATATGCGTAGCAAAGTATGTTCTATCTACGAACAAGGCTTAAAAACTAACGTAGTTAAAGCAGTTAGAAATATGTTAGACGTTCTTTCAGTTAAGGATAGACTTAAAGATTTTTCTCAAGCCTTGATAGACGTTGGCGAAAGAGAAGAAAGTGCTGTTAACGAGCAAATTTTTGATGCAGTTGATTTGATTATTAGTCAAATTGAATTGATATTAAAAGAAGTAAAGATTACTCCTTTAGAGTTTAAAAATATTTTCCTAAGCGGAGTAACAACACTTAAACTATCCATAATTCCACAATATAACGACGCAGTGTTTATAGGTGGTTATAAAGAAGCGGGGCTGTTAAAGGCAAGATATCTATTTGCAATGGGCTTGACGGCGGGCGTTCCTAGTTATTCGGACGATTCTGCCTTGCTTTCAGATGCCGATATTGCGGGGCTTGATAATATTAAAATTAAGGTCGAACCCACTATAAAAATAGTTAATAGACGAACGATAGAAGGCATTGGTATGGGTATTACTGCCTTTAGAGACCAACTTTTCCTATCTTTCCCATACTCGGACGAAAACGGTAAAAAAATAGGCAGTAGTGAAATTTTTGAGTTTGCAAAAAAAGCCTTTACTTGCAATGATTTAGTAAACGATGCAGACTTTTTATACAAGAAGCAAGGCGTAAAAGATTTTGCTAGACAATGCGGGAAGATTTATAGTGGCGAATTAGAGGCAATAGAAAGATTGTCAAGTTTTTATTGGGCGGTAAACGAGAAAGAACAAAACCAAACGTATAAACTTAAAAAAGACGACTATTATAGCAAGGACTATTTGCTTGACGACGTGAAGTTTATTTTGGAAGAAAGCAATAGAAAGCAAAAGATAAAACTTGAAAAGAACAAAGAAATAATAGTTAAAGACTTGGCGTCGCCCACGACGATAGAAAATTATTTTACTTGTCCGTACAAGGCATTTTTGAGCAACGGACTCAAGGTTAAAGAAAGGGATAAAGGGGAAATAGACGCACCGAAAATCGGCACGCTAATTCACGAAATATTTGCTAGTTACGCTAAGGAAATTTTATCGGTCTATAATAAAGAATCGTCAGACCAATTATTTGAAAAAATAAAAACGGAAGTATTAAAAGACGAGCAGTTTTCACGCTTTTTATTAGAAAAAGAAACGCAATATTCTATAGAAAACGCACTTTCGGCTTGCAAAAAACTATGCTATAACCTATATCAACAACTAAGTGTTTCAGAATTTAAGCCAGAGGCAAGTAATATTGAAGTTCACTTTGGCGACGACAAGGGCTACGCTTTTCCAGCAGTATCACTGCTTGACGGAAAGGTTAAACTTTCGGGCATAATCGATAGAGTGGATACTTACGAAGATTATTGTAGAATAATCGATTATAAAACGGGAAAAATCGACCCGTCGGATGCGAGTTTGTTCGTGGGAATAAAGTTGCAATTATACCTATACTCTTCATCGGTTAGAAAAATTAAAAAAATGGCGGGAGCGTACTACGTTAAAGTGGCGGATGAATTCGTTAAGCCTGAAGAACTTCAAAAGACTTTAATGCAAGGCAAAACGCTTGGCGACGATAGATTAGTTTTGGCACAAGACAACACTCTATTAGAAAAAAATAGCAGTGATTTTATAGGCGTTGCAAAAAACAAGGACGGTTCCTATAGAAAGGGTACGACGGTAAATGAACAAGAATTTGACGCTTATATAGATTACGCCGTAAAGGTGAGTGAAAAGGCAGTTGCACAAATGACGGACGGGGTTATAGTTGCTTCGCCGTATAAGGGAACGTGTGAATACTGCGATTACGCTTCGGTTTGCAAGAAAAATAGCGTAAGCGAAAGAACGGTTAATAAGGTCAATACTAATATAATTGTAGAATCGGTTGGCGGAGAAAATACTAAAGATGGAAATTAAGCCCGAACAATTAAAAGTCATAAATCACGAAAAGGGAAATCTTTTGGTTTCGGCTTCGGCGGGAAGTGGAAAGACCTTTGTAATGATAAATAGGCTTATAAACTTAATATGTAGCAAAAAAGCGACGGTTAAAGACGTATTAGCCGTTACTTTTACCGAGTCCGCTGCACACGATATGAAGGAAAAACTCAAAAAAGCGATTATAGAAAAGATTTGCGAGGGGCAAACCGAACTAAACGCAGAACTAGCAGATATTCCTACAGCAAACATAAGCACTATGCACGCTTTTTGTGCAAGACTTATTCGCTCTTACTTTTTTATTGCGGGTGTTTCGCCCGATTTTAAGGTGCTTGACCAAGTTTCGGCAAGTGAAATTGCCGAAAGAAGTATGAAAAAGACTATTAAATCTTTATATGATACCGACGATGAAGATTTTAAGAGTTTACTTTCAATTTATTTGCATAAATATTCGGATAAAAAACTAAGAGAAAAAATAAAGGAAGTTTATGATTACGCTTCGGTTGAAGCATACCCCGAAGAATTTTACGCTAAGCCCGAAAGCGTTTTTACTAAAGATAATTTTGATAATTTTGTAGGTATTTATAAAAACCACGTAATAAATAAGGCGAAAGGTTACAAGCAAACGATAGACGATTGCGTAAGGTTTTTTGAAACGGTTGGACTTAAAAAAAGTGCTGAGTTTTGTAAAAAACTTTCAGTTGACTTGTATTTATTAATTGACAAGGGGCTTGAAGCATATAAACTTATAAATTTCGACAAGGCATCTTTTGACCAAAAACTTGAAGAAGAAGCGTTGAAACATAAGGAAAAAGCAGTAGAAATTAGAGATTGGTTAAAGGATATTTTGGCTAAAATCAAGGTGATTTTGCCCGACGAACAAACGGCATATCAAAATTTTTGCCGTCAAAAAGAATATGCGATTTCTTTGATGAAAGTCGTTAAGAAGTTCGACCAAAACTATTCACAAGAAAAGCGTGAAGAAAACGGGTTAGATTTTTCCGATTTAGAACACTTTGCCTTAAAGGTTCTATCAGACGAACAAGCACTTGCCGAAATTAAAGGCAAGTTTAAGTACATTTTCGTTGACGAATATCAAGACACTAACGGTGTTCAAGAAGAAATAATAACCAAAATTGCCCAAGACAATCTATTTATGGTAGGAGACCTAAAGCAAAGTATTTACGGTTTTAGGGGGTGTAGGGCAGAGTTCTTTGAAGAAAAATATAGAAAGTTAAGCGTTGATAAGCAGACTGCAACCCTAAACTGCAATTTCCGTTCGGCACAAAAGGTTATCGATATGGTAAACGAAGTTTTTGGTTACTGTATGACTGAACAATCTTTTGGGCTTGACTATGAAAGTCAAAGCAAATTGGTTAACGGAGGACTATACAAAGACGAGTTTTGTGGTAGGGCGGAGTTACATTACATTGACGGACAACCTAGAAAGACTCAAGAATTAGAAACACCTAGAATTTACGATATATTAGAAGAGTTAAAACCGTCTAAAGACGAGTTTAGAAACCAAACCTTGTTAATTTGCGATATAATTTTTTCGGAACTTGGTAAGAAGTTTTTCGATACAAAATTAAATAGAGAAAGACAGGTAACGCTTGGCGATATTGCAATTATTTCAAGAAATAAGCAAAGCACATTTATCGACAACTTGACGAAGAGTTTGATAAAATTCGGCGTGCCCGTATCAAGCGAAGCGGAACAAAACATTTGCGATTACCCCGAAATTCAATTATTGATAAACGTGGTAAGGCTTTTGGACTGTTTTTATCAAGATTTACCACTTTGTGCCGTGCTTTTATCTCCATTTGGTAGATTTACCGAAGAAGACTTAGCCGAAATAGTTTTACAAAGCAAAAAGGAAAGCAAAGAAAAAATAAACTGCTTTTTAGATGCTTTTAATTACTACACTTTAAACTTTAAAACCGAACTTTCCGAAAGGTTAAATTCTTTCAAGTGCTATTTTGACAAAATGCGTTTCATTGCTGATTTTAGTGGTGCGTTTTCAGTGCTTGAAAAAATGATAAACGAAAGTGGGTTTGAAGATTGTCTTTACGCTTCTCCACTTGGCGAAGACAAAGTGAAAAGGGTTAAAAACTTCCTGTCTAAAGCAAAGAATAAAGACAAACTTTTAACTGTTAGAGAATTTTTAAAACTTATAGACTCTAACCCAGATGCGTTTGGCTTTTCTACGGTGTGCGATTCGCAAACGGTTAAACTAATGACCGTTCACGCTTCAAAGGGTTTGGAATTTCCCGTAGTAATAGTTTGTAACTCTGAAAAGAAGTTCAATAGAGACGACGAAAAGAAAGATATTTTAAAAGATAGAGAATTTGGCGTAGCAGTTAAAGATTACGATTTTGAAAGCAAGACGTATAGCGAAACACTTTTAAGAGAAGTTATAAAACTGAAACTTAAAGAAAACCTTGTCAAAGAAGAAATGCGTTTGTTTTACGTTGCGTTAACCCGTGCTACCTATTCCTTGCACGTCGTTACCGAAGGGAAGAGTAACGAGAATAACGATTGCTTTGATTCGGCTGATTGTTTTACCGATTTTATTCCGTCAACCTTAATTGCCTCCAATAAGGATTTAGAAGAATTGCAGTCGTATGCCTTTAAGCAGTCTGTGAACGGGATAATAGTTAGTGCACCTAATGTTGAACTTCAAAAGCAAATAATGAAGAACTTAGACTATCAATACCCCTATTTGCACGACTTAAATCTACCTGTAAAAACTTCGGTAAGTAAGGTCAGTGCAGAGACTAAAGACGAGTATTATAAAATAGAAAACCTATTTTCCGAAAAAGAAGACTTTACAGGGGCTGAAAGAGGAATTATTGCACATAAAATTATGGAAAATTACGATTTTTCATTACTCTTGCCGTTTGAAAAGCAAGTAGAAAATATGATAGAAAAATCGATAATAACAAAAGAACAAGCAAATTCTCTTAACCTAGACAGACTAAAAAATGCGGTAGAAAACTTGTTAGCGGGAAAGATTAAGGGCAAGTTGTATAGAGAAGCACCTTTTATTGCCGAAATTGACGCAAGGGAAATTTTAGATACTAATTCTTGTGAAAAGGTTATGATTCAAGGTATAATCGACCTATTAATAATAGATGGCGAAACCGCTAAGATTATAGATTATAAGTATTCAAGAAAAGATAAATCGCAACTTATTAAAACCTACTCTTTACAACTTAACGTATATGCAAGGGCTGTTGAAACGGTTCTTAATAAGAAAGTTGTTGAAAAGACCTTAATAAATTTATATTCGGGCGAAACCATCAAAATTTAATACATTATTTAACACAAAAGTTTATAACCTTTTATTTTTCGACTAGAAGATTTTGTTAAAATTTTTGGTGGAGAGAAAGGTTATGGAAATTATTGAAAAAGTATTACAAGATTTGGGCGTTAACGTTATTGAAATTGTAGTTTTAATATTGGTAGGAGTGTTGTTTTTATCGTTTTTGCTTCTAAAAATTTTCCTTAGAAGTTTTGAAAACAAAGGTACGGCACTGTTTTTACTTTCTTGCTTTAGCCTAAGTTTTCTTTATCGCTATGCTTTGGCAATTTTTAATAAAAGCAGAAATGAGTTTTTTCTTTTGTTAGCCGTAATATGTTTGCTAGCAATTCCTATTAAATGCGTTGGGAAAAAATCTAAAAAACAAGACGAAAGTAAAGAGTTTATAAGATTTATAGACCAAAAAATAGCAGAGCAAGACCAAAAGCCTATACTTAATGATATTAAAAACGTGAAGCCGATAGAAAATGAAAAAAGTGAGACGATTGACGGGCTAAACCTATCGCACGTGAAAAATATTCTAAAACGGCTAGACTATTTTGATTTAAGTCAATCAGATCGGCGACAAGTTAGAGAACTTGAAACTGCCGTTTTTCAAGCAGAACGACATTTTGACGACCAAGACGTAAAGGAAAAACTTAACGATGGGCTTGGTGCATTACTTAAAATTATGGCAAAATACGGAGTGTAACTGCTTAAGGGTTGACAATTTCTACTTAAAAGGATATACTTTAATAGGTAGGTGATATTAATGAAAAAAAGTAAAATTTTATCAATATTATTGGCTTTATTAATAAGTATGTCGATTTTTAGTGGGGTATTTGGTTGCAATTGTTCGGGCAAAGAATCCTTTACTGTAACTTTCGTTGGTGGGGAAGGTGCTGTGCTTGTTAGTGGCAAGGCTGTTCAAACGGTAACTGATGCAAGTCAAATTCAACCACCGGTTTTTGAAAGACCGGGGTATGGTTTTGATAGTTGGTCGCTCATTATATTAGATATTAAAGAAAGCACCACTGTAAAAGCAGTTTGGTATAGTGGGTATAAAGTCGTACTAAGCCGTAAATATGTAGATTATGAAAGAAACGGCAAGACAGTTGTGGTAGGTTACGATACAAGGCGTGGAGACACCTTTAAAATTCCGTATGGTTCTAGGCTTGGTGCAAAAGGTACGTTGTTTCCTTTTGCAGAGAGTATGGACGGAGATTATGAATTTTTGCGTTGGAATTTGGTTTTAGATAACGGTAAGGTTATTGCATTAAACGAAGAAACAACTTTCAATGATGAATTGTTCGTTACGTTCGGTATGACCGAAGAGCAAGCGTTTAATCAAAGAGGTAAAAGTTTAAATATTAAGCCTATAATGAAGTTTATAGGGAAATACTCCTAGCAGTTGATAAAAAAAGCCACTTTAACTAAGTGGCTTTTAACTTATTTTAAATTTCTCTCATATATTACAAATAAAATATAAGGAGAGAAAAATGATAAAGCCAATAGCGATAGATTTGCCATACCCTGACTTAGAGGGAATAGAAAAAGATTATCAATCGGCAATGCTGATCTCGTCGGCGTACGCAGGGCTACACAGCGAACTTTCGGCTGTGTTGCAGTACGTTTATCACCATTATTTTTTTGATTATTGTCATAACGAAGAAGTTGCAGACGTATTGATAGGCATTTCAATTACCGAAATGCGACATTTTGAAATTTTAGGTGCGTTGTTATTAAAACTAGGCGTTGACCCAATTTTTTCGGAACGGCCACCTAGCAAATATTGTTGGTTTAATACTTCGGGGATTTCCTATTCAAAAACTGCACAAAAAATGTTGATGGACGACATTACGGGCGAAATTTCTGCCATTAACGAATACGAACGAATACTATCTAATTTGCAAAATGAACAAGTTCAAGCAATAATATCTAGAATACTCTTAGATGAAGAACTTCACGTTAAGGTTTTGCGTGGGCTTTTAGAAAAAACGAATAGTTAAAGGGTAGGCGAGTCAAGTTATTTTGGCTCGCCACTAAATTATTGTTAAATTAACTATTGCAATTAATTAAAAATTGTATTATAATGTTACTCGTATAATAATAAAGTTAAAAGGTGAAGTATGCTTTTCGGTAAAAAAGGACGTAAAAAGAAACATAATACAAAGAGTAGTAAAATAATCGTTGGTGAAACCATTTATTCTGCAGAAGCGGAAGGTTACAATAGATTAAAAGACAACGTTTTATATCTTAACCCTAACGACGAATCTATGGTTATACAAATTGAATCGTCTCTTTCTCACGAAGGAAAGACGACCGTTGCTTGTAACTTAGCAGTAAGTTTAGGTTATACCGACAAAAAGGTTATACTAGTTGACTTAGACTTCCGTCGCCCAAGGTCGCATAGACTATTTGAACTTTCTAAGGAAGTAGGTATTGCCGAATACTTGACAGGCGAAGCAAAAATAGAAGACATTATTAAAACGACAAAATACAAAAACGTTTCATTAATGACTCGTGGTGCAGATATTCACAATCCGTCTTTAGTTTTGGTTTCGGACAAGTTTAAGGCTTTGATTAATGAACTTAGAAAGACTTATGACTACATTATTTTAGACTGCCCACCCGTATTGCAAACTTCAGACTATATTCACATTTCAAAAGTTGCAGACGGAACGCTATTCTTGGTCGCTTATGCAATGACTACTAGAACTCAAGTTAGAGAAGCCATTGCAGAACTTCATAAAAACGGCGTAAAACTTTTAGGTTCTGTAATTACTATGTACGACAAGAAAAAGGACAAGGGTTCTGGATACTATTCAGGAAAATACTACACTTATTCGTACTTTAAAAACGAAAAAGACGAAGAAGAAAACGAAGCATAATAAATCAAGGCAAAAACTATATGATAGATATTCACACGCATATATTACCTGGGCTTGACGATGGTTGTGAAAATTTTGAGCAAGCATTATCTCTTTTAATAGATGCTGTTAAACAAAACGTTACCGATTTATTTTTAACTCCACACCGTAGAAAGACGTTTAATGCCGACTTATCGGCTATAAAAAAACAATATGACGTGCTTTGCGATATATCAAAAAACGAAGGGCTTAATATAAATCTATATTACGGGCAAGAAATTTTCGTTGACAGAGACTTTAAAAAGTTATTAAACGATAAGGAAGTGATAGGGCTTGGTGGAAGCAACGTTTTACTTTTAGAGTTTGATTATTTTAAGAGTATGGACATTGCTGAAATTTGTTACGAAACCAAGTGCAGTGGATATATTCCCGTATGTGCCCACGTTGAAAGGTACGACTATTTTTCGGTTGAAGAAGCAGTTGAAGTTAAAGACGTTGGTGGTTTTATTCAAATCAATGCTGGTTCGTTAATTAAAAAACTTGCAAAAAAAGAACACAAAAGGGTACTAAAGTTTTTTGATGAAAAAATAGTAGATTTTGTGGCTAGCGATACTCATTTTACCCGTGGCAGTATGCTTGCTAACGCAAGGGAAGTTATCACTAAACGCTATGGCGAACAAGTGGCTAACGACGTTTTTTACAACAACGCAAAAACATTAATTTTAGATAAAATAAAAGGTTAGACTTTCGTCTGACCTTTTTTATGGAGACGATATGGAAAAGAGAATAATTGCAATCGGTGGTGGAGAGATAAAAAGCAAAACTACCTTAGAAATAGATAGATACGTAGCAAACCTTGCTAAAATTCACGCAGGGGAAAAGCGTGCAAACGCATTGTTTATTGGTACTGCTTCGCACGACAGTATGCCGTATTTTAACAGTTTTAGAAAAACCTATACGTCGGTTTTTGATATTAAAGCCGAAGTAGCGTTAATCGTTTACGGAGAGATGGATATAGAACGAATTGCAAAAAAAATCGACGATGCAGACTGTATTTATATCGGTGGTGGCGATACGGTATATATGCTTGAAAAATGGAAGGAAACGGGGCTTGATAAACTAATAATCGATGCATATAATCAAGGTAAGATAATATGTGGGCTTTCAGCCGGTGCAATATGTTGGTTTTGCGATATGTACACCGACTATGAAATTATGCGTGGACAAAGTTCTGAATACGTTATGAAAAAGGGGCTTAATATCCTAGATGGAACGATGTGCCCACATTTTAACGAAAGAGAAAACGACTTTTTTAAAGCGATGAAAGACAATAAAATTGATTGGGCGTATTGCGTGGAAAACGATTGTGCAATAGAGTTCGTTGACGGAAAATTGACAAAGAGTATTACTGCTGGTGGCAAGGCGTATATAGCGACAAACGTTGACGGAGTAATATCTAAAAAGGAAATTTAATGAATAAAATTAATTACGACAAAATAATGCAAAATATTATTTTGGACTGTCAAAAAGAAAATATAAAGCCGAAACTTTTATTGCATAGTTGTTGTGCACCTTGTTCTACTGCTTGCATAGAAAGGCTAAAAGATTACTTTGATTTAACCGTTTATTATTTTAATCCAAACATTGACACAGAAAACGAGTATAATAAAAGAAAAGACGAGCAAATAAAATACTGTCAATCACAAGGGATAGCGGTATTATGCGAAGAATACCAAAAAAACCTTTTTCTTGTAGCCGTTAGTGGAAAGGAGAAAGAAAAAGAGGGCGGTGCTAGATGCAACCTTTGTTTTGACTTAAGGTTGACTCAAACTGCAAAAATAGCAAAGCAAGAATACTTTGATTACTTCGCTACGACTTTAACGGTAAGTCCATTAAAAAACGCTACAATTATTAATGAAATAGGGCTAAAAATAGAAAAAGAGTTAGGACAAAAATATTTGCCTACCGATTTTAAAAAGGGCGGAGGATATTTGCGTTCGATAGAACTTTCTAGAAAGAACGGACTTTATAGACAAAACTATTGTGGTTGTGAATTTTCAAAAAGATAAAATAAAAAAGCACGCAAAGATTTACTTTGCGTGCTTAAATTTTTATTTTAGATTAGGGAGTTACACGGTTAATGTCTCTTGGGAACATAGTTGCTTCTCTAACGTTCTTAAAGCCAAGCAAGTGCATTGTCAATCTTTCAAGACCGATACCTAAACCACCGTGAGGGGGAGCACCGTATTTGTGTAACATAAGGTAGGTTTCAAATTCTTCAGGGTTAGTGCCAAGTTTAATCATCTTTTCAACTTGTTCGTTATAGTCGTTAATTCTTTGACCACCAGAAGTAATTTCAAGCCCCCTAAACAATAAGTCGAAAGATAAGGTGTATTCGGGGTCAGTTGGGTCGTCTTTAGTGTAGAAAGGACGCTTTTTAGAAGGGTAGTGAGTGATAAAGATAAAATCACTATTGAATTCCTTTTTAGCGTATTTGCCAAGCATTTCTTCTTCCGACGGGTCAAAGTCCTTCATATCAGATGGAGTGTATTTGAATTTATTGATGATAATGTCCTTTGCTTCCATAAACTTTAAGCAGGGGATTTCGTCAATTTCTGGGATGTTTGCGTGTAATAATTCTACTTCGTCTTTGTATTCGGTTTTTAATAGATTCATAATGTATTTTAAAACTCCCGTTTCCATATTCATTATGTCTTCAAAACCATTGATAAAGCCCATTTCAAAGTCCATAGAAATATATTCGTTAAGGTGGCGAGAGGTGTCGTGATGTTCTGCCCTAAATACGGGTGCAATTTCAAAAACACGTTCATATACGCCAACCATTGCTTGCTTATATAATTGTGGAGATTGTGCTAAATATACTTGCTTTCCAAAATAATCAAGTTTAAATACGTTAGTACCGCCTTCAGCACCAGCGAAGTTGATTTTGGGTGAACGAATTTCGGTAAAACCGTTTTTAAATAAGAATTCTCTAAAGCCCCTAGCAATACCTTCTTGAATTTTGAAGATTGCACGTTCTTTGGGGTTTCTTAAAGCGATTGGACGCAAGTCTAAAATAGTATTTAGTTGGATATTGTCAAGTTGTTTTTTATTGATGACGATAGGAAGCCCTTCAGCGGGTAAAGATAAAATTTCGATATTGTGAATTTGCAATTCGTATCTATCATTGCCCTTAGCATCTTTACTAGAAACGACCTTGCCTAAAACCTTTACGCATGCTTCTTCGCAAAGTTTATCGTCCCAACGATAATCTGAAAATTCAGGCGCGTAAACACATTGAACGGTGTCTTTAGCCGTTCTAATGATTACGAAAGAAAAGCCTGTCATTTCACGAATACGGTGAATATATCCGCACATGGAAACTATTTGCCCGTCATATTTATTAAAATCTTTGAATTGTACGGTTTGTTCTTCAATAACGCCGTTAATTTTGTTCATAAAAATTCTCCTTAATATATAACGATATAATTATATAACTTTTTAAAGTATTTAGCAAGTAATTATTTGTATCAAAAATGGTTGAATATTTTTTTAATTTATGGTAAAATACTCTACGCTTAATTTTTAAGGAGAATAGAATAATGAAAATTGCCGTTTCATGTGAATCGACTAGCGATTTATCAAAGGAACTTTTACAGGAGTACGACGTAAAAATTATTCCGTATCATATCGTTTTGGATGGGGAAGAGTTTGAAGACGGGAAATATACTACCGAAGAAATGCTTCAAAAGGTAGAAGAATGTGGCGTGCTACCAAAAACTAACGCCATAAACGTTTATGATTATACCGAATATTTTAAGAACTTAAGAAAAGAATACGACGCTGTTATACACGTTTGTTTATCTAGTGGGCTTTCAAGTTCTTGCAACAACGCTATTAACGCTTCAAAAGAGTTAGATAACGTATTCGTAGTTGACAGTCTTAGTCTTTCTACGGGTATTGGTTTATTGTGTATGTATGCAAGGGAACTTGCAAACGCTAACGAAGAACCTAACATTATTGCTCAAAAGGTTCAAGAAAGGGCTAGTAAACTTCAAGTAAGTTTCATCGTTGAACGTCTTGACTTCCTTTACAAAGGTGGTAGATGTAGCAGTTTACAACGCTTTGGAGCAAACCTACTAAAACTTCGTCCGAGAATAGTAGTTGGCGAAGGAAAAATGTCGTCCGATAAAAAATATCGTGGCAAGATGGGTGGCGTTATATCAAAATATTGCGAAGAAGTATTAGAAGAATTTAATACCCCAGATCTAGATAAAGTTTTTATTACTTACACGACTGCAATGCCTGAAATGGTAGAATCTGCAAAAAAAGCGTGTGAAAATGCAGGTTTTAAGAACATCTACGAAACAAGGGCTGGCGGAACGATTGCAAGCCATTGTGGTGGAAATACTTTAGGAATTTTGTATTTTAACGACGGAGAGAAAAACTAAAACTAAAGCCAAAATAAAAAGCCTTTTTGCTTTCTAGCAAAAAGGCTTTGATTTTTTATTCAGCGGATATTGAATCGATAGCATCTTTAATTTCTTGTCTTAAATTATTCTTTTCCATATTGTACGCTTGTTTAATGCAGTGGTAAATAGCCGTTCCGTTACTGCTACCGTGTCCTTTAACGATAGTCTTTGAAGCACCTAGTAAAACTGCACCACCGTAGTTATTGTAGTCCATTGTATCTTTTAGTTTATAAATGTCTTTTTTAAGGAACAATGCACCGATTTTAGATTTAAGACTGCTCATAAAGGTGGTCTTTAATTTTTTCATTAAAAGCATACAAGCACCTTCGGTAGATTTTAGTAGTACGTTTCCTGCAAACCCGTCGCAAACTACTAGGTCGAAATCGCCTTTAAGCAAATCCCTTGCTTCCATATTTCCACCAAAATTAATTAATTTTGATTCAGAAAGTGCTTTAAAAGTTTCCTTTCTTAACATATCGCCCTTTTCTTCTTCAACACCGATATTGAGAAGTGCAACCTTTGGGTTTTTAACGCCGAACGCCTTTTTCATATAAAGGCTTGACATTATTGCAAATTGCGTTAAGTGTAACGGGTCGCAGTCCACGTTTGCACCACTGTCGCAAATGCCAACTAGTTTTCCGTTCATCGTGGGGAGGATTGGGCAAAACGCTGGGCGTTTGATGCCTTTAATTCTTCCTATCCTAAGCACTGCACCGGCAAGAATTGCACCCGTAGAACCTACGCTAACTAGTGCGTTTGCATTTTCGTCGCTACGCAAGGTTTCAAAACACTTGTATAAAGAACTTTCGGTTTTGTGTTTGATTGCATCTGTTGGTTTGTCGTTACAATCAATTACGTCGGGAGCGTGAATAAACGATAATCTTTTAGTATCGTACTTGTATTTTGCAAGAAGATTTTTCATTTCGTCTTGATTGCCAACTAGTACGATTTCTAAATCTTTAACTTCATTAATCGCCTTAACGACGCCTTCAACGTTGACCGAGGGACTATGGTCTCCACCATATGCGTCCACCAATATTTTAATCATAAATATTCTTTCCTTAGTTTATTTATGTAATAATTTTAGCATTAATTTACAAATTAGTCAAATATAATAAAAATGTATCTTCTAAAATTGACAAAGAGAGTTGAAGTATTGTATAATATTTTCGTATTTTGTCGAAAAGGGAGAAAGTTTATGTTTGTTTTATTCACTGATACAGATACGGATATGACTCCGTCAATATGCAAAGAATACGGTTATAATTTAATCAGCATGCCATATACTCTTGACGATAAGGAAATCTATCCTTACGTTGACTTTGACGAATTTGATGGACACGCATTTTATCAGAAGTTAAGAGAGGGTGCAATGCCTAAAACTAGTGCTATTTCACCCGTACAATATATGGAATATTTTGAGCCATTTTTTAAGGAAGGAAAAGATATTTTGTACGTGCATTTTTCCGCAGCGATGAGTGGTACTTTTAATGCTATGGAAATTGCGTACAAGCAATTAAAGGAAAAATATCCTGAAAGAACCTTGCACACTATTGATACTAAGGGTATGACCATTTTATCGTATATTATCGTTAGAGAAATTGGGGAAATGTATTTGCAAGGCAAGTCTATAGAAGAAATTAAGGCTTGGGCTGAAAAAGAAGTAGATAAATTTGCAATTTACCTATTTGTAGAAGACCTAAGTTTCTTCAAAAGAAGTGGTAGGGTAAAGTCTTTCGTAGCGTTGGTTGGTAACATTTTAAAAATTCATCCAATTATTCACGTAAACGAAGAAGGTTGTATGGTTAATATCGACAAGTGTCGTGGCAAAAATGCAACCATAAATAAAATCGTAGAAATGGTAAAGGCTAATCAAGAAGACATTAAAAATCACAGGGTAGTGGTTGCACATACCGACGCTTTTGAAACTGCAAAAGCGTTAGCCGATAAACTAAAAGAGGAATTAGGACAAGACTTAGAGATAGAATTTGTAGAAACCAATCCTACGCTTGGTAGCCACGCAGGTCCAGACGCAGTAGGCGTTGCTTTCCACGCAAAGGGTAGAAAGGTGTAGTATGAAAAAGAAAAAACTCACCTTACAAGAAAAACTTGCAAAAAGAAAGTTTAAATCACCTAACCCTATTATTCACGCAATATACCATTTCATTATGAAGTATTTCGTAATGAGAAAATATAAACTAAAAATTACTAAACGCGATAAGATTTCAGACTGTAAAGGTCCTTGTTTTATAATTTTTAACCACTTATCTCGTTATGACCATATGTTCGTAATGCGTGCCGCGTGGCCTAGAAGATACAATATGGTGGCTGCGTATAACGAATTTTTTAGAAGCCATTTAAGTTTTGTGTTTGGCTTAGAAAAGGTTATTCCCAAAAAGAACTTTACGGTTGATATGACCAGCCTTAAGGCAATGGCAAAGGTAATCAAGTCTGGTGGAGCGATTGCTTTTTCGCCAGAAGGTATGAGTTCTATTACGGGGCACAACCAACCTATAGTAGAAACTACGGGAAATTTCTTAAAACATTATAAAATACCCGTATATATGGTAAAACTAAAGGGTTCATATCTCACTGAACACAAGGTTTGTCTTGATGAAAGGCTAGGTAGGGTAGAAGCGGAAACCTATTTGCTTTTCAGCCCCGAACAACTTGAAAAGATGACCGACCAAGAAGTTAACGATAGAATTAACGAAGAATTTCACCACGACGAATACGAGTGGAATAAGGAAGTAAAAATCAAGTGGAAACACGACGGCAATATTTGTTCGCACTTCCACGATTTAGCGTATAAATGTCCTAAGTGTGGCGAAGAACTAAAAATGCTTGGCGACAAAAACTTTATCCGTTGTGAAGCGTGTGGTAACGGAGGAACGATGGACGATTACTATACCTTAACCCCCTTCAATGAAGATTGTAAGATTTTTGAATCGCTTTCAAAGTGGGTTGATTGGGAAAGAGAGTTAGTAATTAAAGAAATTCGTCAAACACCCGACTTTTCTTATTCGGTAAATGTTAAGATGGGTTGTTTAGACAAGTACAAAACGCTAAAGAAAATGCAAACGAGTATCCCTTGTGGCGAAGGAAAATTAATTTTTGACCATAATGGTATTCATTTTGTTGGCGTTAGAGACGGAAAAGATTATACGTTTGATTTAAGTTACGAACAAATCTACACTTTGATACTTATAACCGACGTAACGTTCTTCTCTTTCTACGTAAAAGGCGAATACCTAGAATTTACGCCCGATATTCCTTGCGTTGGGAAAATTTTGCTAATCGTAGAAGAAATGCACAGACTACACGTAAATAGATGGAAAAACTTCCCTTGGTTTGACTATATGTACGAGGGAATTGAAACAAAAACCGAAAATAAATAAAAATCGTGTAAAAACGTTTGACAAAAGCGTATAAATTTTGTATTATAATAAGGCTTAAAGAAGAAGTAACCCTTCTCGCCGACGGAAAAGTTCGTTCGGCTCAATATGTAAAATGGCTAAAAAATAGTCTAGTTTTATGTAATTTATGGGTTGTTTTTCTAAAAAGCAACCCTTTTTTTTGGCTTAATCCTAATCAGGAAATTTTATAAAGAGGTACAAAACCATTAAAAAAGAACATCAAATAAACGAAGAAATTCGCGACAGAGAGATTCGATTGATCGGTGCTGACGGCAGTCAATTAGGTATTGTTTCGGCAAGAGAAGGTCTTGCTATTGCAGAGGAGAACGGGTTAGATTTAGTAAAGATTTCTCCAAACGCAACCCCACCCGTATGTAAAATTATGAACTACGGCAAATACCTTTTTGAATTGACCAAAAAGGCAAAGGAAGCAAAAAAGAATCAAAAAGTAGTTGAAATCAAGGAAGTATGGCTTTCAATGACCATAGACGTTGGCGATTTAAACGTCAAGGCAAAGCAAGCAAGCAAATTCCTTGCAAGTGGAAACAAAGTAAAAGTTTCAATCAGAATGCGTGGTCGTCAAATGGCTTATACCGAACTTGGTATGGACGTTATGAAGAGATTCTTTGAAATCGTAAAAGACTACGGAACAATGGAAAAGCAACCGCTTACTGAAGGTAGAAACATCTGGATGATGTTAGCACCTATCAAAGCGTAACTGAAAAAAATAAAAACACGGAGGGTATTATTATGCCGAAAATGAAAACCAAAAGTGCGGCTAAAAAACGTTTTAAAGTAACCGCAACCGGCAAAATCAAAAGAGCTTGCTCGGGAAAAAACCACATTTTAACTAAGAAAGACAGAAAGAGAAAGAATAATCTTTGCGACGGAGCTTACGTTGACGCAACTCAAGCAAAGACCGTTAAAACTCTTATTTACAATAAATAATAAGGAGAATAGAAGATTATGCGTATTAAAAGAGCAGTTAACGCTGTAAAGAAGCGTAGAAAAATATTAAAACTTGCTAAAGGTTACTTTGGCGGAAGAAGCAAGAGATATAGAGTGGCTAGAGAAGCCGTTATGAAGGCTCAACTCTACGCTTATATTGGTAGAAAGAACAAGAAGCGTGATTTCAGAGCATTATGGATTGCAAGAATTAACGCTGCTGCAAGAATGAACGGCTTGTCATACAGCAAGTTTATGTTCGGTTTAAAGAAAGCCGGCATCGAACTCAACAGAAAGGTATTGGCTGAAATCGCTTATTCTGACGCTACTGCATTTACTGCACTTGCAGAAAAGGCAAAAGCAAACTTAAAATAATTAAAAATGGCCTACCTTTTAGCGTAGGCTTTTTTAAATCAAAAAGATGATAACTTCAAAACAAAACACTGCCATAAAAGAAATTCGTTCTCTCTCGATGAAAAAATTTAGAGACGAGAAAAACGAATATCTAATAGAAAGCGTAAAACTAGTAGCCGACGCAATTAATACTAATCAACGCATAAAGCGAATTTTTGCAACCGAAAAGGGAGCAAGCCTTTTGCGAGAGATAATTAATGACGTTGAACTAGAACTAGTTTCCGACGAAGTATTTGCTTCAATCAGTACCGAAATTACTCCGCAAGGCGTAATAGCAGTTGCAGTAAAACCACAAACTGATTTTGAAATTCCAAGTGGAAGTTGCTTGCTGTTAGACGGTGTTTCGGACCCGTCGAACGTGGGGGCAATCGTTAGAACTGCTTCGGCTTCTAATTATAACCAATTATACTTAGTTGATTGTGCAGATGCATTTTCGCCCAAAAGCGTTAGGGCTAGTATGGGCGGTATTTTCCGTGCGAAAATCTACACTTGCACTAAGCAACAAGCGTTGGACGGCATTAAACTTCCAATAGTAGTTGCCGATATGAAAGGCGAAAACGTTTTTGAAAATACCTTAAAAGGTGATTTTTGTTTGGTTATTGGTAACGAAGGACACGGAGTTAGTCAAGAAGTTAAATCAAGGGCTAGTCATACGGTAAGTATTCCTATGCAAAACGGTATGGAAAGCCTAAACGCAAGCGTATCGGCAGGGATACTAATGTACGCTTTGAAAAAAAATTAAAAGGAGAAAATTATGTCAGGACATAGCCATGCAGCGAATATTGCCGTTAAAAAGGCAAAAATGGACGCAGCAAAAGGAAAAATATTCACTAAAGTTGGTAGAGAAATAGCAGTTGCAGCAAAAAGCAACCCTGACCCTACAACTAACAGTAAGTTAGCAGACGCTATTGCTAAGGCTAAGGCAGTTAATATGCCTAACGATAACATTAAAAGATGTATTGCTAAGGCATCGGGCGAACTTTCGGGTGCAAACTACGAAGAATTAACCTACGAAGGATACGGCCCATCAGGAAGTGCTATCATTATTAAAACTTTAACCGATAACAAGAACCGTACGGTTGACTACGTTAGAACGGTTATGAGAAAACATGGTGGACAACTTGGCAACTCAGGTTGCGTGTCTTTTACCTTTACCACTATGGGTATATTAATTGTTGAAAGAACTCCCGAACTTTCGGAAGACACTTTAATGGAATATGCTTTAGATGCAGGTGCAGACGATATTATTACTGAAGACGACGCTTATGAAATTCATACTAGCGTTGCTAACTTCTCTGCAGTTAGAAAGTATCTAGAAGAAAAGGGACTATCTTTCTTTGAAGCACAAATCGAAATGGTTCCCCAAAACAAAATTACTCTTTCGGACGAAGATTGCGTGAAATTCCAAAAACTTATTGATGCTTTGGAAGACCTTGACGACGTTCAAAACGTATATCATAACGTAGATTTACCCGAAGAAGAGGAAGAATAATTATTTTTAACGCATAAAAAGACCTTATCTGCTTATACTTAAATTGTCGGCGGTAAGGTTTTTTTAATTAAAAAAGACCAAAGCGATACCGTCGTTGTTATATCTTGCTGGAATAAGCGGACGACGGGTTATCTTTATAATTTCCTTTCCCCGCTTGTTACGGCGGGGGAGGGCGTTCATATACGCCCTCTTAATTTTTTTATAAAATTAAAGGTTTTTTCAATAATATGTTGTTAAAATGATTATAATAATATAGATTAAAATGGCGAATAGCCATTAGGAGAATATATGAAAAAGTTATTAAAAACCGCATTAACACTATTATGTATTGCAGTGCTTACGGTTTCGTTTAGTGCTTGTACGCTCGTTTCTACTAACCCCAATACTCATACGGGTTTAGTAGATTCTTCTACAACCACTAAGTTTGTAAGTTTTGGCACTTCTACCTTGCCCGAATATTCGGTTAACGACGCTTTGGTGGAAGCCGTTTCAAGGGTTGACCGTGCTTCGGTTGCAATTAGCGTTAGTGCTTCGGAAGATTCTACAAGCAACGCTTCGGGTACTATTGTTGATATTGAACACTCTAAAATCGACGACGAAAATTATATCTATATCATTACTTGTCATCACGTAATTGATAAAAAGGGTAGAATTTTAGTAAGTATTCCCGATGAATACTGTGGTTATGAAAATGAAGATTATATCTTTGCAGGTATGATTGGACCACATATTTATAAGGATAGCAAGGTTGCCTTAGCAGACGGTAGAGAAGTTGATGTTGCCGTATATCTAGTTGGTGGCGACGCTGATTCTGATATTGCAGTACTAAAAATCGACCTTGATAAACCTGCAATTTCGGGCAATAAACTTGCTATGGACAAAATTCAAGAGGCATACATTAACGAAGACTATAAAGTTAAAAAGGGCGAAACGGTTTTTGCAATAGGTAATCCTACGGGTGAACTTCCTGGTAGCGTTTGTTCGGGTATCGTAAGTTATTTACAAAGAGACGTTTCTCTCGACATTGGCAATATGAAACTTATGCAAATCGACGCAACTATTAACCCTGGTAACTCGGGTGGTGGCTTGTTCAACCTTAAAGGCGAACTAATTGCCATAACGAATGCGGGAAATACTAGTTACGAAGCCTTAAACTTCGCTATTCCAATGTTCGTTGAATCGGATGCTGAAATCGACAACGGTTTTATCAATATCGTTAAACACCTAGTAGGCTCTTGTACCGAAGATAATTACGGCTACGTAACGGGCAGAAAAGAAAAACTCGGTATGACCATATCTCAAGACACTGATAGTAAGGGCGAATACGTTTACGTTTTATCAACCGTTTCGGGCAGTCAAGCACAAAAATCAGGCTTGAAAGTAAACGACGTTATTACGGGTGCAAAAATTACTAGGGATAATCAAACTTTTGCCGAAACGACTAGCATTAAAACCATAGCAGATTTCTCGGCGATAGCAGATAAGATGCAAATAGGCGATATCTTAACCATAACGGTAGATAGATACGTTGGTGGTGGAATAAGAGAACCGTATATTAAAACCGAAACTATAACAATGCGTGTAAATCAATTCTATTTCTGCGACACGGGTAAATAAGAAAAATAAAATTTACAATCACTTTAGTTTAAAAGGATAACGAGTAATCGCTATCCTTTTTTTATTAAAAGTTTTTAGTTGTTAAACAAATTAGTTATTTTTTTGTTTTTTCTTCTTGCATATTCGTACGCAATTTTAGTACCACTATTGGTTTTTGTTGGAGGAACGTATTTCTCGTTGTAATAGAATAAGCAATATTCACTATCGTCTATCATTGCTTGGTTTCGTTCAATATAACTGGCTCTTCCCGCATTATATTTTGTCTTATGTTCAAACTCTTCTTCAAAACCAAGCAAGTGAAATTCTTGATTTATATATCGTGAATAAACTTTTTCTAGTTCTTGTCTTTCTTTCTCTAACGTGCAACTTTCGCTTTTACAAGTATAAAATATTCTTTTTATATATGGATATTTATCCTTTAGTTCGCTTACGATAAAATGACAAAGGTTATTAAATTCACTTTTGCTACCAAACAAGAATATTTGTATATTATATTTAATTATCAAATTTTCTATCGCTTCGCTTACTTTTTGTCTTAAATCATCGGTTAAATTTATTTTTCTATGACCAAAAAATGAACAAGTTTTATGTTTTTCCATAATAAAAAACTCCCAAAGTATTCATTTTGAATACTCTCACAATTTATTATAGCACATTTTTATGTGTTATAGTATTCAAAATTAAAAATTTGAGAAAAATTTATGTGTATGGCTTTCTTATACGCTATAAAACTTAATTTATAATGATTGTGTTAGGAGTATTTAGGGAGTTTTTTATGGAAATAAAAGAGATTTTATCAAGAATAGGTTACGTAAGAAGCAAAGCAAATCTTTCTGCAAGAGAAGTTAGTTTGAGAATGGGAATGAGTCCGCAATACGTTGCACAATTAGAAAGTGGAAGAATTGTTTTAACCGTTGAAAAATTATTGCAAATTTTAGAAATTTGCGATTTTCCTATTGAGAGATTTTTTAGTTCTAATATAGACGATTATAATATTGATAATGAGTTAAAAGGACTAATTGAAGCATTGCCACAAGATAAAAAGAAAAACATTATTGAGTTCATAAAAAAGTAAATACAAACAAAATAATAGTGATTTCGTAAAACAAAAAAACGATTGGGTTATCCAATCGCTTTTTAAGTTTTAAATAATTCTTAGATTATTTGCATTCGTCTGCTTTGCCAGCACAACCTAAAACGTTTACGAGTTTATGACGAACGATTTCTTTAATGTTTGCTCTAGCAGGCTTTAAGTATTCTCTTGGGTCGAACTTAGAGGGGTTGTCGTTGAAGAATTTACGAACGGTACCCGTCATAGCAAGACGTAAGTCAGAGTCGATATTGATTTTACATACTGAAAGTTTAGCCGCTTCACGAAGTTGTTCTTCGGGAACACCTATAGCATCGGGCATTTTACCACCGTTTTCGTTTACCATTTTAACGTATTCTTGTGGAACTGAAGAAGAACCGTGTAATACGATTGGGAAGCCGGGAAGTTTTTCAGAAACTGCTTTTAGGATATCGAAACGAAGTGCAGGGGGAACTAAGATACCCTTTTCGTTTCTAGTGCATTGTTCGGGTTTGAACTTATAAGCACCGTGTGAAGTACCGATAGCGATTGCAAGTGAATCAACACCGGTTTTGGTTACGAATTCGATAACTTCTTCAGGTTTGGTGTAAGATTCGTTGCCGTGTTCAACTTTAACGTCGTCTTCAATACCTGCTAAAGTACCAAGTTCGCCTTCAACGGTTACGTTATATTTGTGAGCGTATTCAACAACCTTTCTAGTAACTTCGATATTTTCTTCGAAAGGTAAGTGTGAACCGTCAATCATAACTGAAGTAAAGCCACCGTCGATACAAGCCTTACAGGTTTCAAAATCGGGACCGTGGTCTAAGTGAAGAACGATTGGAATTTCGGGACATTCTTTAACTGCTGCTTCTACCAACTTAACAAGGTAAGTGTGGTTAGCGTATGCCCTTGCACCCTTACTTACTTGAAGTATAACGGGAGCGTTTTCTTCCTTACATGCTTCGGTGATACCTTGAACGATTTCCATGTTGTTAACGTTGAAAGCACCGATAGCATAGCCGTTTTTGTATGCTTGTTCGAACATTTTCTTTGAGTTTACTAATGCCATGAGTAATATCCTCCAAATTATATAAAAAAATTTTTACTTTTGTTAGTGTTCGGTTGCCCGAACAGTTTATATTATAAACCTTTTTAACTAAAATATCAAATATTTTTCAATTCATAACTGAAAATACTTTATAATTTCTGCAACAAAGTGTATAATAACTATAAAATTAATAATTGGAGAAATAAAAATGCAGGATTTAAGAATTAATAAACTTGCAAAATCATTGGTAAATTACTCTTGCAAACTCAAAAAGGGCGAAAAGATATTGATTGAAGCAAAAGGCGTAGATTATATGCTTGTCAATGCAATAGTTAAGGAAGTTTACGCCGTTGGGGGATATCCTTTCGTTGAAATGTTTGACAATAGAGTTTCTCGTGAACTTTTACTTGGCGAAACCAAAGAACTTGCCGAATTTAGGGCAAAGTACGACGCATTTCGAATGCAAGAAATGGACGCATATATCGGCATTAGGGGTGGTAACAACTCTAACGAAAATTCAGACGTTCCTGCTGAAAACTTGCAAATTAACAGCGAATTTTATATGCACCCCGTTCATCACGAAATAAGGGTTAAAAAGACCAAGTGGGTAATTTTACGCTATCCAAACGAAGGTATGGCATCACAAGCAGGTATGAGTACGGATGCTTTTGAAAATCTATATTTTGACGTTTGTACTTTAGATTATTCTAAAATGGACAAGGCAATGGACGCATTAAAGGCAAGGCTTAACAAGGCTGACAAGGTTAGAATTATTGCAAAAGACACCGATATATCTTTCTCAATCAAAGGCATTGGCAGTAGAAAATGTTCTGGTGAACACAATATTCCCGACGGAGAAATTTACACTGCACCCGTAAAGGAAAGTGTAAACGGCGTGATTACCTATAACACTCCGTCTATTCAAAACGGGTTTAAGTACGAAAACGTTTCTTTGACTTTTAAGGACGGCAAAATTATCAAGGCAACTGCAAACGACACCGAAAAGGTAAACGCAATCTTTGACACTGACGAAGGTGCTAGATACGTTGGCGAGTTTGCGTTTGGCGTAAACCCCTATATTACAAAACCTATGGGCGATATACTTTTCGATGAAAAGATTTCGGGGTCTATTCACTTTACGCCAGGTTGTTGCTATGACGAAGTGTATAACGGAAATATTTCTGCTATACATTGGGACTTAGTGCAAATTCAAACACCCGAATACGGTGGTGGCGAAATTTATATCGACGGCGAACTAATTAGAAAAGACGGACTTTTCGTGCCCGACGATTTAAAATGTCTTAATCCCGAAAATTTAAAGTAAATTAAGTCTAAAATTCGTTTGACTAAAAAATAATAACTTTGTATAATATATGAGAAGAAGTTCGGTATTTTATCGAATTTAGTTAAAAAATAAAAATATTAAATCATATTTGGAGGACATTGAAATGTCAAAAGTAACAAAAGTTGCAATTAACGGTTTTGGTCGTATCGGTCGTCTTGCTTTCAGACAAATGTTCGGTGCAGAAGGTTATGAAGTAGTTGCTATCAACGACTTAACTAGCCCCGAAATGCTCGCACATCTTTTAAAGTATGACACGATGCAAGGTAACTACGTTGCACAAGGTCACACCGTTGAATCTACTGAAGATTCAATCATCGTTGACGGAAAGGAAATCAAAATTTCTAAGTGTGCAAACGCTGCTGAATGCCCATGGGCTAAATACGACGTTGACGTAGTATTAGAATGTACAGGTTTTTACACCAGCAAAGAAAAGGCACAAGCACACATCGTAGCAGGTGCTAAAAAAGTTGTTATTTCTGCTCCCGCAGGTAACGACCTTCCCACCATCGTTTACAACGTAAACCACAAGAGTTTAACTAAAGAAGACAAGATTATTTCTGCTGCATCTTGCACCACCAACTGTCTTGCTCCTATGGCTAAGGCTCTTAACGATTACGCTCCTATCCAATCTGGTATTATGACCACCGTACACGCATACACCGGCGACCAAATGATTCTTGACGGACCTCAAAGAAAGGGCGACAAGAGACGTTCAAGAGCAGGTGCTATGAACATCGTTCCTAACAGCACTGGTGCTGCTAAAGCAATCGGTCTTGTTATTCCTGAACTTAACGGAAAACTAATCGGTGCTGCTCAACGTGTTCCTACCGCTACCGGTTCAACCACTATCCTTATCGCAGTTGTTAAGGGTAAGGACGTTACCAAAGAAGGTATCAACGCTGCTATGAAAGCACAAGCAACCGAATCTTTTGGTTACAACACCGACGAAATCGTTTCTTCTGACGTTATCGGTATGAGATACGGCTCACTTTTCGATGCTACTCAAACTATGGTTTCTAAGATTGACGAAGAAACTTACCAAGTTCAAGTTGTTTCTTGGTACGTCAACGAAAATTCTTACACTAGCCAAATGGTAAGAACTATTAAGTATTTCTCTGAAATCTAATAGATATTAATTAAAAGTTTAACGCACTATACTTTTTATAAAGGTAGTGCGTTTTCTTTTTATAATATTTTTTGTGTTGCGTGCAAAATATTTTTGTGATATAATACGAAACGTATAAAACACAAAGGAAAAAGTTTATTATGGGATTATGGACTAAAGAACATTTTTATTTAATAATACCGTCTTTTATTGTTTTTATAGTATTTGCGGTATTTTTTGGCAAGTTTATGAAAAACAAAAGCGAAAAAGCAAAGTATTTACCCTTGCAAATAATAACGCTTGTTTTATTAGCACTTGAATTTATGAAGCAAGGCTATAATATTAAACCCGATGGCTATGACTTATATGCTTTGCCTTTCCACTATTGTAGTTTGTTTTTGTATTTGTTGCCTTTCCACTCTTTCTATAAAGGAAAGTATAAAAAGGTTGCCGACGCCGTTACGTTAAGTTGCCTGGCATCATTGTTCTTGTTTATGCTAGTAATGCCCGACGTTGTGTTCGGTGCGGGAAATATTAGAGATTGCTTTAAAACTTTCTCAAGTTTCCATACGGTATTTTTCCACTTGTTAGTATGTTTGTATTTTATACTTACTCTTTCGCTTAAACTCTACAAATTTGACGTTAAGTTCGATATGAAAGTTACGGCAATATTCTTAGCAATTTACGTAATTATTGCTACGATTTTATCTTTCTCGCTTAAGGTTAATTTCCACAACTTGTATAAATGCAACCTTGGTATGGTAGAAGACATTAGATTAAAATTAATGGAAGCAATAGGTATTTTTGGACATATTTTATACGTTGTTGTGTTATTCTTCTTAACTATACTTTTTGCGTATGCGGCATATTTTGCAACCAAAGGTATATTAAAGTTAATTAGCAAAATAAAAAATAAAAAAACTGTGTAATCATTATTTTATGAGAAATTTTTATAACGAAAACCATATTGTAAACTATTCTGAAGTAGATGCTAATGGCAATTTAAGAATAGACTACATTTTCTCCGAACTTCAAAGGATAACCGCCTTTCACTCAAAAGAAATGGGTTGCGACGGCGGAAAAATCTTAAAAGATTGCAACGCTATTTGGGTTTTGGGCAAAATGAAATTGCAAATTCTTGACTTTCCACGTATGTTTGATTCAATAGACCTACAAACTTGGCCGACCAAAGTTTCGGCTGTAAGGTTTTCAAGAGATTATAAAATTCAAAAAGACTTAAAAGATATCGTTTTAGCAACAAGTGAGTGGTGCGTTTTGGATGCAAACACTCATACGTTAAGGCGTGGCAATACCATTTGTTACCCCTTTGAAATGGAGCATAAATCCGAACTTTCAGGGTGTCAAGACTTTTCTAAACTAAAAGAAAGTATTCTAGAAACCGACTTTAATCACTCTCATTGCGTGCGATATACCGACGTTGATATGAACAATCATACCAACAACATTGCGTACGTTCGTATGGCGTTAAACTGTTTTACGGTAGAAGAACTTGACCAATTCAAAATTTCCGAAATCGAAATGTACTATCTAAACGAATCATACTTTAACGACAACATTAAGGTGTATAAAAAGCAAACCGACTACGGATATTTTATTACTGGTAAAATAGGGGATAAATCAATCTTTGATTGCGTTATAAAAGCATAAATTATATTTTAGAAAAACACTACCTAATGCTTAAAGCAAAAGGTAGTGTTTTTTATAAATTAAAAATTTCCATATCTTCTTTGTTAAATAAGTTTATAATTGGTTTATTCTGTTTAATAGCGTAGGAGATGGCATTTTTTGCACCACTTTTATACGAAGTAGTATCGACGTAGCAAATAATCAAATCGCTATTATCTACCATTTTTCTATTTGATACTGTAATTCTATTTTTGTAATAAACATTTTCAATATCATAGAATAAAGTTTCGCAGTTTTTATTCTTATAATAATCAACCTTACTGCAACCGAGTTCGTCTTTTTTTAAAAAAGTAAAACTAGTTAAAACAACGGATATGTTAATTGCTTTGTCAAAATTTTTCCTATAATTCAAACAAGTTGATAATGCGAGTTCGTCAAAATCGCCATGGCAACCTATTAATAATTTTGAATAGCCTTGCGGTATTAAACTGTGCAAAACTTCTAATAGTTTTTCTTTTACAGTGCTTTTGCTATATATTCTTCTATGTCCAAAAAAAGCAATAGTTTTCATATTTGTTATCTCCTAGGTTATATTATATCACAAAAATAGAAGATATAACTTCTATATTTCAAAATATTTTTTGTTAAAATTATAGAAGATATAACTTTGGGGAAAATAAAAAGATATGAAGTTAGAAGAAGCAATCACAAAAAGGATATACGCTTTGTGTGAGCAAAACTCTATAAGTCCCAATAGATTGGCTACACTTTCAGGGTTGCCTGCAGGGTCGATAAAAAGTATTTTTTATGGAAAGAGTAAAAATCCTGGCACGAGAACTATTCTAGATATGTGTCAAGCGTTAAATATAACCTTATACGATTTTTTTAACGATGATTTATTTAAGGATATTAATTTAGAAGGAAATTATTAAAAAAGACTAACGAAAAATTTCGTTAGTCTTTTTTCTTTTATACTTGTGTTACGTTTTGGTTGTTCCATAGACAGCAGTTGTTAGTTGTTGTTGAAAGTAATGCTAACAATAATAACAGTTGCGTAGTTGTTATAGTGTTATTGTTGACGAGTAAAAATAAAAGTGCTATAAGTACGATGTTATTAGAATTCATTTTTTACCTCCTTAAAAAATTACAAGATAAGTTTTTTTTAGCAGTTTATCGCTAAAATTAGTGATACCATATAAGTTAATATATATGTACAGTTATTATATGCTGTAATTTTTCTAAATAGTAGGAGTAAATAAAAAATGGAAATTTTATTAGACAAGCGTTTGCAAACGATGGTAAACGATTACGTGCCACAAGGTGAAATTTTAGACGAATTAGTATGTTTTTTCTCTATTTTTTCAGACTATACGAGATTAAAGGTGATTTCAGCGTTATCAATTTCTGAAATGTGCGTATCCGATTTATCCAACATATTAAAACTTAATCAAACGACGGTATCGCACCAATTAAGATTATTAAAAAACCTAAACGCTGTAACGACTAAAAGGCAAGGGAAAGTGGTTTTCTATTCACTAAGAAGCGAAGCACTTTCAGACGTTTTACTTAAAGGGGTAGAATTTTTAGGCTATTAACCGCTTGTAAAATGTTTTCAAATATTATATAATTATAATATGAGTGAATTGAGAGAAAAACTAAAACATTTGCCCGAAAACCCAGGCGTTTACGTTATGCTGGATAAAGACGGTCAAATCATATACGTTGGTAAAGCCAAAAACCTTAAAAACCGTGTAAGACAATATTTTTTCAATTCGGTTAAAACGGAAAAGGTTATGGCAATGGTTAGCAATATAGTAGATTTTTACTATATCATTGCACCTACCGAAATCGATGCACTATCGTTAGAAAACAACCTTATAAAAAAGCATAAGCCACGTTACAATATTCTACTTAAAGATGACAAGACCTATCCGTATATAAAGGTAGATTTAAAAGAGTCTTTTCCAAAATTTACAATAACACGTAAAATCAAAAAAGACGGCTCTAAATATTTTGGACCCTTTATGGGAGGGGTAAGCGTAGGAAGCGTTTTAGAAATCATAAATTTAGCGTTTGGTATTAGACCTTGCGATAAAAAACTCAATCCCGAAAAGTGCTTAAAGCCATGCCTTAACTATCACATTAAAAAGTGTTACGCACCTTGTGCTGGGCTAATTAATCAAGAAGATTATAAAACGGCGGTAATGGGTGCGATAAACTTCCTTAACGGCGACGTACTAGAAACCGAAAAACTATTAAAAGAGAAAATGTTTTCGGCAAGCGAAAAGGAAGAGTTTGAACTTGCACTAAAGTACAAGGAAAACCTTTTATCCCTAGAAAAAATCAAGCAAAAGCGTTTAACTTCTCTAAACAAATTCTTAGATGCAGACGTAATTGCATTTGCTTCTAACGGAATATATTCTACAGTAAATATGCTATTTGTTAGAAAGGGCAATATGCTTGGTGCAAAAAACTTTTCCTTTGAAAGTGCATCCTTGACGTCTTCAGACGCATTGAGAGAATTTATACTGCAATACTACAAAAAAGACGGAGATATTCCCGAAGAAATAATTTTATCAGAACCATTATCGGACGAAAAAACGGTTGAAGAATACTTTAATCAAGTTTTAGAAAAAAAGGTAAACTTTATTTGTGCTAAGCAAGGCGTTAGAAAGCAATTGACCGATATGGCTTTAGCAAACGCCACCGAACATTTAGATACGGCAGTTGACAAAATTAAACACAAAGACGATATGACCGTATCGGCTTGTAAAACGTTAAAACAAATTTTAAACCTTAAAAACTATCCAAAACGTATGGAATGCTATGATATTAGTAACATTAGTGGCGTAGATAAAGTTGGTAGTATGGTCGTTTTTATTGACGGCGAAGCAGATAGAGACAGTTATCGTAGATTCAAAATAAAAACCTTTGAGGGGGCTGACGATTATAGGGCTCATAAGGAAATGATGTCAAGGCGATTAGAACGATTAATAACCGACCCTGAAAAGTTTTCTAAGCCCGACCTAATTATAATCGACGGCGGAAAAGGGCAACTTTCGGCAGTGAAAGAAGTGTTTGACGAAAAAGGTATAAACGATATTGACTTAATTGCCCTTGCTGAGAAGAACGAAGAAATCTTTACTTTAGAACAAAATCAGCCAATAGTTTTAAGAAAAGATGATTATTGTCTTAAAATGTTGCAAAGAATAAGAGATGAAGCACACCGTTTTGCCATAACCTATCACCGAACTTTACGTGGAAAACGTGCGTTATCTTCGGTACTTGATAAGGTAAAAGGGCTAGGAAAAGTAAAAAAGACTGCACTTTTGTTGCGTTTTAAAGACCTTTCGGGTATAATATCGGCAAGCGAAGAAGAATTGAAAGAAGTAGAGGGCATTGGCGATAAGCAAGCCCAACAAATTATTAAAACTTTAACGGAAGAAGGACTTAGATGAAATACAAACTATTCGTAAGCGATTTTGACGGAACGCTAGGAACAGCACCCGATATAATCGAACGAGAAACACTTGAAGCAATAAATAAATATATCGAAAAAGGCGGAAAATTTGTAATCTGCACGGGCAGAATGTTTACGGCTATAAAGCCAATCTGCGAAAAATACGGGTTAAAAGGTTTATTAATTTCTTATCAAGGTGCAACGATAGACGACCTAAACACGGGCAAGCGAATTTTAGAAGGTGGTATTCCACCAAAGCGTGCCGTTGAAATTATACGTATGCTAAAAGGCGAGGGCGTGGAAGTTGTGGCTGACGCTAACGACGTTATGTTTTGTGAAAACGATACCGAATATACCGAATTTCACAAGCCGTTCGCACCCGTAGTTAAGGTGAAAAACCTTGAAGACAAGATTTTAGAACTTGATAGCATAGTATTAAAACTTGTTGCAACTGACGAGCCGGAAATTATATTGCCTTTAACAAAAAAATACAACGAAATCTTAAAGGGCGAATTTATTTGTAACAACGGTTCAAATAGATTATTAGAAGTAATAAATCCCAAGTATTCTAAAGGGGAAAGCGTTAAATTTTTAGCGAATTATTTTAATATTCCATATAGCGAAACGTTGGCGATAGGCGATTCGACAAATGATATAGAATTGATTAATGGCGATTGGCACGGCGTGGCTGTTGGCGACGCTGTGGAAGCCTTAAAAGCACAAGCGGACGAGATTACCGTTCCGTATAAAGATAAACCCGTAAAGGTTATGCTTGAAAAATACTGTTTATAATTATTTACATAAGAAGGAACAAAATGGACGAAATTATTAAGACTGAAAATATAGAACAAAGAAAGTACAAGACTTTACCTGCGATAGCGTTAAGGGGTAAGGTGCTATTTCCAAATATTTATTTAAATTTTGACGTTGGCAGACCAATGTCTGTTACGGCGGTAAACGTTGCACAAAAGAATAACGATGAAATTTTTATTTCTTCGCAAATCAATACGTTTATTGATTCGCCAAGGGCAAGCGACTTAAATAAAGTGGGCGTAATAGCCAAAATCAAGCAAGTTTTAAGAGCACCTGGTGGAAGTATTAAATTGCACGTTCAAGCAGTGCAAAGGGCAAAAATAGTAGAGTTTTTACTTAATAAAGACTATTTTTGTGTTACCGTAGAAGAATCACCCTTTATCAAGGCTGAAAACCAAATAGAAAACGAAGCACATTTTAGACAAGCAAAGAAAATTTTTGCTACTTATTCTATTTTTGATAAGAGAATAAACAAAGAAATGCTTGCAACGGTAAACTTTTCTGATGATTCGGACGTGTTTATTGATAACGCAGTTTCGGTTTCTGCTATAAGCGAAGCACAAGCCCAAAAACTATTGGATATAGATTATTCGCTAGACCGCCTTATCTATTTTGAGGAACTTTTTAATAAAGAAACGCAAATTTTAGAGATTGAAAAGCAAATTTCTTCTAAAGTAAAAGAAAGCATTGACAAAAGTCAAAAGGAATTCTATTTAAGAGAACAACTAAAGGCTATTCATAACGAACTTGGCGAAGGGGAAGACGAGCAAGAAGTTCTTGAAAACATTATAAAGGACAAGCATTTACCCGAAGACATTGAGAAAAAATGCCTAAAAGAAATCAAAAGACTTGATAAAATTAACCCGTCTTCGCCCGATTATTCGATTATTTTAAACTACCTAGATTGGATAAAAGAATTGCCGTTTACGGAAAGCACTATTGATACCGACGACTTAAAAAAGGCTAAAGAAATTTTAGACAAAGACCATTTCGGTTTAGAAAAGGTAAAGCAAAGAATTTTAGAATACCTTGCAGTATTAAAACTTACCAAACAATTAAAAGGACCAATTTTATGTTTCGTAGGGCCTCCGGGTGTTGGTAAAACTTCGGTTGCGACTTCTATTGCACGTGCTTTGAATAGGAAATTCGTTAGAATGAGTCTTGGTGGTGTAAAGGACGAAGCCGAAATTAGGGGGCATAGAAAAACCTACGTTGGTGCAATGCCTGGTCGTATTATTTACGGGCTTAAAAACGCAGGCTCAAATAACCCCGTGTTCTTGCTTGACGAAATAGACAAACTTTCGTCTGATATTCACGGCGATCCTGCAAGTGCGTTGCTTGAAGTGTTAGACCCCGAACAAAACGTTACCTTTAGAGATAGATTTTTGGAAGTGCCGTTTGACCTTTCAAAGGTTATGTTTATTACCACTGCTAACGTTACCGATACTATTCCGTATCCATTGCTTGATAGAATGGAAATCATTGAGATTAACGGTTATACTAATGAAGAAAAACTTCAGATTGCAAAAAAATACTTGCTTCCTAAACAACTTAAAGAAAATGGCTTAACTAGTAAAAACCTTTCGGTTACCGACAAGGCATTAAAGGAAATAATCGAAAGTTACACTATGGAAGCGGGCGTTAGAAATCTTGAAAGAGAAATCGGCAGTCTAGTTAGAAAAGTTGCAACAGCCGTTGCAGAAAACCCAGATTTAGAAAAGCAAAAAATAACTGATAAGGACGTTCCAAACTATCTTGGTGTTAAAAAGAGGATAAAAGACGACGTTATGCGTAATGACGAAATCGGTGCTTGCACGGGGCTTGCTTGGACTAGCGTTGGTGGTGTTACCTTGACGATAGAAGTAGGCTTAATGCAAGGCAAGGGCGAGATAATATTGACGGGTAAACTTGGCGACGTTATGAAAGAGTCTGCTAGGGCTGCTATAAGTTATATTAAAGCCAACGCCGAAAAGTACGGAATTGACGTTAGTGAGTTCGAGAAAAAGGATATTCATATTCACGTTCCCGAAGGAGCAACACCAAAAGACGGACCTAGTGCAGGTATTACTATGGCGACTGCAATACTTTCGGCGTTTATTAAAAAGCCTGTAAGAAAAGAAGTTGCCATGACGGGCGAAATCACCTTGCGTGGTAGAGTGCTTGCTATCGGTGGCTTAAAAGAAAAGGCTCTTGCTGCTTATAGACAAGGCATTAAAAAGGTTATTATTCCTAAGGCTAACATAAAAGACTTGGAAGAAATACCCGAAAAAATTAGAAAGGAAATGGAATTTACGGCTTGTAGCAAAATCGACGAAGTTTTTGAATTGGCTGTAAAATTTTAGGAAACTACTATGAAGATAAAACAAGCAACCTTTATTACTAGCGTTGCTAGTGAAAAGAATTTCTATCATACCGATAAGCCTATTATTGCCGTTGCGGGTAAATCTAACGTTGGAAAAAGTTCGCTTATTAATATGCTTGCAGGTCAAAAAAAACTTGCTAGAACTTCGGTTACACCAGGTAGAACAAGACTAATAAACTATTTCGATTTTGGCGATTTCGTACTTGCAGATTTACCAGGCTACGGCTTTGCTAAAGTTAGTAAAGAAGAAAAAGAAAAGTGGGGAAAGTTACTTGATAATTTCCTTAAAAACGAAAATATAACCTTGCTTTTATCCTTAGTTGACAGTAGGCACGAGCCGACAGCCGATGATAAAATGCTTATAAATTACTTATACCATTACGCAATACCATTTTGTTTGGTTGCAACGAAAACCGATAAACTTGCTAAAACGAAAATCAAACCTAGACTTATGGAAATAGCCACAGCGTTAAAGGTAGGTATAGGCGACATAGTAGGCACTTCAGCCGAAAAAGGAGCAGGCAAGCAAGAAGTTTTTGCTCTAATTGAAAAAGCGATAGAAGTTAACAAAACTGAAGAATAAAAAAATCGGCCAATAGTTTGGTCGATTTTTTGCTTTTTTTATACGTATGTGCATACGTTATTCGTATTTTTTGCCGTAGAGTTTTTCGCCAATACGCTTTAAGGAATCTTCGGCATTGCCTAAAGGGACGTTGGCATTTCGATAGTCGTGCTTGTCGCAAAATTGTTTAAGTTCTTCTTGTAGCCTAACAAAGTTACGGCTTTCTATACCACTTAAAAATTCCACGTAAGCGTTGGCGGTAAAACCTGCGTATGATGAATAGTTAAGAAGTTCAGTATAGTGTTTTAAGCAAAAACCTTTGGTTGATAGTAAAGTTTTATAAAAATCTTTTTCTTTGTTGAAAAGTTGGGCAACTGTTTTATAATATTTGACCATACTTTCTTGCACTAGGTCGCAAATAATACAAGTTGTGGCTTCCTTTTGCAACGTTTTTGCTTGTTTTTTTGCACTCGATACGCTTTTTACGGGCGTTAAAAGTTTTTGCAAAGTATTAGTGCGTGTAGCAATTTGAAGTGCAACCGAAAGTTTATTAGGTCTAGCAAAAAGCATATCGAAATGTTTACTGCAAAAACCTAGTTTGTTAACCTTAGCCCTTGTAGAATCTTCCATAACAGCGTCGTTTAAGAATTCGTGCAAAAATTGCTCCTCAACAATTTTTTGTATTTCGCACAAAGGGCACTCGCAAGGAATGGCGAATTTTTCTTTAATTAAACCAGTGTTAATATGATATTTCATACCTATATATTAACAAAAAAAACAATTAATTACAATATGCAAATTTAAATACTTAAAGAAATATTTATTTTTGTGATATAAAAAGTTGATATTTTTTAAATTATATGTTAATATAGTTTAGCGATTTTAGTTATAAATACGTTAAATGTGCTAGTGTGGCTCAGCTGGTAGAGCAGCTGATTCGTAATCAGCAGGTCGCAGGTTCAAATCCCGTCACTAGCTCCACAAAAATAAAAGACATCCCAAAAGGGTGTCTTTTATTTTTGCAAACCGTAACGGTTTAGAGCCTGCGAAGGTCGCAGTCTACTACGTTTCACTCCGTAGGGCTAGTCCGTCTTGAAAGCAAGGCAAAGTCGCCAAAATCCGGGAAGAGCGACATTATGCTAAAAAAGGTTCTTTGCCTGCACGGTGAACTATTATTTCATCTATTACTGCATTTGTTCTATTGACAAGCATAAATTCTACTATTTTTGCTATGTCTTCTGGCATTATCATGCCTTCGCCCGTTAGGTCGGGACGGGTGATTTTTATCATATCCGTATAAACCCCACCGGGACTTATCACGTGTAGCCGTACGTTTTCCTTATATAATTCGTTTGCTAGTGCCTTGCTCCAACCAATTAGTGCGTGCTTGCTTGCTGAATATATGCTTTGGTTAGGGTAGCCGTTATGGCTTACTATTGATGCAATATTAATTATCGTTGCACTGTTAGATTGCTTTATGTACGGCAAGAATTTTTGCGTAATAAAAAAGGGTGCTTTGGCGTTTAGTTCCATAATTTCGTCAAACTGTGATTTTGTTACTTGAGAAAAGGGACAGCTTGTTGCAGTTCCCGCGTTGTTTATTAAAACGTCCACTTTATTAAACTTTTCAAGACAAATTTTAAGTCCATAGTCAATGGTTTTATCATCTGTTAAGTTGCCAGGGACGGCTACACAATTCACGCCGTCATTTTTTAGTTCTTTTTCAAAATCCAAAAGTTTTTGGGCGTTTTTTCCACCTAAAAGCAGTAGGGAAGCACCGTTGTTTGCAAGGTTTTTAGCGATTGCCCTGCCGATGCCACCACTTGCCCCCGTGATTACTATTACTTTATCTTGAAGTGCTTTTTCCATAAAGCCCCCTTTAACATTGTAGAGTTTAATGGTATTTTATCATATAATTTACTAATCGTCAAATTTGATATTGAAAAATTCAATATTGACAAAATTTATAGATGCTGTTAAAATTTACTTAATAGATAAGGAGGCAATAATATGAATACTGTTATAACTATTGGTAGAGAATTTAGTAGTGGTGGTAGAGAGTTTGGTAGAAAACTTGCTGAAGAACTTGGTTTTGACTATTACGATAAAGAAATTATAACTGAAATCTCAAAGAGAACTGCTCTTTCGGAAAAGTACGTTCAACAAGTTATTGAACACAGTCCGCACGACTTGTTGCCTATAACCGTTGGGCATAGTTTTGCATACTTACATAGTTCTGCTTTAGAACAAACGCAAGCAGTGTTTAGAGAACAAAGCAACGTCATTAAAGAAATGGCTGAAAAGTCTAACTGCGTTATCGTTGGACGTTGTGCAGACTATATTTTAAGAGATATGAACCCTTATAGATTTTTTATCTACGCCGATATGGAAAGCAAGGTTAAAAGATGCAGGCAACATTTAGACGAAAATGATAAACTTTCTGACAAGCAAATCAAGAGAATAATCAAGCGTATAGATAAATCAAGGGCTAGATATTACGATTTCTATACCGGTTTGCAATGGGGAAATAAAATCAACTACGATATGTGCGTAAACACTTCTAAAATGGATATTGAAAAAGAAGTGGCTGAAATCGCAAGAATGTTTAAATAGATAAAAAGCATAACCTAAAGCGTGGTAACAACCACGCTTTTTTCTTTGACATTAATTACTCTTAATGTTAAAATTAAAATATCGAAAAGGAGACAGTATGTTAAAATCAAGCAAACTCAATTTAATAGGACAACTTTTAATTTTATCGGCAACTATTGCTTGGGGTTCTTCTTTCGTTATTTTAAAAGAAACCATTGAAGAGGTTCCCGCCTTTTTCGTTATTGGTATAAGATTTTTGTTTTCGGGGCTTGTGGTCGGCTTAATTTTTATTAAAAAATTGATAAAATTAAATAAAACCGCTTTAACTCAGGGCTTGATTTTGGGGCTTGTGGTGGCAGGTGCGTATTTGACTCAAACTTGGGGCTTGCAACATACTACGCCTAGTAAAAACGCATTTTTAACTGCGACTTATTGTATTATGTGTCCATTTATAATGTGGTTATTTTTTAAGCGTAGCCCTAAAATTTATAACGTTATTTCAGCATTTTTGTGTTTAATAGGCGTGGGGCTAGTTGCCTTTTCGGGTGCTGATAATGGTAGGGGTGAAAGCACATTGTTCGGCGATATTTTAACGCTTGTCGGTGCAGTTTTTTATAGCCTACAAATTTTGTTTATCGACCGTTTTCAAGAAAATAAATCTGAACCGATTAGCCTTTTAGTAGTTCAGTTTTTCGTGGTGGGAATAGTTTTACTTGGCACTTCTGCTATCTTTGAATTGCCAACGCAAGGCATAAAGGCTTATGCACTTAACTTTGACCAACTTTTAAAGATTGGATATTTAACCCTTGCTTGTACTATATATGCACAAGGAGCACAGTTCTTTGGTCAAAGATTTATTACTTCGCCCGGTCAAGCGTCGCTTATTCTTAGCCTAGAAGCAGTGTTTGGCGTGATTTTCTCTATAATTATCGGCGATGAAAAGTTAACTATTCCACTAATTATAGGTTTTTGTGTGATATTCTTAGCGATTATTATTAGCGAATTGCGTCTAGACCCAATAAAATTGTTCAAAAAGAAGAACAATTAGTAAATTTGGGGTGGAAGTTTTAGGATAGTTGTGGTATTATAGTTACGTAGGAGAGTGAAAAATGATAAAACATATTGTATGCTTTAAGTTAAAAGAAGGTGCGAACGTAAAAGAAACTGCAAACGTTTTGCGTTCTATGGAAGGGAAAGTTCCTACTGCCTTAAAAATTGAAGTAGGCGAAGATTTCTTGCATAGCGATAGGTCGTACGATATTATTTTACAAGTAACCTTAAAAGATAGGGCGTCTTTAGAAGAATATCAAAACGACGAATATCATTGTTCGGTAGTTAAAAAGCATATGCACGCCGTTAGGGTTGCTTCTGTTGCAGTAGATTACGAAATTTAGTATGGAAAATAAAATTTTAACGGCAAAAGATTACAAAGCCCAAATAGAAAAGCACGGGGAAATTGCTTTCGTGCCAAGGGGCAACAGTATGTGGCCGTTTATAAAAAACAAGGCTCAAACGGTAATAATACAAAAAAAGACCGTTCGCCTTAATAAATTTGACGTAGGGTTTTATTCATACGGTGAAAACGCCGTACTTCATAGAGTTGTTGAAGTGTTAGACGACGGATACGTTTTTTGTGGGGATAGTCAGTTTGTTTTGCAAACTGTAAAAGAAGAAGACGTTTTTGGTAAGATGACCTATTTTTATCAAGGCGATAAATGTGTTAACGCTGACGATAAAAAAGTGTTAAAAAAGGTTGCAAGGTGGTATAAACGTCCACTTTGGAGAAAGATAAGAATAAAATTATTCTATTTATTTAAAAGGTAACAAAATGTACGATTTAGACGGATTATTGCAAAAAACAAAAATAGCAAGTGTAAAATTAAACGACGTAAAGGAAGAAGAAATCAACGCCGTTTTAATTGAAATTTCCGAATTGTTAATAGAAAACGCAAATTCACTTAAGGAAGCGAATAAAATAGATTTAGAATTAGCAAGACAAAAAGGTCAGACGGCGGGATATATCGATAGACTAACTTTATCCGATAAAGTTATTTCTTCTATGGCAGAGGGGGTAAAACAAGTTAGCGAACTTTCTTCGCCCGTAGGAAAGACCGTTTATTCGTATAAAAACGAATTTCAAGGCATTTTGGTTGAAAAGAAGAACGTTCCGTTTGGGGTTATAGGGATAATCTATGAATCTCGCCCAAACGTTACGGTTGATACCTTTGCTTTGTGCTTTAAAACTCGCAACGCAGTAGTTTTAAAGGGTGGAAGCGATTCTATCAATTCTAATAAAGCGATAGTAAAGATTATAAAGCAAGCACTTATCAATAAAAATATTGACCAAGACGTAGTAAACCTAATCGAAGACACGTCTAGAGAAACGGCTACGGCGTTTATGAAAAAGGATAAATTCGTAGATTTATTAATTCCACGAGGAAGTGCTTCGCTAATTAAAGCGACTATGGAAAATTCTACCATACCCGTAATTCAAACGGGGTCTGGTAACTGCCACGTTTACGTTGACGAGTTTGCTGATATAGATAAGGCAGTAAATATAATTTTTAACGCTAAAACTCAAAGATATAGTGTTTGTAACGCTTGTGAGTCGCTAGTTATTCACTCTAAAATTTTAGAAAAAGCCTTGCCCTTGATTGCTAAAAAACTTTGGGAAAAGGACGTGGAGATTAGATGCGACGAAAGGGCGTTTAAGGTTATTGACGGCTTAGGCAGAGTTTCTAAGGCAACAGATGAAGATTTTTACACCGAATACGGCGACGCTATAATTTCCGTTAAGACGGTGGATAGTTTATCTGAAGCCATTTCTCATATAAACGAACACAGTACAACGCATAGTGAATCTATCGTAACTGAAAATCAAGAAAACGCTAAGGAATTTATGCAAAAGATAGATTCTTCGTCCGTTTACCATAACGCATCAACCCGTTTTTCGGACGGATTCGTGTTTGGGCTTGGTGCAGAAATCGGCATATCTACCCAAAAACTTCACGCACGTGGACCAATGGGCTTAGAAGGGCTTGTTACTACTAAATATTTCGTTACCGGCGACGGTGCGATTAGAAAATAAAATTAAAAAAGGAGATAGTACTATGAAATACGTTTGCGACGTATGTGGATACGTTTACGATGAACAACTTGGAGAACCTGAAAACGGTATTGCACCCGGCACTAAATTTGAAGATTTACCCGAAGATTATGCTTGTCCACTTTGTGCCGTTGGCAAGGATATGTTTTCTGAAGCAGAATAAAAAACAAAAAAGAAGAGCGTTACTCTTCTTTTTTTATTAGATGTTGGTATTTGGTTAATATTTCTTTATATTTATCTACCGAAGTGTGCCTTATTGGGCGAGTATATGGAAAAGAACTAAAAACAAAGACGAAAGCAAAACTTTCGTCTTTTATTTTTGTAATTGCAATTAGTTCACCGTTTTTAATGCGTTTTTTTATAACGTTGTGGTAAGGATACATAAGAATAGTTTACTTAAAAATTTTTGCTTTATACATTTAAAATTTAAAAAAACATTTATATATTATCAAATATTTTTATTTTGTATTAATTGTTTAAAAAAAATAATAAAATCAGCGTAAAAGCCTTGACAAAGACGTATAATAAGTGTAAAATCTAATCGAAAGTTGGCAATCAATTAAAAAGAGTGCTAACACAACACTTTTCAAATTGCCAAAGGGAAGAAGCAAATGAAACTTTCAGAAAGAAAAAGGAAAATTTTACAACACGTAGTAGATGATTATATCTCTACGGCACAACCCGTATCAAGCAAGAGCATTACTGAAAAGTATATGAAAGACGTTAGTTCGGCGACGGTGAGAAGCGAACTAGCAGGGCTTGAAGAAATGGGGTTTTTAACACAACTTCACACTAGTAGTGGTAGAGTTCCGTCGATAGAAGCGTATAAACTTTACGTTAGCGAACTTATGGACAAGAATAAGTTGACGGTAAAGGAGTTAGGGCTAATTAAGGAAGCCTTTAAAAATCACACGGACAACCTTGAAAACGTGGTAAAGAACGCCGTTAAGGTTATCAGCGAACTTACTGACTATACTTCGGTTGCTATAAATACTGCGAACAAGGGCGAAAAGGTGTTAAAGGTAGAATTATTTAGATATAAGCCTACGCAAGCGTTACTTTTAATAGTAACTGAAAACACTTTAGTTAGAGATAAATTCATAAATCTTCCAGAGGGTATATCCGACGTTCAGATAGAAGAAGCAAGCGAACTTATATCAAAACTTTTCGTAGGAAAGGGGTTTGAAGAAATTTTAGGGCTTTCTTCGGCGATAGAAACCGAGTTTGACACTTATAGAGAGATTTTTGAAAAGGTTATTGAAGCGATTGAAGAATATTGCGAAAGCAAAAATAAAGACGTAGTACTAGAAGGGCAAGACAAGATTTTAAACAACCCTGAATATAACGATACTGAAAAAGTTAGAAACTTCTTATCGGTGGTAACTAGCAAGGAAAAACTTGCAGGGTTATTATCAGAAGACAAGGACAACATAGAAATCAATATCAAAATAGGTGGCGAAGAAGGCAGTATGCCTAAAGATTGTTCTATGGTAACTGCGACCTATTCTGCAAGTGGCGTAAAGATAGGCACTTACGGGGTAATAGGCCCGCTTAGAATGGATTACCAAAAGGTAGTAAAAGTTCTAGAAGGGGTAGGAAAGGTATTGGAAGATATGTTATCTAATAAAGAATAAGGACGGACTGAAATGGAAGAAAAGAAGACTAAAAAAGCCGAAAAAGTTGAAAAAACGGAAAAAACGGAAAAAACAGAATCAAAGACTAACGAACAAATAGAAAAGTTAACGGCGGAAGTTAACGAATATAAAGAAAAATGGATGCGTAACGTTGCAGAGTTTGACAACTATAAAAAGCGAAACGCAAAGTTATGGCAAGAAGCGTATTCTTCGGGAATATCTGACGTAATTTTAAAGATATTACCGGTTGGCGATAATCTAGAGTGGGCGTTGAGTTTAGGGCTTGATGAAAAGACTACAGAAGGCATAAAGAAGATTATCGAAAAATACAACGAAACGTTAAAGGGACTTGAAGTGGAAGAAATTAACCCAGTAGGCGAAGTGTTCGACCCAAATATTGCAGAAGCGGTTATGCAAGCACCTGCAGACGATGGACAAGAACCCGATACCGTAAAGCAAGTATTCCAAAAGGGATATAAATTAAAAGATAAAATAATTAGATACGCAAAAGTATGCGTAGTTAAATAAGAAAATAAAAGGAGACTTAAAATAAATGAAAACTATTGGTATTGACTTAGGCACGACTAACTCGTGCGTGGCAGTTATGGAAAACGGTGAACCTGTTGTTATTGCAAACGCAGAAGGTTCAAGAACTACGCCGTCTGTTGTAGCATTTCAAAAAGACGGAGAAAGATTAGTAGGTCAAGTTGCAAAGCGTCAAGCGGTTTCAAACCCCGACAGGACGGTTGCATCAATTAAAAGACATATGGGTAGCAACTACAAAGTAGATATAGACGGAAAAGGTTACACCCCACAAGAAATTTCAGCAATGGTACTTTCAAAACTAAAGAAAGACGCAGAAGCATATCTTGGTGGCACTGTAACTGACGCAGTTATTACTTGCCCCGCATATTTTACCGACAGTCAACGTCAAGCAACTAAAGACGCAGGTAAGATTGCAGGTCTTAACGTATTAAGAATTATAAACGAACCTACCGCAGCGGCACTTTCTTATGGCTTAGACAAGGAAGGCAAAACTCAAAAGGTTATAATTTACGACCTTGGTGGTGGTACGTTTGACGTTTCTATTATGGAAATTGGTGAAGGCGTATTTGAAGTTTTGGCAACACACGGCAACAATATGCTCGGTGGCGACGACTTCGATAAGAGAGTTATGGATTACCTAATTTCTGAATTTAAGGCAAAAGAAGGTATCGATTTAACTAGCGACAAACTCGCAATGCAAAGATTAAAAGAAGCGGCTGAAAAGGCTAAGATTGAACTTTCGGGTATGAGTAAGACCAACGTAAATCTTCCCTTTATCACTGCAGACGCAACAGGTCCTAAACACTTAGACGTTGATATAACGAAACAAAAATTCGACGCAATCACTCAAGACTTAGTAGAAGCAACCGTTGTTCCTTTGAAAAAGGCTATGGACGATGCTAAACTTTCTTACTCTGATATTGACAAGGTAATCTTGGTTGGTGGTTCAACTAGAATTCCCGCAGTTATCGACGAAGTTAGAAAGGTTACCGGCAAAGAACCATTTAAGGGCATTAACCCCGACGAATGCGTAGCAATCGGTGCTGCAATTCAAGGTGGCGTATTATCTGGCGAAGTTAAAGACGTTCTACTTTTAGACGTAACGCCGTTATCGTTAGGTATCGAAACGCTTGGTGGCGTTTGTACCAAACTCATTGAAAGAAATACCACTATCCCTGTAAAGAAATCTCAAGTATTCTCTACGGCGGCGGACAACCAAACGGCTGTTGATATTCATATTTTACAAGGCGAAAGAGAATTTGCTAAAGACAACAAAACGCTTGGCAATTTCCAACTTTCAGGCATTGCACCCGCACCCCGTGGCGTACCACAAATCGAAGTTACCTTTGATATCGACGCTAACGGTATCGTAAACGTATCTGCAAAGGATATGGGTACGGGTAAATCTCAAAACATTACCATTACTTCATCTTCTAACCTATCAGATGCTGATATTGACAAGGCTGTTAAGGAAGCAAAACAATACGAAGAAGAAGATAAAAAGCGTAAGGAAGCAGTTGATAACGTAAATAAACTAGACGGACTTATCTTCACTATTGAAAAGTCAATCAAAGATTTAGGCGACAAAATCAGTGCTGAAGACAAGGCAAAATTAGAAGAAGAAGTTAAACTTGCTAAGACCGAACTTGAAAGCAAAGACAACGACAGAATAGTTAGTGCAACTGAAAAACTTTCTCAAGTATCACAAGAAATTTTCGGCAAGATTTATCAACAAGCAAATCCTAACGGAGACCCCAATGCACAAGGTGGTGCTAACGCAGGAGATACTGAATTTCATCAATAACTAAGCAAAATTAAAACTGAAAGGCGGAAATCCGTCTTTCAGTTTGTTTGCTAAAAGGACATTATGGCAAAAGACTATTATTCAATATTAGGCGTAGATAAAAACGCCACTCAAGACGATATAAAAAAGGCATACAGAACTCAAGTTAAAAAATGTCACCCTGACCTACATCCGGGCGACGAAAAGGCTGCTGAACGCTTTAAAGAATTAAACGAAGCAAACGAAGTTTTATCAGACGAAAAAAAGCGTAAAAATTACGATACTTTTGGCGACCCTAACGGAAATATGGGTGGCTTCGGTGGTGGAGCAAGTGGGTTTAGTGGTTTTGGCGGTTTTGAAGATATTTTCGGCGACTTTTTTGGAAATTTTGGTGGTAGAAGGTCAAGAACTCAAACCAAAACTAAGGGCGAAGACATAACTTTAGAACTATCGCTTAGTTTTCTTGACGCAGCGAAAGGTTGCAAACGAGAGATTTCTTATACTAGAAATCAACCTTGTTCTTCTTGCAAAGGCACGGGTGCTAAAAGTGGAACTGCTTATAAGACTTGTGAAAAGTGTGGTGGCACGGGTGAAGTTCAATATGCTTCGGGCGGGGGCTTTTTCCGTACGGTAAGCGTTCGTCCTTGCGATGAGTGTAACGGAACGGGTAAAAAGATTATCGAATCTTGTACCGACTGTAAGGGTAAAGGTTATACTAAGACGACAACCAAACTCAATATTGAAATTCCCGCAGGTGCAGACACCGGCAGTTACATAAGAAAAATCGGCTACGGCGAAGCAAGTCGTAACGGTGGACCTTCGGGCGACTTGATTATCGTTATGAAAGTTGAACCAAGCAAGATTTTCACTCGCAAAAACTTTGACCTTTACGTTAGCGTTCCTATTAGTTTTAAGACTGCGGCACTTGGTGGCAAGGTTAAAATTCCATTAATAGACGAAACCTTAGAATATACTATTCCCGAAGGCACGCAGAGTGGAAAGATTTTCTTCGTTAGGGGTAAGGGAATCAAGACTAATCGTGGAACGGGTGACCTTTATATAGAAATATTGGTTGAAGTTCCCACAAGGCTTTCACGTGCACAGAGAAAAGCACTTGAAGAGTTTGAAAAAGAAACTGAAATCAAACAATGTCCTGAAATGAGGGAGTACAAAGATAAAATTCAAAGTATGTACGGCGAAAATCCGTATTCGGAATAGAGTATGAATAAATTCATAGAATTAACGATTACGACCACGCATTTAGGTGGCGACTTAGTTAGCGATGTATTGTGGAATTACACCGATGCAGGCGTGGTGATATTAGACGTTCAAGACGTAATTGACCTTGATAGGCAAGGTAGAGCGTGGGACTATGCTGACGAAAGCATTTTTAACGCTGATAAAAGCGTTTTGGTTAAGGCGTATTTTCCTTTTGAACAAGCCGAAAAGATTATATCGGAAGTGGAAAGAGAACTTATCGATATGAAAACGGACAGCCCTTTCGATTTAGGCTCGCTAGAAACGGTTAAAAGAGAAATTGACGGAGACCTTTGGCGTGAACAGTGGAAAGAACACTTTAAGCCTATTCCGTTAGGAAAAATCGTAATCGTTCCAGAGTGGTTAAAATATGAGCAAAAAGACGGCGAAACGGTGGTTTTGCTTGATTCTAATATGGCGTTTGGTACGGGCGAACACGAAACGACTTCTATGTGCGTAAAACTATTAGAAGAGTACGTAAATAAAGACGATATCGTTTTAGACGTTGGTTGCGGAAGTGGAATTTTGGGTATTTCGGCAAGTAAACTAGGTGCTAAAAAAGTTCTTATGACCGATATCGACGAATGTGCAGTGCGTTCTACCGAACATAATATGAAACTAAACGGCGTAACTAACGGCGAAGTATTGCTAAAAAACCTTTTAGACGATAACTCCATTAAAGGAAACGTGATAGTTGCTAACATTATGGCAGAAGTTCTAATTGCGTTTGCACCGTTTATTGGTGGAAATCTTTTTACTGGGGGAACGATAATACTTTCAGGCATATTAAAAGACAGATTAGAAAAGGTTAAGAAAGCGTACGAAAACGCAGGATTTACCTACATTAAACATACCGAAAAAGGTGAGTGGACGGCTCTTGTTATGAGACAAAAGGTAGAATTATGAAAGCAGTAGTTTTTACTCTTGGATGCAAGGTAAACGAGTGTGAAAGTGATTCATTGATAACGGGGCTAAAGGAAAAAGGTATAGAAGTTAGCGACAAACTAGAATTTGCAGACCTTTATATCGTAAACACTTGTGCCGTAACTAGCGAAGCCGAGAAAAAATCTCGTCAAATGGAAAGCCGAATCAGAAAAATCAATCCTAACGCAAAGATAATTTTTACCGGTTGTGCTACGCAAAAAAATCCACAATCGTTTTCTTCAAAAAATCAAAATTATCTAGTAACGGGTGTGTTTTCTAAGCAAAAAATATTAGATATGCTTGACGATTTTGGTGAGAAAATTTTCGAGTCCACTTTAGAGTTTGAAGAATTATTGCCCGTGAGTTCACTAAGGACTAGAACGTATGTAAAAGTCCAAGACGGTTGCAATAATTTTTGCACCTATTGTATTATTCCATATTTAAGGGGTAGAAGCCGAAGCCGAAACCCACAAATGGTAGTAAACGAAATAGAAAAAGTAAAGCCGTTAGAAGCCGTTATTAACGGAATAAATCTTTCGGCGTATGATTTTAACGGAACTAACCTAACGGGGCTTATAAAGGCGTTAAAATCGGTTGATTGTCGCATTAGACTAGGCTCGTTAGAAGTCGGCGTGATAGACGACCAATTTTTACAAGCGTTAAAGGAACTTAAAAACTTTGCACCACATTTTCATCTTTCTTTGCAGTCGGGCTCTAACGACGTTCTAAAAAAGATGAATAGGCGTTACACAACAGAAGAATTTTATGAAAAGGTGCTTTTGATTAGAAAATATTTCCCAAATGCTGGCATAACAACCGATATTATAGTTGGTTTTCCTACCGAAACGGAAGAAAACTTTAACGAAACGGTAGAGTTTTGTAAAAAGATTAAGTTTTCGGATATCCACGCCTTTTGTTTTAGTCCAAGAAAGGGGACTGTTGCATATAAAATGGCTGACCTTAACGGCGAAATCAAAAGGGCAAGACTTGATAGGTTGCTTGAAATTAAAAATCAAAGCAAACTAGAATTTGCACAAAATAACGTGGGAAAGACGCTAGAATTTTTGTTTGAAGAAGAAAAAGACGGATATTCTGAAGGGTATTCGGAAAATTATTTAAGGCTTTATTTAGACGAAGATTTTACCGATAAAAAAATAGTAAAAGTTAAGGTTTTAAGCCCGTTCAAAGACGGAGCGAAAGCAACCGTAATTAAATAAAAGGAGAAAATTATGAGCGATTGTTTGTTTTGTAAAATTATTGCAGGTGAGATTCCCGCAACTAAGATGTACGAAGACGAAAATATGATTATCATTAAAGACATTGACCCTAAGGCGAAAAATCATTTCTTGTGTATTCCAAAAAGCCACTTTAAACTTCTAGCAGAAATGAACGATACTCAAGCCGAAATGGTTAAAAAGTGCCTAGCAAAAATTCCTACTCTTGAAAAAGAATTAGGGTTAACTAATGGATATAGATTAGTGATAAATCAAGGCGAAGACGCAGGTCAAACTGTGTTTCACTTGCACATACATATACTTTCAGGTCAAAAAATGGGTTGGACCCCCGCATAAAGAAAACTACGCCGTAAAAAAACGGCGTTTTTTATTATCGTTTTACTTTGACATGTGCAATGAATAGTGCTAAAATATTCCTTGTCTTATAGATTTAACTTTGGAGAAAAAAATGGAAAAAACAAAAAAGAGAAACGGTTTTGCTAGTGGTATAGGTTTTATTCTTGCCGCAGCAGGTTCTGCCGTAGGGTTAGGTAACCTTTGGGGTTTCCCTTATAAAACGGGGGCAAACGGTGGTGCTGCTTTCGTATTCGTCTATATTTTTTGCGTATTACTTATGGGCTCTATCGTTTTGGTTGCTGAAATGTATCTTGGTAGAAGGGCTCAAGCAAACCCGGTTACCGCTTATAAAAAAGCACATAAAAACTTAGGTTTCGTTGGGCTTTTGGTTATCTTTATTCCTTTCCTTATCATTTGTTATTATAGCGTTTTGGGTGGTTGGACTTTTAAGTTTGCAGTTAACTCTTTCCAACCTATAAAGGAAGCGGCTAATAATGGTGCAAACTTCTTTAGTGCGTTTTCTAGTAATGCGTTTGAACCTATTTTTTATACTTTAGTATTTTTATTGATTGCAGGCGTTATCATTATGTCGGGCGTTAAGGGCGGTATAGAAAAGGCTTCTAAGATACTTATGCCCGCATTATTTATTTTGCTAGTTTTAGTTGCAATTTACTGTTTGTGTCTTGGCGAAGGAGTTGAAAAAGGTCTTGACTTTTATCTAAACCCCGATTTTTCGGCACTTGGTTTTGACGGAGTTCTTGCCGCAATGGGGCAAGCATTCTACTCTTTATCGCTTGGTATGGGTATTATGGTTTCGTACGGTTCTTATACGGGCAACGAAATTAAAATTGGTAAATCTATCGCTATGATTGCAATCTTCGATACTTTGGTTGCATTGATTGGTGGTCTTGCAATATTCTCGGCAGTTGGTGCACTTCAACCAGAACTATTAGGTACTAGCGAATTAGGTGGCGTTACCTTAATGTTTAGTGTTTTACCTAAAGTTTTTGGGCAAATGGGCGAAATTGGTCGATTGATTTCTTTCTTCTTCTTTGCAATGGTGGTAATTGCTGCTTTAACTTCGGTAATTTCATTATTAGAAGTTGCAACGCAATTCGTTATTCAAAAGTTTAAGGTTGCTAGAAAGAAAGCCACTATAATTTTAGGTTTTATTTGTCTATTGGTATCAATTCCAATAGCGTGGTCGGTCGGTGGTGCGTTTGATGGGGCTATTACGGTTTTTGGCTTTGACTTATTGACTTTCTTAGACGAAATGACTAACACTGTACTTATGCCTGTTGGTGCGTTATTCTCTTGTATATCAATTGGTTGGTTCGTTGGCGAGTTTAAAAACTTTAAGGAACGTATTAATCCTATGTGCACGTACAGAGAATTACTAAAAGACGGTTTGCAAATTGGTGGTTTTGGTAAGATTTTCGCATTTATGGTTAAATACGTTGGACCTTTACTTATACTATTTATCGAAATTTTCGGTATTATGGGTAAGATTAAAGACAACGGCAATAATTATTGGTGGATAATAGTTTTCTCAGCAATATTAATCGTTGTGTCATTAGTGATATATTTTACCTGCTTTAAGAAGGTAGATACAGGTTGTAACGACGATGAGTTGGTTATCAACGAAAAGGCTAACGAAGAAAAAACTAATAAAAATTAAAATATAATAAAAAAACGTTAAAATTCGTTTGACAAAAGTTATAAGATTTTAATATACTATTGTAGTCGAAAGACAGTAACGGCCGTAGGGCAAAGGAGGGTTGAAGAAAGATGTCTATAGTAAGAGTTGGAGAAAACGAAAATCTTGACAGTGCATTGAGAAGATTTAAGAGAAAATGCAGTCGTGACGGTATCGTTGGCGATTTACGTAAGAAGGAATTCTATGAAAAACCTTCCGTAAAGAGAAAAAAGAAATCTGAAGCGGCTAGAAAAAGAAGCATTAAAGGCTAAAACACAAAAGACCTACTGAAAAGTTAGGTCTTTTTCTTTTCTTACGAAAAATGTTGATTGTTGTAGAATAATAGGAGATGATATGCAAGGAAAATCGTTAAAACAATACTGTAAGGACGCAAAAAAACGGCTAAAAAATGGATTTTGGCAAGAATATTTTGATTCTAGAGAAAAAATTATCGAAAAGGCACAAATGAACGGTGGTTCGCCTGAAAAGGTTAAAGAATATCTAAATGGTAGACTTTCTTCTAGGATTAGAGACCAATTAAATGAAAATGAAGAGAAGTTTTATGAAAAAGTAAAGAAGATTTTGCTTGAGGAAGGAGAAATTTCAAACGCCATAGGAAGACTTACCAATAAGTCTGAATTTGAATTATTATCATACGACGAGCGTCAACGATATACGTTGGCTTTATCTGAAAAATACGTCAAAGCAGTCGAAAGATTTAATTATGAAAAAGCTTTGGGCATTATTGATTGATTTTTCGCTTTTCAGGTTGACACTTTGATAAAAAGTATTGTATAATTATTCAAGGGTAAAATTATGGAATTTGAACAATTTGAAAACTTGGTTTTTAAAAGACAATCTTGCAGAGATTTTGACGGTACTACGGTATCTAGTGAAACGATTGAAAAAATAGCCGATTTAGCACGCTTTGCTCCCTCGGCTTGCAACAGTCAACCGTGGACTATGTATTGCGTTAGTTCGGAAGAAGGCAAGAAAAATGTTAAAAAAGCCTTAACTAGTGCGGGCAGAAATATGTTTTTGGAAAAGGCTGGCGGGTTTATTTGTCTTGCAGAAAAGGTTAGACCTTTAAAACCCGAAGTGGAAAGCAAATTCGGACCTAGTTTCTTTATCAAATACGACATTGGTGAACTAATTGCATACATAACGCTTACCGCTGAAACGCTTGGCGTTAAAAGTTGTATAATCGGTTGGATGGATCACGATAAAATAAGCAGTGCGTTAAATCTTCCGGACAAAGAAAAATGTAATATAGTGGTAGCGTTAGGGTATTCTAATAACCTTATTAGAGATAAAAAAAGAAGAGATAAAATAGAAATTATAAAAAACATATAGGAGAAACTAATGATGAAAAAGGAATTTAAGGATAAGGTTATAGCAATATTCGGTGCAAGTATAGACGAACACGGATATTATATGGACTATATGCGTCGCTTTATTTCAACTCAAAGTGAAAAGTGTTACTTAGTAAACCGTTCAATCGGTGGAAATTACGCAAAGCTTGCTTGTAATATGATTGAAGATGAAATCGACACCTTAAATCCCGACATAGTAATCGTGCATTTTGGCGGTAACGACGTTGGGCTATATAACTATAACGCAAACGTGCCTGAAACTGAAGAAGTTCTTAATAAAAGAAAAACTAGTTTAGATAATTATTTTTTGAATATGCGAAAACTCGTTAAACTTCTTAAGGATAGAGGCTTAGAAGTTTACATTATGACACCGTTCTCTGAAAACGAAAACATCATTGAAAAGGACAATATAGAAACGGTAAAAGATAACGTTGACAAGGCAAAATATATGAAGTCAGACTTCTATTGTAAGGCTTCGTTTAGAAAGATTAATAAAATGTGGAGAGAAATCGCCATACCTGAACTATATAAGATAGCCGAAGAAAATTCAGCGACAGTTATAGACGCTTTTTCTGGCACGTATGAACAAATGTTAAAGACCAATAATATGTTCACTGAAGACGGTATTCATTATTCAAGGGGTGGACACGAAGTTATTGCCAAAATTTTATTAAAATATTTGGGCTATGAAAATATTCCAGAAAGTTTTGATATCAAAAGCGATTTATGCAATATTATCAACCAACTTGAACAAATAGAAAGGCATATTCAATTCTTTAGACGTTGGATATTTTATCCTGAAGCTCATAAGCCTTTCCCTGATGTTGTTTCTGAAGAAGATGTAAAACTAAAATTGAAGAAGTTAATGGAAGATTTTAATTATCCTTTTATGGCTTTTGCAGAGGTCGCTGATTATTTTTATGACAGTTTGCCTATCTTAAGGGAAAAATGTTTAAAACTTATTAAGAGATTGTAAAATTAAAGCACTTGCTAAAAGTCAAGTGCTTTTTAACTGTTGCTTGCAAACTCGTTAAATCCTAGACTTATCATTAATGCCAGGTTTACGTTTTTCATAGTCGTTTCTGGTAATTCGCCTATGCGTTCTTTTAAGCGACGCTTATCAAGTGTGCGAATTTGTTCCAAAAGTATAACGGAATCTTTTGTTAGCCCAAAATCCCCCGCACTAATTTCGATATGTGTAGGAAGTTTTGCCTTGTTAATTTGGCTTGTAATCGCCGCAGCGATAATAGTTGGACTAAATCTATTTCCCGTATCGTTTTGAACGATTAAGATAGGTCTAATGCCGCCTTGTTCGCTTCCGACAACAGGGCTTAAGTCGGCATAGTACAATTCTCCACGCTTTATCATAATTAACTCCGTTAAAAAGTAGAACCCGATATCAGTTTATGAAAAAAATCAAAAAAGGGTTACCATAAAAGATAATAACCCAAAAAGAGAGAATATATACTTTTTAATTGACAACAAATAAAGAAAAGGATAAAATAAACTAAATAAGAATATTTTGCTTCCTTCGTTAAATGATTCTAACAATCTCCTCCTAACTTTGGGATTAACTCGTGTAAACACGAGATTTGGCTAAAAGTAATACCTAAAACATGGCATTTTGACGAGTTTTGGATATGTATTAACACGATGTAGAATTGATGCGGAATAATACCCCTAAAAAAGGGCAAAATTGACACAATCAAATACTTAAACTATTCCAAAAGTGTGTAAAAGGCATTTTGAAACGGAATAGAAAAAAATAGCCTATTTTTTGGAATAATAAGCGGAATAAAAATAAGTATTAGATAGAGTCAAAATGATAAAAAATTTAATAATATGTTCGTGTACCTCAGTAGGATAGAGGGTTCGCCTCCTAAGGAAATCGCTTATCCACTACATATCACTAAATATAGTACATAAAAGAGTAAATATACACCATATATTGTGTTTTGTCAACATAAAAAAACAAATCGGTATAAAAATTGGTATAATTTTTTTAATTTTTGTATCGTAAAATAACTTTCAAAACGTTAAAATCTTTCCGTAGCGTAATCGGATAACGCAATCGCCTCCTAAGCGATAGACTGTGGGTTCAATTCCCGCCGGAAAGGCCAAAAAGAGATTGTTCGCAAGAGCAATCTCTTTATTTTTTTGCTTTCCGTAGGAACAACTTTTCGGAGGCGATGCGTTTTGCATTGACTTTTTTATTCATAAGTAGTATAATAAATACATACCACATTTCTTTTTTATTATAAAATAGGGGTAATCCCGTTTCGCTAATTTAATATATTTCTGTTATAAAGGGTATAATTTCGGTAGTATTATATCCAATCCGTTTGCAATTCCTTTATGGCAGAAGTAAGCGAAAAAAGAAGTGTGGTAGCTTGTGAAAGGGTATAATCTGCGGTGCCGCTTTCGCAAGAAGGCGGCATTCTTAATTGTGCTTAAAACTTAATAAACAATTAAAAGCCGAATGAAAACGCAAGATAGTTTTCTACGGCTTTTTTTATTTCAAATGGATTGGTATAAAAAATGGAAATAAAAAAATGTTGTTTCATTGGGCATAGAAAAATTCCTAACGACATTAGTATTGAGAAAAGTGTTAGAGATGTAATTGAAATGCTTATATTAAAAGAAAACGTTAGGATTTTTAACTTTGGCAGTAGAAGTGATTTTGATACGTTATGTCATTCTATCGTGACTGACCTAAAAGAAAAGTATAACAATATACAACGACGTGCTTACACTTGTAGAAGTGAAACTTGCACGTTGGAAAGTGAGCGTGAGTATTGGGAGGAAATCTATTCTCATTTTGAAAAACGCCCTGTAACTTTACTCGGTGTTGAAGAAGAAGTAGAGCATAAAACGAAATATTCATCAGGCAAGGCAAGTTATGTAGAACGAAATTATGCAATGATTGATGATAGTGATTTTTGTGTGTTTTACTATAATGAAAAATATCAACCACAAAGAAGAAAAGAATCTAAAAGGTCGATAGGAACATATCAACCAAAGAGCGGAACAAAAATTGCTTACGATTATGCAAAACGGAAAAATAAAAAAATAATAAATATATATCAAGAGGAATAGATGGATAGAAAAGAAAAAAGAAAAATTCGGCGTTTTGAACGTTATTGGTTTAAACGTGGCAGAAAAGAATTATTTACTTGGTTGCACCGTTATCTTAGGCTGAATAAAGATTTGCTTGAAGATAATATTTATAAAGAAATGTATGAATATTATCGAAATACTCTTATAAAATATTTTAGAAGAGATGTTAAACGAAGAGGAACTTCTGATGAAGAATATGGTAAACTTATTGATGTGCTTGCGGATATTTTTAATAGAAACTGTGAGGAAAGGGTAAATAGATATAAGGCGATAATAGAGAATCATTATAGTTTTTGGAAAGAAAACCCTAATTTAGAAAAACCAATAAGAATTTAACAAAATAATGCGTTTAACAGCTATAATTTATAAGAACTCCCTGTGATTATCACAAGGAGTTTTTTTGTACTAAAAATAAAATTTGCAAAAAAATTTAATAATTTGTAAATAAAATTATATAAAAACGCTTGCAAAATTAAAAAATGGGTATATAATATATAAAAAAGGAGATGGTTATGGCTAAATCAGTTTATAGTTTAGTATTGAATGATGATGTAATAGAGCTTGTTGATAGGGTTGCGAGTGCAAATGGACTAAGTAGGTCAAATATGATAGAAAAAATATTAGCGGACGCAGTTTCTTATGAAACGCCTGCAATTAGAGCTAATAATTTATTTGATGAAATTGAAAGATTAGTTGGCGAAGGTAGCATTATGAGATTTTTAGACCAACCTTCACAATATATGGCTTCCATAATGTCTGCATTATCTTATCGATACAATCCTGCGATAAAGTATAATGTAGAAATATTTCCTCATTCAGAGGATTTAGGTCAATTGAAAGTTACATTGCGTACACAAAATACTACGTTAATTAATTTGGTAAATGATTTTTATCGATTATTTGCATTGCTTGAAAAAAGATATTATAATCCCGATGCAAAATATGACTATGATGGAATTAAATACACAAGGGTTCTAAATTATCCTAATGAAGAAGTAACAACACAACAATTAGCTGAACTAATAACTGAATACGTAAAAGATTTTAATGAATTATTAAATACTTTCTTATCAAATCAAGATGATGAAAGATTGGCTATTACATTAACCGAAAAGAGGTTTAGAGAATTATTTAATGGAAAAATTATTATATAAACTAAGGAGGTATAGTTTATGAATGCTGAAAAATTTACACAAAAATCAATTGAAGCGTTAAGTTCTGCAACGGAAGTAGCAAAGGAAAATGGAAATCAACAAATTACTTCGCTTCACCTTTTGCAAGCCCTTTTAACGGACGAAGAAGGCGTATGCGCAAGAGTAATTGAGAAAATGGGTATTTCCTCCAAGAAAATTATAGAAGACGTTGAATCTTCCATTGAAAAACTTGTAAAAGTACAAGGGAAGGGTGGAGAATACGTTTCACAAGACTTATCAGAAGTATTAAATTTTGCTGAAAAAAAGGCAAAAGAGATGAAAGATGAGTTTGTATCGGTTGAACATTTGCTTTATGGTATTATCGAAAAACCTTCAAAAGAAGTTTTTACCATTCTAAAAGATAATGGAATAACAAAGGAGAATTTTTTATCTGCACTTATGCAAATAAGAGGCAATACAAGAGTTACAAGCGATAACCCTGAATCAACTTATGATGTTTTGAATAAATACGGTGTGGATCTCGTTGAAAGGGCAAGACAACGTAAAATAGACCCTGTTATTGGTAGAGATGATGAGATAAGAAATGTAGTAAGAATCCTTTCTCGTAAAACAAAAAATAATCCCGTATTAATTGGTGAAGCGGGTGTTGGTAAAACGGCGATTGCTGAAGGTTTGGCAATACGTATTATGAAAGGCGATGTTCCTGACAGTTTAAAAAATCGTAAATTATTCTCCCTTGATATAGGAGCTTTGATTGCAGGAGCTAAATATAGAGGAGAGTTTGAAGAAAGATTAAAAGCTGTTTTATCTGAAGTAAAAAAATCAGAAGGGAATATTATTCTTTTCATTGACGAATTACACACAATAGTCGGCGCAGGCAAAACCGATGGAGCAATGGATGCGGGCAATCTATTGAAACCTATGCTTGCAAGAGGAGAATTGCATTGTATAGGCGCAACAACGTTGGATGAATATCGAAAGTATATTGAAAAAGACCCTGCATTAGAACGTCGTTTTCAACCGGTAATGGTTAATGAGCCAACTGTTGAAGATACCATTTCTATTCTTCGTGGACTTAAAGAACGTTACGAGGTATATCACGGTGTAAAAATTCAAGATAATGCTATCATTGCAGCAGCCACTCTTTCAAATCGTTATATAAGCGATAGATTCTTGCCTGATAAAGCCATTGACCTTATTGATGAAGCTTGTGCAATGATTAAAACGGAAATAGATAGTATGCCGGCAGAAATGGATGGCGTTGCTCGTAAAATTATGCAACTTGAAATTGAAGAAGCAGCGCTTAAAAAGGAAACCGACGCATTATCTCAAAATCGCTTAAAAGCATTACAAGACGAGCTTTCTTTACTGCGTAAAACCTATGACGAAATGAAAGAAAAGTTGAATAATGAAAAGGCTTCTATTTCAAAAGTTCAAACACTTCGTGAAGAAATTCAAAAGGTAAATAGTGATATAGAACACGCAGAAAGAGCGTACAACTTGAACTTGCTTGCCGAACTAAAGTATGGTAAGCTTCCTGAATTAAAGAAACAGTTAGAAGAGGCAGAAAAGGAATCTGCTAGTGTAAAATCTACGACAATGCTTCACGATAAAGTTACAGAAGAAGAGATTTCAAAAATCGTATCTAAATGGACGGGGATACCTGTATCTAAATTGGTAGAAAGCGAACAGAGTAAGTTACTTAATTTAGAAGATATTTTACACGAAAGAGTGATTGGTCAAGATGAGGCAGTTAAAAAGGTAAGTGAAGCAATTATACGTTCAAGAGCAGGAATACAAGACCCAAATCGCCCTATTGGTTCGTTTATGTTCCTAGGACCGACAGGTGTTGGTAAAACTGAACTTGCTAAAACGCTAGCTAAAACTCTATTTGACGATGAAAAAAATATTGTTAGAATTGATATGACTGAATATATGGAAAAATTTAGCGTTTCACGTTTGATTGGTGCGCCACCGGGATATGTAGGATATGAGGAAGGTGGACAGCTAACGGAAGCCGTTAGACGGAAACCATATTCAGTTGTTCTTTTTGATGAGATTGAAAAAGCGCATCCTGACGTTTTCAATATTCTTCTTCAAGTTTTAGATGATGGACGTGTTACAGATTCTCAAGGAAGAACGGTGGATTTTAAAAATACAATAATAATATTAACATCAAATCTTGGCTCGCCGTATATTTTGGAGGGTATAAATGAACAAACCGGAGAGATTACGGATGAGGCTAAAAGTGAAGTAAACAAACTATTGAAAACGCAATTCCGTCCTGAATTCTTGAATCGTCTTGATGAAATCGTATTCTATAAACCACTCACACAAACCGAAACCAAACAAATAGTCGGGTTGTTGTTAAAAGGATTAAAATCTCGTTTGGAAGAAAAAGAACTCCATCTTGAAATAAGCGAAGAAGCGATTGAACAGATAGTTTCTGCTGGATACGATCCGGTATTTGGCGCTCGTCCGCTTAAGAGATTTATTCAATCTAACGTTGAAACGCTTATTGCTAAAAAGATAGTGGCTGGAAGTTTAAAACCTAACGACGTACTTTTGCTTGACGTTATAAACGGAGAGCTTACGGTAAACGTTAAATAACGTTTGATTTTTGGTAGGTATACTAAAACAATAAGCGAGTATATAAAATTTTGATAAAACAATATAATATAAATGACGGATAGAGCTCAACCGAATTAGATTCTAAAAGAGAAAAAATACCCTTGTATCTAATTGATTAACTCCTGAAATCAAATTCATTTGAAAGAAGGTGTGTTTTATGACTCAAACGGCAAGTATTTTTCTTAGTTTATCCATTGCTTTGCTTGCAGGACTGCTTTTATCAAGGCTGGCAAAAAAGGTCAAATTACCTGCGGTAACGGCTTATTTAATTTCTGGGGTATTAGTAGGTCCATTTGTTCTTGGAAGCTTTGGCGTACCCGGGTTAGGTATAACGAGAACGCAGGTTAAGGAATTTGAATTAATTTCAGATTTAGCACTTGGTTTTATAGCGTTTGCAATGGGAAACGAATTTCGTCTGGCTCAATTAAAAAAGATTGGGAAACAGGCTACGGTTATAGGAGTGTTTCAAGCATTGTTTACTACGCTGGTAGTGGACGCGATTCTAATAACTCTTCATTTTATTATACCGAACAAATTATCTTTATCGGCGGCCATTGTTTTGGCATCTGTTGCAACAGCAACGGCGCCAGCAGCGACCTTGATGGTTGTAAAGCAATATAAAGCAAAGGGGCCTGTTACAGATGTGCTTTTACCAGTCGTTGCATTAGATGATGCAGTAGGGCTTGTGGTTTTTGCAATATCTTTTGGCGTGGCAAAAACAATTAGCCTTGGATATATAAATGTTTTATCAATGGTGCTTGAGCCGTTGCTTGAGGTGATTCTATCTTTAGCTTTAGGCTTTGTGATGGGATTTTTATTTACAATATGTGAAAAGTATTTTCATTCTCGTTCCAAGCGAATGGCGGTATCAGTAACATTTGTAATGATGACGGTTGGTTTGTCTTGTCTTGAATTTCAGATAGGTGCAATACACATTTCTTTTTCGTCGCTTCTTGCATGTATGATGTTGGGAACCGTATTTTGCAACGCCTGTGACGTTTCAGAGGAACTAATGGAAAGAGCGGATAGATGGACAACACCAATACTTATTTTATTTTTCGTGATTAGTGGCGCCGGGTTAGAACTTTCCGTCTTTTCTGATATTCTTGTTGTTATTATTGGTTTTGTTTATATTTTATCTCGTTCGATCGGGAAATATTTTGGTGCAGGAATTAGTGCAAGACTAATGAAGTGCGATTCTAATATAACAAAATATCTTGGTATAACATTACTGCCGCAAGCAGGTGTAGCATTGGGTATGGCGATAAAGGCGATGGAACTTGGTCCGGATGGAGCTATAGTGAGAAATATTACTTTATTTGCTGTTTTGGTTTATGAAATTGTTGGACCATTTCTTACAAAGGTGGCGCTTACTAAGGCGGGGGATATTAATGCTGACGGAAGAAAAAGTGCCAGAGAAGAGCACCTCGCCAAAAAAGCAGTGAAGAATTAATGTCTTATAAACGGCGACGATCTATTTCGTCGCCGTGATAATTTTCACAAAACAATTTTATAATAGCGAATTCAAACGCTTGCTTTTTTTCAAAAAAAGCAGTATAATACTTGCAACAAAAGTTGAGTAGCCTTGATGCGTAAAGTGCCATCGAACGGGACGTTGTCGATGGATGAAAGAAACCGGAATTTTTAACGAGTTTCTGCGGTATCTGGGCGCGTCCGCTTCGAATATGGAATGGATATGGCGCGCGTAAATATTTATTCCACACATCTGCGGACCTCTTTTTTGCAAGGAGGTTTTTTTATGCAAGAATCAATGCAACAAAAAAAGGGCGTAAGCCCGAGCAAACGATTACTTTTTTCTGCAACGCTTGCGGAAAAGAATGCAAGCCACAAAATAGCGTATATAGCAGTTATGACGGCTATCGTGGTAGTAGCGAACATGTTTTTCGAGTTCAAATTTGCCGATACACAGTTTTCTTTAACAATTGTTGTATCAGCGCTTTGTGGGCTCATAATCGGTCCGTTATTTGGCTTTGCAGCCTGTTTTTTAGGCGATTTAGTGGGGTATTTGTATCACTCTGCCGGATTTGCCTATATGCCTTGGATAGGCATTGCAATGGGTATGGTGGCTCTCGTAACGGGTTTTGTAGTGAACGGTATTAAAATCAAATATAAGTGGGGTATCTACGTTAAAATAGCAATCGTGTGCGTACTTACTTTCTTGATTTCTACCGTTGGGATAAATACAACCGCATTCTGGTTGCTTTATGCAAAAGGCGTACCATATTTTACGTACTTGGCGTCCCGTTTGTTTATTCAAGGTCAGATTTGGAACAGCTTGGTAAATTACGCGTTACTGTTTGTGATTGTTCCCATCGTTTTGCGAATTAAGGCATTAAATTTGAGAATTGAGTAAAAATGGACAATTGAATAAATCAAAAACTCCCTGTGTTGAACGCACAAGGAGTTTTCTTTTATTCGTCTTCTTTAAGATAATAGTACATACAAGGCCGACCGCCCGTTTCGTAGTTTAATTCTCCAACGACAAGACTATTTTCTTCTAAATAACTCATATATCGTCTAACGGTGACAGCCGTTAAACCGGTTTGCTCCGAAATAATATCGCTTGTAATAGGTTCAGGTTGATTTTTTCTTAAGCAAGAGAGAATGGCTTGCAGCGTCTTGTCTTGAATGCCTTTTGGGAAAAGTTCCTGGGGCTGCTTTCTCTTCTTGTCAATAATGAAGTCAATGTTGGATTGATTGAGAGTATCAAAGTCGCTTAAGACACGTTTTTGAGAAATGAATTTATCTAACGCGAGCTTAAAACGGTCAAAGGAAAAGGGTTTCACTAAATAATCCACAACCCCAAGGTGCAAAGCTTCTTCGAGGGAGTCTCTATCGTTTGCAGCAGTGACCATAATGACGTCTATGGCTTGTTTATCTTTGCGAAGTTCTCGTAACGTCTCAAAGCCGTTCATGTGGGGCATGAATACGTCTAATATAATTAAATCAACGTCGTTTTCGCTGATAAACTTTAATGCGGCTTCTCCGTCTTTGCATTTTCCTGCAACGGAGAAATCCTTATGTCTACGAACGTATTGTTCGTTAATCATCGCAACCATAGGGTCATCTTCAACAATTAAAACTTTATACATAAATCAATTATCCTTTTTTTCCTTTGAAAAATACACGAAGAAGGACGTGCCGACGTTTTCTTGTGAATCAACGGTAATCAGTCCACCAAAATTTTCAACCATTGTTTTTACTTGATAGAGACCAGTACCACGGTTTTCGCCTTTCGTAGAGAATCCGTTTTCAAATATACGTTGTTTATTTTCTTCCGATATACCTAAGCCAGTATCGTCAACTGTTATTAAGATAGAATCCTCTTTAGAGAAAAGCCCTATAATGAGTTCGTTAGGATTAGACGGGTTAGGTTCTTTTGCGTTCATAGATTCAAAGGCATTTTCAATTAAGTTCCCAATAACCGTTATTAAGACTTCGGTAGGGATATGCATATCGGTATTTGAGAAGTGAGAACCATCGCGTAACGTGAATTTGACGTTTAACTCCGCAGCTCGAGCGGTCTTACCGATGAGCAGTGCAGCCAAAGCGGGTTCGCTGATGCAATTCATGATTTTGCTGATAGACGCACGTTGAACCATCGTAATGTTTTCAATATAAGAAGTTGCTTGGTCGTACATCTCCATTTGGATGAGTCCAAGTATTACGTGTAGCTTATTAGTGAAATCGTGGTTATTTGCACGCATGGAATCGACGAGATAACGAGTACCGGCTAAGTCTTCCATAAGCTTGGTATATTCCGCACGGTCGTGTAAAATGCAGATTGTATCAATGGGGTCTTCTTCGTGTTTAATGGGGATTCTGTCTATTATAACGTCAGTTCCGTCCATTCTTTGACCTTGAATACCGAATTCCTTTTCCGTGCCGTTTAAGACGGTTTTAATGACGTTACCATTTTTAATTTGTTCTATGTTTTTCCCGATGAATTCCGTAGCAGTACTGCTTTTATCTAACATTTTCACAGCGGAATTGTTGGTGAAGAGAATTGTGCCGTTTTTATCCACGGCGATAACGCCTTCTTTTAACGATTCAAGTATGTTATCGCGAACGAGATACATTGCTGAGATGGTATCGGGCTCATAACCTAACAAGCTATTTTTTATGCTTTTAGATATACGAGAGGTGATAAATAATTCTATAACAATAGCGACAACGGCAAGGATTGCGTAAGTTGTAATAATTTGCGTGATGTTTTCATTAACATGTTCCGTTAGGATGATAACCATAATAAAACCGAGATATTCTCCGGTTTCGGAATAGAGAGCACTGTATGCTCTTCGTTGCGCCCCAGAAGGACCATTTGTGTTGACAATATAAAACGTTTTTTCTACAGGGGAAAAGTCAGGTTGTTCACCGTCGTATTGTGTGCCGATTAAAGAGTGGTTCGTGTGATAAAAACGTTGATTGTTTTTATTTACTATGGAAATAACGTCAACGTCATATAAGGACTTTTTTAAGGAATCGAGATAACGCATCAAATTTACCTGATCTTGGGCTGTCCCGTTTTGGATATCGTTTTCCATAAAAGAAGGGGAAGTCGCAATGGTTTCAGAAATGTTTTGAAGGTTTCTATCGGTTTTATCTTTTTCAAACTTAATGTTTGTTACAATGCCGATAATTGCAAGAATAATTGTCAGAGATACAACTAATATAATCTGCGTTGCAGAAATTTTTCTTTGTATTCGGCTTAATGAATTAGACGATTTTTGCATCATTGCAATTTACTCCTTTGTTCGACTGACAATATTATAGCATTTTATAAGTAAAAATTCAATTTATTTTCCTTTCATAAATACTTTCGTAAGTAAAATAAATGAAAAAATAAAAAATTCATTTATAAAATTTTTCTGTGGGTTCATTTCAAAAATAAAGCTGTATAATGAAAGCGCAGAAAACAAGGAGGCTTAATTTATGGGCGCTATTTTTGAAACAGTTATGTTGGTGTGTTTTGGGCTTTCGTGGCCGATTAACGTGGTGAAAGCGTATAAGACGCAAACCACGAAGGGAACGAGCTTGCCGTTCATATTTTTGATTATCACCGGGTATATTGCCGGGATCGTAGCAAAAATTGTAACAGGGCAAGTGAACTATGTTTTGGTTGTATACATAATCAATCTTGTGATTGTGATGCTGAACGTAGCGGTATATATAAGAAATTATAAATTAGACAAGAAAAATCACGTTATTTAAAGGAGAAGAACTATGGAAAGAGAAATTAAAGAATATCAAAGTTTAAACCAAGTTGCGAAAATTGGCGGTGTTGTAATTTTCGGGGAACACGAGGACAGAGAAATTCCCGTCGGGGAAATAAGAGAATCGTTTAACTTAGAATACTCGGCATACAATAGAAGTTTTAGCGATTTGACCTTGGATAACGCCGTTGAATTATATGATTTGTGCGTAGCTTCTTTGTCGCCGGATACAGTAATGCTTCATATAGGCAACAATGGAGAATATTGGAAAGATATTTCGGGATTCGAGCAAAAATATATCGCTTTAATTAAACACATAAAAGAAGTGTCGAAGGGTGTTCGCGTTGTTGTTGTATCTGTCAACGATGAAGAAACGAACAGACACTTGAAAAACATTGCAGATTCCGCAAAGGTAGATTATCAAAACGTTCTGCACATTGCTAAGACGAATCCGCAAAGTATAAAATGTGTTAATTCCTTCTTGCAGACGATTGGGATGGGGCATTTCAAAAGACAAACGTCCGCTTACGATTTAGCGAAAATATTTTTTCGTTATGCCTAAGCGGTGTATATAGATAAAGGCGGTGGAGAAATCCATCGCCTTTTATGATGAGTGTTTAATTTTCGCAATGCATCCTTTTACATGCAATAGAAGGGGTTATTTTTATAGCTGTGTTTCCAGTTTTGGCATATCCGTTCCAAAAATATATCCCTGCATACAAAGATAAAGGAAGAGAAGGGCAGAGAAGTTTGGCGATTATCTTTTCGTTTGCGGGGTATTCGATTGCTGTAATTATTGCCTTCTTGTTTAAGGCGCCTGAAATTATCAAGTTCATATATTTGAATTATCTATTTTGTGGCTTTTCTATACTGTTGTGCGATATAGTGTTCAAACTCAAAGCGAGTGGACATGCTTGTGGGGTTACTGGGCCGTTAATTACAATGGTATATTTCAAGCTCTATATTCCTGCTATAATCTGTGCATTATTTGCTGTACCGGTTTTTATCGCGAGTATATACACGAAAAGGCATACGCTGTTACAAGTATTAGGCGGGGCGATAATTGCAATCTCTGCACTGCTACTTGTGCATTTTTTAAGTCCTTTTTTTTAGGAGATATATAGTGGAGTAGATAATATAAGTTTTTTCTGTTATTATAAAAAGAATTATGTCTTTTGCGGCATAACTCTTTTTAACTTATTTGCGTTGATATGTAAAATATGGATTTTATTGTATTTTGCTTGGGTGTATATACATAAAAATGGTTGGGCGATTTCCATAACAATATACAGAGAAAAATAGAAACATCCATTATAATTAGGAATTAGCGTCCTACTCCAACCCTTCTTAAAAAGAAATAGATATTAAGAGTATATTTCAGATTTCAATTTTACTAAAAATTTACATATATATTACTTAAATATGGTAGTCCTATTTCATTAAAATTATTATAATTAAAAACAAATGAATATAGCTTATTTATGTTTACGAAAAATCAACAAAAAGAAACCAGTTGACCTTATTAGAGAAAGTTAATCGTACGGATATTGTAATTTATAGGAGAAATACAAATGGAAGAGTTCAAACGTATAGGATATAAAAATTCTTTTTCAACCTGGGTTTTATTGATAGGTAGCATAATTTCATTATTGTTAATGATTGTTGCTTTAGTTGAAAAACCAGCTAATTTTATTATATTTGCAGTGTTTTGTTTGTTGCTTAGTATTATCTTCTTTGCTTCATTTATTTTCGAGAAGAAAAGACCGAACGTTGTTGTTTTCTTGTCAAATAAAAGCGTAAAGATATGGAATAGGTTTAAATGGAAAGTTATATTGTTTGATGATATTGACTATGTTGATTACAAATTAAACGTATTTCATAAAGCCGAAGCTATATTTTTGGGCGTAGGAAGTCTAATCATAGAAAATAAAACTCAAAAATTTGTTATTAGAAACATTGAAGGCGTTAGGGACTGTTACGAAACAATTATAGAAGCAATAAAAGAATATAAAAATGATGAGGGAAAAGAAAGATAAATAATCTTATTGCAAAGTTTCAAATTACATTTAGATACCATTCTGAGTAATTCATCTATACATAACAAAAAAGAGAGTTGTGAACTGTTGGTTTCATAACTCTCTTTTTATATATTTATTTAATAGTTAGGCGTTTTTGTCTTCGAACTTTATTGATGTGTCTTTCAAAAGTACCGTTGGCAATGAGCTCCGCAACAAGATATTGAATATACGTTGGAACAGTGCAGGAGTGGAACCCAAGTCGTTCTTGGAAGACGGGCACGAGTTGCTCGGGAAGAACCATATATCCCACACGAAGAGCTGGTGAAATGGTTTTGGAGAATGTGTTAAGGTAAATGACATTATTAAATTTAGTCATAGAAAAAAGCGTATCTTCTGGCTTTTTCGATACTGAGAACTCTGATTCGAAATCATCTTCAATGATATAATGATTATACGTTTCGGCCCAAGTAAGATATTCGTGCTTTTTTGATGCAGATGCAGAAACACCGCTTGGAAAGCTACGATACGGAGATACGTGCAAAATATCAGCGTCGCAATTCCATAACAGCGAGCTTATAATCCCATCGTTGCCAAGTGTTAATTTCTCAAAATCTATTTCCAAACTGGAATAAACGTGTTCTATCTGTTTGTAGGAGGGAGTTTCAATAGCGATTTTCTTGTCGCGACCGAATAACGTGGTGATAAGTCCATAAAGATATTCTGAACCAGCACCGATAACGATTTGTTCAGGAGTAGCGTGAATGCCACGGCTTCGAGCAAGATATAAACTGATGTTCTTGCGCAGTTCGTAGCAACCCCAATTATCCGACCGCTCTAATATGTTTTCATCTAAATCATTGAGAACCTTGCGCATGGATTTTGCAAGAGTGGAAAAGGGGAAAGATAAATCGCCTAAACCGTTGGTTGTAGCTAAATTGCTTTTATGTAAATGCTCGGTTGAAGAATAAGAGGCAAATCCGATGTTTGGCTTGAAGATTACGAAATAACCACTCCGTTCCTTAGATTCGATATAACCTTCTTGGATGAGTAAGTCGTAAGCGTGTTCTACCGTTATAATACTTAAATTCGTTTCAGAACAGGTCACTCGTTTAGAGGGCAGTTTCGTCTTATACGGGTAAACACCTTGTACGATATCGTCTCTAAAAACTTGATATAACTGTATGTAAGCAGGAATGCTGCTGTTTACATCTATTATGTAATTCATCTGGTATTATAAAATACTCCTTATTTGACTATTTTCATATATCCAAATTTATTGTATAATAATTCTAATAAAAAGTCAATGAGAAAAATCCCTATGTGGAAAAATAATAGTTAAGGAATGAGAGGAAAGCAATTATGAAAAACGTAACGACGAAAAAACTTGTAATGACGGCGCTAATGATGGCGTTGACGATGGTAGCGACGATGTTTATTAGAATTCCGCTTCCGTTAGGCTACGTGAACTTAGGCGACGTGTTCGTTTTATTGTCCGTCTTTGTTTTGGGGCCTGTTTACGGAACGATCGCAGCTGGAGTTGGTTCAGGGCTGGCGGATTTGTTTGGATACATTACATACGCGCCGGGAACGCTTATCATCAAGTCGGCGATGGCATTTGTTGCTTGGCTGATTTACAAGCTTTTATCAAAGGCAACCGGTAAGGAAATGCTTGGGGAAATCGTTGGTGGTATCGTAGGAGCGCTGGTTATGGCGACGGGGTATTTCTTCTATGAAATCATGTTCTTTACAACGGCAGGCGTTGCGATTGTAAACGCGCCTTGGAACCTTTTGCAAGGCGGTGTCGGCGTGGCATTATCCGTAATTATTATCAGAGTGTTAAAGGCTACGAAGGCGTTAGAAAAATTGAATTTAGATTAATAAATACTGAAGATTCATAGAAAAAATCCCGATTGTTTAACAATAACAGTCGGGATTTCTATTTGTAAGTTTGTATAATGTTTTCGGCAATTTCTCTACGTGTAACACATCTGTCCATAGCTTGTTTTTCAATATATCGATGTGCGTCGGCTTCGGTCATTCCAAGCGAATTTATAAGTGCCCATTTTGCGCGGTTTATAAGTTTAATTTCTTCCATTTTTTCTTGGAGCGAAAGAGTTTTTGTTTCCATATTTCTCAGTCGCTCTCTCGTTGCTTTAAGCCAATCCAAAGCTTGCGATATCGTTTGAGAGGGGACAGGCTTGTGAAGAGCGAAAACGCCGTAATCACGAACCTTTTCGTAGATACTCGTATACATATCGTTGCGTACGAATAAAAGAACGACAGAGGTTTTGTTGCTTGAAACGTCTATTGCAAGTTTAACTCCATAATCGTCAGGCAATGGAGCGTTAATAATTATGATATCATAAACGCGTTCGGTAACGTTGCGTTGTGCTTCATTTACGCTTTTAGCAAAAGTAATCGGCGTATAAGTAGCTCCTGGTAACAGTTTTACGATATTATCGTTAAACGAATTTGAAGCCGAAACGATGAGAACGCTATATACATGTTCTTCAAATGGCATCGTTTGATTCCTCCCAAATTAGATTTATTTTTCTGCATTGCAATAGGCCGAAATAATTAGGGGAGAAAGATATTTTTTAATAAATTTACTGTTTTTTGCTATTTCAGACGCTTGCTTCAAAGAAGTTGGTAACGTCTTAAATTTTTGGAGCATTGTTTCAGGTGCTGTATAAAGGTTGATATTGGCGGGCTTTGGTAATACTGATTTTTTCTTGATGCCGTCAATAGCCGCATAAATCATCAAAGCAAAAGCAAGATACGGATTCGCAGCGGGATCGGGAGAGCGAAGCTCTGCACGTTTGAATTCACCTACGGCCGCTGGAATGCGAATTAGTTGAGAGCGGTTTTGTTCAGACCAAGAAATATAAGCGGGCGCTTTATTGTTGCCTAATCTTTCGTAAGATTGTTCGGTCGGATTTAAAAATAAAGTCATGTCTGCGATGTGTTTAAGTATTCCGGAGATGGACTGTGGAAGCACGTCGGAACCGTTGCTGTCTTTTACGGAAAAGTTAATATGAAATCCATTACCCGGCTCGTCTTTTAAAGGTTTTGGAGAAAAATTGGCAGAAACTCCGTTTCTATTCACAACTGCTTTTACCACAGAACAAAACGTCATGGCGTTATCAGCCGCCTCTAACGGAGAATCGTATTTAAAGTCAATTTCGTTTTGTCCCGGACCTTCTTCATGGTGTGAACTTTCAGGATAAATATTCATTTGCTCCAAAGTTAAGCAAATTTCACGTCGAATATTTTCGCCCTTATCTTCAGGAGCGATGTCCATATATCCAGCATTGTCATAGGTTACGGTTGACGGATATCCGTCTTCATTTAATTTGAAAAGATAAAATTCCATTTCAGGTCCAAACTTAAAAGAAAGACCTGCGTTTTCAGCTTCACGAATAGCGTTTTTTAGAATAGAGCGTGTATCACCCTCAAAAGGCTTTCCGTCGGGATAGGTAATATCGCAATACATACGTACAACTTTGCCGTGTTCGGGACGCCAAGGCAAAATGACGAGAGTAGAAGGATCAGGGTGAAGAAACAAATCGGAATGTGTTTCGTCACCGAAACCATTTATTGCTGATGCGTCTATTGCAATTCCATATTCAAAAGCGCGCTGTAATTCTTTTTCCATGATGGAAATGTTTTTTTGCTTACCGAAAACGTCGCAAAAAGCAAGACGTATAAACTTAACGTCTTCTTCTTTCACAAACTGTAATACTTCTTGTTTTGAATATTTCATATTGCACCTACCTATTTTTAATTCATAACGTACATTTGTTTATATGGATTTTTACTGTCGGGAGTAATAATGGTAAAAGGGGCGTTTAACACGTCTTCTAAATCGAAGCCGAACAAGCTGCAAAATTCCGAGATGTAATTGATGAATTCCGCAAGTTGTTCTTTTGTCGCAGGAACGGCATGAACGTTTTTAGGAAATCGGATATTTTTGCAATCCGAACGGAGAAGCATTGTTCCGCCGTGCATACCTGTACAGGGAAAGTTGCCTACAATATCTTTATCGGAATTTAAGCCTAACGCAATAATTACGCCACCGGCTTGATATTCGCCTAAAAAACTACCCGTCGAACCGCCGATAACAATAACGGGAATCTTATCATTATATGCTTTCATATGAATTCCAGCACGATATCCGGCATTTCCTTTGATGAAGATTTTTCCGCCACGCATAGCGTAGCCGGCGGCATCGCCAATGTTCCCGTGTATTACGATTTTGCCTTCGTTCATTGTGTCGCCAACAGCGTCTTGCGCATTACCGTTTACAACGATTTCGGCACCGTTAAGATATGCACCAAGCGCATTTCCCGGTGTTCCGTTTATCGTGATAAATTTGGAACTTAAACCGGCAGCAATAAAGCGTTGTCCGAGACAATCGTTAATAACGCAGTCGTTTTCGCCTTGTCTTACAATATCGTTTAGTGCGTCAAAATTAAGATCTTTTGCACTTAATAATAACATTATACCATACCTCCAAGTTTTTTTCTACGATTTTCAACATCAAAAACGGATAAAGTGGGTGAAATTTTTAATAATTGCGTATTAACGGAATCAAGAGGTGTTTTCTCGCGAATGAAAGACGTGTAAATACCAGCTCTTGCAATTTCGCCGATAAGCATAAATCCGACGAGACAACCATCTTTTATAAACAATCTTTTGATGGATTTATCTGTTTTTTCTTCATACATCTCACCTGTATAGCTCCCGGCGGTGAGAGCATGAAGTCCAAAGAAGCCGATAGCGTTCATAGGAATGCCATAGTCGTAAATAGTGGACCCGCCTGCCATATTGATTCCCGCACAATTACCCTGCATAACTGCATTCGGCCAGATAGCAAGGATGCGGTTTGCTTTTATCGAGGCGTCGTAACCTTGCGCACAGTCCCCGATAGCATAAACGTTTTCCAAAGACGTTTTCATTGCGGTATCAACGATAATACCGCGATCGGTATTGCAACCGACGTCTTTTACAAGCGCAATATTTGGGCGAACTCCAACAGCAAGAACAAGCACGTCGAATTCTATTGTTTTCCCACTGCTCATTGTTGCAACGTTCCCATCAAATGCGTTTGCACTGTCACCAAGCATAAAAGAAATACCGTTTTCTTCTAATTTTTTTTGCATAAATAATGCACATTCATCGTCGAGAATACTTGAAAGGACACGTGTAGCAAGGTCGCAAACGATGATAGAAGAAACTCTGCCTGAAAGCCCTTCCGCACATTTTAATCCAATAAGTCCTGCACCGACAATCAAAACACGGGAAGATGGCAAAATAGCGTTTTCGAGAGCAAGTGCATCTTCTTCCGTCATAAAACTGAATTTGTTTTTTACTGTTTCAAGCCCTTTAAAAGGAGGAACAAAAGGAGATGAACCCGTCGCAATGCAAAGTTTGTCATATTTGATTTTTTCTTTTCCTACGGCTACAATTTTGTTATCGGGATCGATTTTATCTGCTTTGCCGTACACGATCTCACAATTATTTTCTTTGTAAAAAGAGTCGGGGCGGTATTGCATTTTTTTAAAATCGGTTTTACCTTGGAGATAGTAGGAAATAAGAGGACGACAATATACAGGCTTATTTTCACCTGAAATTAATATAATTTTACCGGTTTTATCAATACTGCGGATTCCTTCGATACAGCCAACGGAAGCAACGCCACCGCCAATAATAACGTAATTTTTCATATCAATTTCTCTCCTCGTAAACAATGGCTTTATTAGGACAACCTTTTACACAAGCAGGTGTGCCACAGGAATTATTAATGCACAGTTCGCATTTTTGAACGGCATGGTCATTTGACGCGGAAACTGCACCGTAAGGGCAAACTAGGATACAGGTAAAACAACCGATACATTTGTTTTGGTCGATTGTAACAACTCCGTTGGTTTTCGTCAATGCGCCGGAAATACAGCTTTTAATACAAATGGGATCTTCACAGTGCCTACAAGATACTGCATACGTAATTTTATTATCTTCTTCTACGTGGATTTTGGGCTTAATTTCTTTGTTTTTTAAAGCCTTAACCATATTTTTCTCGCCAGAATTGGCAAAAGCACAGTTATATTCACAAAGGTGACAGCCTAAACACCATTCTTCATTAACGTAAATTCTTTTCATTCTCCTGCGTGTGAGATGCCGAGTATCTCAAGCTCCTTTTCAGTTATTCCGATGCCACGAAGCATCAATCGGTTGCCGCGTAAAGTTTCGATAGAGTTAATACCCATACCGCCCATCAATTCTTTGATTTCGTGTTTCCAAGCGGTCATAAGGTTTATGAGTCGCTTGCTACCTATTTCAGGATTTAAACGCTTTACAAGCTCAGGATTTTGCGTTGCGATACCCCAATTACATTTACCTGTTTGACAAGTTCTGCAAAGGTGGCAGCCAAGTGCAAGAAGGGCAGCGGTGGCAACGTAGCAAGCGTCTGCACCGAGGGCAATTGCTTTTACGACGTCAGAGGCAGAGCGGATACTTCCCCCGACAACAAGTGAAACGTTGTTTCGTATTCCTTCGTCACGTAATCGTTTATCACAGGCGGCAAGTGCAAGCTCGATAGGAATACCTACGTTATCGCGGATACGAGTAGGGGCTGCACCCGTGCCGCCGCGGAATCCGTCGATTGCGATGATATCCGCACCGCTTCGTGCAATACCGCTTGCAATAGCGGCAATATTATGTACGGCAGCCACTTTTACGATAACGGGTTTTTTATAATTCGTCGCTTCCTTTAAGGAGAAAACGAGTTGTCTTAAATCTTCTATTGAGTAAATATCGTGATGTGGAGCAGGGGAAATAGCGTCGCTACCTTCGGGAATCATACGCGTTCTTGAAACGTCTCCGACAATTTTGGTCCCGGGCAAATGCCCGCCTATACCTGGTTTTGCACCTTGTCCCATTTTAATTTCAATTGCAGCACCTGCGTTTAGGTATTTTTCATGTACACCAAAACGTCCTGATGCTACCTGAACAATGGTGTTTTCGCCGTAAACGTAGAAGTCTTCGTGCAGACCGCCTTCACCCGTATTGTAGCATATTCCTAATTCTTGAGCCGCAAGGGCAAGGCTTTTGTGCGCGTTGTAACTGATAGAACCATAGCTCATGGCAGAAAACATGACGGGCATTGAAAGCTCAATTTGAGGGGAAAGATTATTTTTTATGTTGCCGTCGGCGTCTCGTTCGATTTTAGAAGGTTTTTTCCCGAGAAACACTTTTGTTTCCATCGGTTCACGCAGTGGATCGATAGAGGGATTCGTGACCTGCGATGCGTTGATTAAAATCTTATCCCAATAAACGGGAAACGGATTTGGGTTTCCCATCGACGAGAGAAGAACACCGCCGCTGTTTGCTTGTTTATATATTTCTTTGATTGTAGCGTCCGACCAGTTTGCATTTTCTCTCAAACGGCAATCGTTTTTTACAATTTTTAACGCTTTTGTGGGACAGAGAGATACGCAACGTTGACAGTTAACGCATTTGGATTCGTCTGCAAGCATTATTTTGTTTTCTTCGTCATAGGAATGCACTTCATTGGAGCATTGTCGCTCACAAACTCTGCAACCGATACAACGGTTTTGATTTCTTATAACTTCAAATTCGGGATTTATATATGCAACACTCATTAGAATTTACCTTCCTTTACTTTTACAATGACGGGTTCGCCCCCTGCCGGAGCATAAATATGCATTGCGTTGGGTTCCATTTTTCTTATTGCGGCTTCTTCGCTTGCAATAAATACTTTGTCTTCATATTCGCCAACGACCATAGAACGGAGTTTCAATCGGTCATTAAGAGCCATAAGTCCACCGTTGAAACCCAAAACAATGGAGAAAGGCCCTGTTACAAGTAGGCTGGAAAATACCGTTCTTAAATAAGTTAGCTTTTCCTTCTCTTTCTCAGATTTTCCTTTTATAGTGTCCCAGAACGGCGCGGCAATTACGGATGCAGTTTCTTCAAGAGTCAATCCTTGGCGACGGATAAGATAATCTGCTATATACGTAATTACTTCTGTGTCTGTTTGCAACGTACATTTATAACCGAACATTTCTATAAATCTGCGGTTAGCGTCATATGAGGAAATTTCTCCGTTGTGGACAATTGAATAATCAAGCAATGCAAAAGGGTGCGCACCTCCCCACCAACCGGGTGTATTTGTGGGATATCTACCGTGCGCAGTCCAAGAATATGCCTCATATTCTTCAAGACGGTAAAATCTTCCAACGTCTTCAGGGAAACCGACAGCTTTGAATACTCCCATGTTTTTACCGCAAGAGAAAACGTAGGCACCTTTGATTTCCGTATTAATTCTCGTAACAATGCGCATGACGTATTCTTTTTCGTCTAATTGCATAGAGGCAAGAACAGAAGCGAGTGGGGAGACGAAATATCTCCATATAAGCGGTTCGTCCGTGATCTCGGGAATTTTTCGTGTGGGAATATTTTCCGCGCGGACTACTTCAAAACTGTCTTTGAGAAATCTTTCACATTCTTCACGGCAACATTGATTATTATAGAATAAATGCAGTGCATACTGTTCCTTATATTCAGGATAAATGCCGTATGCGGCAAAACCACCGCCGAGACCGTTGCTACGATCATGCATGGGTTTCATGCTTTCTATAATTTTCTCGCCGGTCATTTTATTTCCTTCCTTGGAAATAACAGCGGCGATAGCACAACCTGAGGGGATTCTGATTTGACCTTCTTTTTGCATAATAATACCTCTAAACGGAAAAATAAATAGAAAAAGGCGTTCACCGAAGGACTAACCTTCAATGAACGCCTTTGCTCATCTTTACACAACATTTTACTCAAATGAAAAAGATTTGTCAACTATAATAAATAAAAAAATCAAAAAATTTTTTTTAAAAAATGATAAAAAAATTGTTGACAAATCAGTTTTGAAAGAATATAATTATGGCATAAAAAGGAAAGGCAATGGCGTCTTTGAGAAAATTTTCTCATAGGCGTTTTTCTTTTTTATCGTTATAAAAAAACAAAAAGATATTATTTTGTAAGACAAAGGCAATGGCGTCTTTTAAGAAATTCTTGAAAGCGCCATTGTCTTATTTTTTATAAAGGAGTTAGAATTATGAACACAGTAACAGAAACATTTGGCAGCCTTGTATTTGACGACAGAGTAATGAAGGCGAATTTGTCCGCTAAAGTATATCAATCTCTTAAAAAGACGATAGACGAAGGGACGGAACTTGATCTTTCCGTAGCAAATGCAGTTGCCTCAGCAATGAAAGATTGGGCTGTAGCTAACGGAGCAACACATTTTACGCATTGGTTTCAGCCGCTCACGGGTATTACAGCCGAAAAACACGACAGTTTTATTACTCCTGCACCCGACGGCAGAGTGATTATGGAGTTTTCCGGTAAAGAACTTATAAAAGGTGAACCGGATGCGTCAAGTTTTCCTTCGGGCGGTATAAGAGCGACGTTTGAGGCGAGGGGTTATACCGCTTGGGATCCTACTTCTTATGCCTTTATTAAAGGCAAAACGCTTTGTATTCCTACGGCTTTTTGTTCGTATGGAGGCGAAGCGCTCGATAAAAAAACACCGCTTCTTCGTTCGATGGAAGCGCTTAATAAACAGGCTTTGCGTATTTTGAGACTTTTTGGGAATAACGACGTTAAATATGTTCGCACGTCGGTTGGTCCGGAACAGGAATATTTCCTTATCGACAAAGAAATGTTTGATAAGAGAAAAGATCTCGTATTTACTGGAAGAACGCTTTTTGGGGCAAAAGCACCGAAAGGGCAGGAAATGGAAGACCATTATTTTGGCGTAATCAAACCGAGAGTTGCGGCCTTTATGGCAGAACTTAATGAAGAACTTTGGAAACTCGGTATTCTTGCAAAAACCGAACATAACGAAGTGGCGCCCGCTCAGCACGAACTTGCTCCGATTTATACAACGACGAATATTGCTACCGACCACAACCAACTTACTATGGAAATTATGCAAAAGGTTGCACTTAAACACGGTCTTGTATGCGTACTCCACGAAAAGCCGTTTGCAGGAGTAAACGGTAGCGGGAAGCATAATAACTGGTCAATGGCAACGGATACAGGAGTGAATTTGCTTTCTCCGGGCGAAACGCCTTATGAAAACGCACAGTTCTTGATTTTTCTTTGCGCAGTAATCAAAGCGGTTGATAATTATCAAGATTTACTCCGTATCTCTGTGGCAACGGCAGGGAACGACCATCGTTTGGGGGCAAACGAGGCGCCTCCCGCAGTGGTTTCTATTTTCCTTGGGGACGAACTTGCTGCAATTTTGGAAGCAATTGAAAGCGATAAGCCTTATGCGGGAACAAAGAAAACGACGTTAAAACTCGGCGTTGACGTTCTTCCTAAATTTGCACGTGATACGACGGATAGAAACCGTACGTCTCCGTTTGCGTTTACAGGTAATAAGTTTGAATTCCGCATGCTCGGTTCTTCCAACAGTATTTCTTGTGCAAATATTATGCTCAACAGTGCAGTAGCGGAATCACTCAAGATTTATGCGGACAGATTGGAAGGGGTAGATAATTTCGAGCAGTCGCTTCACGATATGATAAAAAAGACAATAAAAGACCATAAGCGTATTCTGTTTAACGGCAACGGTTATGACGAAACGTGGATTGAAGAAGCGGAAAAGCGTGGGCTTATGAATTATCGTACCACGCCCGATTGTATGCCGCATCTTCTGGATAAAAAGAACGTGGAAATGCTGACGTCGCATAAGGTATTTACCGAAACCGAACTTAAATCCCGCTGTGAAATTATGCTTGATAACTACTGCAAAACGGTTGTTATCGAAGCGAATACTATGGTGGATATGGCGAGAAAACAGATATTGCCGGCTGTGGAAGCTTACGTGAAAGAAGTATCGAAAACAGCGGTGGCGAAGAAACAATTTGCTCCCGACGCGTCTTGTGAATATGAAAAGAAAACGGTCACGAAACTGTCGCTTCTCATGGAACAGATTTTGGATAAAACAGAAACGCTTGAAGACGAGATAATGAAACTTAAATTTATCTCCGACGTAAAACAAGAAAGCTATGCAATACGTGACAGTATTCTTCCGAAGATGGGCGAGCTTCGTGCCGTTGCCGATGAGGCGGAAACGCTTACGGCGGATAAATATTGGCCGTTCCCGACCTATGGCGAACTGCTTTTTGGGGTAAAATAAAAATATAATAAACAAAGACGTTTGAGAAAAGAGAAGTAATACAGGTGTCTGCGCACAGAGAGTATAGAAAGGTGAGAACTATACGGTAGGGTTTGTACGAATAACACTTTTCGAGTTGCAATCTGAAAAAGGAATTTTAGTAGGTGCGCCGTTCGGTCGTGCGTCAATCGACACAGCCTTGTTAGAGGTGAAAATGAAGAACAAATATAGGTGGCACCGCGAGTACAGCACTTGCCCTATAGGATGCTGAATTTACTAAATTAGAGGTATTTTATATGTGTTCCATTATGGGTTATTGCGGAAGCGGTGCCACTTATTCTACTTTTTTGGACGGTTTTTCCAAAACGGTTTCTCGTGGACCTGACGATACGAAGGTTGTCGATACAGGTAAAGGTTTGCTTGGGTTTCACAGACTTGCAATTATGGGACTCACTCCCGAGGGTATGCAGCCGTTTGAAATGGGCGGAAACTACGCAGTATGCAACGGCGAAATTTATGGGTTCGAGAGTTTGAAAGAAGGGCTTATTAAAAAAGGCTATTCCTTTAAAAGCGAATCGGATTGTGAAATAATCCTTCCGTTATACCGTGAATACGGAGTAGAAGCGTTCAAAATGTTAGACGCTGAGTTTGCGTGTATTATTTATGACGGCAAAAGTAAAGAATATATTGCCGCCCGAGATCCGATAGGTATTAGACCTCTCTATTACGGTTATGACGATAAAAAAGTAATTATATTTGCGAGTGAGCCAAAGAATCTTGTCGGTTTGGTTGACAAAATTATGCCGTTTCCGCCAGGACATTATTATAAAGGCGGTAAATTCGTATGTTATAACGACGTTACCAAAGTTGATAAATACTGTTATGACGACTTGGAAACTGTTTGCAAAAACATCAAAGAGAAACTTATTTCAGGCGTTGAAAAACGGCTTGTCGCCGATGCAAAGGTAGGATTTTTATTATCGGGAGGGTTGGATTCTTCTCTTGTTTGCGCTATTGCACAGAGAAAGAGTAAAGAGCCTATTAAAACGTTTGCGATTGGTATGAGTGAAGATGCCATAGATTTGAAATATGCCAAGCAAGTAGCGGATTATATCGGTAGCGAGCATACGGAGGTTATTATCACAAAACAAGAGGTTGTACAAGCGTTAGAAGATGTTGTTTATCTACTCGGTACTTACGACATAACGACGATTAGAGCAAGCATGGGTATGTATTTGCTTTGTAAAGCTATTCACGAGAAAACGGATATAAGAGTGCTTTTAACGGGGGAGATATCGGATGAACTTTTCGGATATAAATACACGGACTTTGCTCCGAGTTCAGAAGAATTTCAAAAAGAATCAGTGAAGAGAATAAAAGAGTTGCATATGTACGACGTATTGCGTGCTGATAGGTGCATTTCCGTAAACTCGTTGGAAGCGAGAGTGCCGTTCGGGGATTTGGATTTTGTCAAATACGTTATGGCGATCGATCCTGAAAAGAAAATGAACAAATACGGCAAAGGTAAATATCTATTAAGACACGCGTTTGAAGGGGAGTATTTACCCCACGATATTTTGTATCGTGAAAAAGCTGCTTTTTCCGATGCGGTAGGACATTCCATGGTGGATTACTTGAAAGAATTTGCGAACGGTTATTATTCCGACCGTGATTTTAAAGAAAAAGTAAAAAAATATAAGCACGCAACGCCTTTTACCAAAGAATCACTTTTATATAGGGAAATATTTGAAAAATATTATCCAAATCAAAGCCATATGATAGTGGATTTTTGGATGCCGAATAAAGCATGGAACGGCTGTAACGTTAACGATCCATCTGCAAGAGTTTTATCAAACTATGGTGCAAGCGGTCAGTAAAATATAAAAAAGCACTTTCAATACAAAAAAGTTGGAAGTGCTTAAATTTATTTTAGAAAAATACAATCAATGCGATTGACATTTGCTTATGAAAGTAATATAATAGAAAAGTAAAAAAGGCAAAGGAGTCTTTTGGTTAATATTTGACCGATTTGTTTCTTTTTTATTCGCGCAGGTAGCGAAAATTAAATAAAAGATAAAGGCAATGGCGTCTTTAATGTGTGAAACATTAGAGTATCATTGCCTTTTTTTGTTGCTCTATACATATAAAAAATTAATTTTTGGAGGATTCTACTATGAAAAAAATAAACCAACTTTATGAGGGAAAAGCGAAAAAAGTTTTTACAACTGAGGATAAGGACGTATTAATCGTATCCTATAAAGATTCGGCAACCGCTTTTAACGGCGAAAAGAAAGGGATAATTGCAGGTAAGGGAGAAATCAACAACCGAATGAGCAATTATCTTTTTCAAGTATTAGAAAAAAAAGGGGTTCCCACGCATTACGTCAAGGAATTGAGCGGGCGAGAAACCGCTGTGAAAAGAGTAGAAATTATTCCTCTTGAAGTCATAGTAAGAAACATTGCTGCAGGTAGTTTTTCAAAACGTTTAGGCGTGGCGGAAGGAACTATTTTGGCTGAACCCACTATTGAGTTTTCTTACAAGAATGACGCATTAGGGGATCCTTTTATTAACGATTCCTATGCAAAAGCATTAGGATTGGCAACGGAACAGGAAATTGAAACGATTAAAAAGTATGCATTCAAAGTCAACGAGGTTCTTAAAAGCATGTTTTTAAATGCAAATCTTAAACTTATTGATTTTAAGATAGAGTTTGGTAGATTCCATGGTGATATCATTCTTGCGGATGAAATTTCCCCCGATACTTGCAGACTTTGGGACGTGAACACGAACGAGAAATTGGACAAGGACCGTTTCCGTAGAGACTTGGGGAACGTAGAAGAAGCATATCAAGAAGTATTTAGAAGAATTTTTGGAAAGAAATAACAATAAGGAGTGATTATGTCAAATTGTGCAATAGTCGGAATTAATTGGGGTGACGAGGGGAAAGGAAGAATGGTCGATTTGTTGACCGAAAAATATGATATTGTTGTTAGATTTCAAGGTGGTGGCAATGCGGGACATACCGTAATAAACGAATATGGTAAATTTGCTCTTCATTTGTTGCCATCGGGGATTTTCAGACAAGGCGTAGTCAACGTTTTAGGAAATGGCGTTGCGCTCGATCCAGAAAATTTATGGAAAGAAATAGAAGAAACGACGAAAAAAGGTGTTATAATTACTTCGGGAAATTTGAAAATTAGCGATAGAGCGTCACTATTGTTGCCTTGGCATAGAGATATGGATGCTTTAGAGGAAGAACGTTTAGCTAATAAAAAATACGGTTCAACCAAGCAAGGAATTGCGCCGTTTTATTCGGATAAATATCAAAAAAAGACAATTATGGCGGGTGAACTCTTTTATTCAAACGAGTTAAGAGAACACTTGAAAGATTTACTTGAATGGAAAAATTTAACATTGACAAAGGTATATAACGCTCGACCTTATACGATGAGAATAATTGATGAATGGCTTGAAAGATACTGTGAAAGGATAAAGCCTTATATATGCGATACTGGTAAATATCTTAAAACAGCACAAAGGGAAGGAAAAAATATTTTATTTGAAGCACAACTTGGTGCGCTGCGAGATCTTGATTACGGTATTTATCCCTATACGACATCTTCGAATACAACTGCGGCTTATGTATCGATTGGATCAGGTCTGCCATCGACAAAAATTAACGATATAGTTGGTGTGGTAAAAGCGTATTCAACTTGCGTAGGAGAAGGTCCATTTGTTGCGGAAATATTTGACAAAGAAGCTGAGGCATTGAGAAATGCAGGAGTGGAGTTTGGTGCAAAAACGGGGAGAGCTAGAAGGGTTGGCGCAATTGATTTGGTTGCAACACGTTACGGGGTGGATGTCCAATCCGCGACAGAAATCGCGCTAACGAAATTGGATGTTTTGAGTTATCTTGATAAAATTCCTGTTTGCACCAAGTATATAATAAACGGAAAAGAAACAGATGAGTTTCCTTTCCCTGCGATGTTGAAATATGCAAAACCCAAAATAGAATACGTTGACGGATGGAAGTGCGATATTTCTTCTATTAAAAAATGGGAAGATTTACCGAAAGAAGCAAAAAATTATATTCTTATAATAGAGAAGGCAATTCGTTGTCCTATAACCTATATTTCAGTAGGACCAGAAAGAAACAGTATAATTATCAGAAAATAAAACAGGAAGGCAAAGGAGTTTTCTTACAATGACAAATATTTACGAATCACCATTATCAAGCAGATACGCATCAGAGTATATGAAGGAGTTGTTTTCTTCAGATACGCGATATAAAACTTGGCGTAAACTTTGGGTTGCCCTTGCAAAAGCAGAAAAAGAATTGGGTATACCGATTACCGATGAACAAATAAAAGAAATGCAAAATCATATTGACGATATTGATTATGAGTGTGTAAGCGAAAGAGAAAAGGAAGTTCGCCACGACGTGATGGCGCACGTCTATGCGTTTGGAAAAGTAGCACCGAGTGCAGCGGGTATTATTCATTTAGGTGCAACGAGCTGCTTTGTTACTGATAACGCCGATCTTATACTTTACCGTGATGCACTTACTTATATTCGAGGCGAACTTTTAAAAGTAATTGCTAATCTTTGTGATTTTGCCGAAAAGTATAAAGAAGTTCCAACGCTTGGTTATACGCATTATCAACCAGCTCAACTTGTAACGGTTGGGAAGAGAGCAACTCTTTGGTTACAGGATTTTGTATCGGATATTGAAGAAATAGATTTTGTGTTGAGAAATATCAAATTTTTAGGTAGTCGAGGAACTACGGGAACAGAAGCAAGTTTCGTTGATTTGTTTAATGGTGATACGATAAAAATTGATGAGATGAATAAGAAAATTAGTAATGCATTTGGCTTTACTGAGTGCTTTGATGTGTGTGGTCAAACTTATCCAAGAAAGGTTGATAGCAGAATATTAAATTGTTTGTCGTCTATTGCACAAAGCGCGTATCGTATGGCTAATGATATAAGACTTTTGCAACATGATAGACAAATTGAAGAACCCTTTGAGAAAAACCAAATCGGCTCATCGGCAATGGCATATAAGCGAAATCCTATGAGAAGCGAACGAATTTGTTCCCTTTCAAGATATTTGATAACGGACGCATTGAATGCGCATATTACGGCATCTACCCAGTGGTTAGAGAGAACGCTTGACGATTCCGCAAACCGTCGTTTAGCTTTACCTGAAGGCTTTTTATGTGCTGACGCAATTTTAAGACTATGCCACAACGTTACAGACGGAATTAGAGTTAATGAAAAAATTATTGAAAAAGTCGTAAAAGAATATATTCCGTTTATTGCAACCGAAAATCTCATGATGGAAGCGGTGAAACGTGGAGGTGATAGACAAAAAATTCACGAAATTATCCGCAAGTGTTCAATGGAGGCAACGACAAGAATGAAAGAAGGGGCGGAGTGTGATTTGCTTTCTAGACTTGCTAAAGAACAAGAAATCGGAATAGTAGAAAATGAACTTAAAGCATTGCTGAACCCCCAATTATATATCGGTAGATGTGTAGAGCAGGTTGAAGAATATATTAAAACAATCAAGCCTATATTGTATGGACTTGAAAGGAGTAAAGTGGAGATTGACTTATAAGGAGAAAAATCCGTGGTAAATCAAAAAGTTTTAATTTTAAATTTTGGTGGGCAATACGATGAACTTATCGCAAGACGGGTGCGGGAGTGTAACGTTTATTCGGAAGTTAAACCGCATACGGTAAGCATTCAAGCAATCAAAGAGTTTAATCCCATCGGAATCATTTTTACAGGTGGACCGCAGAGCGTGTATAAAGAAAACTCACCGCATCCCGAGGAAGAGATTTTCCGATTAGGAATTCCGATTTTAGGTATTTGTTACGGCTGTCAGCTTTTAGCGCATCATCTTGGTGGCAAAGTGGTGGAAGCGCAAAGCGATTCTTCTCGTGAATATGGTAAAACACTCACTTATTTTGACACGACGTGTTCCATATTCCAAGGCGTAAAAGAACGCAGTATAACGTGGATGAGCCATGGTGATTATATGGCGGAAGTGCCTCAAGGTTTTGTTCTTGTTGCAAAATCCGATAAATGTCCTAACGTTGCTATCGCCGATGAAAAGAGAAAACTTTACGGCGTGCAGTTCCATCCCGAAGTAAACCATACCGAATACGGAAAAGCGATTATTAAGAATTTTCTTTACAAGGTTTGCGGTGCGGTCGGCGATTGGAATATGGAAAGTTATGCTCGTATTGCCATAGAGAATATTCGGAAAAAAGTCGGCAAGGATGAAGTCTTGCTTGCACTTTCGGGTGGTGTAGATTCGTCTGTTTGTGCGGCGCTTTTTGCCGAAGCGATTGGAAAACAATTAACGTGCGTGTTTGTTGATCACGGTTTGCTTCGTAAAAATGAAAGCGACGAAGTTGAAGAAGCGTTTAAGAAATGGGATATCAACCTAATCAGGGTGAATGCGGAAGAAAAATTTTTGACAGCACTCAAAGGCGTAACCGAGCCTGAAAGAAAACGCAAAATAATCGGCGAACAATTTATAAGAGTTTTTGAAGAAGAAGGAAAGAAAATCGGAAGCGTGGATTATTTGGCGCAGGGTACTATTTATCCTGATGTAATAGAATCGGGCAAGGGAGAGGCAGAAACAATAAAAAGCCACCATAACGTAGGTGGACTTCCGGACTTTGTGGATTTTAAGGAAATAATAGAACCGTTAAAAATGCTCTTTAAAGACGAAGTGCGTGCGCTCGGGCGAGAGCTTGGTCTTCCCGAATATTTGGTAGAGCGTCAACCGTTCCCAGGGCCAGGTCTTGGAATACGGATTATTGGAGAGATAACCAAAGAAAAGCTTGAACTATTGCGAGAGGCAGATTATATTTTCAGAGACGAAGTGGCGAAAGCAGGTATTGAAAAAAGCATGAATCAATATTTTGCTGCACTTACGAATATGCGTTCGGTCGGCGTTATGGGTGATGGTAGAAGTTATGATTATGCAATAGCTCTACGCTCGGTAACGACGGACGATTTTATGACGGCAGATTGGACGCGAATACCATACGATGTTCTTGATAAGGTGTCGAGCAGGATTGTCAATGAAGTAAAAGGAGTAAATAGAGTACTCTATGACATTACTTCAAAACCGCCTGCAACGGTGGAATTTGAGTAAAGGAAAAGGTGTATTATGACGAAGTATATATTTGTTACTGGAGGCGTTGTCTCTGGACTGGGAAAAGGTATAACGGCAGCGTCGCTTGGCAGGCTTTTGAAGGCAAGAGGCTTAAAGGTTGCTGCTCAAAAGTTAGACCCTTATATCAATGTTGATCCTGGTACGATGAGCCCCTATCAACACGGTGAGGTATACGTTACCGAAGACGGAGCGGAAACCGATTTGGACTTAGGACATTATGAGCGTTTTATAGACGAGGATTTGAATAAATACTCAAATTTGACTACGGGTAAGGTGTATTGGAACGTTTTGAATAAAGAGCGTCGTGGCGAATATTTAGGCTCTACCGTTCAGGTTATACCACACGTTACGAATGAAATAAAGGAATTCGTTTACCGTGTCGGAAAACAAACGGATGCCGACATTGTTATAACTGAAATCGGAGGAACGATAGGCGATATAGAAAGTCAGCCTTTTTTGGAAGCGGTAAGACAAATATCTTTGGAGGTCGGAAGAGAAAACAGCTTGTTTATTCACGTTACGCTTGTTCCGTACATAAAAGGTTCCGACGAACACAAATCAAAACCTACGCAGCACTCTGTCAAGGAATTACAGGGTATGGGTATAAATCCAAATATTATAGTGCTTCGTGCAGACGAGCCACTCGAAAAAGAAATATTTAAAAAAATATCGCTTTTTTGTAACGTCAAACCGGATTGTGTTATCGAAAATTTAACTTTGTCTAATCTCTACGAAGCACCGCTCATGCTTGAAAATTCTAATTTTTCAAGCGTGGTGTGCAGAGAATTAGGACTTGAAACGAAAGAACCTGATTTGACGGAGTGGACAAACCTGATTGAAAGAATTAAGAACAGGTCGAAAACCGTGACGATTGCGCTTGTAGGGAAGTACGTAAGACTCCACGACGCTTATCTTTCGGTCGCCGAAGCGTTAAGACATGCAGGCTACGAATACGGTGCACGTATCAACATAAAATGGGTTGATTCGGAAACGTTAAATCAAGAAAGTGTAAAAGAAGAGCTTAGCGAAGCGGATGGGATTATCGTTCCCGGTGGTTTTGGCGGTCGTGGAATAGAAGGAATGATTACGGCTGTAAAATATGCAAGAGAAAACGCTATTCCGTTTTTCGGGATATGCTTAGGGATGCAGATTGCCGTAATCGAATATGCAAGAAACGTTCTCGGTATCTTAGACGCAAACTCGGGCGAATTTGACGAGCTTTGCAAGAATAAGGTGATAGATTTTATGCCCGGACAAAGCGACGATATAGATAAAGGCGGAACGTTAAGGCTCGGCAGTTATCCCTGCAAAATAAAGAACGGAACAACGATGGAAAGATGTTATGGTAAAAGAGAAATATCCGAACGCCATCGTCACCGTTATGAATTTAATAACGAATACAGAGAAGCGTTCGAAAAAGCAGGATTGAAACTTTCCGGAACGTCGCCGGATGAAAGATTGGTTGAAACGGTGGAAATAACAGTGCGTGCGTTTTACGTCGGCGTACAGTTCCATCCGGAGTTTAAGAGCAGACCGAATAACGCACATCCGTTATTCAAAGGCTTTATAAAAGCGGCAATAGATAAAAAGGAGAATAATGGATAATGAGTATACACGAAGAATGCGGAGTGTTCGGTATTATTTCCCCACAACCCGAAAATGTTGCGAATATTGCTTATTACGGACTTTATGCTCTTCAACACCGAGGACAAGAAAGCGCGGGAATCGTGGTCAACGACGACGGACTTTTTTATTCGCATAAAGATATAGGGCTTGTCAGCGAAGTATTTTCTAAAGAAAAGTTGGCTGCCTTTCCTATGGGGACAATGGCTGTGGGACACGTCAGATACGGTACCACGGGAGGAACAACGAGAAATAATTGTCAACCCATAGAAGTAAATCATCAAAAAGGGAAATTAGCACTTGCGCATAATGGGAATTTGAGCAACGCATTTGAACTTCGTGACGAATTAGAACTCTCGGGCGCAATATTTCATACTACGTCAGACACGGAAACGATTGCGTATATTGTAACCAAAGAGCGACTTAATGCGCCTTCTATCGAAACTGCCGTAAGTAGGGCAATGCAAAAATTGGAAGGAGCGTTTTCGCTCGTTTTAATGTCAGCGACAAAGCTTATTGCTGTGCGTGATCCGCACGGATTCAGACCGTTATGCTACGGAAAAACAGATGATGGAAGTTACGTTGTCGCGTCTGAAAGTTGCGCCTTATCTGCCGTAGGAGCAGAATTTATAAGGGATCTGCAACCGGGTGAAATGCTTGTGTTCAATAACGAGGGGATAAAATCGTTTACCGATTATTGTGATACGAAAGAGAAGAAAACCTGTATTTTTGAGCACATTTATTTTGCCCGTCCCGATTCTATAATCGACGGTGTTTCGGTGCAAAGCGCAAGAATAACGGCGGGTAAAATCCTTGCAAAAGAATACCCGGTAGATGCCGACGTGGTAATAGGCGTTCCGGATTCGGGACTTGACGCTGCACTCGGTTATTCACAGGAATCGGGTATACCATACGGAATAGGACTTATCAAGAATAAGTATATAGGCAGAACCTTTATATCGCCAGGGCAAAGTGACAGATTTGATAAAGTTCGGATAAAACTTTCGCCCGTAAATACGGCAGTAAAGGGGAAAAGGGTTATTTTGATTGACGATTCAATCGTTCGTGGAACGACGAGCGGCAGAATCGTAAAACTTCTGCGTGATGCAGGCGCAACCGAAATTCATATGCGTGTTTCCGCTCCGCCTTTTTTACATCCTTGCTATTACGGGACAGACATAGATTCCGAAGAACATCTTATTGCTTGTCATCATACGGTAGAGGCTATTGCCAAGATGATAGGCGTTGACAGTCTCGGCTATTTACCCAAAGAAAGTTTATCAAAACTTATCGGTGGCGAAAATTTCTGTTCGGCTTGTTTTGACGGTCAATATCCGACTGAAATACCGAAAAATACTGGTAAAAATCGTTTTGAACAGAAATTGTCAGAGAGAAAGAAGTAAGCGAGGTTAACATGAAAAGACCGTATGACAGAAAACTGATTTTAGAGGATGGCACGGAATACTACGGATATGCGTTCGGCGATGGGGAAGATAAAGTAACGGAGATAGTATTCAATACTTCGCTAGTTGGATATCAAGAGATTTTATCCGATCCGTCGTATACGTATCAAACGGTAGTGATGAGCTATCCGCTCATAGGGAATTACGGAATTAATTCTGATGATTTTGAAACGCAAACACCCACAATAGGTGGATTTGCGGTAAGAGAATATAATGATTTTCCGTCGAATTGGAGAAGTGAAAAAACACTTTCTGAAGTAATGAAAGAGTATAAAATCCCCGGTATTTACGGAATCGATACGAGAAAGCTCGTGCGCTCCATTCGAGATTACGGAAGCAGACGCTGTTTGCTTACAGGAATGGAAACGACTGCGGAAGATGGCGTAAAAATCATAAGCCGTACGCCGATTTTGACGGATGCGGTTGCAAAGGTGAGTAGAAAGAAAATAACGGAATATCCCGCAGACGGAGAAATAAAAATTGTTGCCATTGATTGCGGAATGAAACAAAATATAGTACGTTCCCTAAATAGGCGCGGCGTTTCGGTTACGGTCGTTCCTTTTGATACAAGCAGTGAAGCGATAGAGAGTTTGAAGCCTGACGGCATATTTATTTCCAACGGGCCCGGAGATCCAACGGATGCAGTTCCCGTAATCAACGCAATCAAAGATTTGAAGGGAAAATATCCGATTTTCGGCATCTGCTTAGGGCATCAGATTATATCGCTTGCATACGGTGCAAAAACGTATAAATTAAAATTCGGACACCGAGGTGGAAATCATCCAGTTAAAAACTTGGCAACGGGAAAGATAGAAATAACTTCGCAAAATCACTCTTATGCAGTCGAGGCGGGAAGTCTTAAAAATACGCCGCTTACGGTTACGCACGTAAACCTTTTAGACGGGACGATTGAAGGGATAGAATGCAAGAAAGATAAGATTTTCAGTGTTCAATATCATCCCGAAAGCGCCCCTGGACCACAGGACAGTAGCTATCTTTTCGATAAGTTTATCAATATCATCAAGGAGAACAAAAATGCCTAAAAGAAACGCCGTTAAAAAGATACTTGTCATTGGCTCGGGACCAATCATTATCGGTCAGGCAGCGGAATTCGATTATGCAGGCACGCAAGCCTGTCTTGCTCTTAAAGAAGAAGGATATGAAGTTATTCTTTGTAATTCCAACCCTGCAACGATAATGACAGATACGACAATTGCGGATAAGGTTTATATGGAGCCCTTAACGCTTGAATATATTGCAAAAATCGTAAGATACGAACGCCCTGACGCAATCTTGCCGGGGATAGGTGGTCAAACGGGTTTGAATTTGGCAATGCAACTTGAAAAGAAAGGCGTTCTTAAAGAGTGTAGATGTGAACTTTTAGGTACGAAAAGCGAAAGTATTGAAAGAGCGGAAGATAGAGAACTCTTTAAGAAACTCTGTGAGGATTTAGGAGAACCCGTTTTACCTTCCGAAATCGCTAACACGATAGAAGAAGGATTACAAATAGCAAAGCAAATCGGTTATCCCGTTGTTTTACGTCCTGCGTTTACGTTAGGCGGAACGGGCGGTGGTTTTGCTGATGATGAAGAGGAGTGCGCTGAAATTCTAAAAAACGCCCTTACGTTGTCTCCCGTGCATCAGGTGCTTGTTGAAAAGAGTATAAAAGGCTTTAAGGAAATAGAGTACGAGGTAATGCGTGACGCAAACGATACGGCGATTACCGTTTGTAACATGGAAAATCTCGATCCTGTCGGGATACATACGGGTGATTCTATTGTAGTTTGTCCGTCGCAAACGTTGACGAATAAAGAGTATCATATGTTGCGAGATAGCGCATTAAAAATTATAAGGGAACTTAAAATTGAAGGCGGTTGTAACGTTCAGTTTGCGCTTGATCCAAAATCTTTTCAGTATTATTTAATAGAAGTCAATCCCAGAGTATCCCGCTCGTCCGCACTTGCAAGCAAAGCAAGTGGATATCCTATTGCAAGAGTATCTGCAAAAGTTGCAGTCGGAATGCGTTTGGAAGAAATAACGCTTGCAAATACTTCGGCTGCGTTTGAACCCGCGCTCGACTACGTTGTCACTAAAATGCCGAGGTTTCCTTTCGATAAGTTTACCGATGCAAATAACAAACTCGGCACGCAAATGAAAGCAACGGGCGAAACGATGAGTGTGGGTAGGACTTTTGAAGAGAGCTTATTGAAAGGAATACGTTCACTTGAAATCGGTGTTTACCATTTGTATATGAGTAAGTTCGACGGCGTGGTAACGAAAGACTTGCTTGATTATATTAAGCACGGCACAGACGATAGAATTTACGCCATTGCCGAACTTTTAAGAAGAAACGTATCGCTTGAAGAGATAGGAGAAAAAACGCAGATTGACAATTTCTTTTTGCGCAAATTAAGAAACGTAATTGACGAAGAAAGAGAGATAAAAAACAATCCCTTAGATATTGAAACGCTATTCGACGCCAAAAAGACAGGCTTTTCAGATAAAGAAATAGCAAAACTTTGGAAAAAGACAGAAACTGAAGTATTCAATTTGAGAAAGCGTGAAAATATTTTCCCCGTCTACAAAATGATAGACACTTGTTCGTCGGAATTTAACAGTTACGTTCCGTATTTTTATTCAACGTACGAAGAAGAAAACGAATCTATCGTATCCAATAAGAAAAAAATACTTGTATTAGGCAGTGGTCCTATCCGTATAGGACAAGGGGTAGAGTTTGATTATTCTACAGTCCATGCAGTAAAAACCATTAAAGCGGCAGGATATGAGGCGATAATTATCAATAATAATCCCGAAACGGTTTCCACCGATTACACGACAAGCGACAAACTGTACTTTGAACCCTTAACGCCCGAAGACGTTATGAACGTAATAGCCCTTGAAAAACCCGAAGGCGTAATCGCCTCTCTCGGCGGGCAAACGGCGATAAACCTTGCGGAGCCGCTGCGAGAAAGGGGTGTTAAGATAATCGGCACAGATTGCGACGCTATTGAAAAAGCAGAAAACAGGGATGCGTTTGAAAAATTGCTTAAAGAACTTAATATTCCGCAGCCTAAAGGCTATGCTGTTACAAATATAGAAGACGGCATAAAAGCGGCAAAAGAAATCGGATATCCCGTTCTTGTTCGTCCATCCTTCGTTTTGGGTGGTAGAGCAATGCAAATAGTCGCAAAAGAGCAAGCACTTCGTCATTACTTAAAAACTGCGGTAGAAATTGATGAAGATAAACCCGTTTTGGTGGATAAATATATCCGTGGAAAAGAAGTAGAAGTTGATGCGGTTTGTGACGGAAAAAACGTGTTCGTTCCTGGAATTATGGAACTTGTCGAACGTACGGGTGTGCATTCCGGCGATAGCATAAGCGTATATCCTACTTTCAGTATTTCTGACAAGGTAAAAAAGACGATTCTTGAATATACGGAAAAACTTGGGCTTGGTATCGGTATAATTGGTCTTTTCAATATTCAATTTATCGTTGATGAAAAAGAAGACGTTTATATTATCGAAGTCAACCCTCGCTCATCGAGAACGGTTCCGTTCTTGTCCAAAGCAACGGGGTATAGCTTGGCTGATATTGCTACGCTCGTTATACTTGGAAAATCGTTGCAAGAACAAGGTATAACCGAGATTTATCCAAAAGAAAAAGAGCGCTGGTACGTAAAAGCGCCTGCATTTTCATTCTCTAAACTAAAAGGTATGGACTCGTATCTTTCGCCCGAAATGAAATCTACGGGAGAAGCGATAGGCTATGATAAAAAATTGCATAGAGCGATGTATAAGGCTTTTATAGCGTCGGGGATACATATGCAAAATTATGGAACGGCGGTTGTAACCCTTGCAGATGAGGATAAAGAAGAAGCACTTCCTCTTATTAAACGTTTTTATGATATGGGCTTTAATATTGAAGCTACAATCGGTACGGCTAACTTTTTGAAAGAACACGGAATCAGAACAAGAGTTCGTAGAAAACTCAGTGAAGGGAGCGAAGAAATTCTCGATTCCATTCGTGCTGGTTACGTTAGTTACGTAATAAATACGCGCGCTATTTTGTCTGGTGTGCATTATGAGGATGGTGCTGCAATTAGACGTTGTGCGATAGAGAACAACGTTACCGTCCTTTCTTCGCTTGACACTGTTAAGGTTTTACTTGACGTTTTAGAAGAGGTAACGATAGGAATATCAACAATTAATGATTAAGGAGATAAATGTATGCATTTTACAAAGATGCACGGACTTGGAAACGATTATTTATACGTATACGGAGAAGTCCCCGAAAATATAGAAGAATTGTCCGTCCGCCTTTCGGAAAGACATTTCGGCGCAGGTTCGGACGGGATGATATATATTTCGCCGTCAAGAATGGCCGACTTCAAAATGCGAATATTCAATGCAGATGGAAGCGAAGCAAAAATGTGTGGTAACGGAATCCGTTGTGTTGGAAAATACGTTTACGATAAAGGATACACGGATAAAACGTATTTAGAAATAGAAACGCTTTCTGGTATTAAAACGCTTCAACTTCACGTAATATGCGGAAAAGTCAAGCAGGTATCCGTTGATATGGGCAAAACCGAATGCTTTGAAGATATGAGCGTTATTGTAGATGGAAAACAAATTGCGTTGACTCCCGTATCAGTTGGAAATCCGCACGCTATTATATTTGTTAACAATGCGGAAAAAGAGCTTATAACCGTTATAGGACCGATCATTGAGCACGATAAAAATTTCCCCGAAGGCGTAAACGTTGAATTTGTACAGGTGCTTAACGAAAACACTTTGCGTATGCGTGTTTGGGAACGCGGTAGCGGCGTAACGATGGCTTGCGGAACCGGTGCATGTGCCTCGGTTTCAGCCGCTGTTAAAAAAGGATACGTGAAAATGAATGAATTTGTGACCGTAAAACTTGACGGGGGAGACTTAAAAATTAAAGTGAATGAAGACGGTTCGGTTGTAATGAACGGTCCTGCTGAATTTGTTTATGAAGGAGATACGATAGAATGATTCCAAATAAAAATTACAACAACTTAAAGGACAGTTATTTGTTTTTCGGTATTGCACAAAAGACAAAGAAGTATTTAGCGGAGCATCCTGATAAAAAATTATTGAGACTCGGTATAGGAGACGTTTCTTTACCTCTTGCGCCCGCAGTAGTAAAAGCCTTGCATGAAGCGGTTGACGATCAGGCAACGAAGGAAAATTTTCACGGATATATGCCCGAATGCGGAGCACCGTTTTTGCGAGAAACGATTGCCAAATATTATTGTGGGCGTGGAGTAGAGCTTGTTTCCGATGAGGTTTTCGTTTCAAGTGGCGCAAGCGATGAACTCGGAGATATTCTCGATTTGTTTGGTCGGGATAAGACTGTTATGATTTTAGAACCTGCATATCCCGCATACGTTGATGCAAATATAATTTGGGGAAACCGCATTATCCGTCTTGCGGCAGGTCAAGAAAACGGCTTTTTGCCTTTGCCATCCGAAATTCCGCAAGAAGAGGATATGTATCCTGATTTGATTTACATATGTTCACCAAATAATCCAACCGGTGCAACGTTTGATTATGCAGGATTGAAAGAATGGGTAGACTATGCAAACGCCGTTGGTGCAGTCATACTTTTTGATGCTGCATACGAAGCGTTTGTTGAAGAGAATATTCCGCATAGTATTTTTGAAGTAGAAGACGCAAAAAAGTGTGCCATTGAAATCTGTTCGCTTTCAAAAACCGCAGGATTTACAGGTACGAGACTTGGATATACGGTGATACCTAAAGCACTTGAAAGAGACGGAATGAACTTCAATGCTATGTGGGTAAGGAATAGGACGACAAAAACGAACGGTGTTTCATACATTATTCAAAAAGGCGGCGCCGCAGTATTCAGTGACGAAGGACAAAAACAAATACATGAAAATATTAACGTATATAAGCGGAATGCGAAGTGTATAATGTCGGCACTTGACGAACTTGGTGTTTGGTATACCGGTGGTAAAAATGCTCCTTACGTATGGATGAAATGTCCTAATAACATGGGCAGTTGGGAATTCTTCGATTTACTTTTAAACGAAATTCAAGTTGTAGGAACTCCGGGAGAAGGATTTGGTAAATGCGGAGAAGGATATTTCAGATTTTCTACGTTTGGAAGCGTAGAGGATACGGAAGAAGCGGCAAAAAGACTAAAAAATCTGTTAGGTAAGAAAAATGAGAAACTATAAAGATGAATTTGACAATAGAGTAACTTTTATAAAAAAAGTATTGACAAACAGCGGAGCAAAAGGAATTGTTTACGGTAATTCTGGCGGTAAGGATTCTGCACTTGTTGGAATTTTGTGTAAGGCTGCTTGTAAAAATACAATAGGAATTATTATGCCTTGTTCTTCTAAAAGGAATTATGAAGAAGATATGCAAGACGGGCTTGCACTTGCAAAACAGTATGATATAGAAACGCGAATTGTGGATTTAACTCCAGTGAGAGAACTGGAAATTAAGAGTATAAAAAACATTACTTCACTTAATTCCAATGCGGTTGCAAATATTGCGCCAAGGCTTCGTATGGCTACGCTTTATGCTATAGCGGCAAGTGAAAATAGGCTTGTGGCAGGGACGGGAAACAAGAGTGAGGCATATGTTGGATATTTTACAAAATGGGGAGATGGCGCACATGATTTTAATCCGATTTCCGATTTGACGGTTACGGAAATATACGAGTTTTTACACTATCTCAACGCACCGCAATGGATTATGCAAAAAGCACCATCGGCTGCGCTTTTCGATGGACAAACTGATGAAACGGAAATGGGCATAACTTATGCGGAGATTGATTCATACATAAACGGTGAAAACATTGGACCTGAAAAGAGTGAAATAATAATAAAACTGCACGAGAAAAGCACTCATAAGAGATGTCCAATTATTACGTTCGATAGTTTATAGTTGTAATATAAATGTATAAAGAAAGACAATATAACTATTGGGGTGTTCTGACTGCAATATATCTTACTTGGAGTTTCCTTACAAATCATTGGCATATCTCTTGGTTGGTCTATGCAATAGGCGGCGTTCTATTTCCTATCGTTATGATGTTGTGTAATTTAGTAGCGGATAAAGATAAAAAAGATTAAAATCAGTCCTCGCTCCGTAATGGAGCGAGGGCTATTTCATAGAAAAACATATTAAAAATCTGTCAAAACGCCTTGATTTATTCATAAAAATGTGCTATAATAACCCTTGCTAAACTAACTAAATAGAGTAAAGAACGAAAACAATTCTATTGTTACTACAAGGGGGTACTATACCCTTTTGGCGTTTCTACTTATGAATTTGATAAAAATGCAAATTCCACTTAGTAGATACGCAGAATTGTTTCTGTTCTATTTAAGGTTAGTTTAGCGACTCGGAGTTTGTGTTTTTTGTGCGTGGCTTCGGTCACGCACTTTTTAATTATGGAGGTATATTGTGCAAAACTTTGGAATGTCAATGCTATGGTTTTGGATTAGTTACATATTAGTTACTTGCGCAGGCATTGTCCATACCATAATCAATATTTACGTGCTTGGTATGAAGCCAATGGACGAGAACGGTATGGGCGAAGGCTACGAAAAAACAAAGCCGTGGCATCCGCTTTATAATATCATTCTGTTTTCGTTGTTCGGTTGGCTCTATATGAACGGTCTTACCGAGCCAACAATAACCGACGCTCTGATAACGGGAGCAATATGGGCAGGTATCTGTATCGTCTTTGACGTGTTTGGTTGGGTCCTTATCAAACACCCGTGGAGCTTATCTTTCAAGGAGTTCTACGTGGACTACCAACCTTGGATCACGCTCATATATCTTGCGATATTCGCAGGCCCTACGGTTGGATATTTGTTTACACTGATTTAATCAAATAAGTGCTTACGTTATATCAAAAGATCGGAAATAAGAATTTGACAAAAAGGAGAATACAAGGATGAAAAAAATCAGTTTCGTATTGGTGTTGATACTTGCACTCGTTACGTTGTGTAGTTGTGGAGGATACGTTAAGAATTATTCGGCAACCATTTTGATTACCTCGTGTCAGGGCGATGAAGCAAATATGGAATTTGATACTTTTAAGGGAACTTATAATTTCAAATTAAGAAGGGACGGTGCCGCTGAGCATTCGCTTGATTTTGAAGCAAGTCTTACTGAAGGTGAGATGAATGTTTATATTGGGGTTGATGGTGAAAAGGAATTACTCCGTACAGTTAAGGGCGGAGAATCCTATGATGAAACGATTGCACTTGACGGAAAATATGATAACGAAAAAGCGATCTACATTATTCTCGAATCGGTAGGAAAATGTGTAGATGGGGATTTTAAGTTTGAATATAATTGATTTAAGTGAAGCGAACAAATAACAATTTGATTGATATATTAAGAGGACAAAGAAATGATACTTGAACTAAAAAACATTGACAAATCCTTTGGCGAGAAAGAAGTCCTTAAAGGCGTATCCTTTGTGGCAGAGGGTGGAAAAGCGTTCGGTCTGCTCGGCAGAAACGGTGCGGGTAAAACAACATCTATTCGCATATTGATGAATGTATTTCCGGCGAATAGCGGCGAAGTGCTGATTGACGGAAAGCCTATTGATTACGATAAAATCGGCATCGGCTACCTCCCCGAAGAAAGAGGACTCTATCCGAAGAAACTCATCATAGATCAGCTTGTATATTTTGCGGAACTGAAAGGTATGAGTGCAAAGGATGCCGTTAAAGCTGTTGATTATTGGCTCTCAAGACTCGGTATGAGCGAATACCGAAACAAGAAGCTTGATACGCTCTCCAAAGGTAATCAGCAGAAGATTCAGCTTGTTACCGCGCTTGCGCACGATCCCGATATCGTTATCCTCGACGAGCCTTTTTCGGGACTCGATCCCGTAAACGCAATGCTTCTAAAGGATGTGGTAAAAGAACAGATATCAAAAGGAAAAATTGTTCTGTTTTCAAGCCATCAGATGAGCTACATTGAGGAATTTTGCGACAGCATTGCCATCATCAACGCAGGTAAGGTGGCTATTAGCGGAGATCTCCACGAAATCAAGCGAACATATCCGCGCGACAAGATCGTGGTAAGCACCCAAGCTCCCGAAAAGATAATGACAGACCTCGGAGATATTTGCACCGAGCGTGAGGACGGAACCTTACTCATTCAGCTTGCAAGTCCCGATGAAAAGCAGTCTATGATGAAACGACTTGTAGAAAGCTACGATATTGATGAGGTAAAGGTGTTTGAGCCTTCACTCAATGATATTTTCGTAGAGTACGCAGGCGCGCAGGTGTAAGGAGGCAGAACAATGAAGCAGTTTGGAAAAATACTGAAATTTGAGCTGAAAGGCTACTTAAGAAATAAAATATTCGTTGGATTTACAATCTTTCTCGTTGCGCTGATTGCTGTCGTAATGTTCATTCCCAACATCATAGCCGCATTTGAATCGGATGATGTCGGTGATACTACGCCTGCCGATCTTCCAACTATGCTTGTATACGCCGAGGATGAAAACCTCTCTGCCATCGTAAAAGAATACTTTGGAAACGCTTTCGTCGATTATAACGTAAAGGTCGCAGAAGGTAGCGTTGACGAGCTGAAGAATGATATTATATCAAGCAATGCGGAATGTGCATTTGTAATGAACAGCGCGTCCTCCTATACCTACTACGTAAATAACCTTTCAATGTACGATATGAATACCGAGGTCGCTAACACCGTTCTTCAAGAGGTATATCGTATCAATGCTATGGTGCAGAACGGACTTACGCCCGAACAGGCAGGAGAGATTATGTCTGTTCAGATTGAAAGCGGCACCGAAACACTCGGCAAGGATCAGATGCAGAACTTCTTCTACACCTACATAATGATCTTTGCGCTTTATATGGTCATTCTTCTTTACGGACAGATGGTTGCCACCAACGTTGCAACCGAAAAGAGTTCACGTGCGATGGAAGTTCTCGTAACGAGCGCAAAGCCCACAAGTATGATGTTCGGCAAGGTGCTTGCTTCTTGTATTGCAGGCTTTTCTCAGCTTGTTCTCGTATTTGGTACGGCAATACTCCTTTATAACGTGAACAAAGAAGCTCTTTCCAATCCCTTGATCGCTTCGATATTCGATATTCCGATTGAACTCTTTATTTATCTGATCGTGTTCTTTGTGCTTGGATTCCTCATTTACGCCTTTATGTT
>JAZNPL010000011.1:0-31351 GCA_045589615.1 Christensenellaceae bacterium | reverse complement strand
TAGATATTATATATATAATAACAAATGCTTTGCAAATGCATATATATTTTGGTATAATATATATGGGAAAATTGGATTAAGTTATAAAATTTTTGTTAAAGTTGTAAATTTTATTTTTTTCAATAATTGAGTTGTTGATTTGGAAACAAATTGTTTTGTTTTATACGATCTCAAAATAAAAAATATTTAACTTAAGAAGTAAAATTACTAAAGAAAAATTAAAATTTCGCTTAAATAAAAGTTAATTAAGAGAAGTTTTAGAAAATTTATTAAAAAGTCATCTAAAATAGATGGTAAGAATAAGGAGAGTAAAATGAAAGTCAGTTATTTTCCAGGCTGTACTCTTAAAACTAAAGCAAAAGATTTAGACGAATACGCAAGAAAAAGTGCAAAAGTTCTTGGCGTTACGATGGAAGAAATTAAAGATTGGCAATGTTGTGGTGGTGCATTTACCACTTGTTCTGACGAAATTGCTACTAAACTTTCTTCAGTACGTGCATTAAAGTATTCTGCAGAACTTGGTCAACCACTAGTTACGGTATGTTCTGCTTGTCATAACGTAATTAAACAAACCAATTACGCTTTTAATAACGACAAAACCTTTGCTGAAAGAGTTAATAATTATTTAGAAAACGAAAGTTACAACGGCGATGCAGAAGTTTTACATTATTTAGAACTTCTTCGAGATAAAGTTGGCTACGAAGCGATAAAAGAAAAGGTTGTTAAACCTTTAGACGGCAAGAAGGTTGCTTGCTACTACGGCTGTTTATTGCTTAGACCTTCTAAGGTAATGAAAATGGACGATTCTGAAAATCCGACGATTATGGAAAATCTCATAACGGCGTTGGGCGGAACACCCGTTACCTATTCAATGCGAAACGAATGTTGCGGTGGCTATACCGTAATGGAAGAAAACAGCAAGGCTAATGAAAAATGTCAATTAATAGACAAAAGCGTTAATAACGCAGGTGCAGACGTAATCGTAACTGCTTGTCCACTTTGTTTATACAATTTAAAAAAGAACGGAGTACAAACTCCCGTAGTATATTTTACGGAATTGTTAGCCGAAGCACTTGGTGTTAAGGAGTAGATATGGAAAGAAAAACCCAAAAAATTAGAGAAGAGATAATCCGTATAAGCGGAGTAAATCCTAATAAATGTATGCAATGCGGAAAATGTTCGGGTACTTGCCCTGCTTACGACGAAATGGAATATCATCCTCATCAATTCGTAGCAATGGTAAAATCGGGAGATATAGAACCCTTACTCGACAGCAAATCAGTATATAAATGTTTAACGTGTTTTGCGTGTGTGGATAGATGTCCTAGGGGCGTTGAACCTGCAAAACTCATAGACGCAGTTAGAGTTATTGCTGAAAGACAACAAGGTAACAGCCACTTAACCCCAGACGGAATGGTTAAATATCTAGACGAAGATATTCCCGGTCAAGCACTAGTTACCGCAATGAGAAAATATTACAAGTAGAACGAGGAGATAAAAATGCAAAGAATTGGAGTATTCGTATGTTGGTGTGGTACTAATATAGCAGGTACCGTTGACGTAGAAGCCGTTTCGGAAGCACTTAAAAAGGAACCCGGCGTAGTATTCTCAACCAACTATCAATATATGTGTTCTCAAGCAGGACAAGATATAATAAAAAATGCCGTAAAGGAACATAATCTAACGGGAATAGTAGTATGTTCTTGTTCACCAAGAATGCACGAAGCGACCTTTAGAAAAACGGCAGAGTCTGCCGGGTTAAATCCTTATATGGTTGAAATTGCCAATATCAGAGAACAATGTTCTTGGGTACATAAAGATACCGTTATTGGTACTGAAAAGGCAATCATTCTAGGAAAAGCGGCAATAGCAAAAGTAAATCTTAACGCACCCTTAAAGGCAGGGGAATCACCTGTAGTTAAGCGTGCATTGGTTATTGGTGGTGGTATTGCAGGTATTCAAACTGCACTAGACATTGCCGAAGCAGGTTTCCCCGTAGATATCGTAGAAAAGAAACCTACGATTGGCGGGAAAATGGCTCAATTAGATAAGACCTTCCCAACACTTGACTGTGCGGCTTGTATTTTGACTCCTAAAATGGTTGAAGCGGGAAGCAATGATAAAATCAAAATTTACTCTTATAGCGAAGTTGATGAAGTTAAAGGTTTCGTAGGTAATTTTGACGTTAAGATTAGAAAGAAAGCAAGATTCGTTAAGGAAGACGTTTGTACGGGTTGTGGGCTTTGTACTGAAAAATGTCCACAAAAGAACGTTCCAAACGACTTTAACCTTAATATGGATACTAAACGAGCAATATATATTCCGTTTGCACAAGCAGTACCTAAGGTTGCTACTATCGACCCTAACTATTGTACTATGTTAAAAACGGGTAAATGTGGCGTATGTTCTAAGGTTTGTACTGCTAAGGCTATTGATTACACTCAAAAAGATGAAATCATCGAAGAAAAGTATGGTGCAATCGTTGTTGCTACAGGCTTTAATCCTATCAGTATGGATAAGTTTGATGAATTTGCGTATAGTCAAAGCAAAGACGTTATAACTTCACTTGAGTTTGAACGTCTAATGAACGCATCTGGCCCCTCGCAAGGCAAACTTGTTCGTCCGTCTGACGGAAAGCACCCACAAAAAATAGTTTTCGTTCAATGCGTAGGCTCAAGATGTGAAAACTGTGCTGAAAAAGGCAAGGAATACTGTTCAAAAATTTGTTGTATGTACACGGCAAAACACGCAATGTTAACCCGTGATAAATATCCCGATACTGAAGTTTACGTATTCTACATCGACGTAAGAACACCAGGCAAAAACTTTGACGAATTCTATCGTCGTGCTGTTGAAGAATACGGCGTACATTACGTTAAGGGTATGGTTGGTAAGATTATTCCCGACGGAGATAAACTTATCGTAAGGGGTTCTTCGCTTCTTGAAAACAAACAGTTGAATATAGAAGCAGACTTAGTAGTATTGGCGGCGGCAATCGAACCAGATAAATCTGCAAGGCCACTTGCAACAATGTTAACTGCTAGTATGGATACTAACGATTTCTTTACCGAAGCACACCCCAAACTTCGTCCGGTAGAAAGTCCTACCGCAGGCGTGTTCTTATCGGGTTGTTGTCAAGGACCTAAAGATATACCTGAAACCGTTGCACAAGCAAGTGCGGCTGCTTCAAAGGTTATAGGGCTTTTGGTTAAGGATAAACTAAAAGGAAATCCTTGTGTTGCAAATTCTGATGAAATGATGTGTAACGGATGTTCGTCTTGTGAAAGAGTTTGTCCTTATGGAGCAATTTCTTACGAAGAAAAAGAATTCCGTATGCCTAATCGTACGACGGCTATTCGTCGTGTGGCTAAGGTTAATGAAGCAGTTTGTCAAGGCTGTGGTGCTTGTACGGTTGCTTGTCCTTCAGGGGCTATGGACCTTAAAGGATTTATGAATAAACAAATTATGGCGGAGGTTGACGCAATATGCAAGTAGAAGGATATAAACCTAAAATAGTAGCGTTTTGCTGTAACTGGTGTTCGTACGCAGGGGCAGACCTTGCGGGCAATAACCGTTTAGCATATCCCGCTGACGTTAAGATTATAAGAGTACCTTGTTCTTGTAGGGTAAACCCTTCGTTTATTTTACGTGCATTTCAACGTGGTGCTGACGGCGTAATTTTATGTGGTTGCCACCCTGGAGATTGCCACTATACCTCGGGTAATTACTACGCAAGAAGAAGAATGGCTTTACTATTTTCTATGCTTGATTATTTAGGAATAGAAAGAGAAAGAACAAGAGTTGAATGGGTTTCGGCGGCGGAAGGTGCAAAATTCGCAACCACTATGAACGATTTTGTTGAAACGGTAGCAAAACTAGGCGAAAATAAAAGGCTGGAGGATTTAAGATGCAAAAAATAACACGTGAAGCACTTATCAATAAATGTGTTGAACTCTTAGACTCCGGCAAAGTTACTAGAGTTTTGGCTTGGGGTAAGGGTGAATTCGGTTACGACGTTACACCTACCATATTTAAAGATAAAGAAAGTTTAGAAAAAGGTTTCGTGTTTGGCGATTTTTGTGGTGCAAACTTTGCTAAATACTTAGTAAAAGAAACTAGAAAAGAAGACGGAAAGGTTTTAGTATTCTTAAAGCCTTGCGATACGTATAGTTTTAATCAACTTTTAACCGAACACCGTTTCGATAAAGAAAAGGTTTACGCAGTAGGTATTCCTTGCGAAGGTATGGCTGATATTACTGCTATAAAATCAAAAGTAGGCGACGGAATTTCCACTATCTACTCTGAAAACGGCAAGGTTGTAGTTGATACTTTATACGACGGAAAGAAAGAGTTTGATTTAGGCGAAGTTTTACTTGAACGTTGCAAAAACTGTAAGAGTAAAAAACACGTTTACTACGACGAACTTTTAGGAGAAGACGGCGAAATCTTAGATAGCAAGCGTTTTGACGAAGTTGAAAAACTTGAAAAAATGAGTGCTGACGAAAGATTTGCGTTCTGGCAAAACGAACTTTCTCGTTGTATTAGATGTAATGCTTGTAGAGACGTATGTCCTGCTTGTACTTGTGAAAAATGTGTATTCGACAACCCCAATTCGGGTTTAGAAAACAAGGCTATATCAGATAGTTTTGAAGAAAAAATGTTCCATATCATACGTGCTTTCCACGTAGCAGGACGTTGTACTGACTGTGGCGAATGTTCTAGAGTATGTCCTCAACATATTCCACTTCACTTGCTAAATCGTAAATTCATTAAAGATATTAACGAATTTTACGGTGATTATCAAGCGGGCGAAGAAGTAGGCAGTCGTGCACCACTTGTAAATTACACAAAGACTGATATTGAACCTTGTGATGCAGTAAAGAAGGGGGATGATAAAAATGCTTAAGTGTCCCATTTCAAAATTAAACGATTTTTTAATGGCAATCTCTAACGATTACAAAGTTTACGTTCCGGTTGACGCTGAAAAGAACAGAGTTGTTTATAAAGAATTTAAGGACGGTATCGTTGTTTCTGACGCATTAAAGACGGATAGAAGTGCAAAAGATTTCTTTTTTCCACAGTCTGAAGATTTAATGAGATTTAGAACTGAAGGAAAAAACATAGAAATTATCGACGATAGAAAAGAAAGCGAAGATTTTTGTGTGTTCGGCGTACGTGCTTGTGACGTAAAGAGTATTGAAGTGTTAGACAAGGTGTTCCTTGCAGAACCCGTTGATACCTACTATCAAAATAGAAGAGAACACGGCGTAATAATTTCTACTGCTTGTTCACGTCCCGTTGAAACTTGTTTTTGTAATACTTTCGATATAGATATGACAAAACCCGAAGGGGACGTTAGAAGTTATAAAACTGACGACGCGTATTATTTTGAAAGTTTAACTGAAAAAGGCAAAAAACTTCTAGAAAAAGCACAAGGCGTTTTAGAAGAATCGGGCAATGAAGCAGTTGAAGAACAAATAGCAAAAACAAAGGAAATTGCTAAAAAATTACCATTACACGACTTGAGTAAAGACGCTTTTGGTAAGGATAAAACTGACGAATTCTTTAATTCTCCCGCTTGGGATAGTTTATCGGAATCTTGTTTAGGTTGTGGAACTTGTACTTTCGTTTGTCCTACTTGTCAATGTTATGACATTAAAGATTTCAATACGGGACACGGCGTAAAGCGTTTCCGTTGTTGGGATTCTTGTATGTATTCTGACTTTACTAAGATGAGTGCTGGTCAACCAAGATTATCGCAAAAAGAACGCTTCCGTCAAAGATTTATGCATAAATTGGTATATTATCCTACTAATAACGACGGATTATTCAGTTGCGTAGGTTGTGGTAGATGCGTTGCTAAATGTCCTATTTCAATGAACATCGTTAAGGTTATGAAAACTTTAACCGAAAAGGAGGGCAAATAATATGATGAACGAACCATTAATTCCTTTTTTAGGCGTGATAACCGATATTAGAATCGATACGCCCGACGTAAAGACTTTTAGGGTAGTTACTCCCGACGGAAAAAAACCTTTCTTACACAAACCCGGTCAATGTGCAATGCTTTCTATGCCTGGGGTCGGTGAAGCGTTATTCTCTATAACTTCTTCTCCAACTAACACTGAATATATGGAATTTTCTATCAAGAAGTGTGGTTGCGTTACCGATTGGTTACACGCTTGTGAAGTAGGTCAACAAATAACTATTCGTGGGCCTTACGGAAACGGTTTCCCCGTAGAAACGGCGTTTAAGGGGCAAGATTTATTGTTCATCGCTGGTGGTATCGGTTTAGCACCCTTGCGTTCGGTTATTAACTACGTTCGTCATTACAGAGAAAATTACGGCAAACTAGATATAGTTTACGGTTCAAGAAGTAAAGACGACTTAGTTCATTACAAAGAAATTATCGAAGAGTGGGAAAACGACCCTCAAGTAAACGTTCATTTAACTATTGACCGTGAACAAGAAGGTTGGGACGGACACGTAGGTTTCGTACCTAATTACGTAAAAGAATTAGGTTTTGATACCAACAAAACGGCAGTTTTATGTGGCCCACCTATAATGATTAAGTTTACGCTTGAAGGTCTTAAATCTTTAGGGTTTGACACAACTCAAATTTATACGACCTTAGAGTTAAAAATGAAATGTGCACTTGGAAAATGTGGTAGATGTAACGTTGGTTCTAAGTACGTTTGTAAAGACGGACCCGTTTTCAGAATGGACGAACTTGACGAATTACCCGACGAGTATTAAAAGGAGAAAACAAAAATGGAAAAAACAGTTAACGTTTATTTCTTTGGAAAAAAATATGAAGTTCCAGAAAGCCTTACCATTATGAAGGCAATGGAATATGCAGGCTATCAACTAGTTAGAGGTTGTGGTTGTCGTAACGGTTTCTGCGGTGCTTGTGCAACCATATATCGTATTCAAGGCGATAGAGAATTAAAAACCTGTCTTGCTTGTCAAACTAAAGTTGAAGAAGGAATGTTTGTAGCAACTCTTCCTTTCTTCCCACTAGTAAAACAAGTTTACGATATGGAAAAGATTACCCCAACCGAAATGATAATGATGCAATTATATCCTGAAATTTATGCTTGTATCGGTTGTAACGCTTGTACTAAAAACTGTACGCAAGGGCTAAACGTAATGCAATACATTGCATACGCACAAAGAGGCGATTTCAAGTCTTGTGCAGATGAATCTTTTGACTGCGTAATGTGTGGCGTATGTTCTACACGTTGCCCCGCAGGTATTTCGCATCCACAAGTTGCCGAACTTGCACGTAGAATTTACGGGAAGTACATCGCTCCTGATTGCGAACACTTAAACAAGAGAGTATCTGAAATCAATAACGGCGACTTTAAGAAACTTTTAGAAGACGTTATGAATAAACCTATTGAAGAACTCAAAGAACTCTATAACCATAGAGAAATAGAAAAATAAGGAGGGGAGAAGATATGTACAATTATACAGACGAACAATTATTGTCAATGAAAAAGGTTGAAGAAACCAGAAGCGAAAGACTTAAAAACTTATTCCCCCGTATGAGTGCTGAAGAAAAGCAAACGGTTTTAAGGGAAAATCATCCCGACTACATAACGGATGCTTACGAAACGTTAAAAATTGGTCCTAATAAAGGCGAAAAAGTTTTACACGAACTCGCTGAACTTTTACAAGGTAAATCAAGAATTTTAGACAAGGAAATCGACCTATCTAATCCCGATTACGACGTTGACGTATTAGTTATCGGTGGTGGTGGCGCAGGTTCATCTGCAGCAATAACCGCACACGCTAACGGAGCAAACGTTATGATGGTAACCAAACTCCGTATTGGCGATGCAAACACTATGATGGCTGAAGGTGGTATTCAAGCAGCCGATAAGGAAAACGACAGTCCCGCTATTCACTATCTAGATGCTTTCGGTGGTGGACACTTTGCTGCAAAGCACGAACTTTTATATAAATTAGTTAACGAAGCCCCCGACGCTATTAAATGGCTATCAGACCTTGGCGTTATGTTCGATAAGGACGAAAATGGTAATATGATTACCACTCACGGTGGCGGAACTTCTAGAAAGAGAATGCACGCTTGTAAGGACTATTCGGGTGCTGAAATTATGAGAACGCTTCGTGATGAAGTATTAAATCGTCAAATCCCCGTAGTAGATTTCACTTCTGCAATCGAACTTATTAAAGACGAACAAGGCAGATGTGCCGGTGCCGTATTAATGAATATGGAAACCAAAGACATTTTGGTTGCAAGGGCAAAAGCAGTTATTATTGCAACGGGTGGTGCAGGAAGACTTCATTATCAAGGTTTCCCAACCAGTAACCACTATGGTGCAACGGCAGACGGTTTGGTTTTAGCATACAGAGCAGGTGCAAAACTTCTCTATGCTGATACCTTACAATATCACCCCACTGGTGCAGCAGAACCTACTCAAATTTTCGGTGCGTTGGTTACTGAAAAGGTACGTTCACTTGGTGCACAACTAGTAAATAAAAACGGTGAAGCGTTCGTATATTCATTAGAAACTAGAGACGTTACGGCTTCTTCTATCATTAGAGAATGTAACCAAAGAAATAACGGTGTAAAGACTACCGATGGTCAAGGCGTATGGCTAGATACTCCTATGATTGAAATGATTGGTGGCGAAGGCACTATCGAAAAACGTATTCCCGCAATGATGAGAATGTTCGGTAAATACGGCATCGATATTAGAAAAGAACCTATTTTAATTTATCCTACCTTACACTATCAAAACGGTGGTATTGATATTTCTGACAACGGCGAAAGTGATATTGAAAACTTATTCGTTGCAGGTGAAGCAGTAGGGGGTATCCACGGTAGAAACAGACTTATGGGTAACTCACTATTAGATATTATCGTATTCGGTAGAAATGCTGGTAAGTTCGCTAGCGAAAAGGTTAAGACTGTTGAAAACGGTAAACTAACTTTAGCACACGTTAAAGAGTTTGAAAAAATGAGAAAGGACGCTGGTATTGATAACGACGTTGTTTCTCCTAAACTTCTTCCTAACTACACTAAACAACAAAATATTTAATTGAAGGAGAGAGAAATGTCAGAAGTAAAACAAAATAAAAAGAGTCTTAAAGGACTTTGGATTGCAATTGCATTAGTAATTGTTGCAGGTGTAGTTGCTTGGTGTGTTTACAATGCTGTTATAGGTCTTGATAAAGGCGTTAAGTTTACAAAAGTTTATACAATTTCTAAACTTTTAGCGGGAATATTTATCGTTACCGCTCTTGGATATTTGCTAGGTAGGGTTAGTATAAAAGGCGTATCATTAGGTACTGCTGGCGTGTTCTTGGTTGCTATTTTATTTGGTTTCCTTTGCACGCTTATACCTGAAAATATCCCCGTTTTAAGTGATTTGCGTTTAACTGAAAACGACGTAACATTAAAATATTACAAAAGCGTAGTTCAAAACGTGGGCTTGGTATTATTCGTAGGCTCAGTTGGTTTTATTGCAGGCCCTAAATTCTTTAGAGACCTTGCTAAAAACTTTAAGACCTATATCTTAATGGGTGTTGTTATTATCCTTTCTGGTACTGCTGTTGCAGTAGCGTTTGCATTGATTCCAGGAATTGGTGCACCGTTCTCGGCAGGTATTCTATCTGGTGCTTTAACTTCTACTCCCGGTTATTCGGCAGCGTTAGAAGTTGCAGGCAATGCTCAAGGCTTAGTTACTTTAGGTCACGCTATTGCTTATCCTTTCGGTGTTATTGGCGTTGTATTATTCGTTCAATTAATGCCTAAATTCTTAAAAGCAGATATGAATAGGGAAAGAGAATTATTAAAGCCCGACGTTCTTATCGCAAACGAAAAGAAAGAAGCAAGAAAACTATTCAAGTGCGATGATTTTGGTCTTATGCCTTTAGCACTTGCTATCGTTGCAGGCTTATTGCTTGGTGCAATCAAAATTCCACTTACCGGAGATGGCTATGAAGGTGCTTGCTTCTCATTAGGAACAACCGGTGGCGTTTTGATTATGTGTTTAGTTTTCGGCCACTTTGGTAGAATTGGTAAACTTTCACTAGAAGTTCCCGCACAATCAGCAAAAGTACTAAGAGAACTTGGTTTAATGTTGTTCTTAATCGGTGCTGGCGTTGACGGTGGTGTTTCACTCGTTTCTCAAGTTGCTAATGCTGGTGGTGGTATGATAGTTGTTTGGGGCTTGATAGGTGGTGTTGTTATGACCTTAACTCCAATGGTAGTTGGTTTCTTCTTAGGAGGAAAACTCTTAAAACTTCCACTTCTTAATAACCTTGGTTCAATAACGGGTGGTATGACTTCTACTCCCGCACTAGGAACTTTAATCAACACTGCTGAAACGGAAGACGTTGCAGGTGCATACGCTTCAACCTATCCTATCGCATTAGTACTAATCGTACTTGCTTGTAACCTTATGATAGGTTTGATTGTTTAAAAATTTATATGAACGTAAAACTCGACTTGATTTAAAGTCGAGTTTTTTTAATATAAAAAAATTCTTGATAAAAAAAACTAAATGTGATATACTAAATATGCTTAACAAATCAAAAATACGTGAAAAAATGGGTTTATTTATCTTTTAAAGGGATAATTATACTATTTATTCACACACTTACATTATTGAATTTGATAAAATGCGGATTCCATTTATGTAAGTGTTAAACCCATTTCACATAAGATTTGTTGAGCGACAAACGGAGTCTGCGTTTTTGTGCGACGGCTTCGGTTGTCGCACTTTTTTTAATAAAAAAATTTCTTGATAATAATTAAAAAATATGCTATACTAACTATGCTACACATTTTAATATGCCTTTTCACAGGGAATACTATTGTTAAAAATGTATTCTCTCCCTTGTGAATAGGTAAAATGTGTAGCAACATTGAGAGATGCGTTTTATGTGCACTCTCTATGGGTGCACTTTTTTTTATTCTAGGGAAAAATATGGAATTTACAAAAGAGAATTTAAAAGAAATAAACGTTTATAGTTTGCGTAGTCTTGCAAGGCAAATAGGTGTAAAATCACCAACAACCTTAAATAAAGACGCATTGATAAACGAAATTGTTGAGATTAAAAGTGGAAAAAAAGAACCGTACTTTTCTTCTAAAGTAGGGCGACCAACTAAAGCGATTGTAAAACTAGAAGATCTAGATAAAAAAGAAAACCTTTTAAGTTTTGATAAGGTGGAAATTCAAAAAGAAATTAAACAACAACTAATTAGTTCGATATTAAAAGAAATAGAAAAAAAGTTAAACGAAATAATATAAAAAGCACGCTAATTTTGGATAAACAATATAGCGTGCTATTTTTTTATAAATTATAAGTTCTTTATACGTTTTATGGTTAGTTTTTGAAATATTCTAAAATTATTTCAGCGGTAATTTTTAACCCAATTGGTACGCTTTTTATTAGTAATTTTTCACCACGTGTATGTGTTCCGTATGAAATGTGATTGCCTACGCAAACAGACGGAACGCCTAAAGACATTGGAATATTTGCGTCGGTAGAACCTGAGGTGGCTTTGCAAGGGAGATTAGAGTATTTTTCACATACGCTGATTGCTAAGTCACACATTTTTTGTAAAACTTTTTGGTCAACTTCGCTTCCGCAAGGTCTATCGCCGATAAGTTTAACTTCAATTTCTGCTAAGCCTTTTGTTTTTACTTTTTCAACTTCGTTTTCAAAGAAATTCTTCATATATTCTAGGCAATCTTTATCATCAGAACGGTACTCGTAAAGCATTTTTGATTCTTGAGCAATGGTGTTTACAGAAGTTCCACCTTCTACGATGCCAACGTTATAGGTGGTTTTGCAGTTTTCTTTTTTAGGAACTTCACAACTATATAAATTGCAAATCAAATCACTCATAGCAAAGATAGCGTTTCTATTGCCGAACGCACTAAACGAATGACCGCCTTCGGTTTTAAAGGTAACTTCGTATCTATGAGAGCCTACGCATCTATTTATTAATGTATGATAACAACCGTCAAAGGTATAAACTTCTGAAATTCTTCCGTCATAATCTTTCATAAGTTGTCTAATCCCTTTTAAGTTTCCAAGCCCTTCTTCACAACTGTTTGCTACGAATAATATGCCACGTGAGGAAGTTAAATTATTTTGAAAAACGTATTTTGCAACGGTCATTAATATTGCAAGACAAGTCGTGTCGTCTCCAATTCCTGGACAATACATATATTCGTCGTCTCTTGAAAAGGGTAGTTCGGTCATATCGGGAAAAACAACGTCGGTATGAGCCATAAAAACCACTATATCATTTTTATTTTCGCAACCTACTGGGCAAATAACGTTCAACGCTTCATCGACTATAACTTCTTTTGCACCGTTTTCCTTAAACCACTTTTTGCAAAACTCTACTCTTAATTCTTCCTTACCACTTGGTGCTGGGATTTTTGAAATAGTTTCTATTAATTCGAAAGTTTCTTGTTCGTGTTGTTTTAAAAAAGTTAAAATTTGTTCGTTTAATTTAGACATAAAGTTTCTCCTAAAATCTTAAATAAAATATTTTGCTTTTTCTTTTTGTATTTGTTCTATAAAACTCTTATCGTTTTCGGTTAAGTGATATTTTTTTCTATAAACTAAAACGTCTTTATACGTTTTATCGTTAAAATTACATTTAATTTCAACAAGTCCGAATTTTTCTAATAGGTCTTGCGGTGTTTTAGATACCCACATAAAAGTATTAGGAATTTCTTCCAATAGCGTGAATTGTACACTACGTTCAAAAATCATAATACGTTTATCGGTAACGTTAGAAAGTTCAGCCCTTTTTACGTCAATTAGTGGTAGGGTAGGAACGTATGGATCTCCGTGTGAAATTTCGATCATACTAGATAAATCTTGTTCTGTTACTTTCTCTTTTTTAGAAAGTGGATTGTTTTTATGCACTAATAATACGTACGAAAACTCGTTCAAAACTTCATAGTCTAACTTTTTTTCTTCAAAAAAGTTTGTATAATATCTATCGAAAGAACTTTGGTATCTCAAAATACCTAAATCGTATTCTTCACTTAAAACGTTAAGTAGCGTTCTCATAGAATTTGTTTCTTTATATACTAATTCAAATGAAGGCTTGTCTATCTTTTTTGCAAAATTAGCAAATGCATAAGAATAAAAACTAGACCTTGGCACACTGACTGAAATCCTTTCTTTTCTTTCACTCTTGTTTTCATAGATAGACTCTATACGCTTGATTTGTGCTAAAGCGTTCCTAGCGTAAAGCAAAAATTCTTCACCCTCAATGGTTACTTCAATTCCCTTAGAAGAACGTTTGAAAATTTTGATTTTTAAGTCGTTTTCTAAGTCCTTTATTGCTCTAGAAAGATTAGGCTGAGACGTATATAGGTTTTCAGCCGCTTTACTAATAGAACGAGTATTTGCAATTTCAACTGCGTATTTTAAATGTAAAATATTCATAATATTAAACCTATTATAAGTAAAGGGTATTTTTAATCAGTATATCATATTTATTATATAGCAAGTCAACCATTTTTAATAATTTTCAACTAAAAGGGGTGTAAAGTTTTGAAAATTTCGTAAAAAAATAGTATAATACTATAAAAGGATTGAATATGAGCGAATATATTTTTAATTATCTAAAAGATTTTAAGTGTTTGGCTGATAAGTGTAATAGAACGTGTTGTGCCGGTTGGGAAATCTTGATTGATAAAAAAACCTTAAAAAAATATAAAAAGTTTGCAAAAAACGATGCACGCTTTATTAAAAACGTAGATTTTTCTAATAGTAAATTTATATTAGAAAAAAATTTGCGTTGTCCTTTTTTAAATAAAACGGGGCTTTGCGATATTATTTCTGAATTGGGCGAAAAAAATATTTGTCAAGTATGTACCGACCACCCACGCTTTCGTAATTTTATAGGAAATAGGGTAGAGACGGGTTTGGGGTTTGCTTGTGAACAAGCCGTAAAGACAGTACTTGATTTTAATGATAAAATTTTTCCTATTATAAGTGGCAAGCCTAAAAAGGATAGATTAAATTCGCTTCAAAAACAAATACTTGATATGCGAAGCAAAGCAATAAATATATTATATTCAAAAGAGGAAAGTCTAAATTTAAAAATTGAAAGGCTATGTGCTTTTTGTAATACCGATATTAAGTATTTATCTTGTGAAAACTTCAAGCAAGAACTCTTTGCATTAGAACGATTGGACGCGTCTTGGACAGAGAAATTAGAGTTGGCGTTTGATAATGTGAGTAATAATTTTTCAATTGGCTTAGAGTGGAATTTAATTCAGTTTTTAGTGAATTCAATTTATAGACACGCTACTGACGCAGAAGATATTTTAGATTTCAAAGTGGGTGTGTGCTTAGCCGTACTATCTTTAGACGTCGTAAGCAAAATAACCAAAAAGCAAGGTGGCGACAAAAAGACTTTATTTGATACCGTCTTGGCTTTTTCGGTAGAAACTGAGTATAGCAAGGAAAATTTAAACAGTCTTCGCACGGCAATAATGAATAAAGTGCCCCTATTTTTAGGGCTAAACTAAAAAAGAAAGGTGGCAAAAGGGAATATAAAGAATAATTTTACTGAAAAATTAAAAAATTCTTTGTAAACAGTTGACATAAATTTGTAATTTTGATAAAATTTATAAGCGTTGTCGCAGTAAAAGATTGCGGGTGTAATTCAATGGTAGAATTCCAGCCTTCCAAGCTGGCAGCGTGGGTCCGATTCCCATCACCCGCTCCAAATAGCATAAATAAAAACCTTTTAGTTTTTAAGGCTAATAATTTATGTGTCTGTAGCTCAGCCGGATAGAGCATCGGCCTTCTAAGCCGAGGGTCAGGGGTTCGAATCCCTTCAGACACGCCAAATATGGCGGGTGTAGCTCAGTTGGTTAGAGCGCAAGATTGTGGTCCTTGAGGTCGTGGGTTCGATTCCCATCACCCGCCCCATAATATACAGGGGTATAGCCAAGCGGTAAGGCACTGGATTTTGATTCCAGCATTTCGTAGGTTCAAATCCTGCATCCCCTGCCATATATGGTTCATTAGCTCAGACGGTAGAGCACGTGACTTTTAATCACGGTGTCCGGGGTTCGAATCCCCGATGGATCACCAATTTATTTCATCTATCGATGAAATAAATTTCCGCCTTTAGCTCAGATGGTAGAGCAACTGACTCTTAATCAGTGGGTCCTGGGTTCGAGTCCCCGAAGGCGGACCAAAAAAAAGACATTGCATTACCGAGTCCCTACAAGGGATTTTTTCGGGAAGGCTGTCCTTTTTAAGAGTCAGGCGTGGCGTGATGCCACGCCTTTTCTCGTGCTATTTAATTTTCTTCATCTAATAAATCACCAAAATCGGGTAAATCTATTGCTCCAACTAAATTGTAGATGATTTCTACGGTGTGAGTATAATGTCCGTCAACTTTTTGCTTTTCATAGATATAAACCTTGTCTATGTAAGCACGTAAGATTTCAGGTGTTAGTTCGTCAAAATCACTATACTTTTTAACGATAGCCATAAACCTTTGTATGTTATCATACGTGGTTTTGGCTTTTTCTATTTCTGCCTTTATGCGACTTAACTTTTCTTTTAAGGCTTTTTGTTCGGCTTCGTAGTTATCACTCATTTTCATATAGCGTTCTTCGGATAATTTTCCTGCAACCTTATCTTCATAAAGACTTTGAATTATCTTATCAAGTTCGGTTATACGATTTTCCGCTTCTTCTTTTTCTTCGATAGCAGAAGTCATTTCCCGTTTAGTCCTTATGTCAGTACAACGTTTAAGAATATTGAAAAACTCGTTCCTATATTTCTTCGCAAACCTAACCGTATATTGTATATCGTTTTGAATTAGAGTCAAAGCGGCGTGCGCCGTTATTTGGTGCGACGTACAATACTTCTTCTTTTTCTTGCGATAGGTAGAGCAATTAAAATACTCTTTTTGATTCATTGTAGTACATCTACAAAGATACATTTTTTCTCCACAGTCGGCACAATAGAGCAATCCCGATAGCATATGTGGTGTACCCATATCGGTTAAGCTCCTTCGTCCCGCACGGACTTGTTGAACAATATCAAACGTTTCCTTGTCAATTATTGCTTCTTGCGTATTTTCAAAGATTGCCCAATTTTCTCTTGGATTTTTATAACGCTTTTTAGATTTATACGATTTCTTGTAGTACCTAAAATTTACCGTATGACCAAGATACTCTTCGTTTTCGAGAATATGTACTACCGTAGAATAATCCCACACGTCCGAATCTTGATTAATCTTTATTGAACAAGGTAATTTCTTCCTATGTAAGTAAAGCGACGGTGTTTCTATTCCACGTTCGGTTAAAATTCTTGCGATTTGAGAAGGTCCGTAGCCTTTAACGCAAAGGTTAAAGATTTCTTTTACAATTAGAGCGCCTTCTTCGTCAACAATCCATTTTTCCTTATCTTCAGGGTCTTTCATATATCCCAAAGGTGGAATAGTTGTAAGATGCTTGCCCGAATTGCCTTTGGCTTTCACAACGGCTTTAATCTTACGGCTACAATCTTTTGCATACATTTCGTTTAGGATATTCTTAAACGGGATAATATCGTCGTCGGGGTTAGTTTCCGTATCCATTTGGTCGAAGATTGCTATAAACCTTACGTCCGCATCGGGGAAATAATACTTGGTATAATATCCCACAAGAATATGGTCACGCCCAAATCTTGACATATCCTTTACGATTACGGTAGATATTTCGCCGTTTTCTACGTCATTAAGCAAACGCTTAAACGCAGGGCGTTCAAAATTACTACCGCTAAATCCATCGTCTATGTAAAAACGAGTATTCCTAAACTTATTCTCTTTCGCATAGTCTGAAAGCAATAACTTTTGGTTTTTGATACTGTTGCTATCGCCCTCCAAATCGTCATCTGAACTTAGACGACAATAAAGGGCTGTGTACTGCTGTTCTAAATGTTTTATTTTTCTATTCGATTGCAAATTCATTGTTTTTTACCTCCCGAATTGCAACCTTCAAGCGGTTCTGCTCTAATAGATAAATCGTCCGTCAAACTTTCTGCTTGACTTTCAATTAATCTCTTGGTTATATCAAACGCCGTTGATTTGGCGTTAGGTTTCTCACGGGATATTATCGTGTAGATAGTTTTGCCGATTTTTACTTGTCGGCTTCTCACTAAATTCCCGTTTTCGTCGTCGTAGTAATGTAGAATTTTATCTACGACAGGTTCTACTGTTTTCTTAATTTTCTTGCTTATAATAATCCTCCTTATATGAAAGTCGAGTTGCCTTTCGGTTATTGATACTCGCTTATAAGGAAGAAAGGGGTTAGAGAACGTTATTTCTTTTCCGTTTCAAAAAAGTCGTCGTACCCGTCCATAATTTTGGCAAGTCCTAAATCGCTCTCGGCAAGTTCATCCATAAGAGCGTTAAAACCTGCTTCTATGAGTTTTACTTTGGATATGTGATGCTTTTCAAGGAAAGCGTTTATTTCTTCCGCAAACTGTCTCGGAACACTCGTTCCCCAAACCAAACTCTTTGCTTTTCTTTCTTCCTTGTGTTTCTCTTCATACCTTTTGTCTGTTACCGCTCTCGGTTGTCTCATTGCTTGTTTCTCCTTAATATTACTTTTCAATATTGTATCGTATTAACACGGAATAGTCAAGCTGTTTTGGAACATAAAATTAAATTTTCGGTAGAAGAATAAAATCGGGTTTCCCGATTGTTTAGACAGTCAAAATTGCACATATTGGCAATTCCCTTTACCTGCTTGAAAAAAAGCGGTAAATTGCCATTTGGTGCGGTTTTCTTAACCTGCTTGAAAAAAAGCGGTAAATTGCCATTTGGTGCGGTTTTCTTAACCTGCTTACATTTTTTTAGATTTCGCACCGCACCAAGTGGTTAAACTTAGCCTCGCAGAGCCCACCACTTTCAGGCGAAAGTGTAGTGGGCTACACTTATAAAGTTTCTAAGTTTTGCTTCCTCCTACGGTGGGTGGCAATGATAATAATTTTTCATTTTGATTTCCTCCTGTATTTATTAAAGTTCTTCAATAGGTAGGCAGTTAGAACGCCTAAAACTTAACTTTTGATAAAAATTTCTCCCTTAAAAAGGGCGCAAAAAAGTCGCTGATAAAAACTACCACCGACCTAAAGGGACAAAAAATCCGTACGAATCAAAACACGCTTAAAACGTTTCTACTCCGCACGGATTAAATATCCGAATATGAAGTTGTAAGAGTGTAGCACCTAAAAATTTGTACCACAAAATAGACCTATCGCCAAACCACGTTTTTTGAACGTTGGCGTGCCTACTTGAAACGTTGGTCAGTCATCTCAAGCCTTTCACTACCTAAAAGTGAAAGGACGGCATATTGTCGTAAAAATTTGCACGACAATAAAACCCTAAATAAGCCGGATTGTTTCCCTTTACATAAAACGACTTCGGGTAAACGTAAGAAACTATCCTACAAGTGTACGAAAATGTACACTAACAAAGCTTGCAACCCCGAGCAAGCTTAAATAAGGGGCAGAAACCCCTTAATTATATATACCCACACAAAGCATATTCCAAAGATATGTTCGTGTTTCTTATTCTATTTTATCATAACTTTTCTATAAAGTCAATAGTCAGGTGTACACGTTCTTGTACACCTGACTATTTTTATAATATTTCTCTCTTTTTTAATATCGCATAGTTAATGGCGTCTTCTATATCATTTTTTAACATACGCATATTTGAATAGCAACCATTTTTTATAGCATTCTCATAGAAATTGAGTATATTATTATCGCTTATCAATTCTTTATCTTCATCCTGCAATTCCGCCATTAACCCATCATAACATTTTTTAGCGATTTTTAATTTATCATCTACACTAATAGAGTTAAATTTTATAACTTTAGAAAATCTTGAAAAAATTGGTGCCCCTAAATTTTTCTCAGCTTCTTCCTCAGTAGTATAATTGGTTGTACAAATAATTACACATCTTGAAACATCTACAGAGTAATTAGCGTCAACAAACTTTCCCTCATCAAACATCTGATAAAATGCGTTATAAAATGCAGCGGGTACTTTGTCAAACTCGTCAAGTAATACAACGTTTGAACTCCTACGAATCAATGCTCGCGCCAAGCTATCCTCTCCGTGTTCAGCCCCGAAAATATATTGATAAGCAGTAGTAGTTTGTTGCATTGAAAACTGTATTCTAACCATTTCTCTTCCAATACAATCACTAATAAATTTTGCTGTTGCTGTTTTACCAATCCCCGAATCACCAAGAAATAATATTGTTACAGGTCTTTTTCTCTTTGGATTTCTGATGGCATAAATAGCAGAAAGAGCTGTTCTAATTACGTGGGGTTGTCCAATTACATTGTCATTAAATTCATCTGCCATTTTTTTAAGCGATGATATTTCAATGTCAGGATATTGGGTAGGAGTTTCTTTTATTATATCGTTTTTATAATTCCTAAGCAAATCCTGATATATTTGCATAGGGGGATTACAAAGCCATAAGTTTTTAATATTAACTCGTAAGTTTCTTAGGATATTATTTGTAAATCCTAATATTGCCCATTCATTTATTCCACCATAATCATCGGTATGTATTATTAAATGTTCAACTTCCATCGGCGTATCTGTTTCTTCTTTTGATACGCCTAAAATAATCATTTTTTCTTTTCTGATATGTTCCAAGACATCCGTGAGATAATTGTAATTGGTTAAATCTTTTATAGCGTTAGAAAAATTTTCATCAGCGCCCCAAAATATATTTATACTATCCATTATCTTCCACCACGCCTGCCAATACTACATCATAAACATCAATTTCGGTTGTTTCTTGGTTATTTGATTCCCCTGTATAATCCGCTCTTTGGGAACTTTTATTGGTACCAAATTCAAATTCTTTTTCCACGCGAAGGTCTTGCTTATTAATTTTACCAACCTTAATAGCAAAATAAGTTAATTGCATCTTAGGCAAGTCAGACATTGTGTAATTATTACGGAAAGCATCTAAATTAAATCTAAGAATTTTTTCAACCCCTTCGATATTTGCTACAAACTCATAATACCCACGTCCTTTATTTATAGCATCTTCCATCTTTGATATGTCAAGAACAAATTCACTACCATCCGAAGACTTTAATGGTATTTTACCGTCAATCATTTGTAAAAATGGAGCAATCAACATAATGAAAGAAAAAGAGTTTACTTCGGGGTAAACAGTTATTTTAGGGAAAATTTCAATTCCCTCACAACGCTTATTTTTGGGACGTTTTTTATCGGCTTCTAATAGAGCAATAAAATCCGCCAACAAAGTGTTTTCTAAAATATTTTTAGCTATTTTATCTTTTGTTCTTGATAAATCCGCTTCTCCCTTTGCTTCTGCCTTAAAAGAAACACCACTTAATAAGCTAAACAACTTAAATATTCCTTTTTTTTCAGTTCCTACTCCAACTTCTGCGCTTGCAGAAGTAGATAGCTCTGAACTTACCTCAGATATAAATTCGGTTGTCTTTTTCAATTCGCCACCCGCTATTATTTGCATATAGTCAGCGACAAAAGCTTCGTCAAAATATATAATTTTTAAAAATTCGCTTTTTTCCATATTTTACTCCATAGGTTTAATCATTGATTCGATGAAGGAGATTTCTTCTTCGGTTAAGGCTTTACGCCAATCTTTACGCAATTCGTTAAGTTTCTTAAATCCTTGTATAATTAAAAAGGTTTCAGCATTTATAAATTGTTGCCGGTAATCATCTTCTCCCGGCATATTATGCCTATTCGCAGTATTCCACAAAACTCTCTCTACAAAATACTTGTTAGTCAAGTCGAATATATGCTTTTTCATCTCTTCAAATCTTTTGTAATAGTAAAGGGCGCGAAGTTTATCTATATCGTCTAATAAATCTTTTATTTCTTTAATGTCCTTAAATGTTTCCAATGTAGCACTAAAGTCGCTCATTTTAATTTTCTCCTTTATTTCAACGATAAAACGTCACCGTTGACATCAATTTCCTTAGATATTAAGCGTAAAGCATCTTCCAAACGGTCAAGAATAGCATCGCCCATACGACTAAATCCAAGTTGCTGAACTAACAAACGGAACAAGCCGCTTTTCTCAACGGTAATGTTTTGTTTAAGAATTTCTTTCATACCAAGTGATAACTCTTCAAGAGAAATATACTTAACTTCTCTTACAACGGTTGCATTTTCGTGTGGAACACGGAGCATAGGGATTGCTTTCTCTTGCGAATATAAAAATCCATTCTTGCGAGTGATTTTGTAATAAGAGCAGTTTCTCATTATGTAATTAAACTCATCACGAACAACACTCGTTACTTTTTCTCTCCCGAAAAGGAAGGCTATACGTTTCAAAAGCCATTCTTCAGACAACGGTGATTCAAGTTCTACGATAGCACGAATAACTCTTAATCTATCATAGCTACATTTTTCAGCCGTTTTATAGTCATCAGCCATTACGTATTTGGGAAATTCAAAATGCTTTACTTCTGCAACTTCTTCAAAAGAAATGTCATTTGAAGGAGTTTCTTCTTTTTTAGGATTTATGTTTGCATTTTCAACGGCGAGTTTTGCCGCTTCTAACAAGCGTTCTTTTTCTACGCATTTATTTCTAAACCAATCGGTTGACCAAATACGATAGAATTTCCATCCCATTCTTTCCAAAATCTCTTGACGAAGTCTATCTCTATCACGAGCGCTTCTTGAAGAGTGGTATGCTGCACCGTCGCACTCGATAGCAAGCAAATAGTCAGAAGAATTAGGGTGTTTTAATGCTAAGTCAATCTTAAACGAAGAACAACCAACCTGCGTATCAACGCTAAATCCTTTTTCTCTTAAGAACTCACAAACTTCCATTTCAAATTCAGAGTCGTATTCTTCAAAAGGATTTACCGACATAGAACGTTCCAAAGCGATTTCGCCGTTTTCTGCGTAATCAAGATATTCTCTTAATAATCTTGCGCCAACAGATTGAGTCCTTGACAAGTCGATATCCGTATAGTGCATTGACGTAACGAGCTGAACGTTATATTTAGCACGAGTAACGGCAACGTTTAATCTACGTTCTCCACCTTCACGGTTTACAGGGCCGAAGTTGAGCAGTAAACGACCTTGCGAGTCTTTACCGTAGGCAATACTGAAAATAATAGTGTCTCTTTCATCACCTTGTACCGTTTCTAAGTTTTTAACAAAGAACGGCTCTGCTTTATCTGACTTGAAAAAAGGTTCTTTTGAAGGGTCTTGTTGTCTGCGCTTTGCTATAAGTTTATCTATTAAGTTTTGTTGCGACATACTGAAAGCAACTACGCCAAGACTTCTTTCAGGATATTTTTCTATGTTTTCAAATACCAAATCAACGATTTTTTCGGCTTCGACACGATTTGTTTTTGTCTTACGGTCAAAAGTTCCGTCCACATAGAAATAATCAACGCCAATTCCTTTAGTATCTTGTTTAGAAGAAGGGAACGTTACTAAATCGTTATCGTAGAAATTTTTATTAGAGAACGATATAAGTGGCTCAAAACGACTTCTATAATGCCATTTTAAGCGTTTTTGTGGGAAGGCCGTTGAACAAATATCCAATATTGACTCAAAATCAGTAACATCATCTGTTTCGTCATCATTGCCATCTTGTATAGACGAACTATTGAAGAAGTTGCTCGGCGGCATTTGTTTAGAGTCGCCAACAACGATAAGTTGTTTACCTCTATAAATAGCACCAATTGCATCTTGCGGGAAAATTTGCGATGCTTCGTCAAAAACTACTACATCAAACTTCATATCCGAACTTAAGAACGTACTAACGCTAAGCGGAGACATTAAGAAGCAAGGTTTTAAGGTTTGAACAAGGTCGCCGATTTCTTCTAAAAGTAATCTAATACCTTTTTGCTTGCGTTTCTTTTCACCTTCTCTCAAGAGAATTGCTATAGCGCTACCTTGAGCAACCATATCTAAATTCGGTCTTAACGCAGAAAGTTTTGCCTTAATTTTTGCTTTGCTTATCTCAAAATTAAGTTCGTCTTTCGTTTTGAAAAGTTTAACGGTTTCGTCGTGTGGAATACGAGACAACGTAATCAAAATAGGAGATTCGTGTAATACAGCATCAACCCATTGCATATAAAATGCTTTTTTATACGCAGATAAAACGTTATCCGTCTTTATTTTTTGAGTGATAGTGTAGTCCACAAACGCTCTTAACTCTAATTCGCTAAGCTTATTTAATAATTTAACGAATTCGCACCAATTATCTAACTTATCGATACTATCAATACAACCTTGATATTTCTTTACTAAATCGTCAAGGTCAACATAGCGAACATCATACTCATCCAAATTATATTTAGCAACAACACGTTTTTCTGCTTCTTCAAGTTTACTAAAAGCCTTTGCAAAGCAGTCGGAAAGAATCGCAAAATCCTTTTGCTTTGCGACAAATTCTTGATTGCTTAAAGTCATAAGCGTAGCAAAATCAACGTCAGTAGAATGAATCTTCTTAAGAGTTTCAAGTTCGGCAATCAAATCTTCAAAACTTGTTGAAACGCCGTTATATGCAGCACCCATTTGAGTTTTGATTTTTTCTTCCAATCCATTAAACTCACAAGATTTCTGCTGATAAACACGCAAAGTATCCATCATTAAAACGGCTACTCTGTACTTTACTTTCTTGCCATCTTTTTTGCAAAGTTTAAGTTCTCTTGCGATATGTCTATATTCGCTACTAAAGAGTCGAGAGAAGAATCCGTTAAACTGTTTGGTCAACTTTTTATAAAGTGCTTGCCCATCGAGTTTATAAACGTCTTCGTCAAATATATCGTCGATGATTTTCTTGTTGCTTAAAATTTCTTTTGCTAAAATGCTCATTGCGTTTATCGTCTTCAATACACTTTCAAGAGTGGACGAATTAAGCAACGCGGGAGTAATAAACTCACTTGTTTTGGCAAGAGCAAAGAAATCCCTTAAAGCATATGCTTGGTATATATTTTTAGCCGAAATGGAGTATTTTTCGTTAAGTGTTCCATTTAACTCTTTAATATTACCACAAAGAGTTATAATGTCTTTTAAGTCGAATTTCAGTTGTGCGGTTGATTGATAGGAAGAATCAAGGTCAACGTATCCATACCATACGTTTTGATGGTAGTCATAACCAACAGAAGGAACGTATTCGCTATAGCGTGTTAAAGCGATTTCTGCTTTATTTATATATTCTTCGCCCTTAGTTTTGATTTCGTTAATAATAAATTCAACGTCAGGCGCTTTTCTACAAGCAGAAACTTCTTCATATAATTTATAAAGTGTTTTGTTTATCGTAGGACGAATTTTGTGCAACTCAACAGCATATTCGTCAAGTTCTTGTTGCGCACGAATTTTTGCTTCTATTTCTTTTTGCGCACGGTCAGACAAAGCGCTTTTTTGCGCTTTAAGAGTATGGCACAATTCAGTTATTACATCTTTTTTATTTGCTTTATGACTGTGCAACTCCAAACAAAACTCTTCAAGTCCTGCTTTTTTGAGTTTGTCATAAACAACGCTAAGCGCTGCTAATTTTTCTGAAACGAAAAGAACTTTTTTACCGCACGCAAGGCATTCGGCAATAATATTAGTAATAGTTTGGCTTTTACCTGTTCCGGGCGGACCTTGTAATACAAAGCTCTTGCCACTACGAGCCATTTCAATGGCTTCAGTTTGGCTTGAGTCAGCATCTACAACGTTATGTAATTGAATAGGCGTGTTATCGATAGTTCTTTCTTCATCGCCATCTCCCGACATTGAATCAATATCTTCTTCACCAAGTAAAGAGCGAACGCCTTTATTCTTTAATATTTTTTTGGCATTATCTTTCAAATCCTTGTGCATATTGATTTTTAAGAATGAGAAAATACCAATTTTACATTCCTTTGTAATAGTCCATTTAAGTTTTGAAATACGTTCTTGAACTTTTTCTAAATATTCTTCAACGCTTTCATCGTCGTATTCTGGTAATTCTAAGCCATAATCATTTTTAAGCTTAAACGAGAACGTAGGATTTACGATAATATCACTATCTGTTATCTTGATATAGTAAGGGTCTATCGCAGAATCATTTTCTATGGAGATAGGCGCTAACAAAATAGGCGCACGCATAACGTATTGAGAATTTTCGTTTTCTGTCCAATGGATAAAACCAAACGCCATATAGGCGATATTAACACCTGTTTCTTCTATCGCTGTTTTTGCCTTTTTACCTATATTGCGTAAAGCTCTAATTGGATTAACAAAAGCATTGTAAATAAGGACTTGACCGCTCTTTTTAAGACGGTGCTCGTACATTTCCATATAATCTTCTTTGGAAATACGCTTTTCGCGACCATCATCTTCTTGCTCATCTTTTGGTGTTTCAGTTTCTTCGACAACTTCGTTTTCTTCGTCATCTTCTTCATCATCTAATTTTGGGTCATAAACTTCAAACGTTGCCGAATGTTCCGCCTTAGAAAAAAGAGTATCGAAATCAGGGGATACAATTTCAACTGTTCCCATTTTAGCATCCTTAAAGTTTATAAGGTTATTTCTTTTTCCCGTATCAAGCAGTAAATCCGCCCATTTATTTAACTTATCAATATCCATAGCACTCAATCCTTTGTATATCTTACTTTTTTAATAGGCTTTCAAAAAACGAAAACACAAACACTACAATAAACAGTAATACGTGCATACAATAAACCTCAATATATTTGATAGCCTATTATACCACACTAAATATGACAGTTTCCGTCATATTTATAAAATTTTTTACTTGTTTTCTTCTTTCTCCGTCAACTCATTTAATATATAAGCCGAAATTGACTCTCTAATCATAACGAAAACATTTCTTTTCTGCAAAAATGGTAATTGCTTAAATGGGATTTTGCCCGCCATTCCTTTTGCTATCTTTGCCGCCATAATGTATTTAGAATAATCCAAGTTTTTAACAAGTTCTTCATAGAGATTATCTGCCTTATAATGAAAAGAAGTAGAATCGTTTAGAATGTCATCTATTTTTCTAATATCATCATTAGCATCTTTTATTTTCTTTGCCTTATCAATAACATCTTCAGTAATCTCTACAACATCTTCAATTTGACAGTCTAAAACTTTACATATTTTTAGAAGAATCTCCATATGGACAGGTTGGTTTTTGCCCAACTTTGCCATCGCGGTAGTAGTAATACCCGCAGCCACACGCAAATCTTCTTTACGAATGTTTCTGTCGATTAGAATTTTCCATAGTTTATTATAATTTGCAGCCATAACTTACTCCTAAATTAGCGCCTATCGGCAACTAATAATAGTATAACACATATAAAAATATTTTTCAAGAATTTCTCCAATATTTAGAGAATAAAAATTATTTTATTTTAATGAAAAAGAACTTGGACAATATATCCAAGTTCTAATTTTCTTTTGACCGCTTGAAAGTGCAATTTCCTGTAAATTTTTAATGTTTCAAAAAATCCCTTATGGGGAACGCCTTTAGCAATGTCTTTTTTTATTTTCTATCTACAATTTCATCAATGTTAAGGTCAAAAAAATTTGCCAAAGCAATAAGTTGAGCAATAGACGGTTCCGTGTAGCCAGTTTCCCAATGAGATATTGTCTTTGATGAGACGTTTAGTTTGGTTGCTAACTCTTGCTGTCCTATTTTTCTTTCTTTTCTTAAAATTTTTAAGTTGTCAGAAAAACTCATTTTTTTCTCCTTATATTTTTATTTTATCAAAAATTGAGATTTTTACTTGACAATCTCAAAAATTGAGATTATAATAATTTTATTAATAAACAAAGGAGAAATAAAATGTTTTGTAAAAATTGTGGTAAAGAAATAAACGATAAAGCCACCATTTGTATTCACTGCGGTTGTTCAACAGGAAATAATAATGTTGACGAAGCGTTCACGAATGTTTCAAAGAAAACGATTGGTGTATTGATGGGGTTTTTTCTAGGCTTAATAGGTTTGGTTATTGGGATTTGTTTGTATCCGTCAGGAAGTGAAGCGAGAAGGTCTTTTGTGCAAGGTTGGGGGATTGCTTTTGCAATTAGCATTGGATTATCGATTCTTTTATATGCAATTATGTTTGCAGGTGGTGCTTGTGCGTACTACATGTATTAAAAGTTTATACAAAAAAAGGCTATCAAAAGATAGCCTTTTTTGTATTTATTGTTTACTTATTTAACTATTTTTAAAGTTGCAAGTACTGATAATACTATTCCGATTACGACCCATACTTCAACCACGATACTGATAATTCTTATTATCCAACCAATGATTGCACCAACAACGGGAATCCAACCGGTTAAAAGACCAGCAACCCAAATCAAAGCACCTGCGATTGCACCGATTACGATATAAATAATTATACCGATAAGCATATCGATTAAGTTCTTAGAATATTTGAAAGAAAGTGACCAAAATTTTTTCATAATACGTCTCCTATATTTTTTATTATATTAATATTATCATTATTTTGTTAAAATGTAAATATATTATTTTGATTTTTTTTGGTTTTTTTGTAGAATAAAAAAATCTTTGACATATCATATTAAATTAAGTATAATAATATAAATAGGTTAAGAAATTTTGGTGAATTTATGCATAAAGATATTTACGAAGATTGGTTATATAGTAAAAAACTTTCCGAAGCGGATATAAAAGAGTTAGATTCTATAAAAGACCAGCCCAAAGAGATACTATATAGATTTGGAAAGACTATGGATTTTGGCACGGCGGGTATGCGTGGTATTATTGGTCTTGGCACTAATATGATGAACGTATATACCGTACGTCAAGCAACGCAAGGTTTGGCAGACTATATATGTTCGCTTGGCAAAAAGGCGATGAAAAGGGGCGTTGTAATTTCATACGATACGAGAAGAATGTCGTATGAATTTGCTTATAATACGGCAGTAGTATTGGTGTCTAACGGAATTAAGACGTATTTATTTAATTCAGTTCATCCCGTTCCAATGCTTTCTTACGCAGTAAGAAAATTAAAGACGATAGCCGGTGTCATGATTACGGCAAGCCATAATCCAAAAGAATATAACGGATATAAAGTTTACGGTGAAGACGGTGCTCAAATGTCGCCCGAAGCAACTGCAAAGGTAGTGGAGTATATTAAAGCCGTTGGCAATCCTTTGTCCGATAAAATTAAATGCGACGAAACAAAGGCTAAGAAAATAAACCTAGTTGGCAAAAAAGTTGATAAAAAATACTATAAAGTAATCTATAAACTTTGTCTTTCTAAAAAAGAAGTTAAAAAAGTATCAAAAACTATAAAATTAGTTTACACTCCCGTTCACGGTAGTGGTTATATTCCCGTTACAACTATATTAAAAAAGATGGGAATTAAACCTATTCTTGTTCCCGAACAACTTAACCCCGATACGGAGTTTTCAACGGTAGCCGTTCCTAACCCCGAATATAAAGAAACCTTGCTTTTGGGTATAAAACTAGCAGATTTCAAGGGCGCAGACGTTGTTTTTGGTACTGACCCCGATTGTGATAGATTAGGTGTTACTATAAGAAACGACGAAAATGCTTTCGTGTCTTTGACCGGAAATCAAGTTGGTGTTTTATTGCTTGACTACGTTTTAAGAAGATTAAAGGAAACGGGTAAACTTCCCGCCAACGCTTTCGTGGTTAAGAGTTTTGTTACAACAGCAATGGTAAAACTCATTGCAGACGATTATAAGATTGAATTATTTGACGTTCCCGTAGGCTTTAAGTTTATTGGTGAAAAAATTAAATTATATGACGATACGGGCAAGCGTAAATTCTTGTTCGGCTTTGAAGAAAGTTGTGGTTATTTAAGAGGAACGCATTGTAGAGATAAGGACGCAGTTGTTGCAAGTATGCTTTTTGCAGAAATGGTATGTTATTATACTTATCATAAAATAGGCGTTTATCAAAGACTTCAAGAATTATACGATAAATACGGATATAATCTCTGCCATACTGAAAGCATTGCATACAGTGGCATAAACGCTATGGACGAAATGAACGCCGTAGTAAATAAAATGAAAACGGTTATGCCCGAAGCACTTGGTGGCTTAAAAGTTTTCGCTTTAAGAGATTATTCTATTTGCGAAAGAAAACTTTCTAACGGGGTAGTGGAAAAAATTGATTGTGCCCCTACAAATGCAGTTTATTATGAACTCTCTAACGGTGGTTTCGCTTGTATTAGACCAAGTGGAACAGAACCAAAGTTAAAAATTTATTATTCGCTAAACGCTTCCGACAAAGCGATTGCCGAAAACAGTTTAAGTGCAGTAAAAGCAGATTTAGAAAATTTAATGAAATAAAATAAAGTCCTCGAAAGATTTCTTTCGGGGACTTTTATTATTTATTAATACCTAAAATGTCATCTGCTGAAACGTCTAAAATTTCACAAATATTAGCAAATGTGTCCAAAGATGGATATTTATTTAGTCTCATATATTTGCTTACTGTGGACGGGTTAATGCCAAGTTTTTCAGCCAACTCTTTTTGGGAAATATTTCCGTATTTAATGGCTTCCCTAAGCCTTTTTTGAATATCATTAATTTCTATCATACTAAAATAATAGCACAATGTACAATTTTTTCTTGACAAAAGGCACATTGTGCCATATAATAAGATTATTATTTACACAAAAGGAGAAAAGTATGTATTGTAAAAATTGTGGACACGAATTGTGTGATGAAGCAGTTGTTTGTACTAACTGCGGTGTAGCGGTAGCAAACATTGTAAAAAGCGAAGAGAAAAAGAATGGAATGGCAATTGCTGGTTTCGTTTGTTCTTTCTTTATTCCGTTGCTAGGTTGGATTTTTGGCGGAGTAGGACTTTCTAAGTCTTATAAGTTAGATGGAAAAGGAAAAGGTTTATCAATAGGTGCTTTAGTAATTGCGACTATAATGTTTTTTGTAAATTTATCTATGTTGGTTTAGGAGTGCAATCATGTATTGTGTTAAATGTGGAAAAGAAATTAGTGATCAAGCAATAGTATGTGTTCATTGTGGTTGTGCAATAAACAGTAGTGGAAAACCAAAGGAAGTACAAAATTGTGATAGTGAAGATTTTCAAAAGAAGGTAAATTTTATAGCCTTAATTTCATTTGTGGCGTGGAATTTTTTGTATATACTGTTTTTTGATATCGGAAATTTATACGATTCCTATAATGTTATATCGACTCTTTTAGATATGTTGTTCTTAGGTGGTGTTATTACGTCGTTTGTTTTGGTATGTAAATATAACTTAAAACAATTATTTACTAAGTATATTCATATACTAATTTTGGGAGCATACGCTGTTGATTATTTCCTTGTTGGTTTAATAAGTATACTATAAAATAAAGCCGTTTCTTTCGAAACGGCTTTTTATATACATTATATACAATATATTATAATAAATCTTCATTATAAACAGCCCTAGAGCCACCAACGAATTTAGGGCGAGTTCTAACGCAAGTTAAGTGTGCTTCACCGATAGAGTTTATAGAAAGTCTAACGGGAACTGCAACCTTTTTAATGTGCATACCAATAAAGGTGTCGCCAATATCAATACCGGCGTCTGCCTTAATTTCCTCAACAAGGATAGGCTGATTAAAATTTTGATAAGCAACGGTTGCTAAACTACCACCTGCTTTTTTTTGCGGAACAGCGTTAACTATTTCAGCAAAGGGTAGTGCATTTCGTTCGGTAACGATTGCGCGATTTAAGTGTTCACAACATTGAACGGCAAGAAAAATTCCTTTTTCTTGAGTGATAGAATATATACCTTTAAAAATATTTAATGCAGTATCTGGGTCAGAATTAGTGCCAATTTTATTTCCAACAACTTCACTTGTAGAGCAACCTACCACTAAAATATCGCCTTTTTTAAGTTTTGCTTTATCAATTAATTCGCTTGTTGCAAGTTTGCATTGATTTAAAACGTCCATAAAAATCTCCTAAATAGCATTTTCAATTAGATTTTAGCACAAAATCAAGGTAAAATCAATATAAAATCTAAAAGAATCAAAAAATAGAAAAAGCCAAATAAAACAAAGCGAAACTCAATAAAAAAAATTTTAAAAAAATTGTAAAAATGGTTGATTTTTGCTTGACTTAAGAATTTATAAATGTTAATATAGTAGGGCTATCGCTTCGGATAGCAAATTTTTTGTAGCATAATAGTGCTACCTTTGACTGTCGTCAAAGCACCGTAGATTGACAACTGCATAGAGAATAAGAGATATAGTCTAAAAAAAGATAAAATATATCTCGAGAAGACTTAAATAAAGAATAGTACATTAAGGCAAAGAGCAAATAGACTAAGAAACTAATTAAGTTTAGAAAAGG
>JAZNPL010000010.1:0-29321 GCA_045589615.1 Christensenellaceae bacterium | reverse complement strand
TACTCTTGGATATTTGTAGGGGGCAGTATGGTCTTTTACGTACTTTTGAATTTCTTTCTTTAATTCTTCGGTAGGCTCGGTACCTTTTGTCAATACTATACTTGCCTTTACTACTTGACCACGAACTTCGTCGGGTACTGCTGAAACGCCACATTCTAATACGTAAGGTAATTCCATTATTACCGATTCAATTTCAAACGGTCCGATACGGTAGCCACTTGACTTAATAACGTCGTCAACACGGCCAACGTACCAAAAATATCCGTCTTCATCACGCCAAGCAGTGTCGCCCGTGTGATACATGCCGTCGTGCCAAGCGTCTTTGGTTTTTTCCTCGTCTCTATAATATTCTTTAAACAATCCACAAGGAACTTGGTCTTCGGTATGAATAACGATTTCGCCCACTTCACCAGCAGGGAGAGATTTGCCATCTGGGTCAACAACGTCCACTTTAAATTGTGGGCTTGCCTTACCCATTGCACCGATTTTTGGGGTAGTGCCGTAAAGGTTTGCGATTGCAAGGGTGGTTTCGGTTTGACCAAAGCCTTCCATAATTTCTAAGCCGGTTGCTTCCTTAAACTTATTAAACACTTCGGGGTTAAGTGCTTCGCCAGCCGTAGTCATGTGGTGGATAGACGATAGGTCGAACTTAGACAAGTCGCCACGAATTAACATACGGAGCATTGTGGGTGGAGCACAGAACGTTGTGATATTGTATTTTGCGAACATAGGAAGAATATCGTTTTCGTCAAACCTATCGAAGTCGTAAACGAAAACTGCACCCTCGCAAAGCCATTGACCGTAGAGTTTTCCCCAAAGCGATTTGCCCCAACCGGTATCAGAAATGGTTAAGTGCAAGCCGTCTCTTTCACAACAATGCCAATATTTAGCAGTAACGAAATGTCCTAAAGCGTAGGTGTGTTTATGTGCCGCCATTTTGGGGTTGCCGGTCGTTCCCGAAGTAAAGAACATCAAAGCCGTTTCGTCCCCACAAGAACTGTCGTTAGTGCGTTCGTATTTACCGGTAAACAAACTATATTCTTTATCGAAATCGTGCCAACCGTCTTTTGCACCGCCTACCATTATGAGTTTTTCTACTTGAGGGCATTTTTTAGCAGCACTTTCGGCATATTGATAGGTGTCGCCGTCAGCAGTACATACGATTGCCTTTACGCCTGCTGAATTATATCTATATTCAAAATCGTGTTCTTTTAATTGGTTGGTTGCGGGAATTGCAACAGCACCTAGTTTGTGAAGTGCAACCATACAGAACCAGAATTGATAATGACGCTTTAATACTAGCATAACCTTGTCGCCTTTCTTTATTCCTAGCGAAGTGAAGTAGTTAGCAACTTGGTTAGAAGCACGCTTGATATCCTTAAAGGTAAATCTACGTTCGTTTTTGAACTTGTCTAGGTGAAGCATTGCAAGTTTATCGGGATATTTTTCGGCAATGCCGTCCACGATATCAAAACCGAAGTTAAAGGTATCGGTATTCTTAAAGTTGATTGATTTAAGTCTGCCACTAGCGTCTTCAGTAGTATCAACGAATTTTTCGCAAACGAGTTTTTCGCTAGTTTTAGCGTTCATAACGCTTTTTCTAACTACCGTTTCGTTAGAATTGTCGCCCGACATTACTACTGCAACGAAAGTACAGTTTTTACCGTCAACGGCAATCATACCGTGTGGAAGTGATGAGTTATAATAAATGCTATCGCCTTCGCCTAATACTTCAACGTGGTCGCCAACTTGTACCTTTAGTTTACCACTCAAAATCAAGTCGAATTCTTGACCACTGTGCGTGGTTAAGTGGATAGGTTTATTTTGTTGACTTTGTGAATATTCGTAAGTTACGTAATAAGGTTCGGCAAGTTTATCTTTAAATTTTGGTGCAAGGTTAGAAATGTCAATACCGTCTTCTTTGGCTGTTTCTTGACCTTTGCCTTTTCTAGTTACGGTGTAGGTAGAAAGTTTTGCTGAACTGCCCTCTAAGAGGTCAATCATTTCAACACCAAACGCCAAAGCACACTTATGTATAAATGAGAAAGGAATATCTTCTTTGCCACTTTCATAAGCGTAAAATTGTTCTTCAGTTACGTTGGTTTTCTTGGTCATTTCTTCAATAGAAAAGCCCATAATCTCACGCAACTCCTTAATTCTAGTTGCGACTTCGGATAACTGGTTTAAAGTGTTGTTTGTGTTCATTGCTACATACCTCCTTATATGATAAATAAAAATTAAAAAACCCGTCTCAAGCCTTTGCTTTGAGACGGGTAAAATTACTCGCGGTACCACTCAAATTGTAGTTAAAACTACCACCTTCAGAGTCTATCAACTCCTATGCACTGACGTAGCAAACACGGAAAGAGCCTACTAAAAATTAATCGTTTGGTCTTTCGGCTCAGAAGTGATAAGATTTCTATACGTTTTTATCGGGATTGCACCACCCCCGACTCTCTGAAAAAAACACTTTATAGAACCCGTCTTCGTCGTAGCCTTTATATTCAAGTTGAACAAATTTTAGCACTTTAAAAAATCTTTGTCAAGCATTTTTCTAGGCCTAATAAAAATTTTTTTCTTGTTTTTTTGAGCATTTATTTTTTTATTAAATCGTTGACATTGCCTTGTTTAAGTGCTAAAATAATAAAAAACAAATGCGTTTTAAGCAAAGCCAAGTAGGTATAGAACTTCCTTAAGAGAGTTGTCGGGTGGTGAAAGACAATGGCAAGAACTATATTGAATTCCCTTTGTTAGCAGTGCTCCGAACGAATATTTTCAAGTAAGATGCAACGGGCGTTCCCGTTATAGAACTAAGGTATGATAGTACCTGACAAGGTCGGCGTTGTGAAGCGTCGATAAACTGAGGTGGTACCACGAGAATAGTTTTATCTCGTCCTCTGTATTCGATTTTGAATACAGGGGATTTTTTATTTTATTTTTAACATTTAGTAATAGGGAGAAACAAAAATGGCACAAAATTATTACCAAAAAGACATTGAAACGATGCCTGTTGAAGAAATGAAAAAACTTCAATCCGAAAAACTTGTAAAGCAAGTTAAGCACGTTTACGATAACGTTGAATACTATCGTAATCTTATGGACGAAAAAGGGGTTAAACCCGAAGATATTAAGGGTATAGAAGACTTGCATAAACTTCCCTTTTTAACTAAGGCAGACTTAAGAGACGCATACCCTTACGGACTTTTAGCAAAACCACTTGATGACTGCGTGCGTATTCACTCTACTTCGGGAACGACCGGTCGTCGTGTAGTTGCTTTCTATACTCAACACGATATTGACCTTTGGGAAGACTGTTGTGCACGTGCAATCGTAGCAGTTGGTGGAAGCAAGAAAGACGTTTGTCAAGTTGCTTACGGTTACGGCTTATTTACGGGTGGCTCTGGGCTTCACGGTGGCTCGCATAAGGTTGGCTGTTTGACACTTCCTATGTCGTCTGGCAACACTGAACGTCAAATTCAGTTTATGATGGACTTAAACGCAAGTATAATTTGTTGCACCCCGTCTTACGCAGCGTATATTGGCGAAACCTTGAAAGAACAAGGCTATAAGCCTGAAGATATTCCACTAAAGGCGGGCATTTTCGGTGCAGAACCTTGGACGGAAGAAATGCGTAAAAACATTGAAGAAACGCTTGGCATTAAAGCGTACGATATTTACGGACTTACGGAGACTTCGGGCCCCGGTGTCGCTTTCGAGTGTAGCGAACAAACGGGTATGCACATTAACGAGGACCATTTCTTAGCGGAAATCATCGACCCCGATACGGGCGAAGTTTTACCAGAGGGTGAAAAGGGCGAACTTGTTTTCACTGCTCTTGATAAGGAAGCATTCCCGCTTTTAAGATACCGTACCCGTGATATTTGCGTGCTTTCACGTAAAAAGTGTTCGTGCGGACGTACTCTTATAAAAATGGCTAAGCCTATGGGCAGAACGGACGATATGCTTATTATTCGTGGTGTTAACGTATTCCCAAGCCAAATTGAAACTGTACTACTAAACGAAGGTTATCAACCAAACTATCAAATTGTTGTTGATAGAGTAAATAATAACGACACCTTTGACGTTAACGTTGAATTAACCCCCGAACAATTTACCGATAAAGTGGGCGAAATTCTTGCTATGGAAAAATCGCTTGCAAACGCTTTGAAAACTATGCTTGGCATTAATCCTTCGGTACACCTTGTTGCACCTAAGACGATTGCTAGAAGCGAAGGCAAGGCAGTGAGAGTAATCGATAAGCGTAAATTAGTTTAGTGATAAGGAGATAAAAATATGGCTATAAAACAATTAACGGTTTTTGTACAAAACAGTAAAGGAACAATCGTATCGGTAACCGATACTTTAGCAAAGAACAATATAAACCTTAGGGCGTTATCGATTGCCGAAACTGAAGATTTCGGTATATTAAGACTAATCGTTAACGATACCGACCTAGCAAAAAAGATTTTGGAAGAAAACGGAAATTTAATTAAGACGATAGACGTAATCGGCGTAAAGATTGGGGACGAACCGGGTAAACTAACTTCTGCCCTTGCCGTTTTAGACAAGGCTAGTATTAACGTAGAATACTTATACGCTTTTATGTCAAGAACGGAAAAACACGCCTACGTAGTTTTGAGGGTTGAAAACAACGCTTTAGCAGAAAAGGCATTGGTTGACGCAGGATTTAAACTCATTACCGAGCAAGACGTTTGTAAACTTTAATACAATTTAAAAATTAAGTGGCTAGCCAAAATTGGCTAACCACTTTTTTTGTTTTGATAATTTATTTTAGGTTTTTTTAGTTTTCTTTATAGCACTCGAAGATTTCTTGAACACGCTTTTGTTCTTCGGGTTTTTTCTTAGTCAAAGCACTGACGATTGGAACGATTATAAAGGAAACAGCCATTGCCGAAACGCCCATTTCGGGTGCCATTTTTGCTGCCGTTGAAAAGTCCGAAGTAATGGATATAACTAACGTTGCTATGCCAACGGTTGCTAGCCCTGCAATCATACCTGAATAAGCACCTATTTTAGTAATCTTTTTTGAGAACAAACCCCAAACGTACGGGCCTATAAAGCAACCTGAAACAACACCCCACGAAAAAGACATTAGACTTACGATAATTGGAATATTTAAGGTTGCAAAGATAAAGGAACACGCAACGAAAACAAAGCATAAAATTCTAGTTAAGGTAACTTGTTTTTTAGGATTGATTTGCTTTTTTATAACCGACGGAATAAAGTCAACGGCAACAGCCGATGCAGAAGTTAAAACTACTGCTTCTAAGGTTGACATTGACGCCGAAAGTAAAAGTATCATAATTACAGATAATAAAATTATACCAAGCGTTCCGTTTCCTAAAACTTTCATAAGCATTGTAGGAATTACAGAGTCGATACCCCCTTCTGGAAGTTGTCCACCTAAAATTAGACGCGAAGTAGAGCCAATCAAGTATGCACCACAGCCTATAACGAAACAAAAAATAGTTGAAACGATAGTTCCCCTTTTGATAGCAGTAGTGTCTTTAATCGCGTAGAACTTATTTATCATTTGTGGCAAGCCCCACGTTCCGAAACTAGTTAACAAAATATTAAAGCACAAGAACTTAAATGCCGAGCCACCGAAAATACTTGTCAACTGACTACCCGTAACGGGGTTGGGGTCATTAGGAAGTGATTCAAATTTCCCTAGGTTTTCGATAAGCCCGCTAATACCACCAACGTTTCCGTTGCAAAGCACGGCGATTACGAGACAAATTACGCCGACAATCATTATAATACCTTGAATCATATCGGTATAAGAAGTAGCAAAATACCCACCTGCAACTAGATATACTGCAGTAATGCAAGCGATGATAAGCATCCACACCCAAGTATCAACGGTGGGAAAAACTGCACTAAATAACGAGCCAAGTCCTTTATAAACAGCCGCCGAATATGGAACTAAAAATACGAAAATTACTATAGAAGCAATTAATTTCATACCCTTAGAATTATAGCGTTTTTCAAAGTAGTCGGGCATAGTTTTAGCATCGAGTTTTTTGGTCATTTTCTTAGTGCGATTAGCAAGCAATAACCAAGAAAGCAAGCAACCCAAAATAGCGTTGCCAATACCAATCCAAACAGCACCGATGCCGATATTCCAACCGTGTTGCCCAGCATAGCCTACGAAAACTACGGCAGAAAAATAAGTCGTTCCGTAAGCGAACGCCGTAGCCCAGCCCCCAACCTTTCTATTGCCAAGTAAAAACCCGTCAAGAGTTTTGACTTTTCTATAACTGATAATGCCAATGAACGCCATAAGCAAAGCGTAAAGACTTAGTGCAACCGTGGTAAAAATTTGTGTCTTTGTCATATAAATCTCCTTTCAAGAATACGGAAAAAATAAAAGCCCCCGTATTCTACTTAAGAATACAGAGGACGAATAATCGTGGTACCACCTCTATTTACCGTTTTCTCACAAAACCGGCCTTTATAAGTGTCAATCAACACCCAAGTTCTATAACGGGAACGCCCGTTGCAACTTACTTGAAATATCGTTCAGTGCACTGCTAACAAGACGTATTCGGAAAAAACCCTCGCTTTTGCCTTGCACCAACCGGCAATTCTCTGTAGGTTGAGTTTTAACTTACTTGCTCTTGCTCAAACGCATTTTTTATTATTTTAACACTTACCTAAGCCAATGTCAACGATTTATCTTGACAATTTTAAATAAGCATTTTATACTTTAATCTATAAAAGGAATAAATAAATGCTAACTATCACCAAAACGAAACTCAACGTGGGCATAGAAAAACCGGTCAAAATATTACATATAACCGACGTTCACTTAACGATAGCAAACGAAAAAGACACGCCCGAACACCACCAACTTATGAAAGAGCGTTTTGAAGTTTTTCATAACCCCGAACGCCTTACGCCTAAGGAATATTTTGAACAAGCGATAACGCTTGCAAAAAGTGAGGACGCTCTTTTAATTTGCACGGGGGATGCTATTGATATTCATACTCACGGGAACGTGGAGACCTTTTGGGAGATAGTTGGTAAAAACGATATGATGTTCACGCCCGGTGGGCACGAATTTCAGCGTGTTTGCAAAAGAACTATGGAAGAACCCTACCCTTATTGGGAAACAGTTAAGCCCCAAGTTGAAAAAGAATTCGCACCATTTAATTTACACTTTGATAGTCGAATTATAAACGGCTTAAACGTAATAACGGCAGACAACAGTTTAGATTTTTTTTCTAAGGAAACACTAGTCGCCTTTAAGAAAGAACTAGAAAAAGGCTTACCTATAATAGTGTTTTGTCACGATCCACTTTGGGACGGACTGCTATACAAAACCGAACCCTATCACCCAAACGTCAGATTAACACCTGAAGATTATAAGCATAGCCACGAAATGATAGACTTGCTTTTGACTCACCCCTTAGTGGTAACCACTTTCGGTGGGCATGGACATAGGGACGAAGAACGGAAAATCAAAGAAAAAATTCATTATATGACTGCAGGGCTTTTTAAAGGCGTTGCTCGTATGATAGAAATTGTTTAATTATAAAAATTTAAGGTTTTTGCAATAAAGGAGAATTATGGAAGCAAAAATTAAAAAAATAATGAATCTTATCAAAGAAAAAGACGTAAAAATGGTGGACTTTAAGATGGTTGACATCCACGGAAGATATCGCCACGTAACTATTCCCGCAAACAGTTTTTCGGAAAGCATTATGACTAACGGAATAGGTTTTGACGCATCTAACTACGGCTACGCAGTGGTTGAAAAGAGCGATATGGTATTTATTCCCGACCCCGACACTGCAATGATAGACCCCTTCTGCGAAGTAACTACCCTTTCAATGGGGGGAAACGCAATGATAATCGACTATCCTAACAATCGTCCACTTGCACAATATCCAAGAAATATTGTTCTCTCTGCCGAAAAATATATGCAAGATAGCGGTATTGCCGATGAAATGTATATTCTTCCCGAATTTGAATTTTATCTATTCGACGACGTTGGTTGGACGGTAAAACCATATTCGATAGGCTTTAATTTGGACGCTTCTCAAGCGTATTGGAACAGCCTAGAAAGTGGCAACGGCTACGTTGTTCCTAAACAAAAAAATTACCACATTGCAAAACCTTTCGACACTTCGTTTGAGTGCCGTAGCGAAATGTGTATGCTAATTGAACAAGCAGGTATCCCCGTTAAGTACCACCACCCCGAAGTTGGTGCAGGTGGTCAGTTTGAAATCGAGCCAAAACTCGGTAAAATGTCAAAGATGGCTGACGGCACGATGAACATTAAATACATTATTCAAAACGTGGCGTTAAAACACGGAAAGACCGCAACTTTAATGCCCAAACCAATTATGGGCGAAGCAGGTAACGGTATGCACGTTCATATTCTATTGAAAAAGGACGGAAAACCCCTTTTCTCTGACGACAACGGCTACTCGCACTTAAGTCAAGAAGCGTTATGGTTTATTGGTGGACTATTAAAACACATAAGTTCGCTTTGTGCAATAACAAACCCAAGCACCAACTCGTTTAAGAGATTGGTTCCAGGTTTTGAAGCACCCGTAACGGTAGGCTACGCTACTTCTAACCGTAGTGCAGTAATAAGAATTCCAGCATACGCAAAGCAACCCGAAGAGCGTAGGTTTGAACTTAGAAATCCCGACGCAACTTGTAATCCGTATTTCTGTTATTCGGCAATATTAATGGCAGGTATCGACGGAATAAAGAACAAAATCGACCCAAGTGCAAACGGTTGGGGTCCCTACGACTTTAACCTATTCAATCTTCCCGAAGAAGAAAAGAAAAAATTAAAGGGCTTGCCCACAAGTTTAGACCAAGCACTAGACGCTTTAGAAGCCGACCACGAATACTTAACTGCAGGTGGCGTATTCCCCGAAGAATTGATAGTAAACTTTATCAAGACCAAGCGTGAAGAAATAAAGAGTCTATCGGCAATTCCCCACCCTGCAGAATTTGAAAAGTATTACAATTGCTAATTTTGTCGATTTGAAAAAATTAACACTTGAAAAAATTAATTTCATATGTTAAAATGTATTTAACGAAACTTAAGGAGACATTTTTATGAAAAAATTATTAATGACAATTACAAGTATCGCACTATTATTAACGCTTTCACTATCATTAGTTGCTTGTTCTTCTTATGGAAAGATTGAAAAAGCCCTTGAAGAAATCGGCTACGCTAAAGTAGAATCAAGCCAAGAAGCAGAGGATATAGAAGAAGAAAGCGACGTTGCAGTTACTATGCACGTTTTTAGCAATAAGGATAGTTTAAGTCTAACTGAAACCTTAAAAATCAACGTGGTTATCGTAATGGAATTCAAAAGCACTGACGAAATGAAAGAATACTATGAAGATAGCGACACTTTACAAGGCTTAGTTAAAGACATTGAAGAAGATGGTTCTGCAAAAGAATTTTACGATTCTCTAGTAGAAAAAGGTTACGCTAACAAAAATTGCTTAGTAATAAGCGTTAACCCACTTTCTGCTGATGCAGTTAAGACCGCTGTTAAAAACGCTTAATCTTAAATAAAAAAAGGGACTTGACCAATCGTCAAGTCCCTTTAAGTTTGTTTATTATTTTATTTTGTGAAATTGAAATTTCTAACGGTAAATTCTTTACCCGTAATGGAATATGCCGTTACTTTACAAGAAAATTCTCCGCTTTCTAAAGTAGATGCATCTATTTTATCGCCTACGATTAGATAATCTGCTAGTTCAACAAAGTCTTTCATTTCAAACTTATAATAAGAATATCTAGTTGTAAACACGATTGAAGTTTGAAGTGCTTGCCCGTTTGCATCAAGTATTTCAACCTTTACCTTGTCTATCATATAGTTAGACGTTATTTCGCCCGTAAATAAATTGTCGATATTTGCATTTTTAACAGAATCGCTAATCGTTTCACTAGGTATATCGCTCGCATCTCTCAATTCCTTACAAGTTATAGGTAAATAACCATCTCTGAACAACTGAAAGAAAGTATACTCTACGTCTACACCACAGATGATGTTTACGTTTACACCTAGATCTTCGTCGTAATAACTTCGTCCGAAATTAGACTTTGTTTGTTCCAAGCAAACAATCTTGCTTAAACGAGGATTGATATTACCGTTTTTGTCATATTTAACGTCAACTGAAACAACCATTCTAATGTGCCCAGCATCGTCCCCTCTTGTTATTACAGCGTCACCTTTTTTTAATTCTACATAACTCTTATAAATTCTTTCATCACCGTTAACGTTGCAAGTTATGGACGTGTTATTAATATCACTAGGATTTGATTCGTAATCACCAACTCTTAAATACCCGTTATCAACAAACATATTTTTGGTGTTTTCACTACCGCTTTTAATAGAAGCGTTAATCGTTGCCCAAGCAAAGCACACTGCAGAAGAACAATCGTTACCAACGTTTGCAGTATTAAACCTTCCTACGTTTTCACTTTTTACGCCCGATAACGTTACTACGCCATTTTCATCGGGTTCGCTACAATAATCTAAAAACGACGATAACGTATTACCACTATAAGAATATGGTAATCCTAAATAGTATTCACCTGCTTTTATTTGGAATTCTTTACCACCGGTTATCGTGTAAGTAAAATCTTCGCCCGCTTTCCATATAAAACTAGTTTGTTCACGCATTTTTGCTTCAACTTTATCTCTACGTGCTTGCAAAATTTGTTCAATTTGTTCGGGTGTCAATTTGTTGTTGTCGTTACAACCAATAAGCCCTATGCAAAACGAGATAGAAACACTTATCGCCAAGAAAAGACATAACGCCTTGTTTAATAATTTTTTCACTTTTTCTCCCTTTTTTTATATTTATTTGACAAAAATATTTTACTTCTTTTTATCTTGCTTGTCTATAAGAAAATATTTTTTAATTATTTTAAGTTAGCCTTTAGTTTAGCAAGTTCGTCGTATAGTTCGCTAGGTACTCTGGTGAGTTCGCCATAGAAACTTTCAATGCCTTCTGCTTCCTTCTTCCAGTTTTCAACGTCGATGGTAAGAAGTTCTTTAATGGTATCTAAAGAAACGTCTTCTAAACCTTCGATATTGATGTCTTCTGCCTTAGGAACGTAACCGATAGGCGTTTCAACAGCGTCAACCTTGTCTTCACAACGATCGATAATCCATTCAAGAACACGCATATTATCGCCAAAGCCCGGCCAAATGAAGTTGCCTTCGTCGTCAGTTCTGAACCAGTTAACGTTGAAAATCTTGGGCTTATTTGCAATCTTGTCGCCCATTTCTATCCAATGCTTGAAGTAGTCTCCCATATTGTAACCTACGAAAGGTCTCATTGCCATTGGGTCACGACGTACTACACCTACTGCACCAGTTGCTGCTGCGGTAGTTTCACTTGCCATAATTGAGCCTACGAACACGCCGTTGTTCCAATCTTTTGATTGATATACTAGTGGAGCAGTCTTTGCACGTCTGCCACCGAATACGATTGCTGATAGTGGCACACCGTTGGGTGCTTCAAATTGGTCTGAAATGCAAGGACAGTTAATAGCAGGAGCAGTGAAACGGCTGTTGGGGTGTGCACCCTTGATTGCCTTTCCGTCTGCATCTTTCATATCGCCGTTCCAAGGATTGCCTTTCCAATCGATAGCGTTCTTGGGTGGATTTTTATCAAGACCTTCCCACCAAACGGTATTGTCGTCAAGATTTTGTACAACGTTAGTGAAAATGGTATTTTTCATCGTTGATTTTAATGCGTTGGGGTTAGACTTTAAGTTTGTTCCAGGAGCAACGCCAAAGAATCCGTTTTCGGGGTTTACTGCCCAAAGTCTACCGTCTTCGCCAACTCTTATCCAAGCAATATCGTCGCCCACGCATTCAATCTTATAGCCCCTATCTAAATAACTCTTTGGAGGAATAAGCATTGCAAGGTTAGTTTTACCACAAGCACTTGGAAATGCTGCTGCAATATATTTCTTTTCTCCCTTAGGATTGGTAATACCTAAAATAAGCATATGCTCTGCCATCCAGCCTTCGGTCTTGCCAAGGTATGATGCTATACGAAGTGCAAAACATTTTTTTCCTAGTAATACGTTTCCGCCGTAGTTAGAGTTGATAGACATAATAGAATTTTCTTCGGGGAAATGCATAATGTATCTCTTTTCTTCATCAAGGTCAGCATAAGAGTGTAACCCTTTAATGAAATCTCCGTCGCCCAACGCGTCGATAACCGCCTTGCCAACTCTGGTCATAATAGCCATATTGAGAACAACGTAGATAGAGTCGGTAAGTTCGATACCAATTTTAGAGAACTTACTGCCTACTGCACCCATTGAATAGGGGATAACGTACATAGTTCTGCCTTTCATTACGCCATTAAACAAACCGTTCATAAGATTAATTGCTTCGCCCGTTTCCATCCAGTTGTTGATAGGTGCAGAATCTTCTTTTACTTTTGAACAAATAAAGGTTCGACCTTCAACTCTAGCAACGTCGTTAACAGTGGTGCGGTGTAAATAACATCCGGGCAATTTTTCTTGGTTTAACTTGATTAAAATATTTTCATTAACTGCTTGAGCACGAAATGCTTCAAGTTGCTCTTCACTACCATCTACCCATACTATATTATCCGGTTGACAAAGCGACTTAGTTTCTTCAATGAATTGCAATAATTTCTTGTTTGTTGTCATCGTAAATCTCCTTTTATTTTTGGGTTTTTCCCTTAATTTTAAATATTACTACAAAAAGTTAGTTTTAATTTTTAAAAGAACTTTCTTGTATCTCAGTTTATATTTTAACATACATCTTGTCAAATGTAAAATATAATTACTAAAGTTTTTGAAAAAGTTTACTTTTTAAATTAAGTTAATAATATAAAAACGTTTTCCGTCTTATATCGAAATTAAATTATAACTTTTTTTATAAACGCATAGAATTTGGCGAATTTTTTCGACTATTTTATTTTTTCTTTTACAAAACTTGCAAGTTTTTCTTCTTTGTGAATATATATATTATGAGTAGAGGCATTATTATATGAATTATTTTAAGAAAATTCTATTATTAAAGCAAACGGAGGAAGGTTTTAGTTCAAACTCTAAAGCCGTCAGCGGAATTGTTCGCCTAGAAGAAGAAAACGGCGTTATTTCAATGCAGTTATCCTTAATAAACGTCAAGGGAATTAGCCAAGGCGAATATAGGCTTTTTCTGGTTGATTCAAAAGGAAAATTATACAGTTTTACGCTTGAAAATAGACCTCAATCTTTTTATACGGTTATAGAAGGTCTTGCCGATTTTTCGACAGGGTTTTCTTCGGGATTAGTTTATACTGAAGAAATTCCACTTTTAGTGGCGTTTGGAAAAACAGACGGATTTTTTTGCGATATTACAGAACTTAGAAAACTAGTCGCCGAAAAGTGTCTTTTAGAAAAAAAAGAAAGAGAAAAAGAACTAGAAAAAGTAACTGAAAAAAAGGTGGAAGTTTCCACCCCTGTTACTTTCGACAACCCAATTCCCGTAATTTATAACGACGAAGCGGTTGCCACCGAAAACTATTATGAATTGGAGAAAGACGATGAACCCCTTTACCTTGAAACTGACTTGCAACACCATACTTCTAAAGAAGAAACGGAGGAAAAGCCAAAATTCGATTTTGCTTTTCAAGATGAAAAGGACGCTGATTTTAGCCAAGAAATGCCCTATTATTCTACGGCAAAAAAAGAACTAGACGAACTGTTTAGTAAATTCCCACCAGACGATAGTCTGTTGAGATATTTTCCCGATAGCAAGTGGGTTAAAATTCATTATTCGCCCGAAAAGTATTATCTTGTAGGGCTTGTAAATGAAAAAAACACCCCTAAATATATATGTTACGGCGTACCCGATAAATATTCCGACAAAGCCCCCGACGCTTTAGACGGTTTTTGTTCCTTTATCCCTATCTCTCTTTTCGACCTAAAAGGTGACGGATATTGGATGATTTTTCAAGACGCAATAACGGGCAACTGCATCAAAAAACAATAAAAAATAAAACAAAAATAAATCGCCTTTCCAAAAGGAAAAGCGATTTTTTTATTACATTAATAATTCACCTTCGGTTGACTCTATAACCTTAAACATTTCAATTTGTCTGCCCGTTACCGCGTCGATATAGACGTAGTAAATAGAGCCGTCGTAAGTTCCTAAAAATTCGTAGCACAGTTTTTCACTGCTAGAGCCTACGGGTACGACAACTAGTCTTCCCGTTTCCACTTCGATTTCATCCGAAACGAATTTTACTGCCGAAGATTTTGTTATCGCTGGGCTGGAAATTACACGTTCTGTGTGGTTCATTAAATAACTTGTTGCTTCTAAACCAATAACGCTACCCGTTTCGGCACATATTCTAACCTTTACTAAGTCCGAATAAATTATAACGCCATTTTTTTCGCTAGCATAGTTTATGGTGTAAAGATTGTTAGAAAGGTTTATCCATACGGCTTTCATATCTTTATAGCCTGCGTTTTGTAAAAATTCTAAACCCTTTTCGGTTGCGTAATCAGACTGATAGTTTACTTCCTTGCAACTTCCAGAATACGCAAACATTACAAGCCTGCCACCCGTTTTAGAAATTTGTGCGTAAAGTTCTTCCCCATTTTCCATAGCGGTAATGTTAAAGGTGGGAATATTTCCTTCCGATTCGCCCACGCAGTTTACTTCGGTAAGTCCCCTATCCTTAAAGATTTTCTTAAAGTTTTCTTGTGCTTCGGCTTGAGTTACGGGGTTTCCCGTTAAGCCCTTAACTTCCCTATCGTCTTGTCCGTCAGAGAAAGGTCCGTCGTAAATAAGTTCGGGATAATCTACCGAAAGGTTTTCTAGTTCGTTAAAGTTTTTTAAGACAAGGTTTCCGTTGCCCGCATTGTTTAACGAAGAAAAACTATAATCAACACCCATTTCGGTAACGGTAGAGTTTAGTAAATCTTTAAACGCCCTATTCGCCTTATATAACGCACGCAAAGATTCAATATCTTCTTGACTTAAATCTTCACCGTTTATTAACTTTTTGTTTAGATATTTTGCATAGTCGCCTATTTGGTTGACAAGTTTTGTGGTATAGAATTTGTTTTCGTCCTTTAAGGGTAGTTGCTGTAAATCGTTTTCAGCAAGTTCGCTTTCTACTGCCACGTCAACAAGATAAGTTTGAATAGCCCCCTTATCCTTGCTTGCCAAAATTTTAGATAGGTTTAGGTCGATATTATCTATTTGTTCTACCGTGTCGTAAAAGGACTTTCGGTAGTTAGATTCTAACGCCGTATCGGTTGCACTTGGCATAAGATAAGTGAAAGTCAAAGTGCTTGCTAAAAGCAAGGTCGCTATGCTTAAAGTAATAACCGCTGCAAGCCAACCGTTTTTACTAGACGACTTTTTAGACTTTCTCTCTTGTCTATTTGCTTGTCTTGTCCTTGCACGTTCAGCGTCTTCCATTAATCTTTGAGTTTCCCTTTCGGCTCTAATTTTTTCTCTTTCTTCTTTTAGTTTTTCGGCTTTAAGTTTTTTTGCACGCCTTTTTTCTTGTTTTTGTTGTTTTTTGGCTTTTTTGTCAACTTGAGCATTTTGTGCTTTTTCTAATGCGTTATTTTTCTTTTCTTCCATATTATCCCCCTATTTTGCAAAGACGTGATTACCTATGGTAATGGTGGTCTTTCTAGTAAAAATCCACGAACTAGACGCAGTTGCGGGATTGTAATAGTAAATTGCTCCGTAGGTTGGGTCCCAACCGTTCATAGCGTCTTGAGCGGCTTTTTTTGCCGTTGCGTTTGGGGTTAGGTTAATTTGCCCGTCGTCAACTGCCGTAAATGCGTAGCGTTGATAAATTACACCCGACATCGTGTTTGGGAAAGACGAACTCTTAATTCTATTCATAACGACAGCCCCTACTGCAACTTGTCCAACGTAACTTTCGCCCCTTGCTTCGCCGTAGATAAGCCTTGCTAAAAGTGCCACGTCTGCATCGCTATATTTCGTTCCGTTACTGCTTGAAGAAGAATAGATTCCCATAGCCGATAGCGTTTTATTGCCTGCGATACCGTCAACAGTAAGTCCGTTCTTTCTTTGGAAATATTTTACGGCTTCCTTGGTTTTAGATCCGTAAATTCCGTCAACAGCACCCGAGTAATACCCCCAATTTTTAAGTTTTTGTTGCATAGTTTTTACCGTGCTACCCGTACTGCCTTGTTTTAAGACGATAGCGTACGCCGAATTAACGTGCATAGTATTAGCAACGGTAGGCACGCAGAACGCCATAACTAGCACCGAACAAATAATGGTTAAAATTTTAGTTCTTTTTTTCATTGCTCCTCCTGATAATTTCGCTTGAATTGGTAAATTATCTCTAAAATTTTGCTTTTATACTCATATCGGGTCCCGTTCCCCACGAAGCACAAGGGTGGATAAACCACACACCACCAATTATCGCCTTTTCCGTCGCCAAGCGTAACTATTAACGCACGGTACTTTCCCGCAGACAAGGTCAACTCGTCGTACGTTCTAGTCGGAAATTCTTCCGTTCTTACGTCAGCCTTGCTTGAATAGTTAAACCCACGAAGTTCTAAATGCTTGTCGGCAACCTTTTCAATACCTTTAAGGTTAGAAACTAAAAGGTTTTCCGCCTTATTTAAGGTATCGCACTCGCTAATGTACGGCGTTAAATATTCCACGATTTTATCTTTGATTTCATATTTTACCGATTGGTCTATTTGTTCGTTGGAATTTGCCCTGATATGTATTCTTAAATATTCGGTATGAGTGGTTGAAGTCGGCAAGGCTAAACCAATAACGCTTAAAAGTATTATGAAGATAAACAAAAAACTTATACAAATCTTTTTCATTTTTTAAGATTTCCTTTATAGTTATTTCGCTTACTGTTGTTGACCAAAAAACAATTTTTTATACTATAAAAACAAAAAGGCAAGGACTTTGTCGCTCTTCCCATAGGGAATTGGCGACAACTAAATAAATCCTTGCGGATTTGTGATATTTGTCTTACGACAAGTGAAATTGCCTTTCGGCAGTGATATTCGCCTAACGGCAAGTTGTGGATTTATTTAATATAACTTTGACTGTAAGTTAAAATAACACGCAAGATTTATCTTGCATATCACTTTTAGCCACAAGGCTAAAAATATAACTTAAATCTTTAATTTTTGTGAATAAAAAAAGCCCACCATATTTCGCTTTTTGCGAAGTATAGTGGGCTACACTTTTATTTTGAATTAATATCCCTATGGCCATTGCAGTTTTTCGCCCTTGCCTCTTTTTGTTGATATTTTTACACTGTATGTGCTTTTATTAGTTTTTTGTATGATTTTTTAAGTTTTTTGTATGCTTTGTTTCTCCCTTTTTTATCTCTAAAGACTAGATAAACTGCACTGCCACTGCCCGTCATAACGGGATAGCCGAATTGCTTTGAATTTTCTACCCTTTCTTTTACTAAAGGACAAAGTTTTGTCGCAGGTAAATATAGGTCGTTTTTTAGCGTTTTAGCAAAACTGTTAAAGTCGTCGTGCAATAAATAGTCTATTGCTTGTTCGGTACAAGGCAACGGCTTTTCCGTTTGGCTGTCGAAAGACTTATAGCAGTCTTTAGCCGAAATTTTTTCGGTTGACGGAATTATAACAAAGTAAAGTTTTCTGCCGTTTAGTTTAGTGATTTCTTCGCCACGGCCTTTAAGCCTAGCAAAGCCACCACCAAGCATATAATTACAATCACTGCCCATAGCGTTTGCGAGTTCCGATAAGTCGGTATCGGTTTTATATAATTTTTTTAAGGCTAAAAGCGTGCCTGCAACGTCTGCCGAAGACCCACCAAGCCCGTTTGCTAAGGGAATATTCTTTTTTATAGTAATCTTTACGCCGTTAGCGTTCTCCTTTTCGCAAAAAAGAAGAGCCGTTTTATAAGCGTTGTTATTTTCCACTAAGCACTCTGGGTTAATGCCCCTAGTTTTAAGTAGAATTTTCTTGTCTTTTCTTTTACTAACTAAAATAGTATCGTATAAATTAACAGAGCAAACAAGAGAGTCTATCGTGTGATAGCCCCCCGATTGCCCCGTAATATCTAAAGTCAAATTAAGTTTTGCAGGAATTTTAATTTTTTGCATTAGTGTTTAATATAATCCTAAAATTATTTTTGTCTATAAACAACTATTCTTTCACTGCCGTTTAAGGGAAACTGCAATTCGGGATTAGTTCTTTTTAATTCTTCGGGAGAAACGTTAAGGCGTTTGGATAGCGACCATAATTCTTCGCCCTCTGTTGGAATATAAACGCTTATAGCGAAGTTGTTCACCTTTTTTTCGCCAACGTCAACCACGTCTTTAACGTAATCTAAGTTTTTTAGTTGTTTTGGATAAACGGTAAGCATTATCGTTCCTTGAATTTCCGTTTCGGTAAGCGATAAAATCTTAACCGACGGCATTACTGCAAGGCATTTAACCTTAAAATCACCGTCAAAATTAAGGTTTTCTAGTTCGATTTCGATAGGCGTTTCCATTTTTCTTGTAAAAATTTTGTCTTCGCCGTCCGAAAAATATCCCGTCATTAATAAGACGCCCGTTACCTTTAGCCCTTTATCCGAAATAGACGATGAAGCGAGTTCAAACCTTTCCCCACCACACGCAAGACAAACTGCACCTACGGGAAGTTCCGAAACTATCGATACCCCCGAAACCTTTACGCTTTCAGTCCTTGGCTCTAAGTGTTGAAAATAACTGTATTCGTCTTTTATAAGTTTAATTTCTCTATCTAATGAGAACGCGTCTTTTATAACGGTAACGTTTTTAGTGGTAACTGCTTCCCCTTCAAGTTGTAATAAAATACTACAATTTACTACCGAAAGGTTTTTGTCTTGGTCAACTGAAATGTCGGTCTTTAACGATTTTACGCTCGCTTTTGCAGTTGCGTTAAAAGACGGCATTGCTTCTTCGCATTCTATTTCAGCACGGAAAGGAATTTTTTCGTTTTTTCTTATTATATCCGTTTTTTCGCCCTTTTGCAATAGAATTGCCGATAAATATACTTCGCCGTCCACGATAATACAATCTACGCCACATTGACAAGCAGTAACTACTGCTTGTGCCCTTTGGCTTAGAACTTCTTTTACCACGCAGTTAAACTCAAACTCTTCTTCAATGGGGTAAACGCTTTCCTTAATTCCTAACCCCGAAAGGTATTCTTTTTCTTGGCAGTCGCAAACAAGGTTCTCTCCGTTTGAAGCAACCTTTAATTCCATACAGTCGTGGGCTTCGCCGTTGACTAAAACGTTCGCAAAAAATTGAAGTTTTACCCCCGATGCGTCCGCTTCGGTTTTTTCTACTTCGCTAGATAATACCACTTTGCACGATTTTGTAATTTTATCGTTTTTGATTTGTCCTGAAAAATCGGTCTTGCACTCGCTTTTTAAAATTTCGCCGTCAGTCGTTTGATAGCAAACGAAAAATACCACTTTTCCGTTGTAGTCAATCTTGCCGTCCGAAACTTCTTTCTTTTCAACGTAGGAAATGGCGTTGACGTTGAGAATTTTGGAAATATCGTCGGTAGAAATTTCCGTCCTTGCTTGTGCTTTTATCTTGTCGGTAAGTTCTAAAGCCGTTTGGCTTAGCGTTAAATTTTCAAATTTTGGTTCAAAAGGCATAATTTTCTCCCTTGACTGTTTTTCTTCTATTAAAATATATTACGCTAACCAAAAATTATGACCGTTTGAATTTAAAAATAAAAAACGCTTTTCCTTTTAGAAAAACGTCTTTTAGTTTTCAGTTTTCTTTAACTGCTTCCTTTAATCTTACACGCCCACACAAAAATTCCGAATACGAATAGGTGGTCTTTCCCTTGAATTCTTCAGTCGGACTAACGGTGAACAGTGCTGGGTACACCCCTGATAGCCGTCCGCAAAAACTAACGAATTTATTTCTGCCTAGGTTTACCGTTACCATTACCTTTTTTTCTTTTAGGGCGTTTATCGCTTCTTTGGCTTGACTTATACTCATCGTTTTCTTAATCATATATAAGTTATTGCCATAAAAAGAATTTTTTATTCCTAAAAATCTTCGTCAAGATCGTCCTCGTCGTCTTCCTCTTCTTCGTCGTCCTCAAAGTCAGATTCGTCAATTTCAGGAATTTCAAAGTCGTCGGGTTCAATTGGCTCGCACTCTAAGTCTTCTTCCTCTTCTTCGTCGAACATTTCATCGCCTTCTTCTTCTACGAGTTTGGATAGCGAAAGCATTTCTTCGCTTTCCTCTTCCTCCTCTTCGTCGTCATCCATAAATTCCTTCCAAGAGTTTTCGTCTTCAGTGTCAGCAACGTCTTTTTCTACGTCGTATTTGTTTCTACATTTTTCACAAATCTCTTCACCAGGCTTTAAGGTGTTGATTTGACACCTTGGGCAGAGTTCCAACGTTTCTTGTTCTTCTTCATCTACCGCGAACAATAATCCCGGACCTTTTTTGAGTTCTGCTTTACATATTGCACAGTACTCTTCTCCCTCTTCCATATAATTTAGTTCGCACCTCGGGCATAACACGTATTTCGCCATAATTCTCTCCATATCATATATATATTTATATCTACGTTAAAGTTGTTACAAGTTAACTTGCAGTATATTATATATACATATATCGAGTTTGTAAACTTTTTTTAGCGAATTTTTTTAATTTTTTAACATTAATTATACATTTTAACTATTTTATGCTCATTTTTTGCGAATTATCGTGCTTTTTCAAGAAGCATTTTATCGGCAACAAGGGCAATAAATTCACCGTTTGTCGGCTTTTGATGATTTACGTACGCTTGAACCCCCAAAATATTGTTTATCGTTTCTATTCTACCTCTAGACCAAGCAACCTCTATCGCGTGGCGAATAGCACGTTCTACTTTACTAGGCGTAGTGTTATATCTTTCGCCAATTTTTGGATAAAGTTTCTTGGTAATATTATTAATCATTTCAGGTTCTTCCATTGCAAGTTTAACCCCTTCCCTTAAAAAGCCGTAGCCTTTAATGTGTGGTGGGATACCAACGCTAATGAAAATTTTGCTAATTTTTTCATCCATTGAAATTTTAACCGAACTGCTTTCGGAATTAACAGCCATTTCCTTTTCCTGCTTTTCGCTAAACAATTCTAATATTCTTTGTTTTAACAAGGAAAAACTACACGGCTTAGCCATAAAATAATTTGCACCTGCCGAAATAGCCATAGAAACTATTTCTTCACTAGTCATTAAACTTAATACGATTATTTTAACGTCAGCGTTTTCACTTCTTAATTTTCTAATAACCGAAATTCCGTCGCTACCCGAAAGTATAAGATTAGTAATCAACACATCAGGTCTTAATTCTCTAATTAACGACAATGCATCTTCTCCGTTCGTCGACCTACCAATAACCCTAAAATCTTGCTCCAAAGAAAATCTAAGTTGCAATTCCTCGTTTTCTTCTATTGTGTCTTGCAATAAAAATATCGTCTTCATCTTTAACTTCTCCTTTTTTTGAATAATGCCATTTTACACTATGTTTTTTGGCTTGTCAAGTATTTTAATCAAAATTGTAAAAATAAAATCGAATTTTGATTAAAATTCAAATTCGTTAGTATTTATATAGGTTTTTTGGCGATTGTTTTCGACAATTTATGACACAAATTTTGAATTTTGATTAAAATTGTCGATAATTAAAGAAAATTAAAGAATTTAACGGAAGAAAACAAAAAAGACGCAAGAAATAACTTGCGTCTTTCGTTTAATTTATAACGATTATTAGTCTCTATCGCCGAAAACTTTTTGTGCTGTTGCGTAGTAGTAACTGATTTCTTCGGGGATATAGGTATCTCTAATATCGATAAGATATGCTGAAGATTTTTCTTCGATAATAGAAATTCTGTAGTTCTTTGCAGTGTTGTATGCAGACTTGATTGCATCTTTTTCTTCGTTGGTTTTGAAGTTATATGAGTCAATATCTTTTAATGCAGTATAGAGATTGCAAAGTTCCACTGCCTTTTCGATTTTGTCTAGTTTTTCTAGATATGCCCCGCCTATGGCATCTTTTGCTTCTTCACTTAAACCGTTGTAAAGTGCCCTTGCATCAACTGCGGGAGCATAGGTATATTTGCCGTTTTCTTCGGCAAGTTCTAAGGCTTCTGCTTTGATTTTGTTCATTGCGTCAACGAATAAGTTTGCCTTATCTACTTCAAGAATTTTACCAATTTGTTTGTTTCCTTCAAGATAGAACTTGTCGTTTTCTCCGTCGTCGGTATCTTCTTCAACTAGCGTTGCCTTGTCTAGATTGATATATCCCATATACGAACTACCAATGGTAGTGGTATCACAATAGAATAAATAGGTTTCGCCGTTGATTTCAATAGTTTTGGGTGTGTACCAAGAAGTTGCTACACTGCCCGTCGCTACTAGTTCAGCAACCGAATTTTCGCCCCTAAGTTTAGTTCTCATAAGTTCGGTTTCGGTGTTTACGTAATAGATATAGCCTTCGTCAATAAAGAGTATTGATGATACTGAACATATTGCAACCTTTTCGTCTAAAGCAGTACCTTTTTCTAACATTGACTTCTTTATAATTGCCGTTCCATCTTCGTTAGCAGAATATACTTCATTAAATGCTACGATAAGGTTTGAAGCAGTTGCAAGCGAGCCGTTTAGAAGTTCTACCTTTTTAGAAGCGTCTGCAATTTCACCAACTTTAGAAGCAAATGATTTTGCGTTTGCATAAACGTCCGTTTGAGTATAATAAACGTTTCCGTCCTTAACGTAGGTCAAAGCATAAGTGAGTTCGTCTGCTTGTCCGTCAAGAACAACAGTACCTGCCGTTTCGTTGCCAGAAGCAATGCCTTCGCCTGCTTTATAGGTAAATACTTTATTGAAAGATTCCTTAGGTCTAGTATAGCCGTCTTTTTCAGCCTTAATAGCATTGTAGTCTTCAGAGAAAACGTCAACGGTATAAATCAACGTTGCTTGGTCTAAGTAACCGTTGTCAACAAACTTGTACGCATTTAATGAAGTAAATTTGCCTGCAACGTTAGATTCGGTCTTTACAATTACGCTAGTAGACTTATTAGTAGTATCGTAACACTTTAACGAACTGTCTTCGGTGTCGTAATATACTATATAAACTTTACCTGCATTTTCAACTATTCTGTATTCAACTTCAAGTGATGGTAAAGTCAAATAGGTATCGCTCTTCAAACCGTCCAAACGAGTTCTCATAAAAGTCATTTGATCGTTAGCAACTGCACCCGAAGAATTTTTTTCGGTACAAGGCGTTCCGTAGTAAACGTAGGTTTCAGCACCCGAGCCGTAAACGTAGTAGCCCGCAGAATAATCTCTCGACGTGAAAAGTTTTGGAACAACTATTTCGGTCTTAGAAAGGTCAGACTTGTCCGCAACCATAAGCGAGCCCTTTACGGGAGCACCAAAAGAATTGTCCCCACTAGAAGTGGTAATACCGTTGATAAAATAAATGTAGTTATCCGTTTCGGTAATAACACCACCCGTCGTCTTAATAGCACCCCAGTTTTTCATAGACGTACCTTCAAAACCGTTTTTATCACAAGCGGTTAAAGAAAACGCCGTCAAAACTACTAGTACCAATGTCAATAATGCTGTCAGAATTTTTTTCATAAAATCTCCGTCGGGCATTTATCAAGGAAAGTTTGCGACAATACCCGAATATAATTAATTATACGGTAATATATTATACCCTAAAATATAACTATTTGCAATCGTTTTTCATTCTTTTTGTTCATTTATTTTTAAAGGAGTCGATTTTGGATAAGTTTGGAATTTTTAATTTAGTAAATTCTCTATACAGTTTATACAAAAACACGCAAAACCAAAACGAAACAACCGAATCTAAAGAAAACCCGCTTTTTTCGGCAATAAAAAGTTTTTCAAATTTTAAAGAGGAAAATAAGCCCCAAACCGAAAACGCTTCGCCACCGAAAAAAGTTCCCTTGCAAGCACAAATGCTAAATACAGCAAAATCACACGACGAACACGTCAAACGCGTCCTAGCAAAAAACCCCTAAAATTAGGGGTTTTTTGGTTTATTATTTAGAAATGACCTTTTTTTGCCACGTGCATTTTCCACAGTTTGGGCATTTCATATATCTTGTTCTGCCCATGTGCATTGCCATAAACACGCTTTTATATTGCGGAATATATTTGTGCTTACAGTTTTGGCACTCGTAATATCCTGCCGTTTGTTCTATCCTTATCAGAAAGGGGAGTGCTATTAATATTGGAAGCAAACCTATTATAATTAGCACTATTCTTAGCCAATCTTCCATTTGAACGTAAGCCGCTATCATACATAATGTAAGCATAATAGATACACAGATTACACCAAATATTATCTCCAACTTTAAAAGCATTTTGTCGGCTTGTTGTTTTTCTTTTACAATTTCGATTAAAGTCTTTTCTTTTTCTTTGTCGTAGTTTTCCATAGTTACAATCTCTCCTGTTAATAAATCGTTTACGGTGATTTTAAGGATATTACACAAATCAAGCATAATAGAAGAATCTGGCAGAGTTCTGCCCGTTTCCCACTTAGAAACAGCCCTATCGGTAATGTTAAGTTTTTCAGCAAGTTGGGATTGTGTTAACCCCACTTCTTTTCTTCTAGTAGAAATAAACTTTCCTATTTTAATTTGGTCCATTTGCGTTCTCCTTTCGCTAATACTATACGCAAAAATTTAGTAAAAATCAACATACCGTTGGTTGAGTTAAGCGATTTTTTAACTGATTTTTAAAGATTTTTATCTACTTTTAGCGTTTGGCTAAAAATATAACTAACAATTTAAAGAAAACCCACAACCATTGCAGTTGTGGGTTTTTGATAATCGCCATAAGGCAAAAATTATCTCTTTGAGAATTGAGGTGCACGACGAGCCTTCTTTAAGCCGTACTTCTTTCTTTCCTTCATTCTAGAATCTCTAGTTAAGAAGCCTGCCTTTTTAAGTTCGGTTCTTGAACCTTCTTCTGCTTCTAAAAGTGCACGAGCGATGCCGTGTCTAATAGCACCTGCTTGACCGGTAAATCCGCCACCCGTTACGTTTACGATTACGTCGTATTTGCTTGCAACGTCGAGAAGATTTAAAGGTTGGCATACGATGAATTTTAAGGTTTCTAAACCAAAATATTGGTCAAGACTCTTTTTATTAATGGTAATAGTACCATCGCCAGCGGGGATTAAACGTACACGAGCGATTGCTTTCTTTCTTCTGCCCGTTCCCCAAAATTGAAGTTTCTTTTTAGTAGTTGTCTTTGCCATAATTACACCTCGTTAATTAAAACAATTTAAGCACTTCAGGTTTTTGTGCTTGATTTTTGTGTTCAGCACCCTTGTAAACCTTAAGTTTGGTTAACATTTGACGACCTAAACTATTTTTAGGAAGCATACCTTTTACTGCTTCGTAAACTGCTACGTCTGCCTTGGTTGCCATTAAAGTTTTATATTGTATTTCTTTTAATCCGCCAATATGTCCGGTGTGGTATCTGTAAATTTTGTTTTCAAGTTTCTTACCCGTCAATCTTACCTTGTCGCAGTTAACTACGATTACGAAATCGCCTGTGTCAACGTTGGGGGTAAAGGTGGGCTTATTCTTTCCACGAAGTATTGCTGCTACTTTAGAAGCAAGTCTTCCAAGTACTACGCCTTCTGCATCTACAACGTACCACTTTCTGACTACGTTTTGTGCGTTAGCCATATTTGTCTTCATTGTCGTTTCTCCTTGTTTTTTATTCAAAAATCCGTTTCGTCGCCCCTTACACGAACAAGGCTAAAGAGAGGGCTAATCTCATTTGAACGAACTTTTCCTTTTATCAAATGCTTATCTATATTAAATGATTTTTTCCTTAAAAGTCAAGCGTTTTTAAAGCATTTTTGTTATTTTTCCGTCATTTTTCCACTATATTTTAACTAAACACTATATATTGTACTTTAATTTTGAAAATACCACTATTTTAGTATTCTACACTTTCTAAACAAAGCCCCTTAGCACAAAGCGTTTTGCCACAAAGTTTACGATTTCCCGTTTTTAACATTTCTTCAACTTTGTTTTTGTCGGTTTTTTTGTACGCATAATCTAAAACCGTTCCCGCCAAAGTTCTAACCATATTGTATAAAAAGCCGTTGCCCGTTACCCTTAAAATTAGTTTATTAGGGCTTCCCTTTTCTTCGGTTATGCTAGCGGAATAAATCGTTCTAACAGTGGTCTTTGCACCACTTCCACTTGCCTTAAAACACTTAAAATCTTTCTCGCCAACAAACAACTCTAAACACTCTTGCATTAGCGAAATATCGGGCGTTTTTTCTAAGAATAACGCATACCTATCAAGTAGTGGATTTTCCGTTTCGCCAAGGTAAAAAGTATAGGCGTAGGTCTTGCGTTTTGCACTTTTTCGTGCATCGAAATCGCCTCTCGCTTGTTCGCTTTTTATTACCCTAATATCGATCGGAAGTAGCGAATTTAGGGCTTTAAAATATTTTTCGGGGGGAATAGTGCAATTCGTTTCAAAACTAGCAGTCTGACCTTTTGCGTGAACGCCAGCGTCCGTTCTTCCACTGCCCGTAATCTTTATCTTTTCGCCCGTAATTTTTTCAAGCGTTTCTTCTAAAACTTGCTGTATAGAGAGTCCGTTTTTTTGGGTTTGCCAACCGCAATAAGCCGTTCCGTCGTAGGATAGCGTTAACATTATTTTCATAACAACGCCCCCACTAGCCCTAAACCGTTAAAAACCACTATTCCGTAAATCAAGCCCGCAACTACTATAACGCCTATAAAATCTCTATAACTTAGGGTTTGCTTTTTAAATTTAGTACGATTTTTGCCACCCATATAGCACCTTGCGTCCATAGCGTCGGCAAGTTCGTCGGCACGCCTAAACGAACTTATTAATAAGGGTACGAGTATCGGTATCAAGGCTTTTACACGTTTAAAAATGCTTCCGCTTTCAAAGTCTGCACCCCTTGCTTTTTGGGCTTTGATAATTCTGTCCGTTTCTAGTAGTAGCGTTGGAATAAACCTTAACGCTATACTCATTATAAGTGCAAATTCCCTAACGGGAAATCTTATCAATTTTAAGGGTGAAAGCAAACTTTCAATACCGTCTGCAATCTCTACCGGCGAAGTGGTAAAGGTCAATAGCGAAGCACCCATAACCATTAGGGTTATTCTACAAACTATAAAGCCTGCGTTTAGAAGTCCTTTATCGGTTATAAACCCGTTTTCCCACAAGGGCGTTCCCGTTTTGTTTAAAAATATTTGAAGCACGGCAGAGAAAATTATAATGAAAATTATCCCCTTTATGCTTGCTAAAATCTTGGTAAACGGCACTCTTGAAAAAATAGTGGCGATTATCACGAACACTAAGCATAAAGCAAAGCCGGTAAACTCAAAAGATTTAACCATAAACACTGCGACGATGTACGCAATTATTAACAAAATTTTTATCCTAGCGTCCATTTTATGAACGAAAGATTTTGCGGGATAATACTGCCCGAAAGTAACGTCTCTCACTAGTTGTTACCCCCTTTTTTCAAGGCGTATTCCTTGCAAAAATCTTTGACGGTTAAGTCGCTATCAAGATATAAATTCTTCTTTTTTAGTTCTTGCGTAAGGTATGCGGTTAAGGGCATTTCTAAGCCCAATTCTTCCATTTCATATTGGTCGGAAAATACTTGCTTAGGTGTCCCCGCCTTAACGATTTTCCCGTCCGAGAACACTGCTATTTTATTGCAGTTTTCGGCAACGAAATCCATATCGTGCGACACGATTACCACCGTTTTAACAAAGGAAGCGTGAAGCCTTTTTAGTAGGTCGGTCAGTTCCCTTTTGCCCTTGGGGTCTAGCCCTGCTAACGGTTCGTCTAAGACTAAGACTTCGGGGCGAGTTACTATTACCCCAGCGATTGCCACACGGCGTTTCTGCCCACCCGAAAGTTCAAATGGCGAACGGTCTTTGTATTTTTCGTAGTCAAGCCCTACCGTCTCTAACGCAGACTTAACTCTTTCTATTATTTCGCTGTCCGATAAATCTTTATAAAAATTTCTAAGCCCAAAGGCTACGTCTTCAAAAACGGTCTCTGCAAAAAGTTGGTATTCGGGGTATTGAAAAACCATACCTAGTTTTGCCCTTAGCCCGTTAAAATCACAGTCTTTTTGCGATAAATCGTATTCGCCTATAAGAATTTTGCCCTTGTTTTTGCCAATTTTAATTAAGCCGTTTAAGTGTTGAATAAAGGTGGATTTTCCACTGCCCGTTTTTCCGATAACGCCAAAAAAGTCCCCTTCTTCAATCAAAAGGGAAACGTCGTCAAGGGCCTTTACCGCAAGGTCTTTGGCTTTTTCGCTATATACGTAAGTTAAGTTTTCTACCTTTATTTGCATAATTTTTCAGCCAATTCTTCCTTGGTCATTATTCCTTCGTTAAGGTTTGCACCCACATTTCTTAGTTTTTCCGAAATGTAGGATACTAGTGGTAATTCTAAGCCGTAAGACTTAATTTTCTTTTCGTCCGAAAAGATTTCTTTCGGCGTGCCTTCCATTGCAACACGCCCGTCGTTTATAACGTAAACTCTATCGCAATCTATAACTTCTTCCATATAGTGAGTGATAGAAATTACCGTAACTTTCTGTTCTCTATTTAACTTTTTAATAACTTCTAAAACTTCCTTTCTGCCCTTGGGGTCAAGCATAGCAGTCGATTCATCCAAAATTAAAATCTTGGGTGAAAGTGCCAACACGCCGGCGATTGCTATCCTTTGTTTTTGTCCTCCCGATAGGCGTTCGGGCGAAGAGTGACGATATTTTTCCATACCAACCGATTTTAGTGCAAAGTCTATTCTTTTGCCTATTTCTTCACGCTTTAAGCCTAAGTTTTCAGGGCCGAAAGCCACGTCGTCTTCCACAATAGAAGCGACCAATTGGTTATCGGGATTTTGAAAGACTACCCCCACTCTTTTTCTAATTTCAAAGAGCGACTTTTTATCACTACTACAAAAGCCGTCCACGGTGATTTTACCTTGGTCGGGAATAATCAGGGCGTTCATAAGCCTAGCAAGAGTGGATTTACCGCTACCGTTATGCCCTATAACGGCAAGATACTCGCCTTGCTCGACTTTGATATTTAAGTTTTTAACTGCCGTTTTTTCTCCGTCGTAGGAAAAACTGACGTTTTCAAGCTCAATAATCGACATTTAGTATTCCTTTTACGTTTGCTTTGCTTTTAGTAGCCTTTTAAAATAACTTTTTCAGCGCAAATTCTTCGCTAGTCTATATTAT
>JAZNPL010000009.1:0-61342 GCA_045589615.1 Christensenellaceae bacterium | reverse complement strand
ATGACGGACTTGCTATGACGGGCGAGGGCTCGGTAGCAAAGCGGACGAGTATCCCATTTTCACCGCCAAGAGCAAACAAATCCGAACCCTCGGAGATGTTTGCTTTTTTATTTTAAATTTTTTATAAAAAACTTTTCAAATATGACAAATATTGTCGTAAAGTTTGTTTATAATGTGGTTAAACAAACTAAAAGGAGATTAAAATTATGGAAAGAACAATTACAGTAAAAGGCATAGGGACTGTATCAGTAAGACCAGATTTAATGGTGGTTTCAATGAGGCTTAATAGCAAGGATATGGATTATGAAAAGTCTATTTCACTTGCAACAAATCATGTTGAAGAATTGCGTTCAGCACTTATCAATGTCGGTTTTAAGAAAGAAGACTTGAAAACATTAGATTTTAATGTTGATATTGCAGAAAAGAGAGTTGAAAACAAAGAGGGTGACTACGAATATGTATTTGATGGATATGAATGTAGACATAGATTAAAACTTGAATTTGATTTAGATACAAAAGTATTAGGTAAAGTTCTTTCGGCAATAGCAACTTGTTCGGCAACGCCAAATGTATCTATTAAATTTTCGGTTAAAGATTCTAACGCTGTAAGTGCAGAAATACTTAAGCGAGCAACTCAAAATGCTAAGCAGAAGGCAGAAATTTTATGTGAAAGTGCTAGCGTAAAGTTAGGTTCTTTGGTTACTATTGATTATAATTGGGGCGAAATTAATGTAACATCTCGTACTAGATATTTGGATTCAAATCAACATTGTTGTGCTCCAACGATGAGATTTGCTGAAATGGATATTGAACCAGAAGACATAGATGCAGAAGATAGCGCAACTTTTGTTTGGGAAATTATTTAAGTATTTGAATAAAAACACTGTTAAAGTAGTTTTACGTCCCTAATCTTCCGCCAACAAAAAGGACCATCTGTTGATGGTCTTTTTTTGTTGCGAAAAACAAAAATGGGATTTGGACGAAGTCCTTTGTAGTGGAACGGAGAAGTATTGGGAGAGAACTAGCACAGAGCGAAATCCACTAGCGTGGGACGGCAACCCTTTTGTCGCTATACGACATTTCCCCTAATAGGGGAATTACCCATTTTCTCCGCCAATCGTAACCTAATCCGAACCCTCGGAGATGTTTGCTCTTTTATTTTAAACTTGTTGTAAATTTAGTGTCATATAATATTGATTAGCAAAAATCTCCGTGATATTATCTTCTTAAAAGGGAGGTAATATGAATTTACAAAAAGCAAACGATTATACAAAAAAACTATTTAACACTAATTGGGTAAAGTGGGTACACGAGGGAACTAAACCAGCCGAAAGCAACGCAGAGAAAAGTGTAAACGTTTTAGTAGGTGCAATTTCAAAACATTGTGCAATGTGTTTAAACTTAAACGGCTGTTGTTTTGTTGAAGAAAAATGCCCACCAAAACCATTACACCCAAATTGCCATTGTTTTTGCGTAGACATTCCGTCAATAACAGCAAAAGCAGAGTGCCCTATTGAAAAGTTTACTAAATATATTTTCGCTAATGGAAATAGTAAAAAAGACTTGTTTGAAAGTTGGGGATATAGTATAATGGACTCAGGGTACTTACAGCAAGAGTTTATCAAACAAGCAAAACTTGCATATTCTGTTGGTGAGTATGAGTTGGGTAAGTTGGATAAATATGGACAACGAATTAACATAGTTATAAAACTTAAACGAAAAAACACTAATGAATATGTTTCGTTTGTGTCTGGTTGGATGGTATATCCAAATGGAAAAATTATTTTGAACACGCCTTATGGAGGTAAATAGTATGAAAGAGTATGATAGAGTAGAATTAATTAAAGATAGACAAGAATATTTAGATGCAGGAGTAAAAAAAGGCGACAAAGGCACTATTTTAGGCGAAAATCGTTTGGGCTATTGGTTGGTATATTTTGACGGCGAGAACTTTCAAGATGCCGATGGGGTTTGGAAAACAACCGAAATAGATGTTGGAGTTAAAGAAGAAGACTTAAAAGTCATTAAAGAAAGTGATTAAAACTCTATTAAGAGTTCAATGAGTGAAGCACACGCTCCGCCACCAAAAGGCACCTAGTCAGGTGCCTTCTTGCGTGGCGTAAAATGGTTGTTTTTAAGCCATCGTTCACCCGTCATATGACGGACTTGCTATGACGGGCGAGGGCTCGGTAGCAAAGCGGACGAGTATCCCATTTTCTCCACCAATAAAAAAGGATACCTTTTGGTGTCCTTTTTTGGTTAAAAATTGAAATTTATGTACTAGTTGCAGAAGAAGTCGGTGCTGTTTGCTACGTTCGGTTTTCTGCCTACGCTAGTGTTGTCTTGCGACCTAAAGCGTAGTTCGGGGATTGGGTTTGGTGCGACTTCGAAGCGATAGTCTTTTCCGTATGAATTTATGTGGGCTTCTATGACGTTGTGAGACGGTACTATTGCTGTGGTTGGGTTTATTATGTCTTGGTAGCCAAAGAAGTTTGAGTTTTTAGGTAATTCGTCCACGTTGATATAATCTTCTAAAAGACCTGTAAACTGTACGGTTGTAGATAATACGTCTCTAACGTATTGAATATTTTCGTGCAGAGAAATTGGGGCGGGGAAGTTGCCGTCGGGGATAACTTCTTGCCAATTTTTGTTTTCGTATTTTTCTAGTAGTTCGTTTGCTTTTTTAAGGTGGGCAATTTCGATTGCTAGGTTTTCTTCCCAAATTGATTTTACGTACTGGTCGGTTTCCGTTTGATAGCACGACCAATACAAGTAACATTCGGTGTATTCGTGCCATAGTAACATTTCTAGCCAAGTTGCACTTGAATCGGTTAGAGATTCGTATTGGGTTACGTGTTCTTCTTCGACTTGTGCAATTTCCATATATAATTTTCTTGCTAAATCGTTTTCGGCAAGGTTAGCAATATTCATATAGTAGTTCATAGTTTGTTGTTCGGCGGCGGTTATAATTAGGGTGTTTAGTACCGTTTGTTTATCCACCGTTTTAGAATTGATATTTCGCTTTACGTTATCCTTGTTAAACCTATGGTGGGAAATAGTTGGTCTGCCCGGCATTATTTCGGTATATTTACCAACTAGACGTTCTGCTTTTACGCCTTGAGTCATTTCTAATAAATTTGCGTATCTATACAAATGGTCAAAGTCTTCTAAAAGAGCAAAGTCAAGTGCTTTTTTAACGTAGCAATCACATTCTCTTTTAGCAAGTTCGCTAGTCAAGTCAACGGCTAACTGTTCGTACGAAATGGTGTGTTCTAACGCACTTTCGTTTAGGGGTTTTAATAGCGATATTTTCATTTGTTGTTGTTTTTCTATAGAACGGGTTACCGACAACTCTCTACGCAAGTCGTTGTCCGTTACGTGTCTAGCAAACTGATGAGAAAACCAGTTGGCTTCAAACTCCGTACCGTTCATTAAGATTATTCTTGTTTTAGTGTAAGGGTCAACTTCATATTTATTGTATTGTTTTGGGTAGAGTTGTTTCCAATTTTGGAAACTTGAGAGTAGATTAATTGATTTTTCATTAAATGGATTCAATTTTTTATCTCCTTTTTATTTTACTCTTAAATGGTGTCTTTTCATTTTATGTTTAGATAAAATTTATGGTTACTAAAATATCAAAAGTTCTGCTTTTTATAATTATATCTTTACTATTGACTTTTTTTTTATCGTTTGGTACAATGTTTTTGATATTTTTAGTGAAAGGATAGGGTATGGCAAAAAACGGGAATTTTCAAACGGTTATTAAACCTAAATCTAAATGGTTTGACCTTAGACTTAAAGAAGTCTTTAAGTACCGTGATTTAATTGGTTTGTTCGTTCGCCGTGATTTCGTTGCGGGGTATAAGCAAACGATTTTAGGTCCACTTTGGGCTATTATACAACCACTTTTAACTAGTGGTATCTTTACCCTTGTTTTTGGCAAGATTGCTAACCTTGCTCCTACCGGCGTGCCTACTTTTACTTTCTTTTACCTGGCTACTATTTTATGGCAATTTTTTGCTAGTACTTTGAAAAAATCTTCTGCTACTTTTATTGCAAATTCCTCTATTTTAGGCAAGGTTTATTTTCCACGCTTAGTTATGCCTTTGTCTTCTGCTTTGTCTAACCTAGTTTCATTTGCAATACAGTTCTTGTTGTTTGGTTTACTGATTTTATATGCGATTATTTTTGAGAGTGGCGTAGGCATTAACTATTATGCCTTCTTATTGCCCTTAATCATATTGCAAACGGCGTTGCTAGGCTTAGGCGTGGGTATGATTATTTGTGCTTTAACCACTAAGTATAGGGACTTAGCAATGCTAGTTGGGTTTGGTACTCAACTTTGGATGTACGCTTCACCCGTAGTTTACGATATGAGCGTAGTACCTGAAAGCATTAAATCAATATATATGTTAAATCCCTTAACCCCCGTTATAAACAACTTGCGTTATGGGTTTTTAGGGTTAGGAAATTTTGATTTGAAATATACTCTTATTAGTTGGGCGGTTACCATAGTGGTTTTATTCATAGGTTTAATGGCCTTTAATAAAGCCGAAAAAACTTTTGCGGATACCATTTAGTATGAATAAAACGGTTATTAAAGTAAGCAATTTAATAAAGACCTACCGTTTAGGTGCAATAGGCGGAAAAACTTTGCGTGAAGACTTAAGTTATTTTGGTGCAAAGATTTTTGGCAAGCAAAAATCTAAAAAGGGCAAATTCAACGCACTTGACGGAATCTCTTTTGAAGTTAAAAAAGGCGAAGTTTTAGGTATAATCGGGCATAACGGTGCGGGGAAATCTACCTTATTAAAACTTCTTTCAAAAATTACCGCTCCGACTAATGGAACTATTGAATACGACGGGAGAATTTCCGGCTTGCTTGAAATCGGTACGGGCTTTCACCCAGAACTTACGGGGCGGGAAAACGTATATTTAAGCGGTGCTATTCTTGGTATGACTAAGCAAGAAATTTCTAAAAAGTTCGACCAAATTGTAGAGTTTGCAGGGCTAAAAGAGTTTATTGACACGCCTGTAAAAAGATATTCAAGCGGTATGTACGTCCGTCTTGCTTTTTCAGTTGCGTCTCACCTAGATAGCGAAATTTTAATAATGGATGAAGTTCTTGCCGTTGGAGACGCTTCTTTTCAAGAAAAGTGCATTTCTAAAATGAGTAGTTTATCTAACGACAACGGGCGAACGATTTTATACGTTAGCCATAATATGAACACCATTAGAAAACTTTGTTCTAGGTGTATAGTTTTAGACCACGGCAAAATTGTGTTTGACGGGGATACCGAAAAAGCCATTGCCGTTTATATCGACAAAAACTTTAATAAAGAATCTAGTTTAGATTTAGACAGTGGGGAACGGTCGGACCTATTGGTTTCGGATAAATTAAGATTTAAAAAGGCAAGTTACGTTAATAAGACCGATTGCGTTTTTGATAAGGGAAGCAAAGTGGAACTTGATCTACAATTTAACGCAAAAGAAGAAATATCTGATTTAGCGTTTAGAGTAGTTATAAAGGAGTATGACGACACACCTGTAACGGCAGGCTTTGCGTATGGCGTAAAGGGTAATTTAGGCGAAAACAAGGTTGGGTTAGAAATAGACCTTTCTATGCTTGCACCCGGTCAGTACAAAACCTATTATGTTGCATTTACGGCTGACGAATACGGACAAAGCAAGAATTACGACAGTGTTCGTGGACTGGATTTAATGATTAGAGATAGCGAGGCGTCCAATAGGTTGATTTGGCGAGAAAAGGCTTGGGGAACGTTTGAACTTCCTAAAATAATAATTAAAAATTAAGCAAAAAACCAAACGGCTTCTAACAAGGAAGCCGTTTTGCATTGACAAAAATGAAAAGGCTATGATAAAATTATATAAAACTGTATAATGAATTAAGGAGAATAAATGAAAAAAAATTATACGGTAAACGGTATATCGATTTCTAATCCCATTGATATTGATGAAGACTATCTTAATATGACGGTTGATTATGCTATAAAAAACAAGTATAACCATATTCAAATTGTAGGACCTATACATGACAATATTAAGGGCAACATTGATGGTATGATTGAATACGTTAAATATTCAAAATTTAACGAGTTTAAAGATTTAGATTACGTTAAATACTGTCAACGAATAGTTAATGAAGCGTGCAAAAAGGCAAAGAATAACGGAATTAAAATTTACGTATGGCATCACGAATTAGAATTACCTGAAAGTTTTGTTGAAGAATATCCAGACTGTCTTAATCAGCATAAGGATATTGAAGTTAGTTCACCCGTAATAAAAGATTTCTTAGAAAACAAAATTAAGGATTTTTTTAATCAATATCCCTTTGTTGACGGGTTGGTACTGACTTTGCACGAAACGAGAGTGCCACTGTTAAAACTAGCAAATCAAAAACTAGATAAAATAAGCAGGATAAAACACGTAACCAAGATTTTATACGATGCTTGTAAAAGTGTTGAGAAAGAGTTAATAGTGCGACCTTTTGCAAGTTTAAAAGAAGATTACCAATTGATACTGCAAGCGTATGAAGAGATTTCAGAAGAGATAGTTGTGTTTGATAAATGGACTCAGTTTGACTGGAGTTTAACTCTACCACACAACGAGTTTTTCCATAAGATAAAAAAGAATCATTTGCTTGTTGAAACTGATATTTTTGGCGAGTATTTTGGCAAAGGTAGATTGCCTTTGATGTTATACGACCACATAAAACAAAAAAGCGAATACTGTGAAAGTTTTAAATCGTTTATTGGATATTGTTCAAGAATAGACCGTGGACAAAACCACCCGTTTGGTCAAGCAAACGAAGTTAATCTAGTTATTATGAACGCCTTTACAAAAAAACTTGACGTCGAAAATGAAATAGACAAGTTTTTTGCGTCAAAATATGGAATTCACGGCCCTGCGGTTAGAAAAATTATGGAAAAAACCGAGAATATTATTTCCAAAATTTTCTATATTAAGGGATTTTATTTTTCAGAACTCAGTTATTTCCCACAACTGAACCACGCTAAAAATCATTTCTACTTTGAATTGATGAAAAAAGATTCCAAAATTGTTTCTAACGAGTGGTTTATTCCTATTGATTGGGACAGAGGGGAACTTGAAAGTGTTTATCAAGAAAAAAATAGTGCTTTAGAAGAGGCTACTCTATTGCTTGAAGAGTTTAAGGCACTTGAAGGTAAGTTGGATAAGGGTGATTACAAGTCGTTGTTTGAACAATTTACAAACCTTTACTACTGTGCTAAGATTTGGAGAGAACTCATCGAGATTTTTAGAAATTATATTGCGTACTTTGACGAAAACGACAAATCTTGCAAGGCAAAATTAAAAGAAAACATAAAGCATATTAACGAATACAGCAATGAAGGGCAGGCACTTTTAGGCGATGCGTTTTACTGTAATAATAAAGACGTTTGCGGTGTAAACGAAAAGGCGAATTACGTTAAAAAATTTACCGACGACCTTTTAGAAAACTTTGAAATAGAACGTAAAATTTATGAAAAATTAAATGCTGACCAAAGCATTGTTGACTTTGTAATTTGTGGTGGTGGTACAGAATCTCACGGGCTTCAAAAGGAGGTTAATTTTTCGGATACGTTTGTTCAAAACGGAGAAATTTATAGAATTCCGGGCTCTTGTAGGGGTAAGACTTGGAGTATGATACCCTCACACGGCTGGTTTGCTTATAATATAAAAGTTAAGCCCAACGCTGAAAATGATATTGAAATCGTTGCAGATAATCAAGAAGGGGTTATAAGTTTTAAAGTTACTTTAGGCGACGTAGTGCATAACGTAAATGAAACAAGTATGGGTAAAGTAGTTTTCAACTTCAAATACACGGCAAAAGACCAAAGAGAATTAAGAGTTAGAATAGATAGAATTAATGTTCATACACCTAAAATATATACTATTTGTGTAAGGTAGAAAGATGAGTTATTTATTAAAAGAAAATTTGACGGGAGAGCCTGCTTGTTTTGAGACAAAACTTAGAGTTGATGAAACAGAAAAAAAATATATATTTTTTTTTGAAGCGAAAAACAGCACTTTTTACTGTCCACATAAGGGCTATAATAAAAATCTTTACGAAGGCGACGTTTGTGAAATATTTATAGGCAACGCCGATACTCCGAGAGATTATTATGAAATAGAAATTTCGCCGGATGGAGATATCTTTTTAGCAAAAGTTGATAATCAAAGTACGGAAAATAAAAGAAATTTAAAATTCACACTTATTCAAAACGAATTTCTTCAAGTAGAAACAAAAAAATATCAAAGCGACTATACGGTAAAAATTGAAATAGACAAGCAAAAATTAAATATTGCACACGAAAAAATTGCTTTCAATGCTTTTAGAATTGAAACGGAAGGCAAGGTTCGAGATTTGCATTTATTCAGTCTTAATCCTACACGATGTGAGGCGTTTCACAAATTAGGCTCTTTCGTGTTATTAAAAGATTACCTAAAGTAAAAACAAAACTTGATTTTAACTAGAAAAGTGATAAAATAAGGACATGAAAAAAAGTAAAGTAAGAGAAATAGTTGATAAAACCGAAGTTTTTCTACTCGATATGGACGGAACGATTTACCTAGATTCTACGCCTATTGGGGATATGATTAATACTTTGAAAAAACTTCGTAACGCAGGTAAAAAAATAGTATATTTTACTAATAATTCTTCAAAAACTGTTGATGAATATCAAAAAAAGTTAAAGAAAATCGGGTTTTGGGAAGATGGTGATGAAGTTTATTCTTCGGGCGTTGCCGCTATTTGGTATCTTAAAAAGTACTGTGCGGGCAAAAGGGTTTACCTTTTAGGTACCGACGCATTGATTAAGACCTTTAAGGAAAACGGCTTTACAATTGACGAAGTTAATCCAGAAATCGCTATGTTAGCCTACGATACGACCATTGATTTTCCTAAGATGAAACTCTTTAACGAATTCTTGGTTAAGGGTGCAATATATATAGCGACTCACCCTGATATGGTATGTCCTACTGATGGAATTTCAATGCCAGACGTTGGTTCGTTTATAAAAATGTTTGAAGGTAGTTCGGGAAGAGTTCCCGAAATAATTATAGGCAAGCCGTATGGATTTATGGGGGAAATGCTTGAAGAAAATTTTAATGTAGAGAGAGATAAAATTACTATGGTAGGGGACAGAATTTATACCGATATTAAGTTCGGTATTAACTGTGGATTTAATTCGGTTCTAGTTTTATCAGGAGAAACGACTAAAGAAATTTATGAGCAAAGTGGAGTAGAACCTACTCTTATTTTAAATAGTTTGAACGACGTTGCTGATTTGTTGTAGGTGTTTTTTTGGAGAGTAGGTTTTCGAAAACTTATTAAAAAAGATTTAAAATGAATAAAATCGTTGACAAACGAAAAAAAGGGTGGTAATATTAGGTTAATAAAATAAACCGTTGAAGCGGAGATAAAGTCAAAAAAGACTATACAGAGAGCCTAAGATTGCTGAAAGTGGGCTAGAAACTATTTGACAAATGGACCGTGGAGGGCGTAGTCAAACACTGTTTAGTGGAGTATTCTACGACGTATGGGCATACGTTAGTTGTCAAAGATATGTTGGTATCTTTAAAAGTGCGTAAAGTTTTTTACGAAACAAGGTGGCACCACGGATAGGTTTATTCGTCCTTGACAGTTTTTCTGTCAAGGATTTTTTTATTGGAGAGATTATGAAAACTACTCAAAAAATCGTATTTTCAGCATTATTTTCTGCACTTACTTGCGTTGCGACAATGTTAATAAAAATTCCGTCTCCAATGCAAGGATATCTAAATTTGGGCGATTGCGTGGTTTTACTATCTGCTTGGCTTTTACCGCCCGTTTACGGGTTTTGTTCGGCGGGGCTTGGAAGTATGCTTGCGGACTTGTTTTCGGGTTACGCTCTTTATGCTCCCATAACCTTTATCATAAAGGGAGTTATGGCGTTGATAGCACACTTTGGTTTTAAGTTGTTAAGCAAAAGATTAAAAAGCATAGTATCTCAAATAATTTCGGGTGCGATTGCCGAAATATTTATGGTTTTGGGATATTTGGCTTTTGAAAGTTGTCTATACGGCTTTGTTCCGTCGCTAGTAAACGTTTTGCCTAACGGTTGTCAAGGTCTGGCGGGCTTGGTTTTAGGCGTTCTACTTATTAAGATTTTTGAAAAAAATAAAATTATATTAAAATAAAATTTGGAGAAAAATTATGAAATATAACGGCGTAGAATTTAATAATTATTTTAAGCAATACCCCGATGAAAAAGGTTTTTTTGGAAAATACGGTGGTGCGTTCGTTTCTCCCGAACTTAAAAAGGCTATGGAAGAAATTACCGAAGCGTATTTTACCATTTGCAAGTCTTCTAAGTTTATTAGTGAACTTCGTAAGATTAGACGTGAATTTCAAGGAAGACCTACTCCTATTTCGTACCTAGAACGCTTATCAAACAAACTAGGAAACGTTCAATTGTACGTTAAAAGGGAAGACTTAAACCATACGGGTGCACATAAGTTAAATCACTGTATGGGCGAAGCACTTTTAGCAAAATATATGGGCAAGAAAAAGGTTATTGCCGAAACGGGTGCTGGTCAACACGGCGTTGCACTTGCAACTGCTGCCGCATACTTTGGTTTAGAGTGTGATATCTATATGGGCTCTGTTGATATTAAAAAGCAAGCCCCAAACGTAGCAAGAATGAAGATTTTAGGTGCAAACGTTATAGAAGTAAAACACGGCTTAGCAACCTTAAAAGAAGCAGTTGACGATGCTTTTAAGGCGTATTGCAACGAATATAAGGACGCTATTTACTGTATTGGCTCGGTATTAGGTCCACATCCTTTCCCAATGATGGTTAGAGATTTTCAAAGCGTAATAGGCGTTGAAGCGAGAGAACAATTTCTTTCAATGACGGGCGAACTTCCCGATGCAGTAGTTGCTTGCGTAGGCGGTGGATCTAACGCAATGGGTATTTTCTCGGGCTTTTTAAATGACCCCGTAGAAATTTACGGTATCGAACCACTTGGTAGAGGTCCTAAAATGGGCGACCACGCAGCAAGCCTAAAGTACGGTGAAGAGGGTATTATGCACGGATTTAACAGTATTATGTTAAAAGACGAAAATGGTGAACCTGCTCCTGTATATTCGGTTGCGAGTGGCTTAGATTATCCATCAAGTGGCCCAGAGCACGCATTTTTAAGAGATTCTGGTAGAATTAAGTACGACGTAGTTGGAGACGACGAAACGATTGACGCTTTCTTTACACTTTCTCGTTTAGAAGGTATTATCCCTGCAATAGAAAGTTCACACGCCGTTGCGTACGGAATAAAACTTGCTAAAACTATGGGTAAGGGTTCAGTTCTTATCAACCTTTCGGGAAGAGGAGACAAGGATATGGACTACATTATAGAAAAATACGGCATAAGATAAAATTAGTAAAACATTGTTAATTTTAGAAAAAACAACTAAAATTGCTTGCAATAAATAAATAAATGTGTTAATATAATCAAGAAGATTATACTGCTTGACTTATGAGAACGGATTTGCCCGTTCTCATATCTTTTTATAAGGGGCTAATTATGAAAATAAAACCTATAAGCGAAATAACAGAATTTTGTCAAAATTACGCCACGCCATTGGGTATTACGGTAAAGGAAATAGAGTTTAAGCAAGGGAAAAATCCAACCCTTACGGTATTTATAGATAAAGTTGGCGGTGTCGATTTAGACGCTTGTGAACTTTTGCATAGGGCGATTTTTGAGCCACTTGACGAATTAGACCCAACGTTTGGTTTGCCTTACACCCTTAACGTTTCAAGTTTAGGGATTGATAGGCCTTTTAAGACGGAAGAAGATTTTGCTTCACACGTTGGTGAAAGGATAGAAGTTAAACTTTATTCTTCAATAAAAGGCAAGAAGTTCTTCGATGGAATTTTGAACGCTTTTGACGAAAAGACTTTGATTTTGAAAGTCGATGATAAAACGACACTTACCATTGATAGAAAAAATATCGTCAAAGCAAACGAATACATAGAATTTTAGAAAAAATTAAAAACGATACGTTTTATTTAAGGAGATAAAAATGATTAATCAAGATTTCTTTTTAGCACTTGATGCATTGGAAAAGGAAAAGGGAATTACCCAAGCGGAATTCATTACTGCTTTGGAAGATTCTTTAGCAATTGCTTGTAAAAAAGCGTTTGGTGTTGCGTACGGCGTAACCATTAAACTTTCAGCAGACAAAAAGTCTATACAAATTTACACTTATAAAACCGTTGTGGAAGAAGTAGTAGATGCTGATAAGGAAATGACGCTTGAAGAAGCACAAGCAATTAAAAAGTCGTACAAAATCGGCGACAAAGTATTAAACGAAATCAAGTCTAAAGAATTTGGTAGAATCGCAGCACAAACTGCTAGACAAGTATTAATGCAAAAACTACGTGAAATCGAACGTGAAAACACCGTTAACGAGTTTGAAGATAAAGAAGGCGAACTTATGGCTTGTACGGTTAGACGTATTGAAGCGGGCAACGTTTACGTTGAAATCGGTGGAAATCAAATCGAAGGCGTATTGATGCCTAAAGACCAAGTTCCCGGCGAGAAATACGAACTAAATCAAAGACTTAACGTTTGCGTTAAAAAGATTAAAAATTCTGGCAAGGTTGCACAAATCTTCGTTTCAAGAACTTCTAACGGACTAATCAAGCGTCTATTTGAAAACGAAGTTCCCGAAATCAAGCAAGGCGTAGTTACCATTAAAAGCGTAGCGAGAGACCCTGGCCAAAGAACTAAAATTGCAATATATAGTGAAGACCCAATGGTTGACGCAGTTGGTGCTTGCGTAGGTAACAAGGGTGCGAGAGTTAACGCTATCGTTTCAGAACTTGGTGGTGAAAAAATCGACATTATTTTATGGAGTGAAAATCCATTAGAATACATTTCTAAGGCATTGTCGCCCGCACGTGTATTAAAGGTTATGCAAACGGGTGAAGAAAGTGCAGTTGCAATCGTTCCCGACGACAAGTTGTCGCTTGCTATCGGTAGAAGCGGTCAAAATGCAAGACTTGCAGTTAAATTGACCGGTTGGAAGATAGACGTCAAGAGCGAAAGCGTTGCCATTAACGAATACGGTGCTGAAGACTTAGGTGTTAGCACCGAAGAGGAAATCTAATAATTGGAGTAATCTATGAATAAAAAAACGCCTATGCGTATGTGTGTTTGTTGTAGGGAGATGAAACCCAAAAAAGAAATGCTACGCATTGTCAAAAATGAAAACGGAATAAAGGTTGACACTACGGGAAAACTTAACGGTAGGGGCGCTTACGTTTGTAACGGTGCAGATTGCTTGAAAAAACTTAGCAAAGCCAAAATTTTGAACAAGGTTTTTTCTTGTGAAATAGAGCCGTCGGTTTACCGTAGCATAGAGGAGGAACTTCTTGGAAACCAAAAGTAAATTAGAAACGTATATTGGTTTTTCAATTAAGGCGGGCAAGTGCCGTTTCGGAATGAATACGGTAGAGAGTATAAAACGGGCGAAACTAATTATAGTTTGTAAAAGTGCTAGCAATAACACTAAAGAACAAGCCCAAAAAATCTCGAAAAAACTAGGGTGTCCGTTAAAAATCACGCTAGAAAAAACGTTAGAAGAATATACTCATCGTCAAAATTGTAAAATTATAGCGATAGAAGATTCAAATCTTGCTAAAGCAATCTTAGAAAATTGTCAAAAAGAATTCATTGCGGGAGAATAAAAAGGAAAAGTTATGGCAGAGAAAAAAGAAATTCGCAAAGAGAATATTAAAAAAATCAATGAAATATTAGCATCAGGGGTAATCGGTACTTTATCGGGCGACCTTTCTTCACTTGAAAATAAAATTAAAGGGCTAAAAAGTACTTTAAAAAATAAAATTGCGGACTTTGAAAAATTAGAAGCACAAGAAAAGGAAAACAAAGCCGTAGAAGCCGAAAAGGTTCAAGCACCCGTGGTAGAAAAGGTTGAAGAAGTTAAGTCTACTATCAGCGAACAACCAAAAGAACCTATTGTTGAAACAAAGCCAATAGAACCTGAACAAAAGGTAGAAGAACAACCAAAGGTAGTGGAAGCCCCATCTAAACCCGAACCAGAACAAAAACCGGTCGAAAAGCAAAGACCAAGTTTTATCGTTAGACGTGAATACGTTGTTAATGATAAACCTAAAAAGGAAGAAAAACCCGTTCGTCCCGCAAGACCCGACGGAGACCGTGGTGCATTTAAGCCCGGCTTTAACAATAACCGTCCTGCTGGCAAAAAGCCACAAAGTACGGCTTCTTACGTTGCTCCTCCCGTCGTTATCAATAACGATAAGAGAAGTCAAGGCAAGAAGAAACAAAACAACGAAAAACAATACGAAGATAAGCATTCAATGAACAAGCGTTCGCTTATCAGAAATAACGTTACTATTGACGACTTTGATGAAAACAAGACGGGGTATAGAAAGTTCCGTCCTGTAAAGAAGAACAAAGAACAACAAGAAACTAACGTTATCAAGATTGAAAAGGCAGTAATTAATACCGAGATTATTCCATTAAAGGTATTGAGTGAAAAAATTGGTATTACCGCCACCGAAATTACTAAGCGTCTATTTAAAGAAGGTATTATGAAAACGATTAACGATTCAATCGATTTCGATACCGCAGCGTTTATTGCAGACGACATAGGCGTAGAATTAGAATTAAAACTCGATAAAACTGCAGAAGACGTATTGAGTGAAGGCTTTGACACGGCTATTGACGACAACGAAAATCTTGTTGAACGTCCTCCCGTTGTTACCGTTATGGGACACGTTGACCACGGTAAAACTTCACTTCTAGACTGCATTAGAAAAACTAACGTTACTTCGGGCGAAGCAGGTGGTATTACCCAACACATCGGTGCATACCAAGTTACGCTTGACGGAAAGGTTATTACTTTCCTAGACACTCCCGGCCACGCAGCGTTTACCGCTATGCGTGCTCGTGGTGCTCAAGCAACCGACATTGCAGTATTAGTTGTTGCTGCAGACGACGGTATTATGCCCCAAACGATTGAAGCAATCAACCACGCTAAGGCGGCTGACGTTCCAATTATCGTTGCAATAAATAAAATTGATAAACCCGAAGCAAATATAGAAAGAATTAAAACCCAATTAACCGAACACGGACTTCTTCCTGAAGAATGGGGTGGGGACACTATTCTATGTCCTGTATCTGCAAAGACTGGTCAAGGCGTTGAAGATTTGCTTGCAAACATTAACCTAGTTGCTGAAGTTAAAGAACTCAAGGCTAATCCCAAGAGAAAGGCTAAAGGTATCGTTATTGAAGCAAAACTTGACCAAAATAGAGGACCTATTGCCACCGTTATTATTCAAAACGGTACGCTTCGTGTTGCCGATAGCGTTATCGTAGGTACTGTAACCGGTAAAATTAGGGCTATGAACGACGATAAAAACCGTAAAGTTGCATCAGCAGGTCCCTCTTTCCCCGTATCTATTATGGGCTTAGACGAAGTTCCTAATACTGGCGACATTTTATACGCCGTTGAACAAGAAAAACTTGTTAAAATGGTTGCTGAAGAACGTAAGAACAAAGAAAGAGAAAATATGATTAAGGCTTCGCAAAAGGTAACCTTAGACGACGTATTCAATAAGATTGCCGAAGGCGAAATGAAAGTTCTTAATATCATAGTAAAGGCCGACGTTCAAGGCTCTGTTGAAGCAGTTAAACAATCGCTTGAAAAACTTTCTAACGAACAAGTTAGGGTAAACGTTATTCACGCAGCGGTTGGTGCAATCAAAGAATCTGATATTATGCTTGCCGAATCTTCAAGGGCAATTATCATTGGTTTTAACGTTCGTCCTGACGCAAACTCAAAGGCGATTGCCGAAAAGAGTGGTATTGATATTAAACTTTATAGAGTTATTTACGAAGCAATCGAAGACGTAGAACGTGCACTTAAAGGTATGCTTGCACCCAAGTTTAACGAAATTTATCTCGGTAAAGCCGAAGTTAGAGAAGTATTCAAGATTTCGGGCGTTGGTCAAGTTGCAGGTTGTTACGTTACTGAAGGTAAGATTATTCGTAGCGGAAAACTACGTATTTACCGTGACGACGTTATGATTTGTGAAGGTAACGTTTTACAACTCAAGAGATTTAAAGACGACGTTAAGGAAGTTTCTTACGGCTTTGAATGTGGTATTTCGATTGAAAAATTCAACGATATTAAGGTTGGCGATTTCATAGAATCTTATCAAGTTGAAGAAACTAGGGAATAACGATGAAAAAAAATAACAACCGTATTAGCCGTTCGGAAAAACTGAACGGCGAATTTCAAAAAGCAATTTACGAAATTTTATTAAGAAAAGTTAAAAATCCACTTATCAGCGAGATGTTTTCTATCGTCAAGGTAGATACTTCTAGCGACTTAAAGCACGCTACCGTATTTATTAGTATTTATTCTACTAACGCCGAAAAAAAGCAAACCACTTTTGAAGCGATTAAGTCTGTAGCAAACAAAGTTCGTTATGAACTTGCACACGCTTTTAGTCATATTAGAACTGTTCCTGAAATCACTTTCGTGCTCGACGATTCTATGGAATACGGTGCTAAAATGGACAAACTTTTCAAAGAAATTAACATAAGAGAAGAAGATTGAACGATTTAAGTTTTTTTGCAAAAAAGTTGCTAAATGAACAAAATTTAGCATTAATATGTCACGTTCGTCCCGACGGGGACACGCTAGGTTCGGCACTGGCCTTAAAAACCGCATTAATTAAAGCGGGAAAAAAGGCTGAAGTTTATTGTGCCGATCCCATTCCCGAACGCTTCTTTTTTATAGACGAATTTCGCACTGTAAAAAGTGAACTTGCTAGCGATTATCAGGCAGTGGTTTCTATCGATTGTGCAGACGTTACTAGGCTTGGTACCTTTCAGTCGTTGTTTATTGAAAAAATCAACACTTATAACTTAGACCATCACGTTTCAAATAATGGATACGGCAAGGTTAATTACGTTGTTGATAGGGCGTCTAACTGCGAAAACGTTTATTGGCTTATAAAGGAAATGGGTATAGAATTAGACCAAAAAATTGCTTCCTTATTAATGGTTGGCATCATTACCGATACGTCGATTTTTAGGCACAAAAATACTACGCCCGAAACCCTTAAAATTGCAGGAGAATTATTAGAACTTGGTGCACCGCTAAACGAAATTCAGTACAATATGTACTACAAGCAAACTAAAAATAGAGCAAAACTTTTAGGGCTTGTAGCATCTAAGATTAGATATTTTTACGACGAGCAAATTGCAATAGCAACCGTTTTCAAAAGTCAAATTGAAGAATCGGGTGCTAAAGAAGACGAAACCGAAGGTTTTATCGATTTCGTAATGGGTATAGATACCGTAAAAATAGGTATTTGTCTATTGGAAATGGATAACGGCTTTTATAAAGTAAGTCTTCGTTCTAAGGGTGCAGACGTTAACGCCGTTGCTAGGATGTTTGGTGGTGGTGGACATACGCTTGCTAGTGGTTGTAAAATTAAAGGCGAATACGAAGAAGTTGTGGATAAACTACGTTTTGCTTCTTACCAATATTTAGAGGAATAAGATGAACGGCTTTATTAACTTAATCAAACCGTCGGGTATGAGTTCAGCGTATGCTGTAACTGCTGTTAAAAAGAAGTTCAATATGCCCTGCGGACATATGGGTACGCTTGACCCTATGGCTTCGGGCGTGCTTCCCGTTGGAATCGGACAAGCGTCTAGGCTGTTCGATTACCTTTTAAATAAAACGAAAAAATACCGTGCAACCTTTATTTTTGGGGAAGAAAGCGACACGCTTGATATTACGGGGAACGTTGTTAATACTTGTACATATATCCCAAAAAAAGAAGAGATTTTAGCAGTTTTACCACAATTTTTGGGTAAAATCGACCAAATTCCACCTAAATATTCGGCTAAGTGTATCAACGGGAAGCGTGGATATCAGTTGGCTAGAAAGGGTGTGGAGTTTGAACTTAAACCTAAAAAGATAGAAATTTTAAGTTTAGAATTAGTAGAACAACTATCTAAAAACGAGTTTGTTTTCGATATAGAATGTGGTGGGGGAACGTATATTCGTTCTCTAGCAAGAGATATTGCCTACGCTTGTAACAGTTTAGGTAGTATGAAAGCACTAGTTAGAAGAAGTTCGGGCGTTTTTGATATAGAAAACGGCGTTTCGGTAGAAGAATTTATCAATTCTACTTTGCCAGAACAATATTTAATCGCTTCGGATACCGTAGTAGATTTTCCAAAACTTGTGCTTGACGAAAAGCGTGCAAATAAAATTTTGAACGGCGTTTTTGAAAAAACTAACGTTTTAGACGGTGTTTATAGAGTGTATAATTGCGATAATTTTTGGGGGATAGGCGTTGCCGAAAAGGGCGTGCTTAAAATCAAAACTTATGTCAGATAAAAGGAAAACGGTCATTGCACTGGGGTTTTTTGACAGTGTTCATATTGGGCATAGGGCAGTTATTTCTTCTGCAAGAAAAATTGCCGACGACGGAGGCAATACGCTTACCGTTTTTTCCTTTTCGGGCAATCTTAAAAAAGCCATAAACAATAATAATGATAAAATCGTTTACGATGACTTAGAAAGAAAGGAATTAATAACCTTACTAGGTGCTGACGAAGTATTTTTCGCACCTCTAACTAAAGAGTTTTTGAATACCGACAGAAAAGATTTTCTTGAGTTTATTAACCAAAAATACAACATTTGCACGTACGTTTGTGGTAAGGATTATCGTTTTGGCAAAGGTGGACTTGGTGACGTTGAGTTTTTAACCGAATACGCCCAAAAAAACGGACAAACAGTGTTCGTTCAAGACGATTGCATAATGGACGGTAAAAAAGTTTCCACCACTTTGATTAAAGAACTTTTAATAAATGGCGAGATTGAAAGGGCAAACGCTTTATTAAAAACGCCCTATTCTTATTTTTCAGTAGTGTTAGACGGAAGAAAAGTTGGTAGTAAACTTGGTTTTCCTACCATAAATCTTAAGGTTGACGGCGAAAAACAACGCTTAAAAAACGGCGTGTATTTTGGGCACGTAACCATTGATAGCAAAGAGTATAAGACGGTTATAAATTATGGAAATAGGCCTACTTACGGGCTTGACGAAGTGCTTATCGAAGCACACGTTATAGATTTTGACGGCAATTTATACGGGGAAAAAATTAAACTATATTTCGACGGGTTTTTAAGGGATATTAAACGTTTTTCTAGCGAAAAAGAACTCATTGAACAGTTGAAAACTGACGTTGATATGGTAAAAGGGAAAGTTTTATGATAAAATTTGGACCTAGTGGAAATTCCGAAGGGTTTTTCTCTGCGGGATATAAACATAGTGAAGAGTCTGCTAAATGGGTTTCTGAAATGGGGCTAACTTGTTTTGAATATTCGTTTGGCAGGGGTGTAAACTTATCGGAACAAAAAGCGATAGAAATTGGCAATGCTTTTAAGAACGCTAAAGTGGAAATAAGCGTTCACGCACCATACTACATAAACTTTGCTAATCCCGACGACGAAAAGGCGGAAAATTCTTACAAATACGTTATAGAATCGGCGAAGGCTTGTGTAAATATGGGCGGGGAACGAATAGTATTTCACCCTGCAAGCCAAGGAAAAATGGCAAGAGAAGAAGCAGTTAATTTAACCAAAAAACGATTGGCGATATTGCGTGATAAAATTTACGAAAACGGTTTAGAAAATCTAAAATATTGCCCCGAAACAATGGGAAAACTAGGGCAAATTGGCACGATTGAAGAGATTGTAGAATTTTGTGAGATTGATAAAATTTATATTCCCGCCGTCGATTTTGGACACGTTAACGCTAGGGAACAAGGAAGCCTAAAAACTGAAAAAGATTATCTTGATAGGTTATCCTTTATGATTGACCGATTGGGCTTTGAAAAAATGAAGAACTTCCATATTCATTTTTCTAAGATAGAATACACCGATAAAGGCGAAAAAAGACACTTGACCTTTGAAGACCAAGTGTACGGTCCAGATTATACTCCAATGCTTAGTGCGATAAAAAAATTGGGTCTAGAGCCGTATATTATATGCGAATCGGCTGGAACACAAGATATTGACGCATTAAAAATGCAAAAAGCCTATTTTGGTAATTGACTTATTAGGCGTAATTTGTTAAAATAAATATATAAATGGAAAGAATATTCAAAAATAAAGGTTGTGCAACTATTGTTTACGATAGAATTGAAAGGAAATATCTTTTAGGAAAGGATATTGCCGACGGCGTAATAGTGGTTGTAGAAAATAAGAAATATTATTTTACCGACGATAGATATTTCTATGCGGTAAAGGACGCAATAACTGAGTTAGGCTTTATTCCCGTTAGATATACGGGTTTAGAAAGTCTTATGGAATTGCTTTCAAGTAGTCAAGTTAAAACGCTTTATCTTAATTACGATAGAATTTGCGTTAGCCAATACCTAAGTTTTATAGAAAAAGGCTTTGAGATTAAAGACTATTCTAAGGCAATTACCTTGATGCGTTCAGTTAAAAGCGAAGCAGAACTATTAAACGTAAAAAAGGCGTGCGAGATTGCTCAAAAAACCTATCACAAAGTAATAAAAACCTTAAAAGTTGGCGACACTGAAAAGGAAGTTAAAAAGCGTTTAGAAGAAAGTATGTTTACTTTTGGTGCTGACGGATTATCTTTTGATACGATTGTTGCTTTTGGTAAAAATTCAGCGATACCACATCACGTAACGGGCGACGACAAGTTGAAAATTGGTGACGTGGTTTTAATTGATATGGGTTGCACTTATAAAGGGTATTGTTCAGACATAACTAGAACGGCGTTCTTTGGCAAGCCTAGTCAAAAGTTTGTTGACGATTATAACCTAGTATTAAAAGCCAATATTTACGCTGAAGAAAATATAGTTGACGGAACGGATACGTTCGTTGCCGACGGGTATGCAAGGGGCGTTCTTAAAGAGTTTGATTTAGACCAATATTTTACGCACTCTTTAGGGCACGGGATAGGCTTAGAAGTTCATGAATATCCAACATTGTCTAAAAGGAGCAAGGATAAGTTGGTAAACGGTATGGTGTTTTCGGTAGAGCCGGGTGTTTATTTTAACGGCGAATACGGAATAAGAATAGAAGATACCGTAGCACTAATAGGTGGGAAGGTAGAAAGATTTTTTACCGATGATAAGAAATTAATAATTTTATAAAAAAAATATAGACAAACATACAAGGAGAAATATTTATGTTAGCAGGTGATTTTAGAAAAGGTTCTACTTTTGAATACGAAGGTTCAGTATGGACTATCGTAGATTTCCAACACGTAAAACCCGGTAAAGGTGCAGCGTTTGTAAGAACCAAAATGAAGAACGTAATTGACGGAAAGGTTTTGGAAAGAACGTGGAACCCCACCGAAAAATTACAAGACGCAACCATTGAAACCAAGAATATGACCTATTCTTATAACGACGGTGAACTCTACTACTTTATGGACCAAGAATACAATCTAATTCCATTAAACTACGACCAAGTAGAAGACGCATTAAAGTACATTAAAGAAAACGACAACGTAATCGTTAAGTTCTTTAAGGGTTCAGCATTCTCAGTAGAATGTGAAAACTTCGTAGTATTAAGAGTAACTCAATCTGACCCATCGGTTAAAGGTAACACTGCAACCAACGCAACCAAAGACGCTATTTTGGAAACGGGTGCAAAAATCCAAGTACCTATGTTCGTTAACGAAGGCGAACTCATCAGAGTTGACACCAGAACGGGCGAATATATGGAAAGAGTTAAAGGCTAAAAACGTATAAGATTACCCGCAAAGATTTTTGCGGGTTTCTTTTTTTAAGGAGTTTATTAGTGAAAGTTGCTTTAATTACGGGCGTTAGTGGTGCGATAGGTAAAGCCACCGCATTAGAATTTTTGAAAAACGGATATTTCGTTATAGGTCAATATAATTCTAACGCCAAAAAAATTGAAGAATTTAGAAAGGAGATAGCCGATAGTGAGTACTGCGACTATTTCTTTGCCGTGCAAGCGGACTTTTCTAAAGAGAGTGAAGTTCAAAAACTATACGACACCGTTTCTAAAAGTTTTAAGCATATAGACGTTTTGGTTAATAATGCGGGGAAAGACCTTTATAAACTAGTAACCGAAACGGAAAATTGCGAGTGGGACGAAATTTTTAACGTAAACGTTAAATCGGCGTTCATTTTAACCAAAAACTTTGCTAGGGAAATGATTTCAAGGTCGAGTGGTAAAATAGTTTTCGTTTCGTCCATTTGGGGAAATAACGGTGGTAGTATGGAGAGTGCATACTCTGCAAGTAAGTCGGCGTTAATTGGTTTTACAAAGGCCCTTGCTAAAGAACTTTCGCCAAGCAATATTAACGTTAATTGTGTTTGTCCTGGTGTTATTGATACGCCTATGAACGATAGGTTTTCAAAAGAAGAAAAGTTAGAACTTGAAGAGCGTACGCCTTTAAAACGTATGGGCACGCCTAGTGAGATTGCTGATATTATTTACTTTTTATCAAGCGAAAAATCAAATTTTATTACCGGACAAGTTATAACCGTGGACGGCGGATTTACTTTATAAGATTAAAATGGAAAGAAAAAGTGGAATTTTAATGCCCGTTTTCTCATTGCCAAGCGAGTACGGAATAGGCGATTTTGGAAAAGGGTGCTATCAATTTATAGATTATTTAAAGGCTTGCGGGCAAAAGATATGGCAAATTTTACCCTTAGTGCAAACGGGGTATGGCAATTCGCCATATTCTTCCGTTTCGTCTAAGTCTTTTAGCCCTTATTTTATTAGTCCCGAACTCTTAGTAAAGGACGGGCTTTTAACAAAAAAAGAAATAGCGTTTTCTAAATACAATAAAAGATATATCGATTACGGATTTTTGTACGCAGTTCGTTTTCCAATGTTAAAAAAGGCGTTTGAACGCTTTGATAAATGCGACGAAAACTTTGTTAAATACGTAAAAAGCAAAAAATCGTACGACTACGCTTTGTTTATGGCTTTAAAATATGCTTCGGGGCAAAAACATTTTTACGAGTGGGCTGAAGAATATAAAAGGCGTGATAAATCGGCGTTAAGAAAGTTTGCTAAAGATTATAAAGACGAAATTTTGTTTTGGCAATTTATTCAGTTTATAGCGCAAAAACAGTGGCTAGACGTAAAAAAATATGCTAACCTAAACGGAATAGAAATTATGGGTGATATGCCACTTTACGTTGCGTTAGATAGCGTTGACGTGTGGATAAACCCACAACTTTTTAAACTAAACGACGACTTTTATCCCGTAAAAAAAGCGGGAGTTCCCCCCGACTATTTTTGCACAGAAGGTCAACTTTGGGGTAACCCCGTTTACGATTATGAAGCACATAAAAAAGACGGATATAATTGGTGGGCTAATAGAATTAAAGACGTACTTAAGATTTGTGATTACGTAAGGATTGACCATTTCCGTGGCTTAGATAGATTTTACGAAGTGGACGGAGATGCCGAAAACGCAATTTCGGGCGAGTGGATAAACGTTCCGTCCGAAGAACTCTTTAGTGCAATCCACAAAAAAGTCAACCCTAAAAAAATCGTTGCCGAAGACTTGGGTATTATTGACGACGGTGTTAGAGAACTTCTTAAACACACGGGCTATCCCGGTATGAAGATTTTATCATTTGCATTTAACGGAGATAAGGACAACTTATATCTTCCCGAAAACTTGCCGAAAAACTGTGTTTGCTATACGGGTACGCACGATAACGATACCTTAAAAAGTTTAATTGAAAACTTTAACGATTGGGATTTTAACAATTTTAAGTCGGGTGTAGCAAATAGTAAAAAAACCTTGAAAATTTCTGGCGAAACCGAAACTGTTGACGGGCTTATTAACGCTTGTATTAAACTCGGTATGAAAAGCGATGCAAAGTGGTTTATTATGCCTTGGCAAGACGTAAAAAAATTCGGTGGAGATTACCGAATAAACGAACCGGGGGTAGTTCAAGAACAAAATTGGTCGATAAAATTTACCAAAGCCGATTTTGATAAAAAAACCGCAAACAAACTAAAAACACTAACAAAAAAATATAATAGATAAAATTAAAAAGGATAGCAAATTTTTGCTATCCTTTACTTTTATATGTTTTATCCGTTTACTAAATCATCAATAGTTACCTTGAAAATCACGGAAAGTTTTCTTAGCATTTCTATATTTGGCTCTGTTCTACCTTGTTCCCAGTTTGCATAACAACTTTCAACCACGTTCAACTTAATTGCGACCTGTTTTTGTGTTAAGGAACAAGCCTTTCTTATTTCTTTAAGATTTTTACAAAAGTTTTTATCCATATAAAAATATTACACTACAACTAGACAAAATGTCTTGACACTAGATAAAATATCTAGTAAAATAACTTTATCTAAATTTTATAAAAGCAAAAGGAGAAGGTGTATATGTTTTTTGACAAAATTGAGAATTTTAATACAAAAAAGATTTTTTTAATTTCTTTGTTTGTTTGTATTGGGTACGCACTAGTAGATATAGTGGCGTTAATTTTAGACTTTAGATTAGATTCACTATTAAGTTTTTTAGTTTATACAGCGATTGATATAAGCGTTCTGGTTTTTATTAAGAAAGAAAAATTTGATTGGGCTTTTTTATTTGTTTTACTCTCTTCGCTTGTTGGAATAGTAGAAGCTTTTCTGAATTTCCATACAAATTCCGAAGCTATTATTTCGCTTGTTGTATCAGTTGTTACTTTAATAATTTATACGTTATATTTTGTAAAAGGAGTTAAAGACTATAGAGCATTATATCTAATTGTTGGTATAACGCTATTTAGAGTTTTTTCAAGTATAGTGGGAAATATTTATTATATATTTAACGCAGGAGAATTTTTTTATAACGGTATAATTGCAATATTTTCAAATATTTGTACTATTTTATCTATTATTAGAGTGCTTTCATTAGTAAATAAGCAATACAAATCAGATAATGCAGATTTATTTAAGAGTGCTATAAAAATTGTGGGAATCCTTGTTGCTGTGTTAGTTGTAATAGTATTCTGTAGATCTTGCTTCGCTGGGGCGTCAGGAGAAACTTGCCAGTACATTGATGAAGATGGCAATAAAGTATGTAGTAGACCTGCAACTAAGGGCAGTCTTTGTTCTTACCATTACAATATGTTAAATGATTACTATGAAGATTTAGAAGATTGGTGGAATTCGCTTAAATAAAATTCTATTTAACAAATTTTAATATATCAAAACAAAGGCTAACGAAAATTTTTCGTTAGCCTTTTTTGTGTTAATAATTTTCTTAAAAAACGTGGTTATTTATTACAATTGAACGGTCATTGTCATTGATTGGTTTAGGATTGGCGTGGCAGTTATTTTCCATTTATTCTTTTCGCAAATGCTTTTTGCTATTGCTAGACCTAGTCCACTTCCACCTAAATCTCTAGAGCGAGAATCTTCGGCACGGTAGAACCTTTCAAATATTTTCTTTGCGTGTTCGCTAGGGACGTTGTTTCCGTCGTTATATACTTTTAGAACGGGGTGTGAAGTACGTTTTGCCGTCGTTAACGTTACTATTATCGACCCGTCTTTACTAGCGTATTTTACTGCGTTGTCTAAAAGAATTGATAAAACTTGTCTAACGCTTTGCCTATCGAATTTTCCAACTATTCCGTTTTGTACGTTTACTATTAGGTTTCTGCCCTTTTCAAATGCTACTGCGTCATAGGGAAGTGCAATGCTTACTACTTCGTCCGAAAGATTAAATTCTTCGGGGTTTAAGGTAGTTCTGCCTTCGTCTATCTTTGCAAGGGATAGCATATCGTTAACCAAACCTTCCATACGCAAAGACTGTTCTTTGACGTTGTTTATCCATTGGTCGTCTCTATTGCTTTTTATAACGTCGGCATTTGCTGAAATTATGGCGATTGGGGTTTTTAATTCGTGGCTAGCGTTTGATACGAAAGTTTGTTGTCGCATAAACGCTTCTTGTATTGGTTGAAATATCTTAAATGAAACAGCCCAGGCTAAAAGCCCTAATAGTACTAGTGAAATTGATAAGGTTATAAGGGTTTTAATTAAGTTGTCTTGCATACTGTTAAGTAAGCCATTAACGTCGCCTATAACCACTTGCGTTATATCGTTTTCAGTTTTACAAATAAAATAGCATTTACCGATTATGCCTTCGGCTTTATCTAGTTTTGCAGATTGGTGTACAAGGTCATAAGCCGATTGATAATCAAAAGTGGATTGGTCGTAAACTAAAGATTCTAAAAACAGATTTCCGTTTCGGTCAACGCCGTAGTGGGAAGCGACTAAGCCACCGTCTTTTACTACCGTTCCACCCGAATTTGCATAATCTCTTTCAATTTCCGAAAGGGTTAGTTTTATGGCGGTAACGGTGTTATTTCTTAAGAAAATGTAAGTAAAGCCAAAAATTACGGCGAAAAAGAATACTAATATCGCTATCGCTATCGAAACGAACCGTACTTGCGCTTTCTTAATCATTTTTAATACCTATCGTGTAACCTATTCCACGTAAAGACTTAATTTCTACGTTTGCACCTACTGCGTTTAATTTTCTTCTTAAGAAAGAAACGTAAACTTCTATGGTGTTGTATTCGGCTTCGGTGTCAAAACCCCAAATCTTTTCGATAAAGCGTTCTTTATCAATGCTTTTCCCCGCAGATAAAATAAGCATTTCAAGAATTTGAAACTCTTTTTTGCCAAGCGATATTTTTCTTTCCCCAACCGAAATCTCAAACGTATCACGATTTAAGGTTAAATTACCATAAGTTAAAAGGTCGCTAGTAAATTTTTCTTTACGCCTTAGTAGTGCTTTTACCCTTGCTAAGAGTTCGTTCGTGTCGAAAGGCTTAGAAAGATAATCGTCTGCACCAAGGTTTAGACCTTGAATTTTGTTTTGCGTTTCAGATTTTGCAGTTAACATTAAAACGGGCGTGTCAAACTTGTTCGACCTTATTTCTTTTAAGACCGAAAAACCGTCAAGTTTTGGCATCATTACGTCCAAAATTATTAAATCATATATGCCAGATAGCGACATATCAAGCCCGTCTTCGCCGTTAAACGCCGTGTCAACCGAATACTTATTTTGTTTTAGAATTTGTTCGAGTGCTTGTACTAATGCACGCTCGTCGTCAACTAATAATATTTTCATAATTTTATTGTATCATAATTTATTAAAAAAAACTTTAAAATTTAAATTTTTTTCAATTATTTTTCAAGATTCGTGCGTTATAGTGTAGGTGTAAACGAAATTAAGATGATAGTTTCGACAAAAATCATACACTTTTTATAAACTTTTTCCTGAATAGAGAGCCGTGCTTAGGTATGGCTCTTTATTTTTTTAAATTTTACAGGTGAGTTGAAGCAAAAATTTAAAAAGAAAAAACGGGGCTACTTTTTGAGTCCCGTTTTCGTTAGCATTGCCGTTTATTTATTATTTGCAACCGCAACCGAAGTTCCCTAAGAAACCACCGTTGTTTTTGCATAGACAACAGATAAGCAATAATGCTACAGGCAGACAGTAACAACTTGAGAAAAGTCCGTTAAGGCAACCGCTTTTTGCAAGGCAGATGATAAGTAAAATTATCAAAATCCAAAGACAGCAGTTATTGCCTAAAAAGTCGAAACAACCGTTCATATATTTTACCTCCAACGTATATGAAACCTCCGCCTATGTAATTTTTTAGTTTTTGGCGAAGTTTTATCTATTATCAATATACTGTTTACTACCCTAAAAATGTTACAAAATGCAGTTATTTGTTTGCTATACGCTTAAAATTGTGGTAAAATATAATAAATTTCGGCAGATATATTTTAGTTTGACCGAAAAATTTAATTTTTTATTTTTTTCTTACGGATATTCTTTATTAAGAAGTTCGATTGGAGGTATTTTATGGAGAATAAGTTTTTCTCGTCAAAAAACGTTGCACTTTTAGGAATCTTGACGGCGTTAGTTATCGTTTTGCAATTGTTTGGCAGTGCTATTCCGATGTTTGGCATTACGCTTAACTTTAGTTTGATTCCTATTGCTTTAGCAGGGGTTTTGCTCGGCTACGTTGGTGGGGCTATTGTTGGGTTCGTGTGTGGTTTGGTGGTTTTTATCACAACCGCTATTATGGGTGGTGAACCGGTAACAGCAAACTTGTTTCAAACTGACCCCGTTATTCTTACCATTATGTGTATAGGCAAAACCACGGTTGCAGGTCTAGTTTCTGGACTTTTATATAAATTGATTTCAAAACGCAATAATTTGGTTGCAGTTAGCGTAGGTTCTATCGCTATACCCGTAATCAATACAACCATTTACGTTTTAGGTATGCTTTTAATGAAAGATTCACTAATTGCGTATATGGGTTGGGATTTTAATTCAACTTGGTTGGTTTTTGCTACGATATTAAGTATTATTTGGCTCAATTTCGTTTTGGAAATGGTTATCACCATTATATTTACACCTTTAACCTATAGGGTTATTCGTGTTTTGGACAAAAGATAGGGGAAAACAAATGTTATTAGCAATAGACATAGGCAATACTAATATTAAGTACGGTGTCTTTGAAGGGGAAAAGTTAGTCGCTTCTTTCCGTGTTTCTTCAAGGATAAATCGTACGGCAGACGAATACGGCTCGGTTTTAGTTAATCTTTTATCGACCAGCGATATAAAAAAGGAAGACATAACGGGCGTTATAATTTCTTCGGTTATACCGTCGCTTAACTACACTATTTGTCATATGTGCGAATACTTCTTTAAGGTTTCGCCCTTAATGATAGGTCCGGGCGTTAAATCGGGGCTTAACATTAGGATGGATAATCCTAGGGAAGTTGGTGCAGACATTATCGTAAACAGCGTGTCGGCGTTCACTAAATACGGAGGGCCGATTGTGGTTATCGATTTTGGTACGGCAACCACCTTTGACGTTATCTCTGAAACGGGCGAACTTTTGGGCGTAGTTATTGCTCCCGGTATTAAAACTTCGTTAGAAGGGCTTATCAATAATACGGCTCAATTACCGATGATTGAACTTGACGCTCCTAAAAGCGTAATTGGCAGAAACACTAAAAACTGTATGCAAGCGGGGTTAATATTTGGCTTTGCAGGGTTAGTGGACAATATTATTGACAAAATTAAAAAAGAACTTTCGCTTAAGGACTTACGTGTAATCGCTACTGGTGGTCTTGGCGAAATTATAGCCAAAGAAGTTAAGAGTATCACTAAAGTAGATAGGACTTTAACTTTGGACGGCTTAAGAATTATCTATCAACTTAACAAACAGTAGGAAAGGAGAAAAAACAATGAAAAAACTCGGCGTTGCAATTTTAGGATTAGGTGTTGTTGGCGGTGGAACGTATCAAATTCTCGCTGACAAAAAGGAATATTTCAAAAAGACACAAAATCTAGACGTAACGGTAGAAGCCGTTCTTGAAAAGAACGTTGAAAGGGCTGTTTCGTTAGGAATTGAAGAAGCAAAAGTTGCTAAAAGTATAGAAGAAGTGGTTAGTAACCCCGCAGTTGACGTAGTAGTTGAAGTTATCGGTGGTGTAGAACCTGCTAAAACTTTTGTGTTAAAAGCATTAAAAAGCGGTAAGACTGTTGTTACTTCTAACAAGGAATTATTTGCTAAACATTGGCCCGAACTAGAGTCGGAAGCAAAAAAGAGACACGCAGGTTTATTCTTTGAAGCAAGTTGCGTTGGTGGTGTTCCAATTATTAGAACTCTTATCGACGGTATGCAAGGAAATACCATTTTATCATTAAAGGGTATCATTAACGGTACTACTAACTATATTTTAACTAAAATGACCGATGAAGGTTGGTCTTACGAAGAAGCGTTAAAGACTGCTCAAAAGTTAGGTTATGCTGAATTTAATCCTACTGCTGACGTTGAAGGGTTTGACGCTACTTATAAACTTTCAATTTTAAGTAGTTTGGCTTTCCACAATAAGGTTTGTATTGAAAACGTATATCGTGAAGGTATTACCGGTATCAACAAGGAAGATATTGCTATCGGTAAGGAAATGGGCTATACCTTAAAACTTTTAGGTATTGGTAAGAATACCGAAAAGGGTATTGAAGTTAGGGTTCACCCAACCTTTATTAAAAACGACAATCCGCTTGCCGCTGTTAACGATTCGTTTAACGCAGTTCACTTGGTTGGCGATGCTGTTGGCGAAATTATGCTTTACGGTAGGGGTGCTGGTGCATTGCCTACGGGAAGCGCAATCGTTTCTGACGTAATTTACGCTGGAAAACATATGGATAATTTCTACGTTCCCTTTGAAAATAATGAAAAGGGTAACAAGGAAACCAAGTTCGTTTCGGATTTTACCACTCAATACTTTATTAGATTATCGGTTTTAGACCAAGCGGGCGTGCTTTCTAAGATTTCAAATGCTTTTTCTAAAAACGGCGTAAGCATTAAGGAAGTTAAACAAATTTCAGCAGAAGACGACAAGGCTCAAGTTATCATTATTACCCACGTATGCAAGGAAAGCGCTGTTAAAAAGACGCTTGATAAACTCTCTAGCCTAGACGAAGTTTGTGAAATCAAGAGTTTTATTAGAATGGAAGATTAATTAGGAGTATATATGCACAATCATCATTATTATGAAGAAGAAATATTACGTTTAAGTAAACTTTTTAACGAAAATCCAAAGTTTACCGAAGAAACGTATGCTAAAAATCAAGTTAAAAGGGGACTTCGTGACGAACGTGGTAGGGGTGTTATAACCGGTCTTACCGATATTTCGGACGTTATTGGTCAAAAAACTGTGGACGGTAATCTTGTTCCCACTCCAGGTGAATTGTATTACCGTGGTGTAGAAGTTAAAAAACTTATCGAAAACCATGACGATGAGCGTTGTTGTGGGTATGAAGAAGCAGTTTATTTATTGCTCTTCAATAAGTTGCCCAACAGAAAAGAATTAGACGACTTTAGAGAATTACTTGCCGAAAACACAAAACTTCCCAAGAACTTCGTTAAAGACGTTATTTTGAAAAGCCCAAGTGAAGATATTATGAACTCGATAGCAAGAAGCGTTCTTATGCTATATAGTTACGATAAAAAAGCACTTGATACTTCTATTGAAAACGTGCTTCGTCAAACGATAAAACTTATTGCCGTTACGCCTTTACTTGCTGTTTACGCTTATCACGCACACTTGCACTATAATCAAAATAAGAGCTTGATTATTCATAAGCCGGACTTAAAACTTTCGCTCGCTCAAAATATTCTACATATGCTTCGTCCAGACTGTAAGTTTACTGAATTAGAAGCAAAAGTTTTGGATATTGCACTTATTCTACACGCAGAACACGGTGGTGGTAACAACTCAACCTTTACCACTCACGTGGTAACTTCAGCAGGTTCTGATACTTATTCAACCATAACGGCAGCACTTTGTTCTTTGAAAGGGCCTAGACACGGTGGTGCAAACATCAAGGCTATGGAAATGATGAAAGATATCAAAACTCACGTTTCTAAGTGGAACGATAAAGAAGAACTTAAAGAATATCTTTCAAAAATGCTTGCTGGCGAAGTGTTTGATAAAAAAGGCTTGGTTTACGGTATGGGACACGCAGTTTATTCTATGTCTGACCCAAGGGCGGAAATATTCAAAAAATTCGTTGGCGAACTCGCTAAAGAAAAGGGCAGAAATAAAGAATTTAAGTTATATTGTGCCGTTGAAGAAATTTCGGGCAAGTTGATTATGGAAAAACGTAGAACAACCAAACCCGTTTCTCCAAACGTGGACTTCTATAGTGGTTTCGTTTACGATATGTTAGGGCTTCCCGTAGAATTGTTTACGCCCATCTTCGCTATTTCAAGAATGTCGGGTTGGTGTGCACATAGATTAGAAGAAATTCATAACAACGGTAAGATTATCCGTCCTGCATACGTTTCAACAAACGGCAGAAACGAATATATCCCCGTTGAAAAAAGATAATAATAAAACAAAACAAAAAACACGATTTTATTTCAAATCGTGTTTTTTGATTTTACAAAAATATTATATTTTATATTTGTCAAAGCAGTCGCATCGGTTAGTGCCAACATACCCTGTGTCGTTACACTTTTCGCATTTATATTTTGGTGTTAAATCGGTTAAATCTAGCCCGATAGTTTTTAGCATTTTCGATAGATTTTTGTTTAAATTATTTTGTTCTTCATTTAGCGATTTTAACGCTTCACTATTATTAGAAATTTCGGCAAACGCTAGGTCTTTTTCTATGCTAAATAGCCTTTCGTAAAGAGTAGAAAAACCTTCTAAATTCATAGCCTTTTCGGTGTTTTCTTGTGCTAAAGCAAGTGCGTTTGCACGACGCTTTTTGTATTCAATATTATATGCTTCTTGAGAGAGTGAAGCGGGGGAGTTTTGCTCTTTTTCTTGTGCCTTTTCTAGTGAGAAAATTCCGTTGTTTTTCCAATTAGAAAGTATGCCGTTCATATACGCCGTCGGTGAACTTTTTCCCGCCGAAAGAGTAGATGCTTCCATTATCATTTCATCGGAAAAATTCCAATTTTTCCACGTCTTTAAGTTCTCTTTGTCCCAAGAAGTGGGGCGACGGTTTACGCCAGCGTTATTTAAAATTTTCTTTAAGAATTCCTCGGTCTTTTTATCGTTTTCAAAATAGTCCCCAACGCTAGAGAAATCTATAAAACCATCGGTTTTAAGTTGTTCGATTAATTCGTCCATTTCTTTAAGCGAATTTTTACCCGTCTTAAAGCAAATTGACGCAATATATAATAGAGTGTTTTCTTCGTATCCATAGGATAGCCATTTGTTTAAATAAACGTCGATAACAGGATCTAAAACTTCTACGTAAATCGATAGGTTTTTATTGATTTTTACTGCCAATTCGTAAACGGCTTTTTTGTCGGCGATAAACCTTGCGATTTCTTCTTTTGAAAAGCATTTTTTTGAGTATAATTCAAGCAAGAATTCGTCTAGATTTGCCATACCGCCTTTTTTGGTTTTGCTTGCTGCAAAGATTATATTTTCCGGCTCAAAATCGAGTTCTTCAGTCCATTTTTTGAAGTAGTTTTGGTCTTCTATATCGGGCTGACGTTTTAAGGATAAAGCCTTTAAAATTTTCTCTATTTCGCTAGAACGAAGTAGGTAAGAAGAGAGTTCTTTTTCAACCTTTTCTACCGTGATTAAGCCCCTAGCACCAAAGTCTTTGCAAACCTTAGATATGTAATGATAACCTATGTCGCCACCCTTTTTGTCCACGCAATATTTTACTATTAAAAGCATTGCGTCAGGTTTGATTTTATAAGTTTCCATAATGGAATAATATTCCGAAAACTCATTGGTGTAAATCATACGGTTTTGGATAAGTGCTTGAAGCCCTTTAGAAAATTCAGTGTATTTTTCAGCCTTGTACTTTTTGGGTTTTTGGTTATAAGTGCCTTTTATGGGCATATATTCCACTCTAAACGGCTCTACCGAAATTATCGTCAAAATACTAAAATCTTCCCAAAACTTAAAACTGCTTATAACTTCTTGTTCGGTTAATGAAAGGGAAGAAGCAAAGTCTGATAAAGATTGGTCTAGTTTTGGATTATTGCACAAGAAAAGCCCGTAAAGATAAACCTTTACGGCTTCACCGGGTGCTAACGGCATATAGTCGGTTATAAAAGAGTTCTCAATTCCAGTAAACGATGAACTTGCAAACTCTTTAGAAAAAGAAAAGGTCATAAAAAATTATCTCCAAAAAACGACCAAAATAGAAAAATACTTGCGTTGACAGACTTTATATTATATAATATACTTATATTATTATAAAAATAGGGGTTGTGTACTCTTTTTTCCGAGAGTGAGAACTATTATAACTTAACCCCAATCAAAAATCAACTCATTAAAGCAAAAATTACAAAAATAAGATAAAAATATCTTTTATTTTGGCAAAACGTGGGAGAAATTTATGGCCGGAAATATTTTAACACCCAACTTAATATGGAAAGATTTTCAACCTTTAACAAAGCCAATTGCAAGGTCTATTTACACCGTAAAAAAAGACGGATTACTCATTAATAGGTTTTATCTTGACGGTTTGACGGTTAACGGTAAAGATATTAGCATTTTTGTATGCATTACAGAGCCTGATATTCAAGACGTTAAGCCGTTAGTAGTAAGCGTTCACGATTTTGGCTTTGAAAAATTTAACGATACTGACTTTGAATTAATTAAGCAAGGCTATGCAGTATTGTCGATAGACTTTGCGGGCGAAGAAAATGGCAAAGAAAACTATACTAAATATTCTGCAGGTTTAGAGTATGCAAACTATAATAACGCAAAATCTCAACTCTACACCATAGAAGACGAAGTGGGTGATTCTTGTTGGTATGCTTGGACTTCGGTTATGAAATACGTTTTAAGGTACCTTGCGTCTTTGAAAAACTATTCTAAAATCGGCGTACTTGCGTTTGGTCAGGCTTCTACTATCGCTTGGCAAGCAGTTGCTACCGAAGAAAAGGTCGCTTGTGCAGTTTTTGGGTTTAACGCCGGCTGGAAATCGTACAATAATTATTTCAAATATTCTACGACTGCAGAGCCATTGTTTTCTAGTAACGTTTTAAAGTTCGTTGCAGGTGTAGAAGTACAGTCGTATATGTCGCACGTTTCTTGCCCCGTTTTATTGCTTTCTTCTACCAATAGTCGTGAGTTTGACCTTGATAGAGCGTACGCTACTATTTCAAGAATTAACGAAAAGATTTATTCTAACGTAAACTATTCGGTAAATTATCGCGACGTTTTGGACAAGGCTAGTTACGACGACTTGGTGCAATTTTTCAAAGTGTTCCTTAAAAAAGAAGGGAAGAGAACCGACCTTTCCAAAGATATAGACGTTAAAACCGAAGTTAAAAACGGCAAGGTTGAAATTACTGTTAGCACAAAGGAAGAAGATTTTAAATCTCTCTGTCTATATTGTGCAGAAGAACAGTTAGACCCTTCAAAGCGTTCTTGGGAAAAGTTAAAGGAATATTCTAATCCTAAAAAGGGCGTTTACGTTTTTGAATATACACCCTATAAGGAGTCTAAAATAGCATTCTTTTTTGCAAAAATGGAAAACCGAAACGGTTTTACCACTTGTTCGGACGTTGTTGCAAAGCGTTTTGAAGCAACGGATTCTCAAGTTCAGTTAAAGCAAAATATAATTTATTCTTCTAGGTTTAATGGTAATGAAAGTGCTTTTGCTCCTTTTGACGAAAATTTTGCCTTAGCAAAAGAATTAGATGCTAATGCTAATGGTCAAATTAAGAAAGTTAAAGGTGCTTTGGGCTTTTACGGTATAACCAATGATTACGGTTTGATTACCTTTAAGGTTGGTCAAAGCAAGTATCATCCGTCAGAACAGGCGATGTTGATGTTCGACGCATATTTGCCAAACGGTGGTGAAGTTAGCGTTTCGCTCGTTGCCGACGTTGACGGTGGTTTTAAAACCTATACCGCAAAGTTTGACGTTGTTGGGGGTAATATTTGGCACAATCTTAAGGCTAGCCTTAAAAACTTCAAGACCGAAGAAGGTATGGGGCTAAAGTCTTACGAGAAAGTTTGTGCGTTGGGCTTTTCAAGTAACTCTAAGTACGTAATAAATAACGTGCTTTGGGTATAAATATTTTGTTAGGTATGAATTTTTATGATTTATAAAGTGGGCGACACCGTTGTTGCCAAAAAACCACACGCTTGTGGCGGTAATAAATGGGAGATTACAAGAATTGGTGCTGACGTTAAGGTTAAATGCGTTCAGTGTGGAAGAAGTATGTTTTTAAGCGTTGATCAAGTTCAAAAGATGACCAAAACTTATATCCCCGTTGGAGAAAATAATGGATAATTTTTCTAAATGCGTTGACCAATATTCCGAAAAAGATAAGGGCAGTGAATTATCTTTTCTTTTGACGGTGCTATTTTTTATTTTGGTGTCGGCGTTAATTGTTACCGTAAATACTTGGTATATTAAGGTGGTTGTTGACGGAAGTTCTATGTATCCAACTTTACAAAACGAGCAAGTAGTAACCGTTTCGACTGTAGATGATTACGATTACGGCAGTATAATCGTAATAAAAGACGAACTGAAAAACGATTGGATAGTAAAACGTGTAATTGCAAAGGGTGGCGATACCGTTAAAATAGAAAACGGCAAAGTATATCTTAGAAAACAAGGTACTAATTCTTTTATAGAACTTCAAGAAGATTATTTAGCCGATTCGGTAAAAACCTATCCTGCAAACAACAAGGAAAGCGAGATCTATCACGTTTTAGAAGACGAAATCTTTTATCTAGGCGATAATAGGAGAGTCAGTGAAGATAGTCGTGGCGAGTTTGGGACTTGTGAAGAAAGTCAAGTGGTAGGGGTTGTCAAGGAAAGTCTTTTGTGGCTTAGACCTGTCGACCATTTTATATTTAAACTATTCGGAAAAATTTAAAGTTAAGGAAAAAATATGCTTCTAGTTAAAAGCCGTTCAATTTTTGGCGGGTTAAAAAAAGCCGTTAAGGTCATATTTGAAGCCGTTTACAAGGTATTAAGTTTTTTCAACCTTCAGTTTACGCTGTTGGTGGGATTTTTGGGGTTAATCTTGTACGTTACAGGGCTTTTTCATAAATATCCACAAATTAGGGTTTGGTTTTTAGTCGCTATAATTGCGTCGGTATTTTTGGGGCTTTTCTTGTTTATTAGAAAACTTTTCAAGAAAAGTAAAAAACTTGAAGATAAAGCCGAACGTGGTAACGTTCAAACGGTGCGTGTAGAAAGCGAAGCAACCGAAACTAAAGAAGAAATCGAAAAATCTTCGACGGTTATTCAAAACGAAAAGCCTAAATATTACAAAGTGGCACAAAACCCCAATTATATTATGGCTGAATACCCCGACAGGTACGAACTTTATAAAAAAACACCAAACGGTTTGGTTAAAGTTAGAACAGACTTTATAAATCGCTAAGGAGAAATTATGATCGAGTATTATACCATTAAAGAATTTGAAGATATTAAAAAAGAACGAAGGAAGGTTTTATTAGTTTATGCTATTTTTCTTGTTATTTATCTTGCAATAAGTGGTGGATTCGTCGCGTGGTATTTAGTTCAACCGTATTTATCGGATAAAATTTGGATAATAAAACTTCTTCACTATACGGTTACGCTAGTTTTTGCAATTTTTTCAACTATTTATTTTGGAATTAAATATAGACTAGTTAACGCGTACTACAAGCGATGCTACGAAATGTCTATTGGTCGAAGCGAAACTTATGAAGGAAATTTCATCGACTATTCTTACGAAAAGGAAAACAAAGACAACGTAGAGATTAAGTCGCTCATCTTTTTAGAGTGGAATAAGTTCAAGGAAGAGTGCTTTGAAAGAAAGGTTTACGTGCCTTTCGATAAACCCTTTCCTAAAATTAAAGAAAATCAAATGGTTACCTACGTTACGCAAGGTAATTTCTTAGTTGCTTACGAAATACAAGACATAAAGGAGAATTAATATGAGAGCAATAGTTACAGTTATTGGTAAAGACAAGCCGGGCATTATAGCAAACGTTTCGGGAATATTAGCACAAAAAAAGGTAAATATCGAAGATATAAGTCAAACGATAGTTCAAGGCAATTTCACTATGATTATGCTTTGTGATTTAAATAATTCTACACTTCCATTAAAAGACCTTAGTACTTTACTAAAGGACGAAGGGGAAAAATGGGGCGTTTCTATACACGTTCAACACGAAGATATCTTCAACGCAATGCATAAGATTTAACGAGGACTAAAATGCTAAACAGAAAGGAAATTATTGAAACCATAGATATGGTCGAAAAAGAACATTTCGACGTAAGAACTATAACGATGGGTATTTCTTTGCTATCGTGTATTAGAGACGACGCTAAGATGACGGCAGAACTTTGTTACGACAAGATTTGTTCTAAAGCCGAAAATATCGTTAAGGTCGCTAAAGACCTTGAAGCCGAATACGGTATTCCGATTATAAATAAGCGTGTATCGGTTACCCCTGCAAGCATAGTTTGTGCTAACTTTCCTGGTCAAGAAATTATAGTTGCAAAAGCACTGGATAGGTCTGCAAAGACTTTAGGCATAGATTTTTTAGGCGGGTATTCTGCACTTGTTCACAAGAGTATGACTTCCTTTGAAAAATCGTTTATTGAAAGTATTCCCGAAGCACTTTGGGTTACCGAACGTCTATGTTCTTCGGTAAATGTTGGCTCGTCTAAGTCGGGCATAAATATGGACGCAGTTAAACTTATGGGCGAAATCATTAAAAATACGGCGGAAGTTTCTAAAGAAAAGGACGGCTTGGGCTGTGCAAAATTAGTAGTATTTTGTAACGCCGTAGAAGATAATCCTTTTATGGCAGGGGCATTCCACGGTATTGGCGAAGGCGAAACGGTTGTAAACGTTGGGGTTTCTGGGCCTGGCGTTGTGCACTGTGCGTTAAAGCATTTAGACGAAACGGCTTCAATTGGTACGGTTGCCGAAACCATTAAAAAGACTGCTTTTAAGATTACTAGGGTTGGTCAATTAGTTGCTAAAGAAGCAAGTAAACGCCTAAACGCTGAGTTTGGTATAGTTGACCTTTCTTTAGCACCTACCCCCGTTATGGGCGATAGCGTTGCACATATTTTGGAAGAAATGGGCTTAGAAAAAGTAGGTTGTCATGGCACTACCGCAGCACTTGCAATGTTAAACGACGCAGTTAAAAAGGGTGGAGTTATGGCAAGTTCTCACGTTGGTGGACTTTCAGGTGCGTTTATTCCCGTATCGGAAGATATTGGTATGATTAACGCTACAAAAGCAGGCTCTATTGACTTTAATAAACTAGAAGCGATGACTTCGGTTTGTAGCGTGGGTATCGATATGGTGGCTATCCCCGGCGATACGGACGCAACGACCATTTCGGGTATCATTGCAGATGAATCGGCTATCGGTATGATTAATAACAAGACTACTGCCGTAAGGGTTATACCCGTTCCGAATAAAAAGGAAGGAGAGTTTGTTGAGTTTGGTGGGTTGCTTGGCAGAGCACCAATAATGAAAGTAAGTCCTTTCTCTTGCAGTAAGTTTATTAATAGATGCGGTAAAATGCCAGCACCTATTCACAGCAATAAAAATTAGAGGAGATAGAAATGTCAAACAAATATACTTGGGCAACTGAAGATATTTTTGAATCTAACGCTAAGTGGGAAGAAGAATTTAAGAACTTATCTTCTAAAATTTCCTTTTCCGAATTTAAGGGAAAACTTTCTAACGAAAAGTCTTTTTTAGATTGTATGAAAAAGAACGAAGAAGTTAGTCGTTTGTTAGATAAACTTTACATTTACGCAATGTTAAATCACGACGCTGATACTAGAGATAGTTTTTACGATGGTATGATTTCTAAAATTAGGGGGCTTGCAACGGCACTTGCTTCTGAAACAGCGTTTATCACGCCTGAACTCACTTCCCTAGATGAAGGTACGTTAAAACAATTTATAAACAATCCTAAACTTAAAGATTACGATTATATGCTTTCTGGCATTATCAAACAAAAAAAGCACGTTTTAAGTGAAGCAGAAGAAAAAATTCTTGCAGAATGCGGGGAAACCTTTTCTTCATTTAAGGATATATTTTTTAAAATAAACAACACAGACATTCAACTTAAGCCAGTACGTCACAACGGAAAAACTTATCCTTTATCACACGGCAGTTACGGGATGTATATGCACTCTAACGATAGAGAATTAAGAAAAAAAGTTTTTGAAAAGTTCTATCAAGCGTATTTATCAAACATTAACGTTATTTCCGCAACTTACTATGGGAACGTAAAGAAAAACGTTTTGTTTGCTAAAACTAGAAAATACGATTCAGTTCTTGAAATGGCTCTTTCTAACGAAGACGTTGACAAGGTTGTGTACGATAATTTAATATCTAGTGTTCACGATGCGTTGCCTATTTTACACGACTATATTGCATTTAAGAAAAAGGCGTTAGGTTTATCCGAAATGCACGTTTACGACCTTTACGCTTCAATCGTTCCTAATTCGGAAATAGAACTAGATTTTGACGAGGCGTTTGATTTAGTGGTTGAAGGCTTAAAGCCTTTAGGCAAGGAATACGGAAAACTTTTACTAAAGGCAAAGAACGAGCGTTGGATAGACGTTTATGAAAAGGCGGGAAAAAGAAGCGGTGCATATTCGGCGGCAGTTTACGACACACACCCGTACGTATTGTTAAATCACCAAAAAAGTACGCATTGTACATTTACCATTGCACACGAATTAGGGCATAGCATACACTCTTATTTTTCTAATAAAAATCAGTGTTATGCAAAAGCAGACTATAGAATTTTCGTTGCGGAAGTGGCAAGTACCGTTAACGAAGTATTATTAGTTAAACATTTATTAAAAACTGCAAAATCAAATAAACTCAAGAAGTTTTTACTAAACCACTTGCTAGAAATTATTAGAACGACCTTGTTTAGGCAAACCAAGTTTGCAGAATTTGAATATTTGGCACACAATATGGTAACTAATGGAGAACCATTAAACAAGGACAATATGTGTAAACTTTATTTAGAACTTCACGAAAAGTATTACGGAGAAGCACTAATAAGTGATGAAAAAGTCAAATATGAATGGGCAAGGATACCACATTTTTATACAGCTTTCTACGTTTATAAGTACGCTACGGGAATAATCAGTGCCTTGACCATTGCCGATAGAATTCTAACCGAAGGTCAAACGGCTGTTGACGATTACTTTAAGTTCTTATCTTCAGGGGGAAAGGACGGACCTGTGGAACTACTAAAGATTGCAGGCGTAGATTTGACTGATAAAAAAGCGTTTGAAAGTGCGTTCAAAGTATTTAAAGACGCATTAGAAGAAATGAAAAAACTATAATACGGGAGAGGAATAATGAAAAAACAAATCACGGGAGATATGCCACATAGTTTAGAAGCCGAACAAGCCTTGCTTGGCTGTTTGCTTTTGGACGGAAAAATTCAAGTCGAAGTAGTGGCGTTTTTAAGCGAAGAAGATTTTTTTGCAGAATCGCACAAATATATATTCAACGCAATGAACGGTATAGTAAAGGCTAACCAAACGGTGGACTTAGTAACGCTTGTTGACGCACTTGAAAAGAGTGGAACGTTAGAACAAGCAGGTGGTATAAGTTATATTACCGAACTTACAAACGTTATGCCGTCGTCTGCTAACTATGAACGTTATTTAGAAATCGTTCAAAGAGACAGTATGCTTCGTAAACTTATAAAGGGTTCTGCCGAAATTATAGAAAACAGTAGAAAGAGTACCGATAAAACGTCTGCCTTAGCATACGCAGAGAAAACGGTTTACGATATTTCAAACACCGAAGATACAAGTTCGATGTCTAAAATCGACGATGTTCTTCCTACCGTTATGAATAAGTTTGACGAACTTTCTAAAAACAAATCGACCTACCACGGAATTAAAACCAAGTTTAAAGGGCTTGACAATCTTTTGAACGGGCTTCATCCTAGTGATTTAATCATTATTGCAGCACGTCCTGGCGTAGGTAAAACGTCATTTTCGATGAATATCGTTGAAAACGTTGCTAGACAAGGTTATTCTTGTGCAGTTTTCTCACTCGAAATGAGTAAAGAACAACTAGTTCAAAGAATGATGTGTTCAGTTGCAGGCGTTAGTATGAATAATGCGTTACGTGGACAAATGAACAAGTCTGAGTGGCTTAAGATGGACAAGGCTAGAAGAATTTTGCAGGACGCTAAAATCTATATTGACGATTCTTCACTTATTACTCCCGAAGAAGTTTTGTCTAAGTGTAGAAGACTAAAGAGAAAAGTTGGGCTTGACCTAATAATGATAGACTACATACAACTTATGTCTCCAGGTTCAAAAAAGAAAAGCGAAAACAGACAAAACGAAATTACCGAAATTTCAAGAAACCTAAAAATTTTGGCTAAAGAAATCAACGTGCCCGTTCTTGCACTTTCGCAATTATCACGTGCAGTAGAACAAAGAAAGGGCAGACCCCAACTTTCAGACCTTAGAGAATCGGGTGCAATCGAACAAGACGCAGATATCGTTATGTTTATTCACCGTCCCGATAAAAATGCTACTGAAAAAGAACTAGCAGAAGGCAAAATCAAGCAAAACGTTGCCGAAATTCTAGTAGAAAAGCATAGAAATGGTGAACAAGGCATAGTAAATCTTTACTTTAAGGGCGAATGTACTAAGTTCCTTAACATCAACCGTCAAACCAACGAAGTTGAAGATGACGACGAAAAGGAAAACGTTAAGCCCAAAGACCTTAATATTGAAGGCGTTGAAGACTTGCCCGCAAGAGATGAAAGCGAATTTGCTAGTTCAGACGGAGCAGTCAAGAGTATAGACGACGAATTATATGGTAACTAACATTAAAAAACTCGACGAAAATTCCATACAGCAAGCAAAGTCCTTGCTTTTGTCGGGCGAAGTGGTGGCGATTCCTACTGAAACGGTGTACGGGCTTGGGGCAATAGGTACAAACCCAAAAGCAGTACAAAAGATATTTGAAGTTAAAGGTAGGCCGTCAGACAACCCACTTATAGCACACGTTCACAAGGACTACGATATTGAAAAATTGGTTTTCGTTGAACACGACTACGTTTACAAATTAATAAAGGCGTTCACACCCGGTCCACTGACTTTGGTTATGAAAAGCAAAAACGTCGTTTGCAAGGAAGCAGTTTGTGGTGGGGAAACGCTTGCCGTTAGAATACCTAAGCATAAGGGGTGTCAACAACTACTAAAGGCTGTTGACGAACCTATCGTTGCACCAAGTGCAAACCTTTCAAAGCACACAAGCCCCGTAACTGCCGAACACGTTTATAACGATCTTAATGGTAAAATTTCGCTAATATTAGACGGCGGAAAGTGTCAAGGGGGAATAGAGAGTACAGTTTTAGACGTAACGGGAAATATTCCAAGAATACTTCGTGCAGGGCTTGTTACTAAGGAAATGGTGGAAAGCGTTTGTGGGGCTTGTTTAATTGCCGAACACAAAGACGGAGACAAGGTAAAATCTCCAGGCGTAAAGTACAAACACTATAAGCCCAATTGTCAAACGGTTATGTATTCACCAAACGAGTTGCAAAAAGTTTTAGATAGATATGACGAAGAATTAGGAAATGGTAAAAAGCCGTACATAATGTGTTCAGACGAATACGCCCAAGTATTTAAGGGCAAAAACTTGTTGCTTTTAGGTAGTACGGGCAGGGAAATAGCATCAAATTTATACAGCAAACTCTTAGAAGGCGAAAAGTTAGCAGATATTATTATTGCAATATCTTTCGATAGAGAAGATGCTGAGTTTTTAGGAATAATGAATAGGTTAAGGAAATCTTGCGGATGATGAAAATTTTATTCGTATGCACGGGGAACACGTGCAGAAGCCCTATGGCTGAAGTAATTTTACGAAAGAAATTAAAACTTGTTGGCGTTAAAAACGTCAAGGTGTCTAGTGCAGGACTAAATGCCGTTGTCGGTAGTAAAATGAGTGAAAATTCGATAAAAGCCTTAAAGAGTATGGGGTACATTACTAGAAATTTTAGGTCAAAACAAGTTGACGCTAAACTTTTACTTGAAAGCGACTTGATTTTGTGTATGACTTCCTCTCATAAGCAATACATATCGGCGTTTCCCAACGTCTATAGCATTGCAGAATACGTAGGCACTAGCGACGTTTCAGACCCTTACGGTATGGACCTAAACGAATACGTTAGAGTTTCGCATCAAATAGAAGATGCTTGTAACGTTATATTAGAAAAAATTTTAGAAAAATAACACCCTAAAGGGTTTAAGGAGAAATAAAAATGAAGATTGCAATAGGTTGCGACCACGGTGGTTTTAATCTTAAGCCGTTACTAATCAAATATCTTGAAGAATTAAAATTAGAGTATCAAGATTTTGGAACTTTTGACTCTAAGTCAATAGACTACAACGAAATTGGCGAAAGCGTTGCTAACGCAGTTGCTAGTGGAGCGTGCGACAAGGGTATTTTAATTTGTGGTACGGGTATCGGTATGAGTATCGTTGCAAACAAGGTAAAAGGCGTTAGATGTGGACATTGCCACGACGTTTTTTCGGCTAAGATGACTAGGCTTCATAACGACGCTAACGTTTTAGCGTTTGGCGAAAGAGTAATAGGACCGGGGCTTATGCTTGAAATAGTCGATGCATTTTTGCATACCGAATTTTCGGGCGACACTAGACACGTTAACAGAGTGAATAAGATTAAAGAGTTAGAAAACAAAAATTTTAAATAATAAAAAGTAATAAAAAATGGGTAATAAAAAACCATAAAGGGGGAACTTTATGAAAAAAGTTACGAAAGCCATTATTCCCGCTGCGGGACTTGGCACTAGATTTTTACCTATTACTAAGGCTGTACCTAAGCCTATGCTTTCGGTGCTTGACAAACCTACTATTCAATACATAGCCGAAGAATTAGATTCTATTGGTATTACCGACATAGTAATAGTAGTTAGTCCTGGGTCAGACGTTATTGAAAAACATTTTGGCAAGGCAAAAGAACTAGAAGAAAGATTAATTTCTGACGGAAAGACTAAACTTCACAAAATCTACAAGGAAACTGAAAAATACAACGTTTCGTTTGCAGTTCAAGAAGTTGCGAACGGACTTGCAGGTGCAATACTTTGTGCAGAGCCGTTTATTAACGGTGAACCGTTTGCGTTATTATTAGGCGATGAACTAATTTACGCAGGCGAAAACGACAAGCCTTGTATGAAACGTCTAACTGAAATTTACGAACAAACGGGCAATAGCGTTATTGCGACGATGGAAGTATTCGGCGACGACGTAAGCAAGTACGGAAATATTGGTATAGGCGAAGAAAAGGACGGAATAATGTCCGTTAATCAAATAGTTGAAAAACCAGACCTAGCAGACGCACTTTCTAATTATGCGATAATTGGAAGGTACGTTTTAGACGGCAAGGTTATGGATATGATTAAAAAACTTACCCCAAAAGGCAACGAATTATATTTTACCGACGTTTTAGACGAACTTGCTAAAAATGGTGAACTATTGGCAAGTTGTTTTGAAGGACAAAGGTACGACGTTGGGGATAAGTTCGGGTACATTAAGGCAAACGTAGAATACGCTTTAAGAAGCGACGAAACTAAAGAACAAACGATAGAGTTTATAAAGGAAATTTCACAAAAACTTTAGTATGTACGACGTAATTTGTAAATTTTGTTCGACAAAACTTAGTCAATTTATGCAAACGGGAATGCTTGGCTGTCCACATTGCTACAAGGCTTTTGAAAGTGAAATTGCAAGCAATGCGTTAAGGCTTCACGGTAAAAACGTTCACGTGGGCAAAACACCTGAAAAGACGGACGAAGATAAAATTCTACTAGACGAATATAAAAAATTATCTCAAGCAAGGGATAAGGCTGTTATAGAAAGACGTTTTGATGACGTCAATCTTTTATCACGCAAAATTTTCGCTATAAACGAAGAATTAAAAAGAAGGGGGATAATATAATGGAAACCGTTAGCCCCGAACTCTTGCGTGGTAACGTTATTACGACTAGGATAAGGCTTGCTAGAAACCTTAAAGATTATCCTTTTTATATTAGCGACCAACAAAAAGCCAAAGAAATAGTAAAAAAAGTAAATAGGGCGTTAGTTAAATGCGATACTTTTAATCTTTACTACGTGTCTAATTTAGATAAACTTTCTCTAGAAGCAATGAAAGATAAGCATTTAATAAGCCAAAACTTAATAGACAATCCTTTAGGTGGTGCAGTGCTTATTAACCTAAACGAAGATTTATCTATAATGATTAACGAAGAAGACGTTATAAGAGAACAATGCTTTATGAAGGGCTTATGTTTGTCCGAAGCGTATAGAAGGCTAGATAAAATCGACGACGAATTATCAAAGTATTTAGACATAGCGTACGACGATAGGTTTGGATATTTGACGGCGTGCCCCACGAATATGGGTACGGGACTTCGTGCTTCGGTAATGATGTTTTTACCCGCCCTTTCAATGACGGGAAAAATTGGCGAACTAGTTGAAGAAGTTTCAAGGCTAGGGCTTACCGTTAGGGGTGCGTTTGGCGAAGGTAGTCAAGCCGAAGGATATATGTATCAAATAAGCAACGAAGTAACGCTTGGCGTTTCGGAAAACGAAATTATTCGCTCGGTTGAAGAAACGGTTTTACAAATTTGCAAGGCAGAAAGGGAACTATCCGAAAAACTTTTTTTAAAAAAAGACTTAAAGGCAATGGATAAAGCCAAAAAATCGTTCGGAGTTTTAACTAACGCCGTTTTGCTTAGTTACAGTGAATTTTTAGAACATATAGCCAACGTTAAAATTGGTGCAATGATGGGCTTTTTACCCATCAAAGAAATTGAAGAATTAGATGATTTAATGGTTATGGTAAGACCTGCCGTATTATCCTTAAAGTACGGAAAAAAACTTTCAGCAACCGATAGAGATTTATTTAGGGCTGAAGTGGTTGGACAAAAACTATTAAAAATAAAGGAGTAATTTATGTATTACGATGCGTTTTCACAAAACGTAAATCAAGTTATTGAACTTGCTTCCGTTCTCGCTAAGAGATATAACTGTCATTATATTGGCAGTGAACACATTTTATTTGGGCTACTTAACGTTCACGAAGGGAGGGCGTCGTCTCTTCTAAAAGAAGCGGGCGTTGATAACGAGCGTTTTTTAAATTATTTTAAGCGTTCAATAGACCCTACTATGAAAATCCCTGGAAATATGTTTACGCCAAGGACGAAAGGACTATTTGAAAAGGCAGTTGATATTTCGCTTGGTGCAAGGTCGGGTTTCGTTGGTACGGAACATCTTTTGCTTGCCGTTTTATCTGAAAAGGAAAGTTGTGCCGTTTCTATACTCAACCTTATGGGAATAGACGTGGAAGCAATTATAAGAATTTTACTAAAAGGTATGGAAGCAAGGCTTGATGAGTCTGGCTATGAAGATGACGACGACCAAACGGATAGCGTGTTTACGAACACTTTTTTTAACAATTCGCAAAGAAATTCAGCAAGCGGAAAAAAGACTAGAGAAAACCGTGAGTCTAATGATTTAGAAGAATTAAATAAGTTTGGCGTTAACCTTAATAAACGTGCTGAAGACGGAAAACTTGACCCCGTTATAGGTAGAAAAAAGGAAATCGATAGGGTTATTCAAATACTTTCAAGACGTACTAAAAACAATCCCGTTTTAATAGGTGAACCGGGCGTTGGTAAAAGTGCAGTCGTTGAAGGGCTTGCACAAGCAATAGTAAAGGGCAACGTTCCCGAAATTCTTGCTGATAAAATAGTATTCTCTTTGGATATTGCAGGTATGCTTGCAGGTGCAAGGTACCGTGGCGATTTTGAAGATAGATTGAAAAAGGTTATTGACGCGGTTAAAGAAAACGGAAACGTAATCTTGTTCATTGACGAAATTCATAATATCGTAGGGGCTGGTAGTTCGGGCGAAGGAAATCTTGACGCTGCAAACATTTTAAAACCTATGCTTTCTCGTGGCGAACTTCAAACTATTGGTGCAACCACTATTGATGAATATAGAAAATATATCGAAAAGGACGCAGCGTTAGAACGTCGTTTCCAACCCATAATGGTAGAAGCACCTAGCCCCGAAGAAACTGTAGAAATTCTTAAAGGGCTTCGTGATAAATATGAATCGCACCACGGTGTAATGATACCAGACGATGCTATAATTTCTGCCGTAACTTTATCCGATAGATATATAATGGATAGATTTTTACCCGACAAAGCGATAGACCTTATTGACGAAGCATCTTCAAGGGTAAGGCTTGACAGTTATAATTCACCCGTAGAAGCAAAGCAAAAGGAAAACGAACTAAATGTATTGATAGCACAAAAGAACGATGCTAAAAATAGGGAAGATTTTGAAAGAGCACTTGCTATCAACAAAGAAATAGAGCGTGTTACAAAAGAACTTGACGAAATTAGAAGCGAAGCAGAAGCAAACAGAATGAATTCGCCAAGAGAAAAACTTGTGTTAACTACCTCTGACGTTGCAAGGGTAGTTAGTAATTGGACGGGCGTTCCGGTTGTAAAACTTACCGAAACGGAAGCACAAAAACTACTAGACTTAGAGCAAGAACTTCATAAGCGTGTAATTGGTCAAGAACAAGCGGTAAAGGCAGTTTCGGACGCAATTAGACGTGCTCGGGCAGGACTTAAAGACCCAAATAGACCGGTTGGTTCGTTTATTTTCGTTGGTCCTACGGGCGTTGGTAAAACCGAACTATCTAAAGCACTTGCAGAGTGCGTTTTCGGTAATGAAGACAACCTTATCCGTGTCGATATGAGCGAATATATGGAAAAGCACGCCGTTTCAAAAATGGTTGGTGCTCCTCCCGGATACGTTGGGTTTGACGAAGCAGGGCAATTAACCGAAAAGGTTAGAAGAAAGCCTTATTCGGTAGTATTGTTCGACGAAATTGAAAAGGCTCACCCTGACGTTTTCAATATTATGCTTCAAATTTTAGACGACGGTAGATTGACCGATAGTAAAGGTAGGCTTATCAGTTTTAAAAACTGTATTATCATTATGACGTCTAACGTTGGTGCAACCCAAGTAAAGCCAATTAATACCTTAGGTTTTGTGGGAAGCAAGACTGCCGAATACGACGGTATGTGCGACAAGTATATGGAAGCGTTAAAAGAGAAATTCCGTCCTGAATTCTTAAATAGAATTGACGATATTATAGTGTTCCAAAAACTAACCAAGGACGAAACGGCACAAATAGCGAACATAATGCTATCGAATTTAAGAAAACGCCTCGCCGTTATGGAAGTAAAACTTGAAATAACCGACAGTGCAATGGACTTAATCACTGAAAAGGGTTACGACAACGACTACGGTGCAAGACCGTTAAAGCGTGTACTTCAAAGACATATTGAAGACAGACTATCGGAAGAAATTTTACGTGGAGAATTGCAAGAAAATTCAACCGTACAAATAGACGCCGTAGGTCAAGATTTCGTGTTTAACAAGTTATAAAATTAATTACAACGGAGAAATTATGCAAACGGGGATATCAACGGCATCACTCTTTATCAGAGAAAAAACGGAAGGTGCGTTAAAAGTTCTTTCGGACAACAAAATAAAATGTGCAGAAGTTTTTTTAGAATCTTTTTGCGAATATCAGCCCGAGTTTGGTAAAATTTTAAAAAGCGTTAAAGGAGATATTGACGTTCACTCGGTACACCTTTTGACCACGCAAATCGAACCACAACTCTATAGCGTTAACGAACGAGCAAAAGACGATTCTTTTAAGATTTTGGACGACGCAATGGCGACGGCAGAGATTATCGGTGCTAAATATTATTCCTTTCACGGTGTAACACGAATGAAAGTTACACCCTTAAAAATGGATTTTGAACGAATAGGTAAAATTACTAACGAAATTATGTCCGTTTGTAAAAAACACGGCGTTACGCTTGCCTATGAAAACGTGCATTGGGCGTACTATAATTACATAGGCTTTTTTTCCGAACTTAAAAAAAGAGTTCCCGACTTAAAGGGCACGCTTGATATAAAACAAGCAAGACAAAGCAAAATTTCGCATAATGAATTTCTAAAGGAAATGGGAGAAGATATTGTTACCGTTCACCTATCCGATATTGACGAACAAGGAAAAATGTGTCTTCCTGGGCGTGGCGTTACTGATTTTGAGGATTTGTTCCGTAGATTACGTGACGTTGGGTTTGACGGGGCGTTGATTTTAGAAGTCTATAAAGACGACTATAAAGATTATCAAGAATTATTCGGGGCGTTAGACTTCGTTAATAATCTTGCTGAGAAAATATTTAACTAGATTTTTTGGAGATAAAAATGACTGAAAGATTTTCCGTTACGGGTATGTCTTGTTCGGCTTGTTCGCTAGGGATAGAAAAAGCCGTCAAGAAACTCGACGGGGTTGTTTTTGCGGAAGTGTCTTTAATGGATAAATCTTTAACCGTAGAATACGACCAAGAAAAACTTGATAGAGATAAGATTATTTTTACCGTTAGAAAATTGGGCTACGGTATTGACGAGAAAAGGGTTAATACTAAAAACGAAACGGACGTTTTGAAAAATAGATTTTTATCGTCAATGATTTTGCTATTGCCACTAATGTATTTATGTTTTGGTGGCTTGTTAAATTTACCCGTACTGCCGATAAAAATTAATCACGTGGTAAACTTTGTCTTGGCGGGGATAATAATGTTTATCAACCGTAAGTTCTTTATAAACGGTGCTAAATCTATTATAAATCGTTCACCGAATATGGACGCACTAGTTTCTCTAGGTTCAATTTCGGCGTACGTTTATAGTATTGTAATCACAGTTTTGATATTTTTAAATAAAATACAAAATGTACACGCTTTTTACGAATCTTCGGCTATGGTTTTAACCCTAGTAACTTTAGGAAAGTGGCTAGAAGAAAAATCTAAAGCAAAAACGGGCGACGCAATTTCAAAACTTAGCAAAATGCTTCCCGATTTCGTTACGCTTATCAAAGACGGAAAGGAAACTTTAGTTCCTGCATCAAGCGTAAACAAGGGCGATATAATCTTATTAAAAGCAGGGGAATACCTAACGGTTGACGGCACTGTCGTTGACGGAACGGCAGGGATTAACACTTCGGCTTTGACGGGCGAAAGCCTTTTAGAAGAAGTGGTTTTAGGCAGTAAGGTTTTTTCTGGCAGTATCGTTACAAGTGGATACCTTTTAGTTGAAGCCGATTCGGTTGGCGAAGAAACCTTATTTTTTAAGATAGTTGAAACGGTAAGAAAGGCCGGTGCAAGCAAAATGCCTATTCAAAAGGCAGTGGATAAGATTTCGGCGTTTTTCGTGCCCATCGTTGTTTGTCTTGCACTTTTAACCTTTATCGTATGGGCAATCGTTACAAAAGATTGGTATTTAGCGTTTAAGTACGGAATAAGCGTGCTAGTTATTTCTTGCCCTTGTTCATTAGGGCTTGCAACACCCGTTGCCGTTATGGCGTCTATGGGGGCTAGTGCTAAAAAAGGAATACTATTCAAAAATGCCGAAGCACTTCAAAACGCACATAAAATAGACTGCGTACTGCTTGATAAAACGGCTACTATTACCGAAGGTAAACCGATTGTTAACCAATTTAATAACTATTCGCAAAAAAGTGATGAAGAAATAAAGCAAATAATTTTTGCGTTAGAAAAAAATTCTTCACACCCACTTGCCGATTGTCTAAAAGAGTTTTGTGGACAAAGCGAAAAAGAGTGTAAAGAGTTTGATTATCAAGTAGGAAAGGGAATAAAGGCTAAAGTTGATAATCAAAAATATTATCTTGGTAATTTTGATTTTGCACGGGAAAATTGTTCTCAAACTATTGAAAATGACGACACGTCAGTTAGTACCGTTTTATACCTGACTACAAGCGAAGAACTAATCGCCAAAGTTAGTGTTTCGGACACATTGAGAGAAACGAGTATTGAAGCGATTAAGAGATTAAAAGAAGACGGAATTTATACCGTTATAGTTTCGGGCGATAAAAAAAGCGTTGCCGAAAGCGTTGGCAAGGTTGTTGGTGTAAATCAAGTTATTGGCGAAGTTTTACCACAAGAAAAATATTCTGCAGTGAAAGGATTTTTAGAAAAAGGAAAATTCGTTGCGTTCGTGGGGGACGGAATTAACGACAGTCCCGCCCTAAAACAAGCAAACGTGGGCTATGCAATGGGTAACGGTACGGATATTTCTATAGATAGTTCGGACGTAGTTATAGCAAGTAATGATTTGACCGCTGTTTCTGAAAGCATTAAAATTAGTAGAAAAACCGTAAAAATTATTAAAGAAAATCTATTTTGGGCGTTCTTTTACAACGTGGTTGCTATACCGATTGCGGGTGGTGCATTAGCATTTTTAGGTGTTTCGTTAACACCTTGGATTGCATCGATTTGTATGTCTATTAGTTCGTTATTTGTAGTAACAAACGCCTTGAGATTAGCAAAAGAAGATAAGAAAACCAAAAAAGGAGAAGACGGTATGCAAAAAACAGTTTATATTGATGGTATGATGTGTAATCATTGTACGGGCAGAGTTAAAGAAATTTTATCGGGTATTAAGGGTGTAACAGAAGTTACCACTAACCTTGAAGAAAAGACTGCTGTTATCATTTCTAAAAAGGAAATTGCAAACGATAAAATTATTTCCTTAATAGAAAACGCAGGTTATAAAGTAATAGAGATTAAGTAAAAAATAAAACGAAAAAACAAAGGGATAGCAAAAATTTTGCTATCCCTAATTTTTTTAAAAATCAATTAAAGTAAAGGTAGTGGGGCAAGATAGATGGCATCTTTTCTATATTGCGAATCGCCTTCTGCTAAAACGAATAATTTTTTATAAACTATGCCACCTGCTTTTTCTACTAGTGCTTCAAGACCTTTTACGCTTTCACCGGTAGAAATTACGTCGTCAACAATACCTACTTTCTTGCCTTTAAGAAGTTCAGCGTCCTTTTTAGAAAGGAAAAGTTCGGCAGGTTTACTTCCCGTTACGATTGAAGAACCGTATTCAATGCTAATTCCGTCTTCCATATAGATTTTTTTAGATTTTCTTGCAACGGCGTAATATGGCATATTGAGTTCTCTAGCAACCACGTGGGTTAGTTGTAAACCCTTAGATTCGGCAGTGATTAAAACTTCACAACCATCTGCAAGTTTTGCTAATTCTCTGCCACAATGCTCGGTCATTTCGGTGTCGCCGTGAAGATTAAAAAAGGCGATGTTTATTCCGTTTTTAAGAGTTAAAATAGGAAGGTTTGTTTGTTTTCCCTTAATGTTGATACTGTAGAATTTATCCATACTGCACCCCTAAATTTTTTTCCGAAAACAGTTTAGCATATTTTTTAACGTTTGTCCATATATAAAATCATAATGTTTCTTACTAAAGCATATTTTTTATAAGAAAGATAAGGAGAAGCAGATGGACTTTTATTCAAATTCAGTTAACCACGTTCTAGAACGTTTTGGAACGGACAAAAATAACGGGCTAACCACTGCTAGACTAAAGAAAAATTATTCTAAGTATGGCAAAAACGTGTTATCTAAAGGCAAAAAGAAGACCTTTTTTGCACGGTTTTTTTCGGCAATAACCGAGCCTATGATTTTAATATTATTATTTGGGTTTTTTATTGCACTAGGTACAAGCATTGGAAAAGCATTAAAGACGGGAGGCTTTGACTTTTCGGAGTGTGGTGGTATTTTAGGTGCTATTTTGCTTTCGGTTGTTATTACGCTTGTTATGGAAGGTAGTAGCGAAAAGGCGTTTGAAGCCTTAAATAAAATTTACGACAATATTACCGTTAAGGTTATTAGAGACGGTCAAACGATAGTAGTGGCAAGACAACTTTTGACGGTTGGCGATTTAGTGATTTTAGAAAGTGGCGATAAAATCGTTGCAGACGGTAGGCTAATTGAAAGTAATTCTTTAAGCGTGGACGAATCTGCCTTGACGGGCGAAAGCCACTCTGCTTTCAAAAACGCAAACGCTATCTTAAAAGAAGGTATTCCACTTGCCGAACGGGAAAACTGCGTATATTCCGGAACGTTTGTAAAGACGGGTGAAGGCAAAATGGTCGTTACTGCCGTTGGAGATTCTACCGAAATAGGAAATATTGCAAGCGAACTAAAAACTAAGCAAGAAACGCAAGCACCCTTGCAACAAAAACTTTCTAAACTTGGCAAAGTGATTACTATAATAGGCGTAATTTTTGCAGTATTGGTATTTGCTTTATCGGCGTTAAGGCTTTTTGTTTTAGGCGAATTTAATTTTTCTTCCGTTCAAGAACTGTTTATAGAGTGTATCGTGCTAATTGTTGCTGCCGTTCCCGAAGGGTTGCCAACAATCGTTGCTATTTCACTAGCACTTAATATGATAAGGCTTGCAAAAGAAAACGCACTGATAAAGAAGATGACTGCTGTTGAAACAACGGGGGCTGTAAGCGTTATTTGTTCTGACAAAACGGGAACGTTAACTAAAAACCGTATGGAAGTAAAGGGAATTTGCAATGGTAGTGGGTGTTTTTATAAAAAAACCATTGATAACGCCTTTTTGCTAGACAACTTTGCATTAAATTCTACTGCCGAAATTTCGGGTGGTAAAAATCCTATATACAAGGGGAGTGGTACTGAGTGTGCTTTGTTAGTTTATTTTAATCAATCGGTTAAACAAGGCTACAAAAAAGTAAGGGCTAATTCCACCATAGTTTATAGAGAACCTTTTACTTCCGACAAAAAATATATGATAACGGGCGTGCAAAAGGACGATACTACAACCTTTTATATTAAGGGTGCACCCGAAAAGGTTTTAAGATTTTGTAAACTTTCGGACGAACAAAAAAACAGCATTTTATTGCAAATAGAAAAATATCAAAAGCAAGCGTTAAGGGTTATATGTTTTGCACATAAACAAGATAAAAATTCCACCGATTTAAGCGAATATATTTTCGACGGTTACGTATTACTTGCAGACCCCGTTCGAGAAGAAGTATTTGACGCAGTTAAAACTTGCAATAAAGCAGGTATAAAAATTAAAATGCTTACGGGCGATAATTACGTTACGGCGTATGCTATTGCTAAAGAATTAAAAATTGCAACCGACCAAAGTCAAGTGGTATCGGCAGGTGAAATTGAAAACCTTTCAGACGCACAAGCAATAGAGTTATTAAAAAAGATAACGGTAGTTGCAAGAAGTACGCCTGCACTAAAACTTAGGATAGTAAGGCTATTAAAAAAATCGGGCGAAGTGGTTGCCGTTACGGGCGACGGAATAAACGACGCACCCGCAATCAAACACGCCGACGTTGGCATTGCTATGGGTATTAGTGGAAGCGAAATCACAAAGGAAGCGTCTGACGTAATTTTGCTTGACGACAGTTTTGCTACCGTTGTAAAAGCCGTGGCGTTTGGGCGTACGGTATATAAAAATTTGCAAAGGTTTATATTGTTTCAGTTATCGGTTAATCTTTCGGCACTGCTATTTATTACCGTGTGTGCAATAATAGGGATAGAAACGCCTTTTTCAACCTTGCAATTATTATGGATAAACGTCATAATGGACGGACCACCTGCTTTGACCTTAGGGCTTGAAGGTGCTGACGAACAACTTATGAAATTTAAGCCTATAAAAAAAGACAAGGGTATAGTAAATGCAAAAATGCTTATTAGGATAGTCTTTAACGGCGTATTTATTGCGGGTGTTCTATTTTTTCAACACGTAACGAACTTTCTTAACGTTGAACTTAATGAGCGTGGTGCAGTTACCTTTACCTTATTTATATTGTTTCAGTTATTTAACGCATTTAACAGTAGAGAATTGGGCAAGGAAAGTATCTTGAAAAGTTTTAACAAAAACAAAATTATGCTAGTAACTTTTGCGTTGACCTTTTTAATACACGTATTTATGATTCAAGTTGCATATCCGTTATTTTCTGTGTCGCCAATGAGTCTCTTATCTTGGGCAAAATGCCTTGGTGTTTCTTCGCTGATAGTTGTTATTTCAGAGGGATATAAGTTGGCTTTTAGAAAATTAAAAAATAGTAAAATATTATATAAATCGGTAAATAAAAATTTCGGGCAGGCATAAACTATAAGTAATATGACTCAAATAACTATAACTGAAAGAACTGAAAATTCTTCCAATCTACTATATATTCAAACAGCCCTTGGCGATTTGTTTAGGTCTGCCGACTGTTCGGTTAACTTTTGCGAAAAAGACGAACGAGTTTTTCTTAAAGTAAACTGTCCCGAATACTATTCTGACATTATTAAGGCAGAAGTGAGAGACAAGGCGGCGGAAGTAATCGTTATAAAATATAAATACGATTTTTTCAAAAAAGAAATCGTTTTGGACGGCTTGTCCGAAACGGACAAAGAAATTCTATTTGCAAGCCTGATTGCCGCCGACCTTGACGACGACAAGCGATATGCCTTTGAAAGATTTAAAGAGTTTCAAGACGTTGCATTAGACGGCTTGTTTAATTTTAGACTTCAACCGTTAAGAAAAAAGTGGGAAGACGTAGTGTCGTATATGCCACCCTGCTTTATTAATTCTCAACTTAAAGATTTTATAGGCTTTTTGCTTGAAAATAAGAAAAAAAGAGTATATATTGACAACGGCAAAGTATATGATTCGCATTATAGACGATTAAAAAGGTCGTCGCTACTAGACGGCGAATCGGCTAAATTAACTAGGGAAGTTTTGCTTAGCAATTGTGGGGAAGTGGAAATTTTAGGGGCTATTCCTCAAGATGATGAAAAGTATATTAAAGAGTATTACGGGGATAAAATATCCTTTTCTCCTATTATTAGCAGTTAAAAGGTTGACAAAAAGTTCATTTAGGGTTAATATATAATAAAAATAACCCTTTATGATTACGGACAAGTAACGCCTTAAGGTTTTTCAGAGAGTGGGAGGGGCTGTGATTCCCATAAACTAAACAGGAAAGTGAAACCACCGTTTTCGGGTAGTTGTCGTGCTTTTACGGCGTTAAGAGTGGCGTAAGTTTTTACGCAATTAAGGTGGAACCACGGAATTTATTTCGTCCTTAAGCAATTTTGCTTAAGGGCTTTTTGTTATATTAGGATAAAAGGAGAGTAAAAATATGAAAATTACTTTAAAAGACGGTTCGTTTTTAGAATTTGACGCACCTATTACTGTAGGTGACGTTGCAAAGAGTATTTCGGAAGGTCTATTTAGAAACGCTATTTGTGGTAAGATTGACGAAGAATTGGTTGATTTGTCTTTCGTTATTGAAAAAGACTGCAATCTCAACATCGTTACCCTAAAGGACAAGGAAGGTTTACAAGTTTATCGCCACACCACTTCACACGTGCTTGCTCAGGCTGTTAAAAACATTTTCCCAACCAGCAAACTTGCTATTGGACCTACCATTGAAAACGGTTTTTATTACGATATAGAATTTAAGACACCTATTACTCAACAAGATTTAGCAAAAATCGAAAATGAAATGAAAAGCATAATAAAAAGCGATTTACCTATTGAAAGACTTGTTTACAGTAAAAAGGAAGCAATTAAAATTTTCAAAGATTTTTCAGAGCCTTATAAGGTAGAATTAATTAACGATTTACCTGCGGGAAGCGTAATTTCTTTTTATAAGCAAGGCGACTTTATGGATTTATGTCGTGGCCCGCACCTTCCATCAACCGGTAAAATTAAGGCGTTTAAGTTGACTTCTATTACCGGTGCATATTGGCGTGGTAATGAAAAGAACAAAATGCTTACTAGAATTTACGGTACGGCGTTCGGCAAGGCTAGTGAACTTGAAGAATATCTTAACGCTTTAGAAGAAGCAAAGAAGAGAGACCACAATAAGTTGGGTAGAGAACTAGGCTTGTTTATGACCGAAGAAGTAATTGGTCAAGGTTTGCCAATCTTAATGCCAAAGGGTGCAAAAATTTTACAAATTCTAGAACGTTTCGTTGAAGACGAAGAAGAAAGACGTGGTTTTATGATTACCAAGACTCCAAATATGGCTAAAAACGACCTTTACCGTATTTCGGGGCACTGGGACCACTATCGTGACAAAATGTTTATAATCGGCGACGAAAATTCGCCCGAAGCAATGGCACTTCGTCCTATGACTTGTCCTTTCCAATACCAAATTTATAGAAACGGATTAAAGAGTTATAGAGATTTACCTTGCAGATACAGTGAAACGGCTAAACTTTATAGAAAGGAAGCAAGTGGCGAAATGCACGGTCTTATCCGTGTTCGTCAATTCACCTTATCTGACGGACATATCGTTTGTACTCCCGAACAAGTTGAAGAAGAATTTAAGCGTTGTCTAGACCTTTCGTACTATTTCTTAGAGTGCTTAGGTATGAAAGAAGACGTAACTTTCCGTTTCTCTAAGCGTGGACAAAGCAACAAGGCAAAATATATCGACAACGACAAGGCTTGGAACGAAACCGAAGCGTTGATGAAAAAAATTCTCGACAACATTGGCTTAGAATACGTTGAAGCAGATGATGAAGCGGCGTTCTATGGACCTAAACTTGACGTTCAAAGTAAAAACGTTTACGGCAAAGAAGACACCATTATCACTATTCAGTTAGACTTTGCGGCAGCACACAGTTTCGATATGACTTATATTGACGAAAACGGCGACAAACAATATCCGTTCGTAATTCACAGAAGTTCTATCGGTTGTTATGAAAGAACACTTGCAATGCTTATTGAAAAATATGCAGGTGCGTTCCCATTCTGGATTTGCCCCGTACAAGTTAAGGTTATGAGTTTGACTGACAGAACGGCAGATTACGCTAAGTCTATCGTAGAAAAACTTAAATACGCTGGGCTTCGTGCAGAAGTTGACGTTAGAAACGAAAAGATTGGCTTTAAGATTCGAGAAGCACAACTTGAAAAAATTCCATATATGATAATCGTTGGCGATAAAGAAGCCGAAGAAAATAAGGTTTCAGTTCGTTCTAGAAAGGAAGGCGATCTAGGTGTTATGGAAATTGAAGCGTTAATTTCTAAACTTGTTGAAGAAGACAAGAGCAAAAGAGTATAATTAAATTCTAAAACACGTCGAAACTATCGGCGTGTTTTTTCGTTGTAAAAATAATTGACAAAATTTGCGGTATATAATATAATTAACGTATATTTTTGTAAAAGCGTTGATAAGGAGTGCTTTTTTAGCCTTTCTTTTAGAGAATCGGTGGGTGGTGCAAACCGTAAGAAAGAAAAAAAGTTGTAGCCTTGTAGTTGAAAGGAAGAAAGTTTTTTGACAAGTAGAACCTTTCCGAGCGTGCTATCGTTAAAGCAAAAGCGTTTGTGCTTAAAGTGGCGTTTATTCGCAATTTGAGTGGTACCGCGGGAGAATTTTATTCGCTCGTCTCAAAAGTTTTGAGACGGGCTTTTTTTATTAAATCATAAAGGTGATTGAGATGGAAAAAATTAACGGGCTTGATAAGAAAATTCAAGAGATTGCAGGCAGAATTAAGGAATTGAGAGAAATTGAAGGTCTTTCAGTTTCTTATATGGCACAAAAAACCGACCTTTCGGAAGCAGATTATATTGCTTGTGAAGAAGGTAAGTTAGACTTAAACTTTGCGTTCATTTATCGTTGTGCAACCTTGCTTGGTGTAAACGTTACCGATATCATTGAAGGTTTTTCGCCCAAACTAAAATCATATACCGTTACTAGAAACGGAAACGGTCAAGAAATTGCTAAGGCTCACGGTCTTACTTATTATAACTTAGCGTACGCTTTCCAAAACCGTATTGCAGAGCCTTTGTTTGTTGAAAGTATTTACGACCCCAATGCAGAAGCACGTGAAATCGAACTTACCACTCACGCAGGGCAAGAACTTGACATCGTTATTTCGGGTAGTCTTATCGTTCAAGTAGGTATGCATAAAGAAACCCTAAACGCAGGGGACACCATTTATTACGATAGTAGTATTCCACACGGTATGGTTGCTACGGGGAATAAAAACTGTAGTTTCTATGCAATCGTATTAAATCCTACGGGCGAACCTATCCCTGACCTTGAACCTAGTAAACAAATTAGTAGAAAGGCTGAACTTCAACCTAAAAAAGACGTTAAGGAAAGAATTTATAAAAAATATATCGACGTTAAAACGGACGACAACGGCACGCCTACCGAAATCAAGTTCAAAAATACTGAAAAATTCAATTTTGCTTTTGACCTTGTTGACGCTTTGGCTGAAAGAGAACCTGATAAACTTGCTATGCTTTACGTTGGGAAAGACTTAAAAGAACGTCCATTTACTTTCCTTGATATGAAAAAGGAATCTTCTCGTTGTGCTAACTACTTTAAATCGCTTGGCATTAAGAAGGGCGATAAGGTAATGTTAGTTCTTAAAAGACACTACCAATTCTGGTTTGCTATTCTTGGTTTAAATAAACTTGGTGCAATAGTAATTCCTGCAACCAATCAACTTTTAGAACACGATTTTGAATACCGTTTTAAGACGGCAAATATTTCAGCGATAGTTTGTACTGCGGACGGCGACACGTCTGACCACGCAGAAAATGCTATTAAAAATTGCCCCAACGTTAAACACAAGATTATCGTTAACGGCAAAAAGGACGGTTGGCGTTCTTTTGACGAAGAATATACTATGTTCAGTACTCACTTTAACCGTACGGAAGATTCGCCTTGCGGGGACGATACTATGCTTATGTTCTTCACGTCGGGAACTAGTGGCTATCCTAAGATTGCAATGCATAATTATAAATATCCTTTAGGGCATTTCCATACTGCAAAATATTGGCACTCGGTTGACCCCGATGGCTTGCATTTTACCATTTCCGACACCGGTTGGGCTAAATCAATGTGGGGCAAACTCTACGGACAATGGCTAGCCGAAAGTGCAACTTTCGTATTCGACTTTGATAGGTTTGACGCAAGCGAAATATTGCCAATGTTTGCTAAATATAACATTACAAGTTTCTGTGCTCCACCTACTATGCTTCGTATGATGATTAAACAAGATATATCTCAATACGATTTCTCTTCGGTAAAACATATGACTACGGCTGGCGAAGCACTAAACCCCGAAGTATATAAGCAGTTTGAAAAATTAACGGGCTTACAAATTCACGAAGGTTTTGGTCAATCGGAAAGCACTATGATTATAGGTAACCTTATAGGAGCACCACACAAAGTAGGTTCTATGGGTAAACCCGCACCTATCTATGAGGTAGATATTGTTGACCCCGATGGAAAATCTCTCGGCGTTGGTGAAGTAGGCGAAATAGTTATCAATCTCAAAAACGGCTATCCTTGTGGTTTATTTACCGGTTATTACGGCGACAAGGAAAAAACTGACGAAGTTATTAGAGACGGATATTATCACACTGGCGACACTGCTTGGCGTGATGAAGATGGATATTTTTGGTACGTTGGCCGTGTTGACGACGTTATTAAGTCAAGTGGCTACCGTATCGGACCGTTTGAAATTGAGTCGGTAATAATGGAATTACCTTACGTATTAGAATGTGGTGTATCCGCAGTACCCGACGAAGTTCGTGGTCAAGTAGTAAAGGCAAGTATAGTATTGACAAAAGGTACCGAGCCTACCGAAGAATTAAAGAAAGAAATTCAAAAGTACGTAAAAGACCATACTGCCCCCTACAAATATCCAAGAGTA
>JAZNPL010000008.1:0-34914 GCA_045589615.1 Christensenellaceae bacterium | reverse complement strand
TACGGCAATACTCCTTTATAACGTGAACAAAGAAGCTCTTTCCAATCCCTTGATCGCTTCGATATTCGATATTCCGATTGAACTCTTTATTTATCTGATCGTGTTCTTTGTGCTTGGATTCCTCATTTACGCCTTTATGTTCGGTGCAATTGGCTCGACAGCATCCAAACTCGAAGATATCAATACATCGGTTATGCCGATCACGTTCCTCTTTATTATCGCATTTATGGTAGTTATGTTCTCAATGAGCAGCGGCTCTGTGGATAACACTGCAATGCTCGTATGCTCCTATATTCCGTTCACCTCGCCTATGGCTATGTTTACGAGAATTTGTATGAGTACGGTGGCGTGGTATGAGATTGCTATTTCTATTGCAATTCTCATTGGATCGACCGTCGGCATCGGAGTTCTTTCCGCAAAGATCTACCGTGTAGGCGTTCTTCTTTACGGTATGCCCCCGAAGTTCTCAACCATTATGAAAACTGTGTTTAAGAAGCAGTAAAATCAGCCCTCGTTCCCTTACGGAGCGAGTGCGTAACCACTTAAAAAGCAAAAAGCAACTGTCGGTTGACACATTGAAAGCCCTCGGTTGGTGGTGTGTAACCGTGGTTTATGCTATAATATAAGCACAAAAAGAGCCACGAGCCTAAATAAAATTCAAACGAGGTGTTTATATGATTTTAGCTGACAAGATTATCAGACTACGAAAAAAGAACGGTTGGTCACAAGAAGAACTTGCCGACAAGATGAACATATCCCGACAAGCCGTTTCAAAGTGGGAAAGAGATTTGTCTTTTTCTGATATATCTTCCATTCCGAAGTTAGCGGAGATATTTGAAGTATCAGTAGATGAGCTAATCCAGGTAAAGACAGAAACAAAAGAAAATCTCGGCAAAAACAAAGTAGATGTAATTGTTGATACTGCTTTGAAAGGAATTGGTGTTGCAATGGGAATTGCTGTAACTATTCTATCTGTTTTGGGAGTGTTAGAAACCAACTCTGCTTTCGTTATGCTTGGCATTGGATTGGCAAGTGTGTCTATTTCTTTGCTTAAAGATAAACAAGTGGATAAGTGATTATAAGTGCATCAAAAAGTCAAATTCCAATTTGTCTAATAAAAATATAACTTCATAATTTTTTCAAAGGATACGGTATGGATAAAGAACGTTTTGAAAAACAACTTGCTTTTATTTTGGAAGTTGATAAAGAAAAAAATATTTTAAGGCAATCACATTTGAGTGGATACGTTCGTCAAGAAAATGATGCTGAACATTCTTGGCATATAGCAATGATGATATATTTACTTAAAGAATATGCGAATGAAGAGTTTGACGTTGCAAAAGCAATGATGATGGCACTCATTCACGATGTGGTTGAAATTGATGCAGGAGATACGTATGCTTACGATACGAAAGCTTTAGAAACCCAAAAGGAAAGGGAGAAAAAAGCGGCAGACCATATTTTTGGACTATTGCCTGACGACCAAAAAGAGCATTTAATGGAACTGTTTGAAGAGTTTGAAGAGGGTAAATCGCCCGAAGCAAGATTTGCTCACGTTATGGATAATTTACAGCCTATTCTCCTAAATGATAGTAACAATGGTGCGGATTGGAGATTGCACGAAGTAAATAAAAGGCAGGCATTAAATAGGCAAAAATCTTCCCAACTTGGCTCAATAGAAATATGGGAATTTGCGAAAGAATTGATAGAAAGAAACGTTAAAAAAGGCAATATAAAAGAAGATATTTAATTAGTATTTTTATCTTAATCGTGTATTTTTAAGGACTACTTGTAATTTATTACTAAATATGCTATACTAAAAAAGTAAATAGTCGTGGGTGCTGTAATAGGCTGAGATTAAACCATTGAATCGGCAAGGTAATGCTTGAGCGAAAGACATAATTAAGCAGATATTTCACCCACGTTTGTAGCGTGGGTTTTTATTTTATAGGTTAAATATTGTAAAAGTAACAGCAAGATAAAATATTCATTGGAGTTTATTATCAAAAGATTATTATGAAAGAGGAATTAGAAAACAATAAACTATTTGCAAGTTGTCCAATATGCGCCCATAAATTATGCAAGGGAGAAAATGGAACAAAGGTAGAAATTCTATGTGAAAGGTGTAAAAACATCATTTCCGTTGTAATAGAAAATGGAAAAGTAAGAACATCGGTATTACCAAAAAAGAAGTAATTTGAAGAAAATAACACCGTCTTTTTATAAGGCGGTGTTTTTTTATTAAGAAAAAAATGCTATTTTCAACAAAAAATTACAAAATTAGTCAGAAAACATAGGCATAAATATTTTATAATGAAGTTGTAAAAATCTATGTTAGTAGATTTATAGAGGTTTAATTTGAATTATTTTATAAGAACAAAAGAAGGCTTTTTTATGAACTTTATCAAAACTAAAAAACTTCATATTAAATTGTTGAATGAGTAGCTGAATCTAATGTATATTAAGACAGAAGCCTGACAAGCGAATCAACCCTTATGGGGTATTCTTTTGTTGAGCTTTTTTTGTTTAGAGATAACTCATCTCGTAATGGTGTTGATTTGCAAACGCTGTTGCGACTATAATTATTTATTTAACGTTCAACGGCGTTTAGTCGTTGGACGTTTTTTATTTAAGTTTTCATTCGCCCGACGAACAAAATCTGCTTGTCACGGGTGAGTAATGAAAAAAGTTTTCTACCGTAATACAAGTAGTTGCGAATTACTTGTATGTTTGGCTACACAATTAAATAACATACATATATTTATTAAAACGAACGCATTTTTCAAGTTGGTTTCCACACCTATTGAAAAGTGCGTTTTATTTATTGTCGATTTTTGTAATATTTTGCAATTCTACTATATTCGTGGTCCGCCTAGTTGTTTTTGAATTTTTAATTTCAAAACAAATTAGGAGGATTTAATAATGAAAAGATTTGAAATTATGATTGCCACGGATAGAGGAGAAAAGAAAGTAAGCGTTTGCGTAAGTAATGAAGTTGCTCTAATGTTGCAAGCTTGTCCTAAAGGAATAAGAATTATGTATTTGAAAGATGAATACGAAGAACAGTTGCATCAAAGAAAAGAAACACGAAGACATATTTCGTTGGACAAGTCTATTGAAAACGGACACGATTTTGAATCGCAAGAGGCAACACCGATAGATTTTGTATTACAAGAAGAGGAAAACGAACGTGTAAATAAAATTTTAGAAAGATTGTCAGTCAGACAAAAAGAAGTCTTTGTTTTGCACGCTTTAGATGGTTGGAAGTTAAAAGAAATAGGTAAAAAAATGGGCGTTAGTTCTCAACGTGTTTATCAAATTTATCAAGATGCAAGAAAAAAATTAAGAAAATTTTTGAAAAAACCCTTGAAAAAATGACTTTCTAATGGCTTATAAGTGAAGGGGTTTGAATCCCACGTAAAAAAGGAGCAATAAAAATGCTATTAAAAATTGATAGATTTGAAGAATTAGCGAAAAAGAAAGGGTATCGCAACGGATATGAATTGGCAAGTCAGATAGGTTGTAATGAACTAACCTATGACATCTTAAAAAAGGAAATCGTATCGGTAGCGATATTGTAGCAGAACTTTATAACCGTTTTGGTGGAGAGATAACCTTAAAAGTTATTGATTTCGAGGAGGGTACGCTTGATGAGTTCAAAAACAAGCACGTACACATCGGAAAGAGAATTTATTGATGGATATTTAGGATACTCTCTAAAAAAGAAAAAGTTAAAACAATGGATTTATCGAAATAAGCTAACTCAACCTTATGTTGCACGAAAGTTGCACATATCGGTAAATGAGTTTAAGGGAAAGTTAAAGGATAACAAGCCGTTTTATAGAGAGCAACTAAAACACCTTATATACCTAATGGGAGCAAGGAACGCTTTTAGAGTTATACGCTTTCATAGTAATAGACAACGACGAAGAGTGTATCAAGAGGTATTTGGAAAATACAAAAACAAGGAGCGATTAAATGAATGAAACGATGAGATTATCAAGCCGTAATGCGTTAATACAATCAATGCTTTCAGATAATGAAGGAATAAAAAACTATTATCGTTTTACGGCACAAAATCCGCATTTTGAATTACACGATGCTTGTCAGATAGTCGCTGCACGACCTAACGCTTCGATTTGTTTTCACTTTGAAGAGTGGAACGCAATGGGTAGAAGAGTAACGAAAGGGCGAAAAGGTATTCCTTACGTTGACCGTGAAAACAATAAGATATACGTATTCGATGCAAACGACACGCACGGAGATGAAAGGTATAAACGCCTTATCTATCCAATGAAACGTTTACTTATAGGTTTAGACAAACTTAACGGAACGGAAGTAGCAAACGACACGTTGACAGATTATCGAAAAATTCAAATAGGGGTAGCTAATTACTTAAAGGATAACGAATATTTTACGGACGATGAAGAACTTAATAAGTTTCTTTATGAAGGTATATCGTATTCCTTATATAGTAAGACAGGCTTTCCTAAAAACAACGGGATAAAGCTACAAGGTTTACCTTACGATTTAAGGCGAAACGCTGAAATATGTAAAAGAGTATATCAAATAACTGAAGAACTCAACGAATCGGTAGAAGAAGCCTATAAACGTGAGGAAACAATGGTAATTGACGATATAGAAGAAGAAACTATATCGGACGAACCTATTATCAAAGAAGAGCCTATCAAAGAACCGATAAAGGAAACAACGAGTGTTGTTCCTTTCTATCAAAAGTATTTGGACGTTCAAAACGAATATCCTGATGCAGTTGTGGTTCAAAGAGTTGGGGATTTTTATGAAGTAATGGGCGAAAATGCAAAGCTTGTTTCAGAGCAACTTGATTTGACCTTAACGGGAAGAAACGTTGGGTTGCCTGAACGAGTACCGATGGTGGGTTTCCCTTTCCACGTTCGGGACAAGTATATGGACAATATACTCAAAGAAAATGCAGTAGTTGTAATCGAACCCAATGAAGAGCCTAAATACATAATGTCGTATAAAGAGCTTTTTGCAGGGGAAGTTAAAAGCGACGAAGAGCTTGAAGAAGAACAAGAAGAAAATGAAAAGTCGGCAGAACTACAAAGCAAACGTTATCGCTTGGAAGAAATCGTTGAAGAAGAGGACGAAGAAGAATATATCGACCTTGACGAGTTAGAAGAAATCCAAGAAGAAAAACAGCCACAAGAAAAAAGCAAAGGCAAACCTATACAAGAACGTAAAAGGAAAAACAAGCCACAACAGCAATTCTCCCTTTTCGATTTAATGGGTGATTCTTCTGAAAAAGAAGAAAATCTTAACGAAAAGCTTATTAAACGTGACTTAAAACGTGGTAGTGGTTTTGAACGTGGGAAAATGCGTATTTGTCACGAATACGCTAAAAATCCTACAATTAGCGATTTTGCAGTTTTCTTAAAGGACGAATATGGGTTGGGTGGTTATGGCGACGGAATATATGGAGCTTCTTACGATGCAAAAGGTATGCGTTTGGTTCAGCGTTCCGAAGATGATTATAACAATATCATTGCTCAAGCCGACCTTAAATGGAATGAAGTTGCTAACTATATTGCAGACCTTATCGACGATGACGATTATCTAACGGCAGAAGAAAAAATCGAGTTCGCTAACTACGAAGCACAACGCTACGGTAGTGACGAAGAACGTATAAAAGCTATTGCCGATTGGATGGTAGAGCAAGGCACAAAATACACTTGGAACGGACATTATAACAATTATAAGCACGGCAACAACTATCAATTTGTAAAAGAACATCTTGACGATATTCAAATTGAACTTGAAAGTCGCAAAGAGGTTGAAAAGGTTAGTTATGCCGAGATGGATGGTTTTAATGTGTGGTTTAACCCTGAATTTTGTAGGCATCTTATTGAACGAGAGCCACAAGAAGAAAAAACAACCGAAACCGTAACGAACACGGATTTAAATGAGGTTGGCTTTGACCAAAGTGAACGTGGTGGGGCGAAAGCACGTTTCAAGAGTAATATCGAAGCCATTAAGACAATGCAAAAGCTCTACCGTGAAGATAGGGATGCAACGCCTGAAGAAAGAAAAACTCTTGCAAAATACGTTGGTTGGGGTGGACTTGCTAATGCTTTTGATGAGCATAATGAGAATTGGCAGAAAGAATATACCGAGCTTAAAGAACTGCTCTCTGCTGATGAATATGAAGCGGCAAAAGGTAGTGTTCTTAATGCTCATTACACATCGAAAGACGTTATTGACGGTATGTATGAAGCTCTGCACCGTTTTGGGGTTAGAGGAAACAATAAAATCCTTGAACCGGCACTTGGTACGGGTAATTTCTTTGGCTTTATGCACAAGGATATTGCAGAAAACGCAAGGCTCTATGGTGTTGAGTTAGACCCTTTAACGGGTAAAATTGCAAGCAAACTCTATCCAAACGCTAATATCCAAATAAAAGGCTTTGAGCAAACGACCTTTACAAACGACACCTTTGACGTGGTTGTAAGTAACGTTCCGTTCGGAGCATATAGCGTTTATGATAGCGAATATGCAAGACACAACTTCTACGTTCACGATTACTTTATTGCAAAGTCTATTGATAAGCTCAAACCTAACGGTTTAATGGCAGTTATCACAAGTAAAGGTACGATGGATAAACTCAATCCATCCGTTCGTAAATACTTTGCCGATAGAGCCGAGCTTATCGGTGCTATTCGATTACCTAACAATGCTTTTAAGCAAACTGCAAACACCGAAGTAGTCGCAGATATTTTATTCTTCCGAAAGCGTGAAGAAAATATAAATGCAGACAACGAAAATACCGAGTGGCTTGCAACCGGGAAAACCGAAGAAGGCTATGAGATAAACAACTACTTCATCAAGCATCCTGAAATGATATTGGGAACGCTTGTGGAAGAGCGTGGTTTATACGGTGCTTTGGACGTTACGGTTAAGCCCAAAGGCAGTAACCTTTCACTTGACTTGTCTGATGCAATAGGACATTTACCGAACAATTTCTACATAAATCCCGAACCTTCATTAAATATTGACAAGGAAGAGATAGAAGTAGATTACGACGTAAAACCCCTTTGTTATAAGGCAGTCAACGGAAAACTTTATATGCGTATGGGCGATGCTATGGTGGAACAAGAAATCCCCAAATATCCAAAGGACGCATACGAAAGAATCGTGCAAATGATAGGACTACGTAAGGAATTACGAAAAGTTCTTGATATGCAGATTAGTGGTTGTTCTGATAACGAACTTCAAATTGAACAATGGACGTTGAACGATAGGTATGACCGTTTCGTAAAGAAATACGGTTTACTCAATAGTCAAACCAACACGAAGTTGTTTAGGGACGATGGCGATAGTGCTTTGCTATTTGCTTGTGAGAACCTTTCAGAAGATAAAAAGACAGCCACAAAAGCAGACATATTCTCTAAACGAACTATAAGACCATACGTTGTTGCTGTTCAAACTGACGATTGCTACGAAGCATTACATATCAGTATGAACGAGCGTGGGAGAGTGGATATTGCCTATATCGAAGAGCTAACGAAGAAAGATTACGACACCGTACTTTTCGAGCTTGGAGATGCAGTATTTAGAAACCCATCTGAAACGAATTTAGATGATAAATATTCAGGCTTTGAAACGGCTGAAAAATACTTATCGGGTAAGGTAAAACAAAAACTTGCAATGGCACAAGCGTTCTGCAATCAATTCCCTAATCAGGGTTTTGAAAGAAACGTTAAAGCGTTAGAGCAAGTTCAACCTAAACCTTTAACGGCAAGCGAGATTGCAGTAAGAATTGGTTCTTCTTGGGTTGATAAGGAATACTACAAAAAGTTCCTAATGAAAATCTTGGATATACCTTTTTATTACAAAGACTCCGTAACACTTTATTACAACCCACACGATAGTAGTTGGCGAATTGATAAAGCAGGATTTTTAAGAAATCACTCTTATATGAAGGTCCACGAAGTTTATGGTACGAACCGAGCTAATGCTTATAGGATTTTTGAAGATTGTCTGAATTTAAGAGCAACAACTATTTACGATACCATTGAAGAGGACGGTAGAGAGAAACGAGTGCTTAATCAAGCGGAAACTATTGCCGCAAGAGAAAAGCAAAACAAAATAAAGGAAGAGTTTAAGGATTGGATATTTGCTGAACCCGAAAGACGTGAAGCGTTAGAAGAAACCTACAATGCGTTGTTCAATCAAATTAGATTGCCTACGTATGATGGTAGTTATCTCAAATTCCCCGAAATGAATCCCGCTATTGAACTCAAACCCCACCAAAAAAATGCAGTTCACCGTATTTTGACGGACGGCAACACACTATTACACCACGTTGTAGGTGCAGGCAAAACCTTTACGATTTGTGCTTCTATTATGAAGTTAAGACAACACGGTCTTGCTAAAAAGCCTATGGTAGCCGTTCCAAACCACTTGGTACAGCAATGGGCGAACGAGTTCAGAACCCTTTATCCTAACGCAAAACTTTTGATTGCGGGCAAAGAAGATTTGGAAAAGAACAATCGTCAAAAGTTCGTATCAAGAGTAGCTATGGGAGATTGGGATGCCGTAATTATTGCCCAAAGTTCCTTTGCGAAAATTCCTATTTCTGCTGAAAGGCAAGAACGTAAGTTAAGGGAAGAAATTGCAAGAATAGAAGAAACCATTGAAGGACAATGGATGGAAAGCGCTCATCCGAAAGGCTCGGTTAAAAATCTTGAACGTATCAAGAAAAACCGTGAAGCACAACTCAAAAAGTTGATGGACGATAGCAAGAAAGACGACGTGCTTATCTTTGAAAACTTGGGCGTTGACTACTTGTTTATTGATGAAGCACACAACTATAAAAACTTGTTCTTGTTCACGAAAATGAATAACGTTGCAGGTATTTCAACAACTGCAAGCCAAAGAGCAAGCGATTTGAAGTTAAAGTGCGAGTACATAAACGAACTACACGGCGCTGATAAAGGCGTTGTGTTCGCAACGGGTACGCCTATATCTAACTCAATGACTGAAATGTACACAATGCAGTCTTACTTGGGTTCTGAAATGCTCCGTGAAGTAGGTATTAACTACTTTGACAGTTGGGCTGCTGACTTTGGCGAAACTATAACTTCGCTTGAAATGACACCTTCCGGGCAAGGTTATAAAGCAAAAACAAGATTTGCAAAATTCACTAACTTGCCTGAACTTTTAACGCTTTACCGGTCCTTTGCTGACGTGCAGACGTCGGACATGGTAAAGCTTGATGTTCCCGACGTAGAAAGACAAGTCATTACCTTAAAGCCAAGTGATACGGTTATTGACCTTGCAGAAGAGATAGCCGATAGAGCAGAAAAAATTAGTCAAGGTGGTGTTCCACCCGAAATTGATAATATGCTCAAAATCACGTCTGACGGTAAGAAGCTTGCTCTTGATGCAAGGTGTTATATTCCAACGGCAACCGATGAAGAAACAAGCAAACTTAACGAGTGTGCAGAGCGAGTGTTTGAGGTTTGGAACGATACCCACGAAATTAAAGGAACGCAACTTGTGTTCTGCGATTTATCGACACCGAAACGAGCTTTTGAAGATTACGAATACGGCAAGGACTTTGACGTATATAACGATTTGAAACATAAGCTCGTTGCAAAAGGTATTCCCGAAGAGCAAATAGCGTTTATCCACGAAGCGAATAGCGATGCTCAAAAGCAAGCATTGTTCGATAGCGTAAATGACGGAAAAGTCAGGGTTCTACTTGGTAGTACGGAAAAGTGTGGTGCAGGAACGAACGTGCAAAAACGACTTGTGGCATTGCATCACTTGGATACACCTTATAGACCGTCTGATATGCAACAGCGTGAAGGACGCATCGTAAGACAAGGTAATACCAACGAAAGCGTAAAGATATTCACATACGTAACCGAGAGAACGTTCGATAGTTATTCTTATCAGATACTTGAAAACAAGCAGAGATTTATTTCTCAAATTGATAGGGGTGACTTAACCGTGCGTGAAGCTGAAGATATTGACGAAACCACTCTTTCTTATGCGGAAATTAAGGCAATTACTGCCGCAAATCCAAAGATTAAGAGAAAGATGGAAGTTGATACGGAAGTGGCAAGGTTGAGAGTTCTTGAAGGACAGTATAAGAAGAACCTTTACTCATTACAAGACAAGATACGTAAAAATTTCCCCGATGATATTCGTAGGCAAGAATTACTTATCGAAAGAACACGGGCAGATATGAAGGTAGTCGAAGAACAGTATAATCCCGACAACTTCTCTATCAACGTAAACGGTGTGATTTACACCGACAAAAAAGAGGGTTCAAGAGCATTAACCGATGCGTTATATGCAAGCAAACCCGATACTGTCGTAGCTGAATTTGCAGGGTTCAAAATCAGTATGAATCCGTTAGTTCTTTTAACGGCAGAACGCTCGATTTCTCTTACGGGAAACGGACAATACAATCTTGATATTGGTAATAGTTCAACCGGTAATATGACGAGAATTGAGAACTTTTTAACCGAACTTCCTAACCGTGAAAAACGCTTGGTTGCAAGGTTAGAACAACTCAAAAATGACTTTGAAGTAGCAAAGGTAGAAGTCAACAAACCTTTTGAACACGCAGAGCTTTTGGCAAGCCTACTTAAAGAGCAAACCGAACTCAATGCCGAACTTGATTTGAACCGTCGTGAGGAAGTCATTATAGACGATGAAAAAGATGAAGGAGATACAACTTATATGGCGATACCTGAAAACAATGAAACTGAAATATCAATAAAACCCACAGCAACAAAAAGCAAGCCGAGAAAACCACTTAAAACGAGTGATTGGTCGTTTTACAAAAAGGTAAGAAATAGCGAAAGCGATACTCTTGTCTTTATCAAAAATGGCGATGGTTACGAAGTTATCGGAACGGAAGCAAAAGACCTTTGCGAGAAATTCGATAGAGAGGTTGTTAGCGAAGAACTTGATGGAGAAAAACAATACGTATTCCACGTCAAGGAAAATGAACTTGATAAGGTGGTAGGAAGGCTTGTTCAATATGACGGGTATAGAGTAAAAATCGTAGAAGATATTGCTCAAAATTCAAAGCTCGAAGATAGCATTATAGACGTGGTTGATAAAGTTGAAGAAATGAAGATAAGCGTTCTTCCTGACTATACAATTCAGCAAGAAGAAATGGACGATTACGGCTATAAATGGCTTGGTATGTTGCCACTTCGCAAATCTGCGGCAGTCAGACTACAAGAATTAGGGCTTCAAGTATTCAAACTCTATGGAGATGATACCGAAGGTGTTGTTGAAAGCGTTGATGAGATAAGGCAAAGCGACGGATTTATTTTCGGTGTGGAAAAGCCTACTTGGAAAGATTTTTATGAAAGTGAAAACGGTAAAGCATACCTTGCAGCAAGAAGTGCTTTGAGTGATGCAAGTGAGTATGTTGCAACCGAAGAAATGTCTTACGTTGATGCAAAATTCATTGAACCTTTTATCGAAAACAATTTCCTTGAACAACACGAGTTAAGTAAATTTTTCCAAGACGTTGAGAAACCATCTATCGAAAAACAAAAAGAATATGTTCCTAAACTATTAGAAGAATTTACAAAGCGTATCAATAACGACGATATTCTTCTCTATTACGGTTGGAATGAAAACGACGTTGCAAGAGCTATTGCAGACAACATTGAACCCGAAGAACTCAAAGACCACGCAAACGAAATTGCTAAACGTTGGAGATTAAAAGAGTTTGTTTTAGACGGAATTAAAGAACACCATCTTGAAAAAGAAATGGACGGGAAACCGCTTGGCGAACTTGACAACGAAGATAACGCTGATGAGATTATCACGGAACTTAAATCGTTCTTTGAAGAATCCGAGTGGGCAGAGGGGGCAACGGGCGAAGAGTTCGACTATTGGTATGACTTATTTGGGGAAACAACCCTTAAGCCATTACTTATGGGCGAACATTATATTGACGTAGATAAAGCTCTTGATGAAGCTATGGACGGTATGACAGTTGAGGAAACGATTGATTTTCTTGGCATTGATGTTGATTACAAAAAACGAGTAATGGAGCGTGTTGCAAAAGAGTTTAACGACTATAAAGAAGAACTATTAAAACAACCGCCTAATGAAGTCTTTGCAAAAAGCCACGAAACCTACGTGAAAGATGAGATTTCAAGCGTTATTTGTTTTGGGGAAAATTTGGATGACATTTATTTCAAAGTCCTATATCAACATAAAGGAAATTTAGTCAATGACATTTACGAAAAGTTTAGTGATGGCGAATATTTCAACGTTAGCACTTATGGCGATACCGCTTACTTGATAGAAAGCTTTTGTAAGGACGAATTATACGAATTTTATAAAGCCGCAAAGATAGAAGAAAGTACGGAAATTATAACAGTTCAAAAATTTTTGGATGCTTGTAAATTAGACGGAATAGAGCTATCTTTGGACGATTATGACACCATTGTTGCTACCGATGAAGATAACAACGTTTGGAAAGGCAAAGATTTGTATGAGTTCTTATTAAATGACGTAATTACTCTTAATCCTGATTATCAAGTCAACGATGGATACGGTGTAGAGCAAACAATAGTTTCAGATGTTATTCGATACGCAAAAAAGACAAAAGCAGAAATTCACCCTGTTATTCAAAGACCACGTTTTATCGTAAAAGATTTTGATGGAGAAACGATAGTTGAGCCTACGTTTGGTTTGTATGACGTTAGTGATTTTAATGGAAGGGATATGGAAAATATTGCAATTCAATTAAATTCAATAAGCGTGATAGACGGACGAGAATATAGAGAACCTTTTGCGACTTTAACAACTTCTTTTGGAGAGTTTATAGGGATGAAAAATACGGCTTATATAGACGTAAATAATTGTCCATTTGCTTCCCAACTTCTTGAACAAGGCATTGCTAAAGATACGGGATTATCTCGCCAAACCGACTATGTAAAATATCCGTTATGGCAATTCGACGAAGAGTTCTTAAAAACCATAGGTGGAGAAAATTACGAGCATTATTCAAAGGCTTTTGATAGATATATGAAGCAATTTGAAGAACCTGAAGAAGAGATTGATTATAAGCAAGCCGTTAGAGATACGGTTGAAAAAGAGTTTTTGGAATTTCAAGAAAACCTTTTGAAAAAAGAGCCTTTCGAGGTGTTCCAAAAGAACTATGAAATTCATATTAAGACGGAGTTGTTAGATACAATCAATGGCTACGATTTTACCGATGCACAATTCAAAGCCTTATATCAAGAAAAAGATAATGGCATACTGCAACAACTTTATGATGATTTTTTAGGCGCAGATGGTGCAAGTGTAGAAACGGGAGAAGAAGCAGTTCTCTTTATTGGTCAATACTGTGATTACTACTATAAAGACATTGTAAGCGAAAAAAGTGAGGACTTTTTATATTTTGGCAAAGATGAAAAAGATACGGCGTTCTATTATTTCAAAGACAAACTTTCTACCGACTATGACGAGCCGAGAATTAAAGAACAAGCAGACGATTATATAATCGCAGCGCCGGTTTGCTATATGTCGCAAGAAGCATTAGAAGCGAATAATATAACGTTCTTAAAAATTGGTCGAGATATAGATGAAGCCGAGCTTAATCTTGGCGAAGAAGAAGCAAGATTTGCAATGAGAGCTTCGTTCAACAAGAAAATGCCGTTAGAAGCATTTATGGTTAATTTTGACTGTATGTACGACGTTGAAAAAGATATTACAAACAATTTTGACGGCACACACTTAAAAACTGACAATATACCGAAACTTTATGCTTTATACGGTGAAGAACGTATGAACTATGTTTTTGCAAATACAGTTCAATGGTTGGAACACGATGGACGATTTAGTCCTGAAAATAAAGAGTGGGCTAAAAACTTTACGATTAACAACAGTAAAGAAGATAGACATAATTTTGTGATTACGTCACACCCTGCGGTTCTTGATGGATATATCACAAGCTATCGCAAATACGTAAAAGAATTTAAGGAAAATTTAGATAAGGAGGGCAATATGCCAGAAAACGAAAATCAAAAAAAGAAATGGATAACCGTCAAAGTTTCTCATAACGCAATGATTAAGGAAATGCCAAAGCATTTGTTTATGAAAATGCCGCCTAACGGAAAATATGGCGATTATACCTACAATGTTTTTAAGAGCAAAGTAAAAGATTCTACACAACTTGTAGATATGCAAAGTGACGGAAGAGAGATGTGTTTTGAACTTCTTTATGCCGAAAATGAAACGATTACTTTGAGCAATAAAAACGGAGAAATAAATATTACGGCAGAGGAATTTAAGGATATTGTTCACGGAACGTCCGATAAAGACTATCCGAGAGAAGAAAAGAACGAAAACCGAATAGAAATTTCCGTGCCGAGAGATGCACTACGAGGTATGTATGAAAAATCTTCAATCTTCGCTCTTCCTAATAATTCCGAATATGCGGGTTATTCGTTCTATTTGCCTAATGCCTTTTTAGAAGAAGATAAGGCAACGGAAGAAGGCAGAATTATGATGCGACTTCCCGAAGATTTTGTCGTAAAGGCAAAAGAAAGGAATACGGACAACGAAGTTGAGCTATCAGCAAGACAAATCTATGATGATATGCACGATACAGACGATTTAGAATACCCACCGAGAGAAAATGGCGAAAAAACATCGAAAGAAAGTGAAAGTAAAAACGATTGGAAGAGTGTAAAGCTTGCCGAAAACTTAAAGATTGCACAGTACGAAAAGTCAACGCTTATGCGTATGCCGGACGGCAATTACGAGGGGTGCGTGTTCTACGTTCCAAACGGTATGGTTGAAATATCCGATGAAGAAGTAACGCTTAAACTTCCACCTGACTTTACCATAAGACTTAAAGATAATCAAAGCGGAGAAGAAAACGAGTTGAGTGTTGACGAGTTTGTAAAGGAAGTGGACGGCAAAGGTATTAAGACCTATCAAAAGCCGAGCGAAACAAAAACGGACAAGTTCTCTCAAAGAAAGGAACTGCTTGATAAAGCAATTCCCGAAGAGATGAAGAACCGACCAAATTGGGTAATCGTAAGAACGAAAGAAAACGAAGAAACGGGGCGACTTGAAAAATATCTTGTTGATTGTCATACGGGTAAGTTTGCAAGAAGTGACGATTCTTCTACGTGGACGGACTACAACTCTGCGTGTGAATATGCAAAGGAAAACGGCGGTGTAACGCTTGCCTACGCTCTTGACGGTAAAGACAATATCTGCTGTATCGACTTGGATAAGTGCATAGACAAGGACGGCAATTATACCGACCTTGCAAAAGAAGTGATGAGAAAATGCGGAAAAACGTATATAGAAACTTCTTTGAGTGGGAAAGGGTTGCATTTCTTTGGTACGACAAACGGTATGGACGTAAGGACTTTTTCAAAGGACGGAGATATGGAATTTTACCAAAAATCTCACTTTATCGCAATGACGGGCGACGGCGCAGGCTATCAACGTTTTGAAAGCTTTGATAAACCCGATATGAAAGCTCTTATTGAAAGTAAATGCGATAGGCGAACTGCTTTTAGTGGAGTGGGTAAAGGCGTTGAGGGACTTTCATCTATGTCTGACCGTGACGTGGTGGAAAAGGCTTGTAAAGCTAAACACTGCGAAACTTTTAAGGCACTTTATAATGGACAAGACTTGCAAAATAACCATAGCAATTCCGATATGTCGCTTATGAACCGACTTGCCTTTTGGTGTAACGGAGATAAAGAACAAATGCTCCGCATTTTTGCAACGAGTGGCTTGTTCCGTCCTGATAAATCTCCCGATTATTATGAAGGTACGGCAATCAAAGCAATTAAGGATACGTCGGGACGATTTCAGCCAAACACGTCGAACAATAATATTGCAAAGAAACCGCCTGTAAACAATTCGGGTTCGAGTTTTGGTAAACGTTAAGGAGAATTTATGAAAAGTGAGAATATTAGAGATACCCCTATAAATCTTTTTGTTCCCGATGGGTACGAATTTGAAGAAGTTTATGATACCGATGACAACGGTATGGATATGGGGAAACCTGTGATTGAAGAGGAGGTGACAATTCACTTTGGAAGAAAAGGAGAGAAATAGAGCTTACGAAAAACTAACTCCGCAACGAAAACAAATCGTTGATGAGGTTATCAAGAATCTTGAAAGTGGAGTGGGTTTGTGGCAACCCGGTTGGAGTATGCCGGGCGTTCCTGAATCAGCTATTACGGGCAAAAAGTATCGTGGTGTAAACAACTTCCTTTTGAGCGTTATATCAATGCAAAGACAGTATTCAGATCCCCGATGGGTGACGTTCAATCAAATGAAAGAGAAAAATTGGACTTTCAAAACGGACGAAGAAGGTAAAAGTCTTGGCAAAGGTGCAGGCGTATCAATCGAATACTTTGAAATGCGAGATAAGGAAACGGGCAAACCTTTTGATAGAAAGGTGCTTGACGGACTTACGGCAGAAGAAAAGGAAGATTATATTAAAGACCACGTTAGACCTATCCGAAAGTATTACACCGTATTCAACGGTGACGTTATCGAGGGTATTCCCGCTATTGAAAAGCGTGAGATTAACGCTAACGATAAGGTAGAAAGGGTAGAAAATCTTTTAACCTATTGGAGCGAAAACGAAGCGAAGATTATATATGGTGGGCAAGATGCTTACTATCGTGTATCGGCAGATGAAATACACTTGCCTGATAGAGAGAAATTCTTTTCTATGCAAGAGTTTTATGCTACGGCTCTTCACGAGCTTGGACACTCTACGGGACACGAAACAAGACTTAACCGTGATATTAAAAATCTTTTTGGAACGTCTAATTATGCGATTGAAGAGCTACGAGCAGAAATTGCTTCTATGTTCATTGAACAAGACCTTGAAATTCAAGTGGACGAAGAACACAAGCGAAACAATAGTGCTTACATATCTGCTTGGAAAGAAAAAATTAAAGACGACCCCAACGCTTTGTTTACGGCTATTGCCGATGCAGAAAAGATTGCAAAGTTTGTAGCAGAAAAGGAAAAAGCAAACGAAGCAAATAAGAAAAAGGCGATTGAGCATTACGCCATTAAACAAGAAGAAAATGCTTATGGAGAGGAAGTATATAAGGTATATATGGTTGCTCCATACGGTCAGGTTGCACTCGGTTTGAGTTATGGTTTTGCAAGCCGTGAAGCACTTATGACTGAATTTGAAAAGATGCAAGAACTTCCGTTTTGGGCAGATAAAGAATTTGAAGAGTGTTCCTATGAAGAGCTTCAAGCACACAGCATTGAAAGAGCCAAGAGCGAAGAAATCAAAGAAGAACAATCGGAAAAATTTATACGTCCAAGTGAGATAGCAGCAAGGGCTTTGCCTACTACGGCAATGAAGATAGATATGTCTGAACGTGGCGTTGAAACTCTTACAAGAATGGGAGATAGAGATGTTGTCGAAAGGGCAAGTAAAACCAAAAATGGCGAAAAGTTTTCTCAACTGTATCACGGTGTTTCCGTTCTCGGAAACGAAGAAAAGGACGAGCGTTCTTTGATGAGCCGACTTGCAATGTTTTGCAATGGCGACAAGGACCAACTTATGCGAATTTTCAAATCTTCGGGACAGTTTAGAGATGCAAAACCAAACTCTTTTTATGAGCAAATGGCAGAACAATCTATTAAGTTCGTTGAGCGAATAAAGGGAGAAACAAAGCCTATTGTTCCTACTTTGGGCAAAGGCAAACAAGGCTTAAATGCAAAGACATAATAAAGCGTGGAAGCCTACTTTTAGTCCTAATGGTAGCAAACATTTTATTCTTAATAATGAGTGTTTGCTGCCTAATATGGACGATAAAAAATAAATATTTAATTCAATCGAAAAAGATTTTAGATGTGAAGAGTATAAAAACGGAAGGTCGTTTTGTCGCTTAAAAGGTGCAAAGAACAATATGTTAAACTTCGGAAATTTAAGGAAAGAGTGGTTGATTTATACCAAGCAACAAGCAAAGAATAGAACATTTCCGTAATACCAATTATCCGTTACTACACCCGATTAAATGGGATATAAACAGCAAGAAGCAATACCGATTTCACAGTAGAGTACCGTTTATTATAACAGCCTTTATAAATTCGGAGAGAAAAAAACGAAACCCGAAAATGTGAAGATTAAAAATATAAAAGATAGGCGTTGGTACGTGAACGTATCTTCAATTTTTATTGGTTGAATAGGAATATAAAAATCAAAAATAAAGGAGAAATTAATGAAAGAAAAAAATTTTAAGGTAAGAGAAATTGATGGCATTGTCGTGAAGAATATGACCGACACGCAATCGGGTGAACTTTACAAAGCAATTTGTGCGTACAACTTTAACAACGAGGAATATAACGGTAAAGACACTCTTGTAAAGAGCGTGTTTGAGCTTATGAAAAACTCGTTTGAGTACGACAAGTTTTTTAGAGAAACAGGCAAGGTCGGTGGCGTAAAAAGTCAGATGATTCGCAAAGAGAACGATAATCTCGGCCCGTGCATTGCACGAGCAATTATCGGTGGCGAAATGGTCAATGATATGTTCAAAAATATATTTAGCGACGTAGAAAATCCCGAAGAAACAAACAAAGTACCCAACTCAAAAATTTCCGAAAAGAGGGCAAAATGAGAAGCAGGTAAAGAGAATTGCCAAAATCGAACGATTTTTGCCAATTCTAATGCACACCCCAAACGGTGTGCGAACAATCGGGAAACCCGATTTTAGGAGGATTAAATGGGAAGAAAATGTCTTGATAAGAATAAGAGGGGCAACAAATATATCCGTCTTTTAAACGATGATAATTGGCTTATAGTAGAGCGTTTGGAACAACTTCCAAAATATAAAAACAGCTTTAACAAGATAGCTAATGATGCGTTAGATTACGGACTGCCATTACTTCTCAAAGCAGAGTTTGGAGAAGAGATAGAGTTGGAAAATCAAGTCCCTAACTTCGTGCCGACAAGCAACCCACGAGTAGTTGTTGAAACTATTGATGATAGACAACTTGAAGAAATTATTCGATTGCTTGAAGAACTTGTTCTCAATTCAAATATAACCAAGTCTGTTGTTTCATCGCTCCTAAACGCCAAGATTGATTTGCTCTACGGAAAGAACGTTAGGGCGGACAAGTTGGAAGATGGGGCATATAGAGAAACACCGCTTTACTTGTCGGATTATGAAACTCGTATCCAAAGACGATTAAGAGAAATGAAAAGGAGGTAATGAACTATCAGTAACCAACCTATTATTTTCGACCTTAAATATACACCGTATCGTTTGGGTAAAAACGCAACGGCAAAAGAGGTTGAAGCAAATCAAAGAGAGCGAGCTTTCTATGATATGAGTGGAAGTGAAAACATCTATAAATACATAATGACGGAAGGTAAACGTTCAGGAAAGAAAACGGCTCTTGAATATTTACAAAAGAATACGGGAGTGTTCAATCATAACGGAATGATTGGTAAGGAAGAAGTCGAAGCTATGAAGAAACGAGCGCAGGAAAACAAGGGCAACTTGTGGCACGGGTTTATTTCTTTGAGTGAAGAAGATTCGCCAAAAATAGATACCCCTGAAAAATGTATCCATCTTGTAAAGAGTGTGTTCCCCACGTTTTTCAAGGAAGCACATCTTGGAGAAAAAAATATTGACCTTATGTGTGCATTGCACTTGGATAGACCACACCACTTGCATATCCATTTTGTGTTTTGGGAGAAAGAACCAAAATACAAAAACAAAACCGAATATAGACCGAAAGGGAAAATTTCGAGAGAAGCTATCGACAATGCCTTCGTTAGACTTGGATTGTTTGTCGGTGAGGATAAGGGTGCTTTGTATCAAGCAAGGGATAAATCGTTACAAAGATTAAGGGAAATGACTGCTATCAAAACTGCTATGTCAAGCCGTGAAGATATTGAAGAAAAAATTCTATCGCTTGCAAAGGCACTTCCGAAAACGGGGCGACTTTCTTATGGCAGTAAAGATATGGAAAAGTTTCGTGGGCGGGTAGATGAAATCGTTAAGCTTATTCTTGACTACGACAAAGAAGCTCGTAAAGCCGATTTGGATTTTTACCGAACTCTTGACGAGAAAAAGAAAATCATATCGAACATCTGCGGTAATCCGTATGCTTTCTCGGTAGGTAAATCAAACCCGGAAGTCGTTGAAAAGGAACTTCCAAAGTATCACCACAAGATAGATGAAAGCCACATAAAAATAGTGGAAGAAATCGAAGCAGATTATAAACGCAGACAAGGTAATTTAGTTTTGAATCTCGCAAAGTTTATAAGACCTGAATACTATGAGCGAAACAAAAACGTAAAGTACAAGGCTAACGACAACAGACTCAAACGCAAATTGGCGATGTCAAAAATTGCTCTTACAAAGCACTTTAATAAGTTTTTTAACTCCATCGGTAGAGAGTTTCGTTTATTTGAACGTGACTTCTCCAACCGTTTGCAGGTAATTGAAGAAGAAATGAAACAAGAAAAGCTACGTCAAGAGCAAGAAGCACAATACAACAATAGAAAGGGGGATTTTTATAAAAAGTGAGAAATCAAGCAATAAAGCACAAAAAAAAGAAATCTCATAAAGCAGGCATAGTAATATGGACTTTTATCTTTGCCTTGATATTTGTTGGCGTGATGAGCTTATTCGCCTATTTCGGTTATGAGAGTATTGGCAGTATCGTTCAAGAAAGGAACTTTTGGCTGATTAACGGTGTTATAGATGGACTTATTTTAGTGGCGTTTCTACTTATGTACCGTGTTGATGCTCAAAATATCGCTATGAACGAAAATGACCTTGAAGATACCGAGTGGCTAACCGTTAAGAAGTTGAAGAAAATGAAAGAGTTTTCCGTAATGGATTGGGACGGTGTGGCGAAAAAGAACGACGGTATTGTTATTGGAGCAGAAAAGAAAGGCAAAAACGACGTTGAAATTATCACGACAAGCCAACTTCACGCTCTAATCGTTGGTACGACGGGTTCGGGTAAAACGACAGGATTTGTTGACCAAAACATATCGGTATTAGCAAAGAGTGTTGGAAAGCCGAGTTTGGTAATATCCGACCCGAAAAAGGAACTGTATGAGAAACACGCAAAACATCTTGAAAAGGAAGGTTATAAAATTTCCGTGCTTGATTTGCGTGAACCTTACTCATCTGCACGTTGGAATCCTATGAATGTTTTAATTCGTAGAATAAGGCTTGTTAAAGAGCTTGAAAACAACTGTGAAAATCGTGACGGTAAGTATTATGGGGCAGGAGAAGTTTTCCTTTCTTACCGTGATGCGAGAACGAGAGTTCAAGAACTAAAAGACGAAATATACGAGAACGCAATGGACTTGGTATATACGTTATGCCCCGTACAAAACCGTGACCAACCTACGTGGGAAGAAGGTGCAAGAAATCTTATCTTTGGGTTAGTGCTTGCTTTTTGTGAGGACTGTATTAAGGGAAAGATAGATGAGAAACAACTTTTACTTTTCAACATCTATCACAACATAACTAAATATTGTTCAGAGGACACTACACAATTACGAGAGTATCTGCTTGAAGGCAGGGATGAGTTCTCAAAGGTAAGAGGACTTGTAAACACCGTTTTAATCACGTCGGATAAAACGCTCACGAGTTATCTTTCAGAAGTAAACAGCTATATGCAACAGCTTTCTGACGATGGTATTTTGTCGCTTACAAGCGAGAACGACCTTGACATCGTAAATATGGACGAAGAGCCAAACGCAGTCTTTATTATTGTTCCCGATGAACGTTTTACAAGACACCGTTTCGTAACGTTGTTCATTACTCAGATGTATAAAGAACTTGTAGAAAAGGCGAACCTGAACCTACGCCGTAATCAAAAAGACACGGCAATTTTGAAGAGAAATACGTATTTCATTTTGGACGAGTTTGGTAATTTGCCTAAATTTGAGAACGTCGAAGGTATGGTAACGGTTGCCCGTTCACGTGGTATTCGCTTCCTATTCGTTTTACAGAGCTTTTCACAGCTCACAGCTAAATACGGAAAAGATATAGGCGATATTATCAAGACCAACTGTAACGTAAAAATCTTCATTGGTTCAGATGATAGCGAAACGAGAAAAGAGTTTTCAGAGCTTTGCGGACAAAAGAAGATTAAAAACTTTTCCGTAAACACTAACGCTGAAAACCCTGCATCAAGTAACACCGGTGCTTCTAACCAACCGCTAATAACAGTCGGTATGTTGGAACGATTAAATGGTGATGAAAAGGGCGATGCAATCGTTTCCGTTCGTGGCTATGAACCTATTTGGACTGTATTCACTCCTTCTTATGAACTGAAAAAGATTTATTTCAAAGAGGGTAAGGCGGATATATCCAAGCGTGAAGCCGTTCTTTTCGATAAGAGCGAATACGTCTTTGATATTGACAGTAAAGGACAAAGTATCGAGGATAAGCTACTTGATGCCATAGAAGAAGCTGATAATAAAGCGGAAAGGTTGGAGGAAGAAAAAGCGTTAAAGTTAGAAGCATTAGACCGTAAATGGATTGCCATAAATGATGAAATTCACAAAAAGTTGAATGACTTCGTGGCAATACTTGCGGGAAGAGATTCAAAAACGGTTCTATCGTTAGCTCTTGAAAACAAAGCTTTATTCCTATATTCAATTATGGATGAATACAACCAAAGCGACGCTTTTCGTATCCGTAATATGGCTGACTTTATTTCGAGAAAGACAAAAGAGCTTGAAGATTTACAAGCAAGCGCAACAAAGTAAAAAAGGAGGATATAAATTGAAAAAGACTAAAAGAAAAATCCTACATCTTGGCTTGGCTTTTGCCTTGCTGATTGTAGGTGGTACGGCAATGATGGGATTTACCGATGGTAATACTGCTTTTGCCGCCGAAGCAAATCAAGTTTGTTCGCACGAATACGATACTTTTGTTGTTGCTTCTTCTTGTACGGAAAAGGGTTATACGGAATATACCTGTAGCCTTTGCGGAGATAATTACCGTGATAATTACGTTGATGAAGAAGGACACAATTTTACCGACGTATTGGTAGAACCTACTTGCACCCATAAAGGTTATACATCACATTTTTGTAATAAGTGTGGCTATGAATATGCAGATAATTACGTAGAAGCATTAAGGCATAATTACGAAAGTACGATTGTACAACCTACTTGCACTACGGCAGGATACACAACTCATACTTGTACGATTTGTAACGATTTTTACGTAGATAACGTGATTCAACCTGAAGGACACGCTTTCTTGTTAGACGTAATTGAAGCAACTTGTACGGAAGGTGGTTATACTGTTTTCACTTGTGAAGTTTGCGGTCATTCTTACGAAGATAATATCGTAGAAGCCAAAGGACATAATCATCAAACGAGCGTAGTTGCACCTACTTGTGTTTCGTATGGATTCACCGTTCATCTTTGCTCCGATTGTGGGGATAGATACGTAACGGAATATGTTGCACCTACGGGACATGATTTTGAAAGCACTATGGTAGAAGCTACGGAAGATAGCGTTGGTTATACGAAACATCAATGTAAGGTATGTGATTATAGTTATCTCTCTGATTTTGTAACGAGTGGAGATAACGGTTATACACAAATTCCCGAAGAGCCTATCGAACCAAGTGAACCCGTTGTTCCAAGTGAACCCATAGAGCCTGAAAACCCCGACAACGGCGATAACGGCGAAGTGGTAGAACCCGAACAACCCGAAGAAATCGCCCACGAATATGTATTCACTTATGAGTATAACGAAGAAACAAAAATCTTGACTGCTACTTGTAATTGTGAGTGTGGCGATAAGTACGAAGGTGTTATTCAGTTATTTGTTACCGATAGTGTTGAAAATACTGTTGTAATGAATTTTGATGAAAACGGTGTGGTTGACTTTTCGGAAATGAACGATGATTATTTCGTTCTTGCAATTAGAGAAGATGGTGGTGTAGTGGGAATGTTTGAAATCAAAAACAAAGTTGAAATTCCAAACAACCCTATCGAACCTGAAAATCCCGTTGAACCTAATGAACCCGAAGTTCCCGACAATACGGATAAACCTGACGTACCGGGCGAATCTACTGAACCCGAAAAACCCGTAGAAGATAATCAACCTACTGAACCCGATAATACAGATAAAAATAACAAAGAAGCAAATAAAAGCACTAACTTGTTTCCTATCTTGATTGGCATTTTTGCTATTCTCGGTATCGGTGGACTTGCAACTATTATCATTATCAAAAATAAAAAATCTAAAAATAAAAAAGAAAAAGGAGATAAATAATTATTATGACTAATTTACTTGCAGCAGCTACCCTTAATGAAAGCTTGGGTGGCATCGTAACCAAACTTAACGAACTTATGAACAGCTTTTGGATTTACATTGTACTCGCTATGGCGGCAGTTGTCGTTGTATGGGGTGCATACGTAGGTATCAAAATCGCAATCGCACACAAAAACGAAGATAAGATTAACTCTCGTGATATGGTAAAAAGCCTTATTATCGGTATCGTTATTATGTTCGTAATTGCAGTCGGCGCACCACTTCTCATCGAAGGCTTGTCTGCTTGGGTTGGCACTACTGCTACTGTTCCCGGAGTTTAATAAGGAAGGAGGAATACATATATGGATAACACTGTAACTACACCTACCCTTAATGGTAGTTTAGCTGAAATTGTATCAAAACTCTCTGTCCTTATGGATAGCTTTTGGATTTACATTGTACTTGCACTTGCGGCAGTTGTCGTTGTGTGGGGCGCATACGTAGGTATTAGAATTGCTATTGCACACAAAAACGAAGAAAAGATTAACGCAAGAGATATGGTAAAGAACCTTATCATTGGTATCGTTATCATTTTCGTTGTCGCAATGGGCGCACCGCTTCTCATCGAAGGCTTGTCTGCTTGGGTTGGCATCGGCGCATAATAAACGCTAATGCTTAAAAAGGAAAGGCGGTAAGGCTTGTTCTTGCCGCCTTTTTATTAAAAAATAAAAAGCGAGGGTAAAAAATGCTTATATTTTTTCAAGAACTTATAATGCTACTTTTTCTATGGTTTCTTCGCTTAATTGACGGAATAATGGAAATCTTTTCTGCAATAGCAGGAATTACCGATGTAACGGTTAGTGGACAAAAGGTCAATATTATTGAGTATCTTGTTGGAGATGCTACGGTAGGCATAATATTTTGGTGTGTGTTTATATTAGCTGTTGGTCTAACTTGTATATTCGGCATTGTTGCCCTTGTTAAAAATATGATAGCTAACAATAGAAACGTTTCGTCTATTATAGGGAAGGTTGGTCTTTCCTTGCTCGGAACGATGGCAATGTTAGTGGTTGTAATTTTAGGTATTCTAATTGCGAACTCTATTTTAACTCTTGTTGCAGAGATATTCCAAATAGGAAACACGACCAAACTTTCTAATGCGTTGTTTAACGCTTGTGCCGGCGAATGGATTAACGGTTATTCTATGAGCGAAGTAGATATAACAAGTTGTAGTGTTTCTAAAATTATGGGCGACTATAATGCAACTGTCTTTGGCATTTGGCCTACGTCGTGGAAATGTAACGGTATGATAAATCCTAATTCGTTCTTATATTTGCCGTCAATGATAGCATCTATTGCTCTTATGATTGCAATGGTTGTTGCAATTATAAATTTAGCAAAGAGAATTTATGAAATTGTTCTTATGTATATAGTTATGCCCGTATCAATGGCTACGTTGCCACTTGATGATGGGGCAAGATTTAAGGTGTGGAGAGAAACGTTTATTACAAAAATAATTCTTGCATACGGAACTGTGTTCTCGGTAAATATTTTTGTTTTGTTATTGCCGTTACTATCAAAAATGCACGTTGATGGAGTTGGCAGTTTTGGGAACTCAATGTTCTTAATATTTATGATTATTGGCGGTGCAATGGTAATTCCCGCAGGACAAAACTTGTTTGCAAGATTATTTGGTCAAGCAGACGATATGCACGCCGGAGGAAGTTTCTTACATAGTGCCTTCTATGGTGGACGTATTGCAGGTGCTATGACGTTTGGTGCTGCATTTAAACTCATACGTGGAGCAACTCATATTGGTAAAGGAATTTCAGGGAAAATCAAAGCATCAAAAGACAAAAAAGGAAATGATGAAACAGATAAATTCTCCGAAGATAAGGATTTGGGAAATTCTAATACGTCAGGAGAACAAAGTGATGGAGGAAACGAAAATGAGAATAATTCCTAAAAAAATTAAAGTAAAGAATACGGTATGGAAATGTTATTCTATGCCCGATATTCTTGTAGCTCTTGTTGTGTTCGCTATTGTATTCGTAGCAGTAACGGCAGGAAATTGGGGATTGGCAATATTTATGGGATTGATTGCCGTAATTATGTTTATGCCTACGTCTGATGGTATTTTATATTCATTGATTTTTGAGAACATAAAGTTTCTCACTACAAAGAAGAAATATACCAAAGATGCTCCAAAAGAAAAAGAACGTATTGATACGCTTATAAACCTTAAAAATATTAAGGATAATGGCTTAATTGAATACAATAACGGCTATTTTGGCAGAGTTGTAAAATTAGGTCAAAAAAACTTCGGTATTGAAGATATTGTTCAACAAAATATTGACATCAACTATCTTTCAAATGCCTTAAAATTCCTTGATGGAACACAAATGGCAGACATAGTAAAGATTGATAGACCGGTTACACTTGACGGTTTTTCGGAAGAACTGTTTGAAAGGCTTTCAGCTCTAAAAGAAAGTAATGAGTCCGAAAACATTATAAATATCAAAAGAAATATCTTGCAAGAACGTATTGATAGAATTGACAAACTTAATAATATTCGCAAACAGTACATTTCCGACTATTACGTTGTGGTTTACGGGCGAAACGAACTCGACCTTGAAAATATAACCGTAAACATAGCTTCTGAAATCAATAAGTGTGGGTTAAATACAAAGATTTTAGGAAGAAGAGATACAGCAATCTTCTTAAAATACAGTTATTCTCGCAACTTCGATGAACGTGAAGCGTGGGATATTCCCGATGAACAACTTTTGGAATGGGTAATTCCAAAGGAAGTAGAGTTTAAGTCAAATCAATACACGATTGACGGAACGCAAGCATCGGTTTTGGCGGTGGCGGATTATCCTTTGCGTGTTAAAAACGCTTGGGGTTCAGAACTATTTAATATACCGAATACAAAAGTTGTAATGCATATCAAACCCGTAGATAAGTTTAAGGCAATTAGACGTATTGACAAGGTTATAGGCGAAATGGAAACAAAGCAAATTCTTTCAGAAAAAGCAAGTGAAGCAAATAGTGCAGAAACCCACAGGGAAACAATGCACGCTTTACTTGATAGTTTGCAAACTGAAAACGAGTCTTTGTTCGACGTTACTCTTACGGTCACGGCATACAACTATCTTGCAGATGAAAACTATAAAAAGAAAGTGCGCCGTTCAATGATGACGGGTAATTTCAAACCGTCAACGCTTTACGGCTTGCAGGTTGAAGGCTTTAAGTCTGCGAACATTTCACCAACTTCTACGCTTTCAAACTATGAACGTGGAATAAACAGTTCATCTCTTGCGGCTGTGTTCCCGTTTGTCAGAATATTTGTGATGGACGAGGGTGGTGTTCAACTTGGAGAGAATAAAAGCAATGGTTATCCGTTTATTTTCAACATTTGGAAACGAGGAAACCTTTATCAAAATTCTAATGGTTTTATTATCGGTAAATCGGGTTCGGGTAAATCATACTTCTTAAAGAACCTTATTCTTAACGAATGGGCTAACGATACGAGAGTAATTATTTTAGATCCGGAAGCAGAATATCTTACCTTATCAAGAAATCTTTCGGGGAATATTATTGACGTTGGTAATGCAAAAGAAGGTCGCATAAACCCTTTCCATATATATAAGGTTTTAACTGAAGATGGAAATGCAGCAGACCCCGTTGTAACGTTTAACACTCATTTGAAAATGCTTGAATCGTTCTTAAAGATAGTTCTTGTAGGTGCTTCTTCTGACGTTATTGAGCTTATCAATAACTTGGTAATTGAAGCCTATGAAAGAAAAGGAATAACCGAAACTACCGACTGCACAAATCTTAAACCGGAAGATTTTCCATTGTTTACTGATTTGCTTGCAGCGTTACAAGAAAAGGATAAAACAATGCTTGACAGTTTAACACTCAGAGATATGAGAACGGCTGAACTTTATCTTCAAAAGTTTGTAAATGGTAGATATAGCGATATTTGGAACGCTCCATCAACGCTTTCCGTTGATGCGGACATTATCGACTTTAATTTTCAATCGTTATTCGCAAATAAGAATAACGTAGTGGCTAACGCACAAATGCTTCTTGTTTTTAGATTTATAGAGCAGGAAGTTATAAATGCGAGAGAACTTAATAAAAACGGGCATAATCTACGAACAATGATTGTGGCAGACGAAGCCCATTTATACATAGACCCTAAATTTCCTATTGCTTTGGATTTCTTCTATTCAATGAGTAAACGTATTCGTAAATACGGTGGTTCGTTTATTCCGGCAACGCAGAATATAGCCGATTGGAACGCTAACGAAGAATTACGAGGAAAAACAAGTGCGATTATTAAAAATAGTCAGTACACGTTTATTTTCAAACTGTCTGCTCCCGATATGAAAGACGTTCTTGACGTTTACAAGGCGGGAGATAGCTTTAATGATGATGAACAAAGAATGATTATTTCCGCAGTAACGGGACAAGCGTTCTTCATTGGTTCAACGGAATTGAGGTCTAATGTACGAATTATATCGGGCGAATACGCCAAAACGCTCTATGATGAGCAAAAAAATAAATAAAGGAGGAATTAAATGAAGATTCAAACAAAAAAATCAGTAAAATTGATTATACTTTCCGTAGTGTTTGCTCTATGTTTAAGTTTTGGAATATTTTATGGCAACATTGAAACAAAAAGCGCTTATGCTGCTACAACACCATTATATAAAATATCGTTTAACTATGAATATTTGAGAGGACACAATTTGACCAATATGACTTCGGAATATACAGGTACAAACGTTTCTCAAACGGAAGGACTTTTATATGGTGAAAGTAAAAAAGTTAATATATACTTTCAAATATACGGTTCAGGACAGTCCGGAACGGGAACTTTAGCAAATGGTGGATGTATTGGTTCAAATTCAATAAATATAAAGACAAACTCGTTAATGAATAATGGACATTCGTTTGTGATTACGAATAGTTCGGGGACTACGGTGGCTTCATCAACATCAACAAGCGTTTCTGCTTCATCATTAGCTGACGGCGTTTATAATGTAAATTATACGGCAACGGCAAAATGGTCAATAGATGGAAATATCAGAGATATTCCTTGGGCATCAAAAGTTATTGCAACGTTTAGTTTTAAGGTTGATACTACTGCTCCTACGTTAAGTGGAGCATCTACATCTACAACAGGGAAATATGTGAATACTACTTTTACTGTATCTGCAAGTGATTCAGCTAGTGGTGTTGCGGAACTCTATTGGAAAGAACCAAATGCAACGTCCTATTCATTAGTTTCAGGAACTTCAAAAACTATTTCAGCAGGTTCTCTAAATGGGCTATATAGTTTTTATGCAATAGATAAAGTAAGTAACAAATCAGCGAATTACTACGTTTATTATGATAGCGTAAAACCAACGGGAACTATTAAAAATTCAAGTGGAACATCTATCACAAGTGCCTATATTAAAGATTCATTTTCATTTACGGCTTCTGATAGTGGAAGTGGTATAAGTTATCTTCAATATATGACACCTACTTCTTCAAGTTGGGCAACCTACACTTCGGGAACTACTATTGCGGCAACAGCAAGCAATGGAGCTTATAAGTTCAGAGCTGTTGATAAAGCAGGAAATATCTCGGATACAAAGACTATATATCTTGATACGGTAAACCCTACGGGTGTTCTTTATAGTGGAACATCTGCGGTAAGTTCGGGAGCAAAATCTACGGCAAGTTATATCAAATACGTTGCTTCTGATGCTGCATCGGGTATTAAAACAGTTTACGTAAAAATGCCCGGAGCAAGTAGTTATAGTACATATACAAATGGTACTCAGTTGACGACTAATGGAACGTATTCTTTTTATTGCGTTGACAACGTAAATAATCAATCTGCAACGGTCACTATTTCATTAGATAATACGAAACCTACGCTTTCTATATCAAAAGGCAATTTTGGAGATACGCTTAATGATGGTTTTACTGTAAGTGCTTCTGATAATATCGGTGGAACGGTTCTATATTATAAAAAGCCAAACGGTTCTTTCGTTCAGTCAACAAGCACGTCTGCAATTATTACAAAGACGGAAGCAGATGGAACATATCAGTTTTATGCGGTTGACGGTTACGGGAATCAGTCGGCAACTTATTCAGTAACACTTAATATCGCTGCTCCCATAGCTACGGTTGTTAGAGCAAGTGATGGTAATAAAGTTTGCGTTATTTGGTCCGATAGTAATTGTACTGCAACACTTAACGGAGAAAGTTACGTAAACGGAAGTTGGATAGGTGTAGAGGGAAATCATACGCTTGTTCTTACTAACGATGCAAAGCGTTCTTCTACATATACTTTTACAATAGACCACTTTTATAAAGAGTATAAGGTAGTAGAGGCAACGTGTACGGCGCAGGGATACACAACCTACAAATGTGATAACTGCGGAAACACGTATAATGCTAATTTTACTAATTCACTTGGTCATAACTACATTGTAACAAAGGTTGTCGATTCTACTTGTACGTCAGAAGGTTATTCCGTTTATGTGTGTACTCGTTGTGGGGATACTTATAACGACGACGTAGTTATTGCAAACGGACACGCATACGCAAGTTGGTATGTTGTGAAAGAAGCAACTTGTACTGAAACAGGTATTAAAAGAAAGGATTGTGTAAGTTGTGGTGGGTATGAAACTGCTACCATTGAAGCAACCGGACATAGTTATGTGGCAACCGCAACAAATCCTACTTGTATGGAGCAGGGTTATACCACTCACACTTGTAGTAAATGTAATGCAACTTATGTAGATACTTATGTAGATGCAATCGGGCATAATTACGTTGCAACAGTAACTGCTCCTACTTGTACGGCAAGGGGTTATACAACCCAAAAGTGTTCAAGGTGTGAAGATTACTATATTGAAAATTATGTTGTTCCAAACGGACACGAATATGGTGTGTGGAGAACAACGGTTCAACCTACTTGTACTGCAAATGGTTCAAGATATAAAACTTGTTATGATTGTAGTTATAAATATGTAGAAACGATTGCTGCATTAGGTCATAGTTACGAAGATGAGGTTATTCAACCTACTTGTGTAGATAAAGGTTATACAACCCATATTTGTTCTCGTTGTGGTTCAGGTTATAATGATACCTTCGTAGATGCTCTTGGACACGACTATGAACCTATAAGAGTCGAGCCTACTTGTATTCAAGAAGGATATATTGGTCAATGTTGTTCTCGCTGTGCAGACACTTATAAAACAACTATGTTAAAAGCAACGGGACACGATTATGTAGAAAGTTATATTCCCGTTACTTGCGACCAAGAAGGGTGTGTATTACATATTTGTCTTGATTGTCAGTATGAGTATAGAACTGATATTGTAAATCCAAGTGGGCATTCTCTTGAAACGCACGTGTTGCTTGCTGCAACTTGTACAGAGAATGGGGAAAGATATTATGGTTGTTCAAAGTGTGACTATGAAACAATTGAAGTAATACCTTGTCACGGACATAATTACGAAATAATGGATGTAACGACGGATGACGGAAAAATCGTTAGGACGTATGCTTGTACTGTATGCGCACATTCTTACGAACAAGAACTCGGCGAACAGTATGAAAAAGTTTCAAATTACGTGACTTATATTTTTGATGAGTATAGTCCTTATATGATTTGGGTTTTTCTTGCTACGGCGGGAGTATGGAGTATCGCTATGGGTATTGCGATTATTATTGCTAACAAGAACGAAGACAAGGTAAAAGCAAAGAAAATGCTTGTAAATTATGGAATCGGTCTTATAGTAATATTTGCAATCTTGGTAGCAGTACCTTACCTTGTTCAAGGTGTTGCCGTGCTTGTAACAGGATAAAAAGTGGTGAGCGCTCTGAAATATGAGTGCTTACTACGAAAAAAAATTAAAAATTTTTGCAAAAAGTCGAAAAAAGTATCAAAAAAATATTGACAAACGCAAAGTAAAGTGTTATCGTGTTAATACGAAAATCACCAAACAGGAGGAGAAGTTTATGAACAAAACAAGATTGCTCGAAAGAGTGGCAAACAATGAAGAACTTACTATAAAAGAAGTTCGGGAATATCAGAAATATGTAAAGCCCGAAAAGCAAGTTTATGGCAAGTATGGTTCTTTGGCAAAAATTCACATTGAGGAACACAAACCCGAAATGTTGATTGCTCTTGCTGGACAGCTCCCCGAATACTTACACGGTATTGATAAACAAGCGGCTGATTTGTATGACACGATGTATGCAAAACTATCTAATGCCGAAAGGTTTAGAAAGACGGGGGACTTTATAAAGGACTTGCAGAGTGAAACCGAAATCAAGGGTATTATAGAAACTGAAATTCTTAATAAACTTGTGTATTCGATTTAACGGAGGTAATTTATGAGAAAAGTATTAAACGTCGTGGGTATAGTATTTAGGTTTGGATTAGCAGGTATTCTAATTATAGGACACGGAATAATGTCTTTAATTGGAATATTAGTAACGGCGATTTGCTCGTCGAGATAACGAAAAGTAGTATAAACACGATTGACAAAAACAATTAAATTTGCTATACTTTTCATAGAAACTAATTAAAGAAAGAGGTGTAAATATGGAAAGGAAAGCAAGTACCCCGATGCGTGAAAATAGACGTAGATACGAAGATACGCATAAAGAAGCAAGAAAAGCAGCTTCAAAGGTATTCGGTACAAGCGTTCCAAGAGAGGATTGCGAGGAAATCGAAGCTTTTCTTAAAACTTACGGTATTAGTAAGGTTGACTTAATTTATGCGGGATATGAAGCCTTAAAGGAATCAGTCCAAAAGTAATCTATAAAAACTATGCAGAGAGCGCATCTGAACGGTGCGTTCTCTTTTTTATGCAAAAAAGGAGGAGAACGTGCTTAGAAGTATTAAACAAGCATTAGATTTGATTCGTCAAGAAGACCCCGATACGGCTGTGAGCGTGTACACTATTCGCTTGTGGTGTAAAGAAAAAAAGATTAAGTTCCGAACCGTTGGAACGAAGATTTTAGTCGATATGGAAAGCTTGATGAATTATATCAAAATGAAAGACTAAAAGGAGATAAATAATGGCTTACTTTAAGATAGAAGAAGATAGAAAAGGCAATCTAAAAGCTCGTATTCAGGTTAGCGGTAAAGATGCAAAAGGTAATCCCAAACTCTATGTTAAAAGGGTGTATAACGAAGATAATTTAACTCCGGCGAAGTTCAAGAAATACGTGGATAAAATTGCTGCTGAATTTGAAGAAAGTATCAGCGAACAAATCAAAGAAGAGCAAGCCATTATTCACGATAAAGTATTAACTTTTTCGGAACTTGCCCAAGAGTGGCTGATAGCAATTAAAGCAAACTTGTCTATTAGTTATTATCAACGAGCAAAACAAACAACTCAACTGTTTCAAGAATATTTGGAAGAAATCGGGCTTGCTAAAAAGCCTATTTCCGAAATTAAAGTTCGTGACGTTCAACTATTCTTAAATAGGTTTATAACGGCAGAAAAAAAGGAATTAAAGGTTGTATCGCTAAAAAAGGAATTTCCTAAATCAATCAGTTTTAGAGCTTTGGCAAAGGAAAAAGTTATAGCAAGATGCTCATCTTACGTTCTAAAACGCAAGGGTGGAAATATCGCAAAGACAACTGCGGAAAACATTTGCAAAATACATAACTTGGACTTTAATGAGTATTTTGAAGAACAACCCATCGAAAAAGGTTATTCACTTGAAACAATAAAAGGTCATAGAAGAGCGTTAAGAACGTTATTCAATGAAGCTGTTAGATATGAGTGGATAACGGTAAATCCCGTTTGCAAAACTAAAATAGGAACGGGTGGTGGTAATACTTGTTTGAGAGAAATTGAAGAAAAAGAAGTGTTTTCTTTTGCAGAAGCGAAAGAGTTCTTAAAAGTCTTAGACAAATTACCCGAAGATTTGATTTTCAAACGTGTGCCGATAAAAATAATGTTTTATGCAGGTGTGCGTAGCGCAGAGCTAAACGGTTTGCGTTGGTCTGATATTGACTTTGAAAAACGATTGATACACGTAAGAAGAAATAGGCTTGCATCAAAAGAAGTAGGGGTGTACGAAAAAACTCCAAAGACAAGAACTTCTCTTCGTGATATTCCAATGCCCGATGCACTATACGATGAGTTGAAAAATTACTACAAATGGTTTTCCGATGCTATAACAAATTTTGAGCAACATCTTGATGAATACTATTTGGCAGTTAATCTTTATAGGTCACCAATTTACCCACACACTATGAGTTCGTGGCTTAAAAAGATAGAGAGAGCTAACAATTTGAAAGAAGTTTCTTGTCACGGTTTAAGACATACTTATTGCAGTTTTTTGTTATCAAATAACGTACCAATTCAAACAGTCAGTAAGTATATGGGACATAGTGATTCTACCATAACATTAAAGGTATATAGTCACTTTATACCCGATACGGCAAGCAGAGCTATGGATGCTTTTTCAAAGTTAGCATAAAGAAATAGGAAAACTCGACTTATTATAAGCCGAGTTTTCTTTCCTAATACGAAACAACTTGAATTATTCATAATTTTTTGATATAATAAACTTACCGATAAATAAGAATTTGACGAGG
>JAZNPL010000007.1:0-38036 GCA_045589615.1 Christensenellaceae bacterium | reverse complement strand
GGTGGATCAATATATATAATATCTATTTTTTATATCATTATAATAAAAATGTTATATTGATTGCAAAAAAAGAAAAACTTTCTTTTTATAAATTTTTCAAGAAATTTGCACGGCTTTATTTGATTATATAGAGAAAAGATGTTAAAATTATACTATAAACTTTAAGTAGATAAATATGAAACAAGTTGTATTTTCTGATTTAACTTATAAAAATGGATTAAAAGACGGTTTACCGATAGGTCTAGGTTACCTACCGGTTGCTTTTGCGTTCGGAGTTCAAGCAAGTTTGCTTGGCGTTCCGATGCTAATTACGCTTTTTATTTCTATGACTAACTTAACTTCAGCAGGACAACTTGCAGGGCTTGAAATTATCGCTTCGCTTGGTTCTTTTATTGAAATAATTTTAACGCAATTGTTAATTAACTCTAGATATTTTCTGATGAGTTTAACCCTTTCTCAAAAAACCGACGACAGTTTTACCTTACCTGCACGCTTGCTCACTTCAGCATTTATTACCGACGAAATTTTTGCAGTATCTGTAGCAAAGCCAAAAACTATTGGAAAAAATTATTTCTTAGGCGTTGCCACACTTCCTTACGTAGGTTGGACGCTAGGTACTCTTTTAGGTGCACTTGCCGGAGATATTTTACCTGTAATAATTACCTCTGCTTTAGGTATTGCTCTTTACTCTATGTTTATAGCAATAATAATACCACCCGCAATTAAATCTAAAGGGGTGGTTATATCAATACTATTAAGTTCGGCCATCAGTTGCTCTTTCTTTTTTGTTCCGTTCTTAAAAAACAACGTTACACAAGGTTTTGCAATAATAATTAGTGCTCTCATTGGTGCTTCTATTACCGCTTTTTTCTTCCCCGTGAAAAAGGAGGTGGACGATGCCCGATAATCTATATATGGTTTTGCTAGTTCTTGCAATGGCGGGAATAACCTACTTAATAAGAGTTCTCCCAATGGCGTTTTTTAGGAAGAAAATCAAATCGCAATACCTTTTAAGTTTACTTTATTATATTCCTTATGCAGTGCTATCGGCAATGACCTTTCCTTACATCTTCTATTCAACGGGAAACTTTTATACGGCACTAGCAGGAACGATTGTGGCACTAATAGCATCTTTAACAAAACGTTCTCTAATAGTTGTAGCAATTTTATCGTGTGTTGCAGTATTTATAACAAGTTTAATTATTTAATAATTTTTCTTCAATAATTTAAAAGCAAAAAAAGACCTAAAAGGTCTTTTTTTATTTTCCCAAACTTTCTATGTATAGTGAAGCGTTAGTCGCAGCAACGCCACCGTCGGCAACGGCTGTAACTACTTGTCTAACCGACTTTGTTCTACAATCTCCGGCAACGTATAAACCATCGGTTTTAGTTTTACACGTTTCGTCCGCTATTATATATCCGTCTTTATCTAGGTCAACGTAAGGCTCAAATGCTTTATTGTCGGGAACTTGTCCAATCGCTATAAATACGGCTGGAAGTTCGTGAGTACAAATATTGCCGTCTTTATCCTTATATTCAATGGCGGTAAGTTCGTCTTCGCCAATGAAATCACAAACAGCAGTATTAGGTCTCCACTCTATATTTTCTTTAGAAAGTAACGCTTGAACGTGTGCTTTATCCCCAAAGAACTTGTCGAAAAGAGTGTAAATATATACTTTTTTACAATAACTTGACAATAAAAGTGAATATTGAAGTGCTGTATTAGCGTCGCCAATAACTGCTACTTCTTGACCTTTATAGAACGCACCGTCGCAAATTGCACAGTAATAAACACCACGGCCAACTAAATCTTCTCTATTAGACTTAGTACGTAAATGTTTATGTTTAACACCCGCAGCAATTATAACGCTTTTTGCAGAAAATTCGTTATACTCGGTCTTTACGATAAATTCGCCTTCTTTAACTTTGTTGATACCCACAACCTTTTCGATTTCAAGGTCTGCACCAAGTGCAGTGATTTGTTCAAAAAGGTTATCGGCAAATTCTTCACCACTAATAACCTTAATAGAAGGATAGTTTTCTAGTCTTGGCGACATTGCAACTTGTCCACCTAGGCTTTCACTTTCTAAAACAAGTACGGTTTTGCTATTTCTCAAGGCGTAGAGTGCAGAGGTCATACCCGCTGCACCCGCACCTATTACTATTACGTCGTAATTTTTCATAATTAATTCAAACTTTCTATATATTTTCTAATTTCACTTGCATTGTCGTATGCGTCGAATTTATCTCCGTTAGGTACTAACAACGTAGGTGCTTTCTTAACGCCAAATTTAACGGTTAATTCTTTGTTTTCTTCTGCGTTTACAACGTCGTAACTTATACCTGCTTTATCAAGCATCATCTTAGAAGTTTTACAGTTAGGACATCCGTTTCTCGTAAAGAGAATTGGCGTAGTTATTGTGGTATCTACTGATACGCTTTCCTTACATTCACAAACTTCTTCTTTTTTAGCAGTAAACTTAGAATTTTCAATATTATAAACCTTTCTATCCTTAAATTCTTCTCTCTTACCGTCGTTCCAGTTTTGTACGGGACGATAGTAACCGGTTATACGGCTATATACTTCGGTAGTCTTGCCACAAATAGGACAAGTATATTGTTCACCAACGATATATCCGTGTTCAGAACATACAGAGTATGTTGGAGACATAGTGTAGTAAGGTAATTTATAGTTTTCAGCAATCTTTCTAACAAGGTTTGCAGCAGCCTTCCAATCGGGCAATTTTTGTCCTAAGAACGCGTGGAATACAGTACCTGAAGTATATAAGGTTTGTAAATCGTCTTGAATATCAAGTGCTGTAAAGATATCTTCGGTATAGCCTACAGGCAAGTGTGAACTGTTAGTGTAGTAAGGCGTTCTATCCTTGTCAGAAGCCGTAATAATGTCAGGATATCTCTTTAAGTCGTGTTTAGCAAGTCTAAATGAAGTAGATTCCGCAGGCGTTGCTTCTAGGTTGTATAAATCGCCATATAATTCTTGATAATCTGAAAGTTTGTTTCTCATAAAGTTGAGAACGTTTTTAGTAAACGATTGTGCTTCTGCATTGGTTAAGTTCTTACCAATCCATTTTGCGTTTAAACACGCTTCGTTCATACCAACTAGACCAATCGTTGAGAAGTGGTTGTTGAAAGTACCTAAATATCTCTTGGTATATGGATATAAACCTGCTTCTAATAACTTAGTAATGGTATCTCTCTTAACCTTTAATGAACGAGCAGAAATATCCATCATGTGCTTTAATCTATCATAGAATTCTTCTTCAGTATTAGAAAGGTATGCAATTCTAGGCATATTAATGGTTACAACGCCAACCGAACCGGTGCTTTCGCCCGAACCAAAGAAACCACCAGACTTTTTACGTAGTTCTCTTAAGTCAAGTCTTAGACGACAACACATTGAACGAACGTCAGAAGGTTCCATATCTGAGTTAATGTAGTTTGAGAAATATGGAGTACCATATTTAGCGGTCATTTCAAATAATAATTTGTTGTTTTCAGTTTCAGACCAGTCAAAATCACGAGTGATTGAATAGGTAGGAATTGGATATTGGAAACCTCTGCCGTTAGCATCGCCTTCAATCATGATTTCTATGAAGGCTTTATTAACCATAGCCATTTCTTCTACACAGTCTTTATATTTGAAATCCATTTCTTTTCCGCCAACGATTGCGTTCATTTCAGCAAGGTCGTTAGGAACTACCCAGTCAAGCGTAATGTTGGTAAATGGAGATTGTGTACCCCATCTGCTTGGAGTATTTACACCGTAGATGAAAGATTGAATACATTGTTTAACTTCTTTATAAGTAAGGTTATCAACTTTAACGAAAGGTGCTAAATAGGTGTCAAAAGACGAAAATGCTTGTGCACCAGCCCATTCGTTTTGCATGATACCTAAGAAGTTTACCATTTGGTTACAAAGGGTTGATAAGTGGCTTGCAGGAGCAGAAGTAATTTTACCTACAACTCCACCTAAACCTTCTTTAATAAGTTGACGAAGCGACCAACCTGCACAGTAACCGCTAAGCATAGAAAGGTCGTGAATATGAATATCAGCATTTCTATGTGCTTCAGCGATTTCTTCATCATATACTTCAGAAAGCCAATAGTTTGCAGTAACTGCACCAGAGTTAGAAAGGATAAGACCACCAACGGAGTAAGTTACGGTTGAATTTTCCTTAACACGCCAGTCAGAAACTTTTAAATAGTCGTCAACGATTTTCTTATAGTCAACGATAGTTGATTTAATATTACGTACCTTTTCACGTTGTTTACGATATAAAATATAACTTTTAGCAATATCAACGTAACCAGATTGAATAAGTACAACTTCCGCACTATCTTGAATATCTTCCACGTTAATTACGTTATCTTTGATTTTCTTTGAAAAATCAGCAGTAACACGAAGTGTAAGCATATTCAAAATGTCAGCAGTATAATTAACTTGTTTAGCATTAAACGCTTTACTTAATGCCGTTGAAATTTTGGACATATCAAATTCTACTAATTGTCCATCTCTCTTTTTTACTTGAAACATATATTAATCCTCCGTTATGATTGTTAAAATTTTGTGAGTACTACTACTATAACAAATAAATATGTCGTTGTCAATGCTTTTTTACAATATTTTGTAAAAATATTTTATACAAAACACAATATATTGTGGTTTTGCTTATAACCTGCAATTTTTAAAAACATTAAAATCATTATATAATACATAGCAAAAACAAGGATTTCAAAAGAGTTCTGCTATATCATAAAAAGTATATAAAGAAATAATAAAAGACGCCAGATTAATTTCTAACGTCTTTATAAACAAACTAAAAGAGTCGGTTTTATACCGACTCTTTTATATAGAGTTTATTAAACTCTTGTTAATGAAAGGAATTATGCAACTTTAAGTTCTCTTGAGTAAACGATTAACTTATTACATTCATCACAAATCTTACCTTTACAGATATAGGTTTGACCATTAACAACGATTTCCCAAGTTAATTCTGGTTCAATCTTATCGTGACCAAGAGCAGCTTCACCAGTAAGTTTGATTTGTGCATCCTGACCGTTAAGTTTATAATCGTAAACGATTAGTTCATCCGTATCACAAGTTTCTGCTTTAGAAAGTTCTTCATTCTTAGTACCAGTAATCGTGCTAGTTTTACCACAACCATCATTAGCACACTTGATAGCAATAGTTACAGTACCATCAGCGTTTTCTATTGGATCAATTGATGTATCTAAAGTCCAAGCGTGATCAAATGCGGGTTGACCTTCAAATACTTCTTTACTATCTTCACAAGTAGAACATACCATTTCATAGTATCTACCCTTATCACAAGTAGCTTCGTGGTAAACTATTTCACCTTCAGCATCTTTAACAGCAGACCAAACGTGAGTACCTTTAGCATTAATAACTACAGGTTTATTACAGAATTCACAAGAAGTGATGATTAATTGGCTAGGAGTTTCACAATCAGCGGGAGCACCTTCATCCCATTCCATCTTGCCAGCTTCGATAAATGCTGCAACATCGTCATAATCATATGGAGTAACAGTACCTCCGAAGAATAAACCAACGTTTGAACCAACAGAAACCTTATGACCAACCTTTTCACCATCAGTTACTTCAATAAAAGTCTCTACGCCATTTAGGTCATATTTATAAGTGATTTTCTTAGGTGCTTGACAGGTTGCTGCCTCTTCTTTAACTACTGTAGCCTTAATTCTCAATGTTGAACCTTCAACAGGATCAGCACAGTTCTTACAATCTAAATTGATATATAAGTCACTACCAACTTTTTCTTCACTAACCTTTTCATAAACGTGTGCATTCTTTTCAGATACAAAGAATTTCTTAGTATCATTACATGCAGTACATGTTTTTTCGTAGTATTTACCTAGAGCACAAGTAGCTTCGTGGTAAACTATTTCACCTTCAGCATCTTTAACGTCAACGTAATTATGCGTTCCATATGCTTTTATAATTACAGGTTTACCACATTCTGCACAAGAATTAATAATTAAATCTTTTGGATTTTCACAATCACCAACATCGCCTTCGTCCCAAGACATCAAACCAGCTTCTATAAACGTCTTAACTCTTTCATATGCTTCTGGGGTATCCTTCTTTTCAAAAGCGTAATCTTCGCCTTCGTATTCAACAACGTGATGAATATCACAAGCAAATTTAAATTCACCTTTGAAACCATAGTAACCATCTTCACCCTTGATAGTGTAAACTTTCTTTTGTTCAGCACCAGCTAAAACATCAGCACAAGTAGGAACAGTTAGTCCGTAAACTTCTGTATTGCTTAATGCAGGCAATTCAATTTCTTGTCTGGTTTCACAAAGAGTACAAACACCTTCAATAGTACCAACAGCATTTTCAGTAGGTTGTGCAGTAACCACCCAAGTTGCATCAGCAGTATGATATCCTCTTGCTGCTTCGTATCCAGGAGCATTACCACCATTTTCACCATTACCAACAGCGTGACAATTTGAACACTTGTAAATTACATATTCGCCGTCCATACAAACGTTACCATTTTGGTGGATACCATCAACCTTCACAAACAAGCTTTCAGCAGTTTCTGGATTAATGTGAATATGGGTTGCAGCCGTTGCACCAGCAGTTACTTTTTCACATTTAGAACATTTGCCATAAGAATATGGAACACCTGAACAGGTCATGATTTCAACCTTATCAGTTGTTTCAAAAGCAGTGAACACTTCGGTTAAAACGCCATTAACAGCTTTAACTTCAGTAGTACCATGTTGATCATTCTTAGCTGTTGTTCCAACTTCTTGACCTTTACATTTTATACATACTTTTAATAAGAGACCCTCTTCTGAACAGTTAGCATACTTTAGCGTATGTTCTGCGAAGACGTGGGTACATCCATCTTTAAGGCCAACATTGTCCACACCATTTTGACCAACTACTAGACCTAAGTCTTCAGTAGAGTTATCTGAGTATGTAACGATGAGATGACCTTGTGCATTGATAGTAGTAGAAGCGATAGTTTTGCCGCCGCAAGCTACAAGCCCGAAAGCCATAACTACTGCTAAGCAAAGTACGCTAAGCAAACCTACTATCTTTTTCAACAATGATTTGTTTACTTGCATAGTTTTTCTCCTTTCTTAAATTACATCATTATTTTCGACGGGCGTTTACCCGTTGATTCCTTATTTACCTATAAATTTACAACGCAAAAAAAGTAGGCGTAAACCTATATCAATGATATTTTACAGTATCAAGCAACAGTTGTCAAGTATTTTTCGTGAAAATATTTTATTTTATTAGTATTATTTCACTTTTTCTTGTTAATAACCCTTTATTTAGTTTTCAATTACTAGGTACTATATATATTAAACGACTTTTAACGCTAAGTCAAGTATTTTTTAAATTTTTTAATTGAGAATTTTTGCCAGTTGCAGATTTTATTATATAACGCAATTTTTAAGTTTTACTATATATATTATATAATGTTTTAAAATAAAAAGTTCTTTTTTATCAGAATTGCCTTTTACACTTTACCGACACACTGTCCAATGACGTATGTGCATACGTATTATTTTTTTCTTTTTAGATTGTCTAGTTTGTCAAAAATCAATTACAAATAGTATAAGTTATCAACAATGTGGAAAAAGTTATCAACAATTTAACAACCTTTTAACAATTCTTTCTTATCATCACTTATTCAAAAATCCAACACTTCTAACCTGTTTATTGATTTATATTTTTTAAAAATGAATAAAAATTATTAATATTCTATATTTTATGAATAAAATACAAAAGTTTGAAAAGTTTTTTGAATTTTTTTATAATATATACATTATTTTCGTTGACAATACAATTTTAAAGGCATATAATGATGAAAGTAAAAACGATTTAGAGGTGTTTCGATGGAAAAGAAAGACATAAAGAAAGTTGTATTAGCATACTCGGGAGGACTTGACACATCCATTATTATTCCGTGGCTCAAGGAAAACTACAACAACTGCGAAGTTATTGCTGTTGCAGGAAACGTTGGACAAGCGGACGAACTTGAAGGTTTAGAAGAAAAGGCGTTAAAGACGGGGGCATCTAAGTTATACTGTCTTGACCTTACCGACGATTACGTTGACAATTATATTATTCCTTGCGTAAAAGCAGGTGCCATTTACGAAGAATATCTACTTGGAACTAGCCATGCACGTCCTTGTATCGCTAAGGCTTTAGTAGAAATTGCAAAGAAAGAGGGTGCAGACGCTATTGCACACGGTTGTACCGGTAAAGGTAACGACCAAGTTCGTTTTGAACTTACTATTAAAAACTTTGCTCCTGAAATGCCTATTATTGCACCTTGGCGTGAATGGGACATTAAATCACGTGAAGAAGAAATAGATTATGCTGAAGCACATAACGTTCCACTAAAGATTAATCGTGAAACCAATTATTCTAAAGACAAGAACTTATGGCACTTATCACACGAAGGTTTAGACCTAGAAGACACGGGCAATGAACCTACTTATGAAAAGAAAGGCTTCCTTGAAATGGGCGTATCGCCTATCGATGCTCCAGACAAGCCCACTTATATTGAACTTGATTTTATTAAAGGTGTTCCCGTTGCTTTAAACGGCGAAAAGATGAGTGCTAAAAACATTATCTTGAAACTTAACAAGCTTGGTGGCGAAAATGGTATAGGAATTCTTGATATCGTAGAAAACCGTTTAGTAGGCATGAAATGCCGTGGCGTTTATGAAACTCCTGGTGGTGCAATTCTTTATAAAGCACACAGCGTTCTAGAAACTCTTTGTCTTGACAAATACACCATGCACGAAAAACAAAAACTTGCCGTTACTTATGGCGAACTAGTTTATAACGGACAATGGTTTACCCCACTACGTGAAGCACTTGCGGCTTTCGTTGACAAAACTCAAGAAAAGGTTACCGGTAAAGTTCGTCTAAAACTTTACAAAGGCAATATGATTAACGCTGGTGTTTGGAGTGATTACTCACTTTACAGCGAAGAAATCGCTACGTTTGGTGAAAGCGACTACAACCAAGCAGATGCTGGTGGATTTATTGAACTTTTCGGGTTGCCTATTAAAGTTCAAGCAATGGTAAACAATAAAAACAATAAATAACTAACACAAAACACGTCCTGCTAATTTTCTTAAGCAGGACTACGTTTATTAGAAAAAGATTATTAGAGATTATTAAGGTTTAATTTAGGTTCTTATTATGGCTAAAATGTGGACGGGCCGTACAAACGGCGTTACCGAAAAAATTGCAGACGACTTTAATTCGTCTATAAAGTTTGATAGCAGAATGTATCGCGAAGATATTACGGGTAGCATTGCACACGCTATGATGCTTGGTGCAAAAAACATAATTTCTAACGAAGAAGCGGACATTCTTATTAACGCTCTTACTCAAATTATGCAAGATATCACTAACGGTACTCTTGAAATTGACCAACAAGCAGAAGATATTCATATGTTCGTTGAACAAGTTTTAACTTCTAGAGTTGGCGAAGTAGGTAAAAAACTTCACACTGCAAGAAGCCGTAACGACCAAGTCGCTTTAGACGTTCGTTTATACGTTAAAAAAGAAATAATTGATATTAAAGAAAAAGTTAAATCGGTCATTGCATCGTTAATAAAACAAGCCGAAGAAAACAAGTCGGCTATTATGCCTGGCTACACTCATTTGCAACGTGCTCAACCCATAACTTTCGGACATCATTTAATGGCTTACGCTATGATGCTTTTACGTGATATTGATAGACTTGACGATTGTTATAAGCGTACCGACGTATGCCCTATCGGTTGTTGTGCGTTAGCAGGAACTACTTATGATACCGATAGATATTTCGAAGCGAAAGAACTTGGTTTTAGCGAAATCGCCTTAAACAGTATCGACGGCGTTTCGGATAGAGATTTCTGCGTGGAACTTTTATCTGCTTGTTCTCTTCTTATGGCGCATTTATCTCGTCTTTCGGAAGAGATTATACTTTGGTCTAGTTGGGAATTTAAGTTCGTTGAACTTTCCGATGCTTTCACCACCGGTTCATCAATTATGCCACAAAAGAAAAACTCAGATATGGCAGAACTAGTTCGTGGTAAAACCGGTCGTGTTTACGGCAATCTTTTGGGAATTTTAACGGTATTAAAAGGACTTCCCCTTGCCTACAACAAAGATATGCAAGAAGATAAGGAAGGTTTGTTCGACACAATTGACACTGTAAAAATGTGTCTTGACGTTTTCGCTCCTATGCTTGCTTCTATGAAAGCATTACCACAAAATATGCGTAAAGCGGCAAACGGTGGTTTTATAAACGCAACCGACCTTGCTGACTATCTTGTTAAAAAGGGCTTACCATTTAGAACTGCATACAAAATTTGTGGACAAATCGTATCTAAATGCATAGAAATCGGCAAAGATTTAGAAACCTTTACTTTACAAGAATATAAGTCTTATTCTGAACTATTTGAAAAAGACGTTTATGAGGCAGTTAACCTTGAAAACTGTGTAAATAAACGTATTTCTGTTGGTGGAACGTGCGTTAAATCAGTAGAAGCACAAATAGACTTTGTAAAAGATAAAATTAGTAGGTGATATTATGAACTTAAAAGGCAGAAATTTTTTAAAACTTTTAGATTATACCCCTGATGAAATTAATTTTTTAATTGACTTAGCATTAAAACTCAAGGAAGAAAAGAAAGAAGGTATTCCCCACCGTGAATTAGTAGGCAAAAACATTGCACTAATTTTTGAAAAGACTAGCACTCGTACCCGTTGTAGTTTTGAAGTTGCTGCCTCAGACTTAGGAATGCACCCCGTATATCTTGACCCAAGCGGTTCTCAAATAGGCAAAAAAGAAAGTATTGCCGACACTGCTCGTGTATTAGGCAGAATGTTCGATGGTATAGAGTATAGGGGCTTTGGTCAAACCGTTGTAGAAGAACTTGCTAAATACGCAGGTGTTCCCGTTTGGAACGGTCTAACCAATGAATTCCACCCAACTCAAATCTTGGCAGACTTTATGACAATTAAAGAACATTTTGGCTCACTTAAAGGCATAAAACTCGTTTATATGGGCGATGGAAGATATAATATGGGCAATTCTTTGATGGTTGGTTGTGCTAAAATGGGTATGCACTTCGTTGCTTGTGCTCCAGAAAAATATCACCCCGATAAAGAACTAATTAACCAATGCTTAGAAATTGCTGAAACTACTGGTGCTACTTTAGAATTCGAAACCGAAGTTAAAAAAGCAACGGCAAACGCCAACGTTATTTATACGGACGTTTGGGTTTCTATGGGTGAACTATCAGAAATTTGGGCAGAACGTATCAACGATTTACTTCCTTACCAAGTAAATAAAGAAGCAATGAACAACGCAGATAAAAATTGTAAATTTATGCACTGTTTACCTGCTTTCCATGACGTTAAAACAACTATCGGTAAAGAAATTTATGATAAGTTTGGATTAACTTCACTTGAAGTTACCGACGAAGTTTTCGAATCAGAGGCATCAATAGTCTTTGACGAAGCAGAAAACAGAATGCATACTATAAAAGCAGTAATGCTAGCAACAATGAAATAATTTATAATAAAGATACAAATAAAAGACGGCTAAAAAGCCGTCTTTTTATTTTGGTACTCCTTGCGAGAATCTCGCCTGTGCGACCTACCCGATAAACAGTCCACTGGACTGTTTAGTCCTACGGACAAATTGCTTTCGCAATTTTCTCCTTATTCGATTTCTTTGGAAGCCAAAGCAAAAGGATGGTTTAAAACCATCCTTTTGCTTTGGTACTCCCTGCGGGAATCGAACCCACAACTAGCCCTTAGGAGGTAAGCCATAGAATCACCGCTTAATTTTTTATTTGATTTTGCAAACATATTATTCGTTTTATCAAAGTATATTTTTCGTCTTTACACGAGATTTTTGTGACGTGAAATAAAATTCGTAATATGTCTATTCTATTTCTATTCTAACGCGATTTTTTAAAAATACACATTTATTTTCACTCTCGTTGAGAATCAATCTCGTATTAAACCGCCGCCTATTACATTTTTTAATAGAATAAGGAATTGGTAGAGTCAAAGTATATCGTCGTAAAAAATCAAATCTTCTTTTTTACAATTAAACAATGAACATATTGTTTTTACATCGCTTTCCAAATCATGCTTAGGACTATAAAATACTTTAGCAAAACAATCATCTATATGTAAATATTTTAATATAGCCTCCGTTCTAACTTTTTCTGCCCTTGTCCACAAAATACACTTACTCGAGTCTAGTTCCTTTAATTTTGAAATCAGGCCCTCGTTTAATTCAATTTTGCTAATATTATTAACAAAATATTCTTGTTTCGTTTTTATAAGCTGCTGTTTCTCGTCACCTGTTAATTCATACACTGAATTAACAATATTGCGAGTTATCCTTTTAACGCCAACTATCCTTTCTTTCCCTATTTTAGTCAACGCAAAATTATAGCTTTCATTATTAAGCTTATCCGTAAACACCAACGTATTATCTAAATCAAAAACACTTATTTTCTTACCCATCGTTATATAAATTTCATTTGTACTGGAGCTGAAGTTGCTTTTTGTTCTAAACTTGGATTATTAATTGCTTTAATTTCATCTATGCTGCTTGGCAACAATACATTTACACCAAAAGAAGACTTTAATTGTTTACTCAATCCAAATCTTCTATCACTACCATCGGTATCCTCATTGTACATTATATATCTCTTTATTCCATAACTTTCTGCATAATTCATAGCATGACGGGACCCACTATCGCCATCTCCTTGCCTATAACTAGCAATCATTATAATCGCCTTAGAAAACAACGCTTGCAACCTGTCTCTTTCAATATATCTACCGACAGCTTCGTTTCTACTCGTGGCTTCTTTATAATACTCTGTAATTAACAAGCCCCCAGTTTCAACAATCTCTTCTGCTAATGCCCTATTACTTGCAGGAGCTATTTTTGCCAAAGAAGTTGGCAATATTGCTATTGTTTTTGCTTTATTTTCAACACAAACTCTATGCGCGATTTCATCGCAACCTTTTGCTAACCCACTAACAATAACTATATTATTGCTAATTAATTTGCCTACAATTTTGCGTTCTCTTTCTTCAATATTATCCGTTGGGTCAATCAGTCCAATTACAGCGACGTTATTATTTAAGTTCTGTAATAATGCTTTATCTCCTCTATAAAAGAGCAAATATGGTTTTTCACTTTCCTTTGCCTTTGGATTTATGCATGGAAATTCCTCATCAAACACACATATAATTCCATATTCAGAATTATCACATGCGTCAAATTCTTCTTTTAATTGGTCTATTTTTTGATTAATTTCTGCATGTTGTTGTATATAGTCATCTATTATTATATGGTTAGAAAACTCACGCCAAAATTGAGCATTAGTTCTTAAATAACCACACTCTTTTAAAGCCAATAATTTAACTGCGTTTTCAGAATAAAACATTTCACCCTCTCCTTGTATATGCTATGGCATAAAATACAACTCTATTTGCGCCATTATCATATAGCGCTTGAATACAATCTTCATCAATATTACATCCACTTGTGTAAATATCGTCAATTAAAATAACTTCTCTACCTCTAATTCTTCTATCATCAATTTTACATGTGTCTACTGTTATACCGGGATAAGGTTCTGGTCCATCTGTCCTTGCTGTACTATTCCTCAAGTGTGTTGTACAAGTATTTATTACTCTTTCTATTACATACGAACCATCTTCAATCTCTTTATTTTGATGCGAAGCCTCGCTTACCGCCTCTCTAAAATATTGCTGTACATTAACCATATCTGCTCTTGACCTAGGAACGCAAACGCAAATTGGGTCTATTAAATTTTCTAATTCAACAACTTTAGGCAAATCTTGCAATAATCTATCACACACTTCATTTTTGGCTTTTAATAAAACATGTCTATAAGTATTACCAAAGGTGTTCTTCAAATCATTTAAAAAATCTGGATTACCTTCTTGTTTATAGCCAATATAAAATGTATTATAGTAACCATTTGTTTTTTCTCTTAAATATTCATTCTTCCAAATTGTAAATTTTTCCATCTTTAGCCTTCTCTTAGTTTTTTTAGAATCTCTTCATCAGCTGGGCAGAAATTGTAGTTTGGAATTTCCGCCGGCTTTATCCATTTTATATCGTTATATTCTAATTTTTTACTCTCTTAATAAGTTGAGAAGCAAATTTTAACGCTATCTCATCGCAAGTATACTTTGAAGAGTCTAACGCTTGAATATCAGCTATTACTGGATATCTTTGCTTTAATTGTTCCACTGAAATATTATGAATAATAGGTAAAATGATTTTTTGCCCATTTTTGTTTTGTCTATTTAAGAACTCTACAAGTTCTTTCTCTGTCCACTCTCTACCAAAGAAATTTTCGGAAATAACAATTATAGCAAATTCTGCTTTTCTTACACCTTCTAATATTTTATCTTTCCAATTGTCTCCCCATTCAAGAGTATCTTTGTCATAAAATATTTTAATATTTAATTTGTCTAATGAATTTTTAAGTTCATCAACATAACTTTGCTTATCCTCATTAGCATGAGATATGAAAAGATCGTACATTGGTTTATTAAGCTCTTTAATAGATTCTTTTTCAATCTCCTTAGTATCGTTTTTATCCCAAAATTCCCAGTCGTTATATACTTTTTCAAGATAAACTATAATGGAGTCTATTTTCATTGACCCAAACGAATTCAATGTGCTATCAATCAACTTGTACGCATAATGATTTTTCAAATAACGGTAGGAATAACTTTTTACATCTCGCTCCCAATTTCTAATCTCATCTTGCGAAGGACCAGTATTAGCTAATTGCCAAGCATTAGTAATTGTGTTTGGATTATATTTGGGTTTCAACATTTCTTGCCCACGATTTATTAACTCTTTTAAATATTCTCTTACTTGTTGCATTTTAATATACTCACTTCCTTTATCTTTTCTGCGATTCTTCTTATAACCGGTACAACTACACTGTTGCCGCATTGTTTATAAGCACTGTTTAACGATATTCCTTTAAAAACGAAGTCTTTTGGGAAACCTTGCAACGCCAAACACTCTATCGGAGTTATTTTACGTATGCCATAGTCATCTTTAATAATTGGTACTCTATCGGGATATGTTCCCATATTTGCCGTTAATGTTGGACAAACAAAATATTTTCTTGGTGATACGCCGTGGTCGTTTATTTTATATAATGCACGCTTGTCCGTTACTGTTTTCACCATTTCATCATAGTAAAAAGAACTTGCATTATAGTAATAAATATCATCGTGTTTAACAGTTCTATCCAAAATGTCGTTTAATTGAACTGTTCGTTCAATCGGTTCCGGATAATTAAATTTCGCACATTGGTCGTAGTCTAAAAAAGCAACTATAAAAATACGTTTTCTTTGCTGTGGTACATTTCCGTATTCTTGCGAATCTAACACCTTATATTTAACGGCATAACCAAACTGAGCAAGCGTATTATAAATAACCAAAAAAGTTTTCCCGTCATCGTGTTCCATAAGATTTGCAACATTCTCTAAAAACACGATAGGCGGTCTTTTTTTATCAATAATTCTACCAATTTCGAAGAATAAATTACCACGTGGGTCATCAAATCCTTTTTGTCTCCCCACAATAGAAAACGGTTGACAAGGAAATCCCGCTACAAGCACATCAAAATCGGGAATATCATATGGATTAACTTGACGTATATCCTTCTCAACTAAATGCTTATCGCCGAAATTTACACGGTATGTAGTTGCTGCATCATGGTCAAATTCATTTGCCCACACGATATCAAAACCGGCTTGCTGAAAGCCAAGGTCAATACCACCTATTCCACTAAATAAACTACATATCCTTAATCTATTCATTTCTGTTCTTTTTCCCTTGGTTTTAAAACTATGGTATAATCACCATGAGACCTTCCAGACCCAGTTGTAATCGCATACTCAATGTATCTTAAAACTTTTATAACATTACTCTGCATAAAGAAATAAGCTGAATATGGCTCGTCATAGACACCGATACCATTGAAAATCTTCCTTTGCAAATCTGGAGAGGTATCAATCCTCTCTCTTATTTGGTCTATTGCATATTTTTTAAGTTGTTTACATAATACAACAGACGATACAATCAACGCCGAATTTATGTTAAATATTGAGAATGACTCCCTCATTTTGTCAACATTTGTTTTCCATCCCTCTAAAAGCTTGTGATTTAGAGGAAGTTCTTCTTCATTTTGGCAAAACAATGAAGCTGCTGCACCAAGTTCATAAGAATTAAATAGCTTATTAAAACTATTAGGCGTCAACTTAATTAATTGGTAGTTACTTGAACCATGCATTTTAATTGATATACCCGATTGTGGAATAAACACAAAATAAGCCTGATAACTAACCAATATCGTTTCATCTAAATAAAACTCGTTCTTTTCCAAAACATCATACATTCTATCGTCAATAACTTTAATCGCATATGCATCTGCTCTAGTCATAACCTTTTGCTCACTTATTTTAGAGTACTGCTTTGTTGTAACTCTAACCATAAGAGTTTTGTTAGGCTCCGCTTTAATCGACGATAAATATTGCGCAAAAGTACTATTCTCAGGATCTCTATTAAAGAAAACCACGCTCGTTATTTCATCTAGTGTACCTTCTTCTGTGCCTCTCTGTTTATATGCTTTTCTTTGCGATGTAATTGTCGTTAACACTTCCTCTAAACTAGACCATTTAACTTGCATTTGTTCTCTTCTGTTTTCAGTTTTTAACGAAAACTTTAGATTCCTATTCCATACTTGATAAGATAGTGGTCCAATATTTACTGAAGTCGAATTCTCATCGTTTTTCAACCCAGCTATAAAGTCGTAAATTTCTTTTTTGGACGCCCAAACACCACTATAAGCAGTACCATGATAAAGATACTCTGCCTCTGGAGCATCGTCCATATTTCCTTCAAAAACAAATCTTTGGATGCAATCATTCTGTATTTTTTCCTGCGCAAAGAAATTGTTAAGTCTTGAAATGATTTCTGGATTATTCTTAGCGAATTCTCTCGCAGTATATCTAATTTTCCCTGTGTTATTTATGGTTCCATCACCATAGTGAAAATACTTAATATCGTCAAGTGTTTGGTCCGTTGCTCCCAAGGATTTTATAAAACTCAAAAAACTTACCAAACTTTCTTGATGAACACTATTTCCACCACCTTTCTTAACGCTAACGTAGACTTCCTTAGGAATGCCGTCTATATGTAAATAAAAGTCTGGTTTAACATTAACACGACATCTTATTGCATGAATCCTTTTGCCTTTTAAAGAATATCCTTTAAAAACATCTTGTAAGAAATGCTGTAAATTAGGATTTATGTTATCAAATATCTTAAAGTCTAGACACTTCTCAATATTTATCTCGTTTCTAAAACCGTCACTATTATCACCAATTATTCTCATTTGTTTTCCTCCAAATAATCAACAACTACTTTTGCCAAATCCGTAATCAACGGCACAACAACAGAATTCCCCAACTGTTTATATGACTGATATCCTTTCTCTATTTTGTAATTTTCTGGATATCCCATAATTCTTAAGCACTCTTTTTCTGTAAGTTTTCGTTTTTGTGCGACAACTATTGGAACATTATTACCCCCAGTTCCCATTTTCGCAGTTAAACAAGGTGAATGCAATTTATTTGCAAATTGACATTTAGAAGGACGAACCTCATATGCGAGCGTATATTCATTTACTTTAATATCATTAATCTTGATATGCTGTTGAATATTTTCAACACATCTATCGCTAATTTTATATTCCTTATCTTTAACATGTTCTATAATGTCAGATAAATCATATTTTAAATCACATTGTCTAGGAAACACTATTTCTCCTTTATGGGCCAAATCACTCCTTATTCCTACACAATACCATCTTTCACGATTTTGTGGAACACCATGTTTTAAAGCATTTAACACTTCCCATTTAACCTTGTAGCCTAATTTTTTAAGAGTTTTTTCTATAACCATGACCGTGTTTCCTTTATCATGATTAACTAAGCCCTTAACGTTTTCCAAAACAAAAGCAGCGGGCTTTTTATCTTTAATTATTCTCGCCACCTCAAAAAACAATGTCCCTCTAGTATCTTCAAACCCTAGTCTCTTTCCCGCTATAGAAAACGGTTGACAAGGAAATCCCGCACATAAAATATCAAAATCGGGAATATCTTCAGATTTAATTTTAGTTATATCGCCACTAGGATATTCTCCAAAATTTAGTTTGTATGTTTCTCTCGCAGCGTTATCAATTTCAGAGCTAAACACACATTTGCATCCTTGATTTTCAAAAGCTATTCTAAAGCCCCCCATTCCAGCAAACAAATCAATGAACTTATAACTCGCTTTAGATTTATCTAGATTCTTTGCAAGTTCTTCAGCAATAGCCTTGCCAAGAAGTGGAGGAACAGCGTTTGCTAACTGCTGATGCTGATCCGAACCCGTTCCTTCAATTACAAAATTATCATTAAAGGATTGAAGTCTTGCAACTTCTCTAACAGTTAGGATTCTATTTTTATCTGGATGTATAATCATTGCTTTTGCAGCATGTTTAATCGTGACTGAAGGTTTATCTGGATCAAGTCTTTTGTAAGCATTACTATGAACGCCACCACCAGTCCCTAACTCTTCTGGAATATCTCGCCAATTGCCTCCTTGAGGGATATAAGACATTCTTTTGGTGACCAATTCATTAGACGTCCTTCTTGCATGGTTTTGTATATCTTTCCTTCCTGCCATAAGCTTTTGAAATCTTGTCTTAGGTTCAAGATATTCATCACCATCTGGGTCAACATTTCCCAATGCATCACCAACAGTTATATAGGAATTTTCATCATAAATAGGTTCTGGAAATGATAATGGCAAAGTCTTACTTGCAATAAACACAACTCTTCTACGCGCTTGAGGAACACCATATTCAGCAGCATTTAATACTTTGAATTCTGCTTTATATCCTATTCTCTTAAATTCGTCAATGATTAGGTTTTTAACCTTTATGCCGTCTGGTGTAACCATAGATAATAAACCAACAACGTTTTCAATAATTACGTATGTCGGCTTTACTATTTCTGAAATTCTTATAACTTCCTCAAATAACGTATTTCTTTTATCATTAACATCTCTTTTCCCAGACATGCTAAATCCTTGGCATGGAGGTCCTGCAATTATTACATCTATATTCCCTTTATGCTTATCCCAATATTCACTAGGCAATGTGGTAATATCTTGCAGTAAAACATCTATATTTTTATTAACGTGATTTCTTTTAAAGGTATCAATTGCTACATTCCAAATATCCGCCGCCACAACAACTTCAAACCTATTGGTCATTTCAAACCCATAAGAAAAGCCACCGATACCACAGAACAAATCAACAACTCTATATTTTTTCATTTTTAACCATCCGATGTATTATTTATTGATTGTTGCTAACATCGTTTTGATTTTAGCACAGTAAATATGTCAGTTTCAGTCATATTATAAAATTAATCTTCTTTTTCTGTTGCGTCGACAACGTCGCCAATGTTGCATTCAAGCACTTTGCAAATGCTAAGAATAACGTCTAAAGAAACGTTTTCGTTCTTACTCATCTTTGCGAGCGTGGACGTAGACATACCAGTTTTCATACGTAAATCGGTCTTTGTCATACCTTTGTCAATAAGTAATTTCCATAGTTTATTATAATTTGCTGCCATAAAAATACCCCTTGGTATAAATAATTGATTCTATTATACCATAATAGAATTAAAAAAGCAATAGCAATGTTCGACTTTTCGAATAAAAAATTTGAATTTGAGCATAGAAAAAGTCGGTGGTTTCAGCCACCGACTTACTTATTATACCATTATTCAAAATCGACTTCTTCAGATAAGAAAATCTCGTTATTAAGAAACTCAATTATCGACATATCAAAACCTCTTGCTAACATATAAATCGTGCTAAGAGTTACGGTTTTGTTGCGTCCATTCATAATACACGCCATACTTCCGTGTAAAATACCCGATTTTTGTTCTAACCTGTATTGAGTCATCCCCTTTTCTTTTAATAATTGGTTTATTCTTTTAGCTGTTGCTTCACATACATTCATGCGTCATTCCTCCTACGCAGTTATATCTACATATAAGTTTAGCAGTTTGCGTTTCTAAATATACGTAGCTAAACCTACGTAAACGCTTGCTATTTTTCTAAATACTTTGGTATAATATGTAGGTAAATCTACACAAAGAGGGAGCTATGATAATTACCTTTTGTGGACACTCTAATTGTTTGTTTAGTGAAGAAGTCAAAGAACAACTTAAAAATATTCTTGTAAGCAATATAATAAAAAATCCCACCTGCAAGTTTTATTTAGGTGGGTATGGTGATTTTGACGGATTGTGTTTGCTTACTTTAAAAGATTTGAAAGCCGATTTTCCAGAGATTGAGCTTATATTTATTACGCCCTATCTTGATAAAAGTTACTCTAAATTAGAGTTCGCTAAATATCATTATGACGACGTTATCTTCCCTCCACTTGAAAACGTTCCTCGCAAATTTGCTATCTTAAAGAGAAACGAATGGATGGTTGACGAAGCCGATTTAGTTATTGCGTACGTTACGTATTCTTGGGGAGGCGCGGCTAAAACATTAGAATACGCTAAGCGCAAAAAGAAAACTATTATTAATCTTGCTGAAAAAAACTTGTAAATAATTCCGACGTGTACAATGCGTTGTACAGTAAATTGTTGCTATAAACTTTAAAAAATTTTATAATATATGACACATGTTGTCATCTTTACTTTGATATAATGGTGACATAAACTAGAAAAGGACTAATATTGCGTATGAAAAACTCTTTAGTAAGATTTCAAGGTCAAGTAGTAAAGGTTAACGTTAGCAAAAACGTCATAGAAATGATTACTGAAAACAACGAGAAACTTGTTTTTGAAGCAAACAAGGATAACTTCTCTATTGATTATAATGTGGGCAATCTTGGAAGCGCCGTTTGTTTTGATGAAAACGGAAAACCATATTACCCTAATCAGTTAGCTTGCAAATTTGAAAACGGCAACACCTACTCTATTAGTGAGCTTGATTACTGTACTTCCGTAAAAGGAAAAACGTCCGTTGTTCACGATAAAATTTTCCATGAAGTATTTATACAATTATCGGATGGTGAAGACGATTTTACTTACTGCGATATTTTACTTCAATCCGACAACATAACGGCAAGCATAAACGGTCAAGTTTTGCAGGCAAAAGAACATAGAGTTTTTGCTGGATATTATACCCGTTACGATGGTTTCCCATTTCTCGTCGTAGACGTTATTCCCAACCTTGAAACAAACGAAAAACTAGTTATATGTAAGAGGCAAAGGCACAAAAAACACGATGACCCATACTTCGCTCTATCCTATGAAGAGTTTTGTAAAGAGGTAGAAGTTGATGGCGAAATAGTTAAAAAATATTGCCGAATGACTGGGCATGAAAAACTTCATCAACAAGTTATTGAAATGCTTATTGAAGATGGTTACCGCGCTCCAATTAGGCATATAAAAAAGATAGATGTAATACGAGAAAGGCGACAATGTAAAACATATTTAGCCTATGCAAAAGACCTTTGTAATTGGTTTAAAGAAGACTATGAACGCTATATGCATTGCAAGGAAAACAAGTCTCGCATCGGCGTTACAAAAAAAGAGTTCCAAATACTAGTAGAAGATTTATCTTTTATACAAACCTGCCTAAAAACAACTTTATCGGACTATAAAAGTTATTTTTTAGAGCGCTTTAAAGAGAAAAAATCTATACGACAATACGCTAAAGAGCACAATCTCAACCGTGGAAGCGTAGATTATATTCAAAAGAAATTAATCACTGCCCTTGCCAAAGCGCTTGAAGAAAGAGACAAGTCAGACGGAATAAAACGACTGCTAGACCCGAACTCAACTGAATTTAATTTTGACGATTGTTAAAAGCAATCGTCTTTTTTTATGTCATTTTTATGTATTTCCTATCGAATTCAGGGATTAAAAGTGAAAGGATTAATTACTCTCCTATGTCAAGTTTATGTCTTTTCTAATAAATCTCCCTTTTAGGTGAACGGATTGATAAAGACCACTCTTTAATAACTATGTCAAATTTATGTTTCTATCGAATCAAGCTGGCTACCTATTGAGAGGACAAATAAGAAGCAAACCTACTTTATGTCAAATTTATGTTGCAATCTAACGCTTCTGCCTACCACTTGAAGGGACTTATTAAAAAACATAAATTTTTGCGGACCAACGTTCAAAAAATTGTGCAATAGGATATTAGAAAGGAAAAATATCAAATTATGTCAAATTTATGCGGTTTCGATTTAAATGTCCCTTAGTAGTGAAGGGTGTTAATCGAAAACAAGCGATTTATGACAAAATTATGTCGTTTCGAGTTTCGTGTCCTTGGATAAGTGAAGGGGTTAATTCTTGACGGAATATTTTCGGCTAGTTAACCGCTTGATAAATAGAAAAATTTTAAGGAGGTGGTGCTTATGTGCTACTAAAAAGGCAATGCAGATGCGCCTATAAACAGTCTGCAATATAAAATTAAGGAGGAAACTATGGTAAACAAATTAACCCGATTTACGTTCTACAACATGTATTGGAACGTAATCAAAAACGCCGAAGACGAAGAAATTGGACGCTTTATTAAAGCCATTTGCGCCTTTGTCTTTGACGACGTACCGATGGCTCAACCTAAGACGCCGCAAGAGGATTATTATCAGGCTTGTATTCTATCCGAACTAACCGAAGTTAAGCGCATTGAAGCGCAAGGTAAAGTTCCTAAAAAGTACAATCAAAAGATGCTCCACTTTGCGTTTTTAGACGTGTATTACAAAGCCATCAAACTAATGAACGACGAAGATAGCGGCGCTTACTTAAGAGCGCTTTGCACCTACTCGTTCGACGGCAAGCAACCTACCAAATTAAAACCAGCGGTAGACGGTTTTTTTGAGTTCGCAAAACTGAAATTAGAACTCTCGAAACTGCGTGCAACAAGCGGTAAAAAAGGTGGTAAAACCGAACGTGTAAAAGTAACCGATGAAGAGATTGATAGCCGAACGGAAAAGCACGAATGTATCCTCTCTTTCGATGAGTTTATGAAAGCGCATCCGCATATTGTAAACGACCTTTATCAAAGCAACAAGCATCTTCTAGATGGTATTAAAGATTGGACGCCTTTAGACGTTGGATTAGATTATAGCGGTTATAAAAACTGTAAAAGTCTAACCAAGATACTTGAACACCGAAAGGAGATAGAACATGCAATTTGGTAGCAAGCAAATTAAGAAGCAACACGGAAGCCAAATAAAGGTTTTCGGTAGCAGGCTAAGAAAATGCAGTTCCTCTGCATTTTACAACTTGGAAAGTGGGATACCCACCTTTCCCCTCGTCCACTGGACAAAAAATAAAACTATTTAATTAAAAGGAGAAAAAATTTATGAAGAAACCTATTTACAAAACTGTTATTACAAGCAACGGGCATTACAACCCTAAAAAATGGCTCAAGACCTTATGCGAATTTCTATTAAGCTTATCAAATACAGAGAACAAAATTCTCTATCTGCTTAAACAAGAACCTCGCACTATTGAAGAAATTGTTCTTGGTCACTTTGTATTAAAACATCCTGAGATTGAAGATTACGCTAGCGATATTTTAGAATATCTTATGGACAACCTTCGTTATGAAGAATGTTTTACTTACGAAGAAGACACTTTGCTTTTAACTATTACGTTAGAAGGAAAATTCTTCGAGCTTTGCAAAGAACTCGGCATTAAAACCGCATGAGCCAACCTGTAATTTTCGACATAGCATATACTCCATATCGTCTTAAAAAAGGTTCATCGCAAGCGGAGATAGATAAGCACGCAAAAGACCGCGCTTTCTTTGATATGTCAGGGCGTGATAACAATATCTACAAGTATATGACGGCTGAAGGCAAGATTATGGGCGAAGAAACTCAAAAGTTTACGATGCTTGAATACTTGCAAAAGAGCACAGGCGTGTTTAACCAAAACGGCTTGCTCACAAAGCAAGAAGTTAAGGAAATGAAAGCGCGAGCGCAGTCGGGCAAAAAGAATATTTGGCACGGGTTTATCTCGTTTAATAAAGAAAACTCGGAAAAGATAGACACGCCTGAAAAATGTATTGACTTACTTAAAAAAACGTTTAACGAATTCTTTAAGGATGCCGGCTTCGACAAGGACAATATCGACCTAATGTGTGCGCTTCATTTAGACAAGACTGAACACTTACATATCCACTTCGTTTTTTGGGAGCGAGCGCCGAAAATTAAGAACAAGCGCGCCGCCGGTTATAAGTATAGAGCCAAAGGAAAAATTTCCATGGATTCTATACTGAAAATGACCGAGCGATTAAATGCTTACACCATTAACGACGAACTCGACAAAAAACGAGATGAAGTTATTCAAAGCTTCTCTAAATCGGTAGCGTTTGAAAAGGCGCACTTTAAGGATTTAGCGGCAAAGACGTTAAAAGAACTTGCGAAAGAATTACCTAAGGACAAGCCTTGGTTCTACGCATCAAAAGAGATGGCTCCGTTTAGACATAAAATTGATATGGCAGTAGATTTTTTGCTCTCTTGCGACAACAATGCGCACGCCGCACATAGAAGTTTCGCAAAAGAAATGGACAAGAAAGAAGAAGCCTTAAAAGGAATTATGGGTAAGTATTATGCTAACTTAACAAAAAACGAAATGGACTTTGCGAAATTGTTTCCTAATCATACGGATATTCACGGCGTAGGTACAATTCATACGATTGAAAAACTACGTTGGGATTATAGGCGCAGGCTTGGTAATATCGTTCTTAAAAAGGCGAAATACGTCCAAGACAATACTTATACCTACGACAAAAGATTTAAGCGTAAAACCAACGATAAATTTCTTAAACGAAATATCGCTATTTCTAATAAGAAAATCAAAGGTTATATGCAAGGATTGTTTTCATCAATAGCCAAAATGTTTATGCCCGAAACAAACAACTACCGCAATAGGTTGCAAGAAATCGAAGAAGAAATGATTGCTAAGCGTAAGGAAGAAGAACTACTCTCTTCTACCCCACCGCCACAGCAAAACGAAAAGTACAATCGCTATAAATTCGGCAAAGGAGATTAGTCTAAAAACTTTTTAAAAATATTTTCAAATTTTTACGTAAAAGAGCTTGACTTTGTTTTTCAAATGTGATAATCGTATTAATACGAGGAACGCTTGGAGGTAACAAAGTTTTATGAAAGGCTTAATAGTTGAAGAAATTATCGAATATCAACGCACCCACCCATATAAAAAACAAGTTTACGGTAAATGGGGAAATCTTAAATATCAATATCTAAAAGATATTGGTGTGGATTGGACGATTGCGGACTTGCCTACCCTACTACACGGCACCGACAAAGCCGCAAATAAGCTTTGGGACGTTATGTATGAGAAGCTTTCAAAACTAGAACGCTTTCAAAGAACGGGCGACTACATCCGTGACGTTCAACTCGAAAACGAGAAAAGGCATTTGATTGAAGAAGAAATCTTAAACGAAATTATTTACGTATTTTAAGGAGAAAATATTATGGAAAGAAAAGAAGACACGTCTAGCAGAATTGCACGCAGAAAGTACGAAGAAAAGAACAAAGAAGAACGCAAGCTTCTCAACAAAGTTTGGGGTACGAGCATCCCCCGAAAAGAAGCGGACAAGATTAACGCTTTCTTGGAAAAACATCATCTAACAAAGGTGGACTTGATATATGCAGGGTTTGAAGCCTTAAAGCAACAAGTTAAAAGCTCGAAGTAGAGAAAACTGCTTTGAACAAACCACGTATATTCAACCAGCGCGATAGAAAAATATGAGATAAGCGATTAATGAAACAGGAATTACGTGTTTTGTGGTACAACTATGACCACTGTTTATGGGACGAAAGGTCTGCACGCGGGGTTACGGCAAGAATGATAAGGATAGAAGTTTTAAAAGAAACGGCACGTAACGAAGAAATCGGAGATAACCCGCCGTCTCCAACTTAAACGGAGGTTAATATATTGCTTAGAAGCATCAAACAATCACTCGATATAATTAAAGAACAAGACAAGGACACGGCAATCACTATGCATTGCATTCGCTCGTGGGTAAAAGAAAATAAAATTCGCTCCCTACGCTCAGGCAAAAAGGTATTGATAGACGTGGACAGTCTTCTTGAATATATCAACAAAAATAACTAAGGAGGAAATCGGATGGCTTATTATAGACTAACTACAAATAAGAAAGGTCACCTTTCGGCTAAAATCCAAGTATATGCACCCGGCCTAAACAATGAAAAAGGCAAAGTGCATTATAAGCGCATTATAAATGAAGACGACCTTCCAAAAACGAAGTTTATCAAGCTCGTTGAAAGAGAAGCTATTGCCTTTGAAGAATCCTTAGAAAAAATTTATAAAAAATCAAAAGCTGGCGAGCGCGCAATCGTTTTAACGTTTCCCCAACTCGCTGAAGAATGGCTACAAGGCATAGAACGAAATCAATCTATAAACTATCACGTTCGAGGACTTGACGTCATTAAAAAATTTAATCAATATCTAAAGGATTCTAACCTTTACGACTTGCCTATCAACGAATTTACGGTAAGACATATTCAATTGTTTTTGAATACGTTTGGAAGAAAACCTCAACGTGGAGTTTCTAAACTTAAAAAGAACTTACCTGCTACCGTTAATTTTAGAGAGATGGCAAGACAAAGAATTATCACTGCAAATTCGGCATACCGAATGAAAAGGCTTGGCAAACCTATTAGCACAAGCACTGCTCAAAAAATTTGCGAGTACAACAAATTGAATTTCGACGAATATTTTGAAGCGGTTGAATCGGATGAATTTTATGCAGCGGAAACGGTAAAAGGTTATAGAAGAGTTTTAAGGACTATTTTTAATGAAGCGATTAGATACGACTGGACGACAAAAAATCCTGTCTGCGCAACCAAAATAGGCGTTGGAAACAACAACATTTCATTGCGCCCCGTTCACGAGAAAGAAGTCTTCTCAATAACCGAATCTCAAGCTTTTTTACAAGCTTTAGACAAACTACCGGAAGATATGGCTTATAGAGTTATTCCCGTTAAAATAATGCTATTAACTGGTGCTAGAATCGGCGAAGTCCATGGTCTTCGTTGGTCGGATATCGACTTTAATAAAAACGTCGTACGCATCGAACGTAGCCGTATTGCATCGGAAGGACACGGCACTTATGAAAAAGAACCTAAAACTAGAACGTCAAAACGAAATATCCCCCTACCTAAATCTCTGGTGGAAGACTTAAATAAATATCAAGATTGGTTTAGGCAAGCGGATGATAAGTTTGACCAGCACTTAGACTCTACGTACATAGCGTCGAACGTTTATCGTCAACCTGCGGGAGTCGGAACGATTGGAAATTGGCTTACAAAGTTTGAAGAAGAAAATGGATTCAAACACGTTACCTGTCACGGACTTAGGCACACGTATTGTAGTTTATTACTCACGCAAAACGTTCCTATACAAACAGTTAGCAGGTACATGGGCCACAGTGATTCTACAATCACGCTTGAAGTTTATAGCCATTTTATTCCGGACACGCAAGAGCGAGCATTAACTGCCCTTGACAAAATCACGGGATAGATAAGGAGGAATTATGTACGTACCGAAATTAAGGCGAATTAGCGACGTTATAAAGGAAATGAAAGCGCAAGACCCTAACTCACCTATCTCGTGGTATTTCTTGCGAGAACTGTGTAGAAAAGGCAAAATTACTACGCTTAAGTTCGGTAATTCATGGCTTATAAATGTGGACGAACTGTATGCGTTTTTCAAGGGAGGTGGCGAACGGAAATGAGAGATTTAATCTCATCAGGCGACCTTATGCGTTTATTTTTAGAAGGCGACCCAAATACAATTATCCGCCGTCCAAACGTAAGGCGTTTTGCTCAAGAAAACGGCGTTAGGCATATCATTTGTAATGGTAAATGGCTTATCGATTACAAAGAGTTTTTCAAGAAAGTTAACCCTAGAAGAATTCGACGTACTGCCACTATTCCCCGCCTTCGTTGTCTTAGAGATTGTGTTACTGAGTTTAATAAAAACAACCGTAAATACAAAATTGATAAAGCAACGGTTTCACATTATATGAACTCGGCACAAGTTACCCGTTATTTTCACGGCAACACGTGGTTTATTAACTACGACGAACTTGAAAAAGTTATCCTGCGTCACCTAAAAGCCGTTAAAAAAAGAAAGAAAAGAAAATACAACTGAATATAGAGAAAAGGTCTGGTGGGCGTCCCCATCAGACCTTTTAAATCACATATTAAAAATAAAATTACATAAAATATTTTAGGAAATACTGTCCCAAACTATTGACTTTTTGTCCCTAATAGTTTATAATAATATCGATAATTGCAAGGAGGCTCAATTATGAAAAAGAAAAATATAATAAACTTAATAAAATATTACGCCGAAGAAAATGATGCTGGCTTTAGAAGTGAAGCTTATCAAATAGCAAAAGACTTTGACGCATCTGGTGATTATCAACTTTCTGAATATATAATGGCTTTAATGTCAAACGCAAATACTTTTGTTCCTCAAATCAACGACAACAATTCTACTTTTTTTGAAAAAATTGAATCAAGCAGTGCTCCTTTCCCTCTTCCAGAAGCTATTCAACAAGACATATTAGGCGTTGCAACAGCTATCGGACACAATGCGGGAATAAACAAATTCCTTTTTCAAGGTGCTCCCGGAACCGGAAAAACGGAAACGGTAAAACAACTTGCTAGAATTCTTGAACGCGAATTATTTGTTGTAGATTTCTCTACTGTTATAGATAGCAAATTAGGCCAAACTCAAAAAAACATCACTTCCCTTTTCAAAGAATTAAACACCTTTGCTCACCCTGAAAAAGTTTTAATTCTTTTTGACGAAATAGACGCTATTGCTTTAGATAGGACTAATTCAAACGATTTAAGAGAAATGGGAAGAGCCACGTCCACTATTTTAAAATGTTTAGATAGCTTAGATGAAAGAGTTGTATTAATTGCAACAACAAATCTTTTTAAACATTTCGATAAAGCGCTTATTCGCAGATTTGATAAAGTAATTAGTTTTGATAGATACACTTTATCTGACCTTATTGAAGTTGCCGAAACAATTTTAAACTCTTTCTTAAGCAAATTCAAGTTCGCTGGACATAATATCAAATTGTTTAGAAAAATAGTTGGACTAATGGACCCTATTTTAAGCCCAGGAGAATTAAAAAACGCAATCAAAACAGCCATTGCATTTAGCAACTCAGGAGAGCCATTTGATTACTTGAAGAGACTTTACAATGCTATATGCTCTTCCGCTTCTACTGACTTAAAAACACTTCAAAATCAAGGCTTTACTTTAAGAGAAATTGAAATTCTTACTGGAATTTCTAAAAGCCAAGCCGCAAGAGAATTAAAGGAGGAATAATATGAATAATATTCTTCAATTAAAAGGTCATTTTGAACATAAAAGAAACCCTAGGGGTTTTGGTCCCAAAAACTTACCCGGAAACGGGAGCGTTAGTTCTGAACACATTAACGAATTGATTTCCGAATTAGAAGAAATCTTATCTTTTTGGAAAAAAAACACTTTAATAGACGGAGCCCTAATAAGCGTTCATTATAATACTATAATCGCAAAAAGCAATAGGGTGCAAGGTTTATTTATTAAGGGCTCAAAAATGAGTTCAAACGATTCCATTAGAGGTTCAAAATTCGAAATCAAAGACGAAAATATTAACCACGTTTTCACCCATTTCGTTTCTTTGGACCTTTTAAGAGAAAGTATACGACGTTTAGAAATTTGCTCTTCCGTTATAGAAGAAGATTTTGACGGAGAAATCACTTACCAAGATATTGAATTTCTCAACAAGGCCAAAAGTTACTCAAATGAAGAACTTTCATACACTAATTTTGTAACAGTTTTAATTGACGCTTATCACGTTAGAGAATTTAAGATAGACCAAGACGTTGACGATATAAAAGAAACAACAATTATAACAATTTACAAAACCAAGGAAAAGACTATTGATTTATTAAAAAAGCTTAGCATAAATGTTTTCCAAGTAAATATTTTAGACGAAACAACAATTCGTCTTGCTCCTAACGAGCTTGATATTTTAAAAGAAAAAGCACCGTTTTTAATTGCGATGCAAACTAAAGATTTAGCTCAAATAACAAAGGAGGATATTTTACCTTGCGATTCTTCTATTATAAATATCCCCTCACCTACAAACGAACCAACCATTGGTGTTATTGATACGTTATTTTATGAAGACGTTTACTTTAAGGATTGGGTCACCTATGAATGTATGCTAGATGAAAATATTCCTACCGACTTGGATGATGCAAAACACGGAACTGCCGTAACGTCCATTATCGTAGATGGTCCTAGCTTTAATCCATCATTAGAGGACGGATGTGGGAGATTTAAGGTTAAACACTTTGGCGTTGCAACTAAAGGACAGTTCAGTTCGTTCTCCGTATTAAAATCCATTCGTGAAGCGGTTGCAAAAAACCCAGATATAAAAGTATGGAACCTTTCATTAGGTTCTGCGATGGAAATACACCAAAACTTTATCTCCCCCGAAGCCGCTGAACTAGACCGTATTCAAAGCGAGCATGACGTTATCTTTATTGTCGCAGGAACAAACAAACCCGACGACCGCAATGAAACTATGCGTATTGGCGCACCAGCAGACTCAATCAACTCTCTAGTTGTAAACGCTGTAAAATCAAATAATACTCCTGTTTCTTATTATAGAACAGGGCCAGTATTATCTTTCTTTCATAAACCAGATATTAGTTATTATGGTGGAGATGACAATGAAGTTATACGTGTATGCACTCCTCTTGGAGAAGGATATGTAACAGGAACTTCTTTTGCTGCCCCTTGGATAACAAGAAAAATTGCATACCTTATTCATAATTTAGGCTTTAGCCGCGAAGTTGCAAAAGCATTAATTATTGATTCCGCTGCAGGATGGAATAGACAAGACAACTTTACGCACTCAATTGGTTATGGTGTGGTTCCAAAAAGAATCGAAAGTATTGTACAAACTCCTAATGATGAAATTCGTTTCATTATGACTGGAGCATCTGATGAATACGAAACCTATACTTACAATATTCCTGTCCCCTCTTATATGGACAAGCATCCATTTTTTGCAAGAGCTACCCTATGTTACTTCCCAAAATGTTCACGAAATCAAGGTGTTGATTACACCAACACTGAAATGGACATTCATTTTGGTCGTGTTGCCGAAAACAAGAAAGGGACTGAAATTAAATCAATTAACAATAACCGCCAAGGCAATGATGGTTCTTACTATTTATACGAAGGTCCAGCACGTGAGCTTTATCGAAAATGGGATAACATTAAACATATTAGCGACACAATAAAAGACCGTGCAATAGCCCGTAAAAAATATGGCGCTGGTTTTTGGGGGTTAAGCATTAAAACAAAAGAACGTTTAACTTCTTCTCACGACAAAGCAATGCAATTTGGCGTTGTTATAACGCTAAAAGAAATGAATGGCGTAAATAGAATAGACGATTTCATAAAACTTTGTATGGTTCGTGGATGGATTGTAAACCGCATTGATATCGACAATAGAGTTGATATTTATAGCAAAGCTGAAGAAGAAATTGATTTTGAATAATAATCTAAAATAATTTTAACAAAAACTTATAAAGAGGCAATGATGAACACTGTAGAGTTTAAGCCTATCAAAGGATACGAAGTAATAGATGACAATTTAGGCTCTGGAAGCTTTGGGAAAACCATAGTAATAAAAGACCTTTCGCTAGACGAAGTTTTCGTTTGCAAAAAATATGCTCCACAACAAAACATTAAAAAAGAAGATTTTTTTGAAAGCTTCAAAAAAGAAATCAAGTTAATGTATAACATTAATCACCCAAATGTTGTTCGTGTATTTACATACTATTTATATGAAGAATCCTATGTCGGATACATAATTATGGAATACATAAAAGGTGTCGAAATTGACAAATGGTTTTCAAATTATTGGATGCAATTAAGCGACTCTAATGAAATTTTTAGACAACTAATAGAGGGTTTTTGCTGTATAGAAAAAAGCGGAGTAATCCATCGAGACATTCGTGAAAGCAATATTTTAATTTCAAACAATGACCAGGTAAAAATAATCGATTTTGGCCTAGGCAAAAACATTAACGAACAAAAACTATCCATGGATAGTTTTAACAGTTTAATAAACCGTGCTCAAATGCAAAAACTCCCAAACGAGTTTTCTGAGAAAAAATACACAACTAAAACCGACATGTTTTGCCTAGCTGAATTGTTTGAACGTTTACTAAAAAAGCATGATATTACCGACTTTAAGCACAACTATATTCTTCAAAAAATGTTAAACACAGACCCTGACAAGCGTTATAATTCGTTCGCTGATATAATTGTTGCTTTAGACAAAAAAGATTTTAAGCAGTTAAACATTTCAAATGATGATAAAGAAACTTATAATAATTTTATAGGCTCATTATGTAACAGTATAAGCGCATTCACAAAAAAACCTATATTTGAAAGCAACATATCTTCAATGCTTTTCAATTTACAAAAAATACTAGAAGAGAATTGCTTAAATTATCATATCGAAAACACGGTGTCTTTAATTGAAATTTTTGTTAAAAGTCCATTAAGATATTATACCAATAGAAAAATTGATGTGACTGTTGTTCAATCTTTTTATGACTGGTTGATAAGTAAAGATGAGCAATACCAAGAAATAGTAATTAAAAACATTCACAATCGTTTAACAGGGAGCATCTCTGTAAAAATAGAAGAAGAACTACCTTTTTAACTTTAAGAATACAATTTATAAAAGCCTGATGAAAATTCATCAGACTTTTTCTTTTTATATGTTTACTCCCGGAATTAAAAGCCACTTTAATCTTTCCTCTATCAACGGCTTTATCTTTTTTATTGAATTTCGCAAAACATTAATTATTGTTTTATATTTTTTGCTTTCTTCTATTTCTCTATGTAATTCAAAAACGTTTTGAACTTTAGACAATATTTCAATTACAATTAAATCTGTTGCTTTAAATAAATTAAAGACATCTGCCCATGCTCCCGTATTAGCAAACCACATATAACCGTTTGCGTGCGATAACATTTGGCTTTCAACGTAATCAAGTTTAACGGGTTCAATAAAGTACTCTCCAAATTGACTGAAAGAATTTGACAAAAACATATTAACCATCTTTGTCAAACTTAAAGTGCAACCTTTTTCGTCTATTGTGTATCCTGTGGTCCTAACAATACTTTTATAAAAATTTTCCTTACTGCAACCATTAGGATAAATTTTTAAGTATAACTCATACGCTTTTGATGTATCAAATTCCATATTCATATTTCTCAAATATGAAATGTAGGCATGTTCATTAAACAAGTTAGAATAATCTTTATCCAATCTTTTTTGAAGATAATTATATTCAAACCCCATTAAAAGTTCTAGCATTATCTTCCATTTTGTTTTTACCTGTTCACGAAACCCCATTAAACAATCTAAAATCATCTCTTCATGCAATAAGGTAATTGTATAAAGAGTATCACTAACATAATTTTCTTTATAATAATCCTTAAAAACATTAGCTATTCCACAAATAAGTTTCGCCTGTTTTCCTATTAATTCATATTGCCTTTGCGAAATATCCGAATGCATGCTTAACGAAGCATGTTTTGTCAATGTGTTTTCACTATTAGATAATGAAGAGTATTCTTTTTTTATTAAATTATAAACTATTAATTCGTATCCTATATATTCGTCACACTTGTAAGATAAATTGATTGAGGGATGAACACACTGACTACAAGCACTATAGATTTTAGTCAATTCATCACCTAAGTACCGAGAAATTAAATTATGGTGATTTTCCTTAGGGTTACATAAAAATGGAATTTGCGAATCCACTATATCCGCAATTTCTTTATCACTAAATCTATCTTTTAATTTATTGTGATAAAACGAACTTGCATCATTATAATCTTTTTCAAGTTTTTCAGGAATTAAAATTTTGTCGATAAAATCAAATCTTTTATACTCGTTATACTCTATCAAAAATACCTGTTTTTGCAACAACTCAACCTTTTCATTAGGGATATCACCAGCAGTATACATCCTTTTTAATGCAAAACCCTCTATGATACATCTAACGTTTTGCAAAGAACCAATACTATCTTGATATCCATAATATAAATTTTTAAGCAAACTTAAAGCATTAGAAGTTATATGAAAATCAATAATATCATTAAAAGCATATTTATTTTCTAATTTTAAATCCTCCGACTTTTTCATTAACTTATAATTGTAATCATATATTTTCCCAAAAAGTTCATTTATTTCTATTTCTAAATTCTTATCCATAACTTTTTCTCTTTATTCTTGTTAAAAGTTCCACTTTCCTTAAATTCTTCCGATTAAATAATCAACGGTGACGTTAAAATACTCTGCTAATTTACATAACGTGGATATATCAGGTTCTCTTTTCCCGTTTTCATATCTAGCGTAAGAGATTTCTGAATATCCTATAATTTCGGCAACTTCTTTTTGCGTTAAACCTTTAGATTCGCGGAGTTCTTTTAGTCTCATATTACTTCCTCCACTTCTAATATTTCACAAAGCATACTGTATGCTACGGATTTTTTGCCGTTTTTCTTAGATGAATGTTTCCCCGTCCATGCACCGTAACCTTCAACATGGCACTCACATTGCCATACAGGATTACCATTGTCGTCATACGACTCATAAAACCTATACTCTGGTTCTTCTATATATCCCTTTTGATAAAGCTCTTGTAGTTGATTTATCGCCTTATCAAAATCAGGCTCACCGACTTCGTCAATAGGAAGAATTAATTCATCCTCTTCTTCTAAATATTCATAAGCATATTGTGCAGCATCCATTCTTGCTTCACGCTTAGAATAGCCATGCCCTTCAAAACTAAGCTCATCGGACAAATTCAAAGTGCAATCAAATACTTCATCATCTGTTCTATAAAACTCATAATATGGTAATTCACCATACTTCTTTTGACACCAAGTTTGAATTATATCAACGTAATTTTTGTCGTCATTAAATCCATTTTGAAGATAATAATGAATGTCTAGCATTGTATCAACAACGTCTTCTAACGTTTCCGTATCCCAATAACAATCAATTGCAACTGCACCAATTATCGCTTCAAACAAATCCTCTTTTACTGAATCCAAATGTTGAGCATTTTGCCCAATATCACCTTTACCCATTAAAAGGTAATCCGCAAAACCTAATACGTCAATACGATGTGCAAGCATCTTTCTACATACTAGATTTTTCTTTATGTCAGTAAGTTGTCCCTCTGTCTTTGTGGACGTGTATTTGCCATTTTGAGTTTCATCTCCATAACAAACGCTAAGTTTCTTCATAACAACAAATTCTAGGGCCTTATCACCATAAAATTCAAGGACCTCGTTATGATGCGCACCGTTTCCTTCTTCTGAATAAGATTTTCTAGTAAAAGCCTGTCTTAATAATCTAGGCTCGTTAAAATCATAATCCAAACGTTCTTCAATAAATTGTAATTCTTTATCCGTCATAATAAAATGACCTCCTTGTGTAATTTACAAGAAGGTATAAAAATAGCCCGACAAAAAGCCCACTACATGCGCTTAATAATTCGAGCACCAGTAAATAAAATAAATCTAAACAAACCAGTCTAACTTGATGAAAACCACTTGCATAGTTTTAATCAAACCTACTTATCTTCTTGTCTAGGAGATTTTATATACCAGTACTTTCGTACCATCTCGTTGTGCTTTTATTATAGCAAAAATGAAAAAGAAAGTCAATATGTTTGACCTATCCGTTTTGGATATATAAATAAAAAATTTTAGCCTTTTTACTTAGTAAAAAGGCTAACTGGCGTTCGTGATTGGAGTCGAACCAACGGCGTTTCGCTTAGGATTGCGTTTCTTTTGCTATTTTAACTACGTTCTTTTGAGATAGGTTTATCATATCAGTTCTCCGTATTTATAAGTTTTTCGGGATACATAAGTCCCCAATACTTATCTGTTTTTCTCGGCATTTTCTTATTTTCGCTTATATCTTCTAATTTTATAGAGCAGTTTCGCTTACATATATCAAAGAAGTCTTGTGAAAGAAGGTCTTTTTTAAGTAATGAAAGTAAAAATCCTGCTTTTTTATAAACGAATTTTTTATCATACTCTTTTAGATAAGAAAGTAATGCTTGCTCGTCAAGGTGCGTTATGCCGTTTAGCGCCGTAACGAGTTCTTCAATTCCACCGGCAAGGTCAATGCGGTCAAGACAATCAACAACCGTTCTTTCTAAATCGGTAACGACTATCTCCGCATTTTGCTCCAAACGCATGATTCCACCTTTTGCGGTATAAGAGAAAAATTTATATTCAAGTCCGTTATAAATAAATGGATTATAGCGTTTCTCGGTAAAGACTTGCACTTCCGAAAACATTTGATTTCCAAGCCCATGAAATTCTAACGCCGAATGATATGCAACGCAGGCGTTTTCAAAAAGCGCAGAAGCGATTTCAAAACGGCTTGCAAAAATATCGCTCGTCAACGTGTTGACCGTCGCATAAAGTCCATTTTTTATTTTTTCAATACGCCCATTTTCCGTTAACGCTTTCAATTTGACTTGCATACTTCTTTCGTTTGCAAAATTATCTTTTATTTCATACGTTCGAAAAAGAGCACGTCTTAAATAAAAATCTTCCATTAACATCATTTCCTTACATTGTTATACCTATTTTACTTAAAATACGAATAAATATCAACGGTTTTTACGTAATTTAAGTAATTTTTGTAATATATGTAATAAAATCTTTGATTTTTAACCTTTTTAACGCAAAACACTGATAGATATAAGTGTTTTGTGTGTGTTTAGTTAAAAAGTCGGTAGCCATAGCCACCGACCTAAATAAAATTCAATCTAACATCGCTAAGAGATTGTTTTTTAAGAGTTGAAATTTGAAACAAAAAATCAGCCACTTCTGATTAGAAATGACTGACGTGGCGTTCGTGATTGGAGTCGAACCAACGGCGTTTCGCTTAGGAGTTATACCCTCATTCAAAAGTCCTATAAAAAGCGTTAAATATCGTGTGTTTTGTTAAAAATGTGAGCGATTTTGCTTCTAAAATGTGCAGTTCGGTTAAGTAATTTTCGATTTTTGAAGCAATTTTCAAACTAAATTTATACCGATTTTATACCGATTTTATACCGATTTTTTATACCGTTTTTTACCGATAAAATAACCCCTACAAATTGGAATTTGTTAATTACACAGGTGTTCCTACTTCAATTAAGTTGCCATCTAAATCGTAGAATCTGACCACCTTTTGTCCCCAACTGTGTGTCATCAGATGATTGACATATTCGATTTCAGGATAAAGTGTTTCAAGACGCTCTACAAATTTCTCTATGTTGGGTTCTTCAAAATACAACTCAGATTGATTACTGTTTGGAATTACACTTCTTTTTGTGAATTGTTCCCAGTATCCCAATTCCTGTAAATATATATTATTCGTCAATTCCATATTACCATCGTTGTCTTGAATAAGATGAATTCCAAACATATCACTGTAGAACTTTAACGCACGGTTACAATCTTTAACAACAATAAGAGTTCCTTTGTATTTCATATACGTTTTCCTCGTCAAATTCTTATTTATCGGTAAGTTTATTATATCAAAAAATTATGAATAATTCAAGTTGTTTCGTATTAGGAAAGAAAACTCGGCTTATAATAAGTCGAGTTTTCCTATTTCTTTATGCTAACTTTGAAAAAGCAT
>JAZNPL010000006.1:0-1900 GCA_045589615.1 Christensenellaceae bacterium | reverse complement strand
GAACACAATGCACAGCTTTGGGCGGCAGAAGGCTTTGGTATAAATATTGTTCAGGGAGGACTTATTTCTCCACCCAAAACAGCAGAAGAACTCCTGAGTGTTGCGATAAATTCATAAAACAAACCTGAGAAGATTACTTTGATATGCACCCCAAAAGTTAGACACTTTAGGAGGTGCATATTTTTATGGGTAAAACAGGAAGATCGAATCGCAGGTACTCGACAGAATTTAAAATGAGTGTTATAATGGATATGCGAGAACACCATTTGGGTTACTGTGAAACAGTACGAAAGTATTGGAAAGACAGTAAAGGAAAGGAAACAAACTACATAAGACAAATTCAGCGGTGGGAACGTATATTCTTAGAAGAAGGGGTCGAAGGTCTAATGAAAGAACGCAGAGGCAAATCTTACGGAAGTAAAAAAGGTCGTCCACCTAAGCTTGACAAAAAAGTAGAAGAAGATTTAATTGCTGAAAACCAAAGACTTAGAATGGAGATAGAGTACTTAAAAAAACTGAGTGCCTTAGTTCTTGCGGAAGAGCAAAAGAACGGCAAAAAGCGTTCATAATTGCTGAGCTAAGGCAAAAGTATCCGCTTAAAGATTTGTTAAAACTGTCTGGGATAGCAAGAAGTACATACTATTACTATCTAAAACAAAAAGATAAAGACAAATACGAAAGCGCAAAACAAGATATATTGGAGATATACAACAGCAACAAGGGAAGATACGGTTATCGAAGAATTTGTGCAGTTTTGAAAGCAAAAGGTTATGAAATTAACCACAAAACCGTGCTAAAACTGATGAAATTTCTCAATTTGCGTGGTAAACAGAGCAAAAATGGAAAATACCACTCGTACAAAGGTGAGGTTGGTAAAGTGGCAGACAATCTGTTAAAAAGAGATTTTTATGCAGATAAACCTTTTGAAAAACTAACAACAGACGTTACGGAATTTAAGATCGGTGATGAAAAGATTTATCTTTCACCAGTACTCGATATGTTCAACCGTGAAATTGTATCTTACTCTATTTCAACAACTCCTAACTTGCAACAAGTTAGAGATATGCTAAACGGTTTATTTGAGAAACTTCCTGCTGATGCACAACCATTATTTCACTCTGACCAAGGTTGGCAATATCAACATGCTGAATACCAACGGCTTCTTGCCGAGCATAACATTACGCAAAGCATGTCAAGAAAAGGAAACTGTATGGACAATGGCATAATGGAAAATTTCTTCGGTCGGCTTAAAGTTGAAATGTATTACGGCGAAAAATTCGAATCCCCTAGGGGATTCATTGAGAAGTTGAAAGAATACATACATTACTACAACAATGAGAGAATATCTCTAAAACTAAAAGGAATGAGCCCAGTACAATACCGAACTCATTCACAAGTAATTTAATATTTAATTTTTGTCTAAACTTTTGGGTTCACTTCAATATCGGGTGGTTTTTATTTTTCGGGCATAGCCCTTGTTCATAGGCTAGCACAAATGTGCTTTTTATTTGACCTGCCAGTCATGCACTTATTACCTGCTACCCGTCAACGGGTTTCACTTTTGCCTTCTCCTGCGGGAGAAGGTGTCACGAGTTTTCGAGTGACGGATGAGGAGTTGTATAATTTAGTGCTTTAATTTTTATTTGTATTTTTTACCAAAACACCTCATCCACCACTAACGTGGTCCCCCTTCCCCCACTGGGGAAGGCTCTTTTCCACTCACCGGTAAACCTCTACCAAGCCACGCGACTATCGCGTGGTTTTTCTTTATATCAAAAAGCAAAGCCCCGCTTTAAAAAGCGAGGCTTTTTTAATGTAATTTAATAAAAAAGTTAGCCTATAACGCGGTTAACGGCGCTTTTGTTAGAAACCTATTTGGGTAAGTAGGTGCGAAGAATAT
>JAZNPL010000005.1:0-9704 GCA_045589615.1 Christensenellaceae bacterium | reverse complement strand
AATATAGTGTCAAACATGTTTTTATTATAATATTAAAAAAAAATTATGTCAATTAAAAGATATTGTATTAAAATTATTGACAAGATATATATCAGTATGTATAATGTTATTCGTAACAAAAAGTTTAGTTTAATTAAACTTTTTGTTAAAATTTTCTAAACTTATTTTGACGAAGAGGAGAAGTATGTTATTAGGAGAAAAAATCAAGGATTTAAGGCTGTCTTTTGAACTGACGCAAGAAGAACTAGCCGACCGATGTGAACTAACAAAGGGGTATATTTCACAGATAGAAAACGACCTAACGAGTCCGTCTATTGCAACGCTAATAGATATACTATCAGCACTAGGTACGGACCTTAAAGAATTTTTTTCTGAAACCGAAAGTGAAGAAAAAATAAGTTTCAATAAAAATGAATTTATAGAAAAGGTAACCGACGAATATACGTTAAACTGGCTAGTTCCAAACGCACAAAAAAATGCAATGGAACCGGTACATATGATGCTTAACCCAGGACAAAGTTTCGACGAAGATTTTCCTCACGAAGGGGAAGAATTTGGGTACGTGTTAAAAGGTGAAATATTACTTATAATAGGTAAGCGAAAGATAAAAGTAAAAAAAGGCGAAAGTTTTTATTTTACAGCAAACAAAGTTCATCAAATAATAAATAAGGCTTCAACGCCTGCAGAATTTATATGGGTGTCGTCTCCACCATCGTTTTGAGATAAATTTGATAAAGGAATAAGACTATGGAAAACAAAAGAAATGAAAAAATAATAGAACTTGTTGACGTTTCACGTTCGTTTGACGACGGTGTTTATGCAGTAGACAATGTAAATTTATACGTTAGGAAAGGTGAGTTTTTAACCTTTTTAGGCCCGTCTGGTTGTGGAAAGACCACGACTTTACGTATGATAGCAGGTTTTGATAAACCTACTTCGGGCAAAATTTTGCTTAACGGAGAAGATATTAGTAATCTTGCACCAAATAAGAGACCTATAAATACGGTTTTTCAACGCTATGCACTTTTTCCACATTTAAACGTGTTCGACAATATTGCTTTTGGCTTAAAACTTAAAAAACAAGCAATTAAAGACTCAAATGGCAAGGAAGTATTAAAGAAATTGCCTAAAAGTGAAATAATTGCAAAGGTTGAAAAAGCACTTAAAATGGTGGACCTAGAAGGTTTTGAAAAAAGAAATATCTACACTCTTTCAGGTGGTCAACAACAAAGAGTTGCGATAGCACGTGCACTTGTAAACGAACCCGAAATTTTATTGTTAGACGAACCCTTAGGTGCATTAGACTTGAAAATGAGAAAAGATATGCAACTTGAACTTAAAGAGATGCATAAAAAACTTGGCATTACTTTTATTTACGTTACTCACGACCAAGAAGAAGCGTTGACTATGAGTGATACCATAGTGGTAATGAAAGACGGCGTTATTCAACAAATCGGTACGCCGACTGATATTTATAACGAACCTAAAAACTCTTTCGTTGCAGACTTTATTGGTCAAAGTAATATTTTCTCGGGCACAATGGTTGGGGATAAAAAGGTTAAGTTTATTGGGAAAACCTTTGATTGTGTTGACGATTTTGCTAAAAATGAAAAGGTTGACGTAGTAGTAAGACCTGAAGACGTAACCTTACTTGACGAAGACCAAGGACAAGTTAACGGAAAAATTATAAGTTCAATATTTAAGGGCGTTCACTATGAAATGGTAATGCTTGTTGGAAAGAGTGAAGTTGTAATTCAAGACACCATAGAAAGAAAGGTTGGTGAAAAGGTGAGTGTATCCATTAAGCCAAACGATATTCATATAATGGCAAAAGAATTTTCATCTAACAAATACGACGGCTATATAACCAAGAAAAATACCGTAGTATTTGGCGATGGTGAGTTTGAGTGCGATGTAACTCAATTATATCCCGGTTCTTTCCTTGACGAAGAGGGGTACGTTATTACCACTGAGGGAGAAAAGATTGACCTTACTGACGTTGACGTTAACGTAGAAGTTGGACTTAAAGACATAGAAATTTCAGACGACCAAGACGCAGGTGGAGCAGTTGGTAATATCATTTCTATGATTTATAAAGGCGACCACTATCAACTTATTGTTAGAACAGACGAAAACGAAGAAGATTTCGTATTCGATACCGAAGATACTTGGAACGAAAACGATAGAGTATCGGTAATTATTCCTAAAGAAAAAATTAAACTAACGTTAAAACAGGAGATTAGACGATGAAAAAAGGTTTTTCTTTGGCTTTTTCAAGAAAACACCTTTCAATTCCGTACGTGTTGTTTTTAGTACTTTTCGTAGTATTGCCACTAATTTTAGTAGTATATTACGCTTTTACCGACGCAAACGGCGTGTTTTCTTTTGGAAATTTTAGTAGTTTTTTTAACGATAAAACTAAGATAAGTACTTTGCTTATTAGTATTATCGTGGCATTTTTGGTAACGGTTATTTGTATTCTTATAGCCTATCCCGTAGCGTATATTTTATCGAAAATGAGCAAAAAATTTGCTTTTATCTGCCTATTGCTATTTATAACTCCAATGTGGATAAACTTCGTATTAAGAGCAATGGCGATGAAGGAACTTCTAAGTCTTTTAGGCGTTCCACTAGGTAATTTTGCCAATATTATAGGGCTTGTATATGACTTTTTGCCCTTTATGATATTACCTATTTACTCAGTACTTATCAAAATGGATATGAGTTTAGTAGAAGCATCGCAAGACCTTGGTGCAAACAAAGTTAAAACTTTCTTTAAAATTACCTTACCATTATCCGTTTCGGGAATTATTAGCGGTGCAATGATGGTTTTCTTGCCCGTTATGAGTTGTTACGTTATAACCGATACCTTTAGTGGAAGTACCGGCTTTACGGTTGTTGGAAAGTTGATTGCTTGGTGTTTCCTTGGCGAAGGTGGTACGCTACCCGACGTTAACGGTGGTGCAACAATTTCCTTAATTATGCTTGTAATTATGTTCGTTACTATGCTTTTGACGGGTGGCTTTAATAGTGAAGACAATGCAAGGGGGACTAACTTATGATAAAGAAATTTTTCTCTCGTGGTTATATATTTTTAGTGCTTGCATTTTTATATATTCCCATCTTTGTTCTTGTAGCGTATAGTTTTAACAGTGGCAAGACCATTGGTATGTGGGAAGGCTTTTCATTTAGATGGTACGCTAAACTTGGCGAAATAAAAGACGTAGTATTAAATACGGTTGTGCTTGCCTTAGTTTCATCACTTATAGGAACAATATTAGGAACGTTAGGTGCAATCGGTATGTATTATAGCAAAGGTAAAGGCGGAAAACTCGTTAAGGGCGTTTCTCAAGTTCCCGTGGTTAACTCTGAAGTAGTTACGGCTTGTGCTTTAGTAATGTTGTTTATGGCTTTAGGTTTGGCACATAGGTCGATTTTTGGGCTTTATATCGGACATATTATACTTGTAGCACCTTTCGTAGTGCTTTCGGTTACACCAAAACTTAAACAAATGGACAACAGCCTATACGAAGCGGCGTTAGACTTAGGTGCAACACCTTTGCAAGCCTTGTTTAAGGTTGTTTTACCCGAAATTTTACCCGGAATTTTTTCAGGGTTTATGATTGCCATTACGCTTTCATTAGACGACTATATTATTACTGCAACCCTAGCACCATTAAATTTCGATACTATCAGTACGGCAGTATATAAGTCAATAGCGTTGACGACTAAAGTAGGTAGTGAACAAATACCTATTTATAGAGCACTTACTACTATTATTTTCTTAATAACTTTGATAGTGGTAATCTTAATAAACGTAAACGCTTCTAAGAAAAGTAAAAAACAAGGAGTAAACGTAAAATGATAAAAGCACGCTCACTCTTTGTAAAGATAATTTGTATGACGGTATGTGCCGTAATTGGCTTATCAGCAAGTGGAATAACCAACGTTAAAATAGTAAAGGGTGCTGAAAGTACAAGTGGGGACAACGTAATAAACGTATTCAGCGTGGAAGATTATATCAATCTAGGCGACCCCGAAAACGACGAACCTGGCGTTTTGGAAATTTTTGAAGAAGAAACGGGTATTAAGGTAAATTATTTGACCTTTGCAACCAACGAAGAAATGTATAACGAATTGGTTAAAGACCCTTATTCTTGCGACCTTATCTGTCCGTCTGAATATATGATTATGAAAATGATGACCGAAAATCTTATTAGGCCGTTTGAAACGCCTGATAATTTTAAGACGTACGGTTCAGAATATATTAAGGACGTATTCAAAGGCTTAAAAATAACCGACCAAAACGGACAAGTATTACCACTTATGTCTGAAGACGAAAGCACTTCTTACGCAGTAGGTTATATGTGGGGAACGTTAGGGCTTATTTATAGAATGGACGCACTAACTGAAGAAGACCTTAATACTTGGTCGTGTTTATGGAACGAAGAATACGATGGTAGAGTTACCATAAAAGACAGTATTAGAGATAGTTATTTTATGGCGTTAGCGTACGTATATAAAGACGAACTTATGGAAGCCAAATCACTTTCTCAAGAAGATTATAGTGCAAAGATAACTGAAATATTTAACCGTACCGATATGGAATCGGTTAGGGAAGTTGAAAAAGCACTATTAGATTTAAAGAACAATCTTTATGGTTTTGAAGTTGACGGCGGTAAGAGTGATATTTTAACGGGCAAGATAGATATAAACGTTGCTTGGTCGGGAGATGCAGTTTACGCATTATATCAAGGCTTGTACGATGAAGAAACGGAAGAAGTTTTAGAAGAACCTGTATATCTTGGTTACGCTATTCCTGAAGAAGGTGCAAACGTATGGTTTGACGGATACGTTATGACCAAAAACGCCGACTATGAAAAAGCGATAAAGTTTTTAGACTTTATCGCAAGACCTGACGTCGCAGTTATGAATATGGACTATACCGGTTATACGCCTTGTATAGCGGGAGAAGAAGTGTTTGAATACGTAGTAGATTCATACGACGACGGGGAAGGTGAAGGCACTGATTTTGACCTTTCGTATTTCTTTGGCGAAGGAGATTATACAATAAACGTTTCTGATTTTTCAAAGCAAATGTTTATGGCTCAATTCCCAACCGAAGAAATAATAAATCGTTGTGCAATTATGCAAAATTTTGACGGCGACGATTTAGAGCGTATAAACGAAATGTGGAAAAAGGTTAAACTAGTAACGCTATCCGATACTGCTATTATCGTGATAGTAGTAATTTTAGGGCTAGTAGTAGTTGCCGTTGCAACTTATAAAATCAAAAAGAAATTCTTTTCACGTTAATATACCTAGCCTTTAGGTCGTGGTTGTCGTGAAAATTATCCTTAAAAATGTATTCGGGCGAATAGGACGTGTATCCCGTATATGCGTCGTATCCGTCCGATAATGCTATTTTGCCCCTAGTAGTGTCGTAAAGCACGTAAGGTGTTCTATTAAAGCATTGTAAATAATGTATCGATAGTAAATCACATAAATCGTTCATCGGCTTAAAAGTCGCAAACATTAATCCGCTTTTAGATGGAGTAAAGCGTATGCGGTCTTTTAGCCGTTGTTTTTCATTTAGCACTTGTTGTGTGGCGTAAAAAAATTCTTCTACTTGTGTGTATTTTAATGCCATAGAAACGTCTTTTTGCTTTGTCAAAGTAAAATGCACGAAATCAAACGCTATCTTAAAGGAATTTTCTTCGCACGAAGCAAGACAGGTCTTAATTTGATGCTTTACGTTAAAACCCGAATATCCACGCATTAAACTATCTATCTTTCTAGCATTATCATGGTTAGACTTTACGTATATATAACGTTCAAACGGCTGTTTTTTATATTTCCTTATATCAACTATTTGGTCGGGATATAAATTCTCATTAAAACTGTGATAAACGGCACTCATTAGTCCGTCGTAGTTTTTTTCACAAACAAATATCATTTTATTTTCTCCTTTTAATAAACTTTAACACATTTATTTTCATAAGTCAAACAAATGTTTGCATTTTTAACAATAAAAAAAGTGGTAAAATATTCCATTAAAATAAAAGAGGGGAAAATATAAATTTAAGAGACAAACAAGTGGTTATTCGACAATATATTTCAAAAGGGAAAAGCAATACTGTTTACAATTTCTTAAAAAAAGTGTATAATATGAAAAAAGTTTACAGCAAGAGCGATCTTGAGGAGATAATTTTGAAAAAAGAAGAAAAAAAACACACGAAAAAAGTAAAGAAAGGTGTTGAAAAGTCGTTAAAAAACAAAGAAAAAGTGGTATCTAAAAAAAAGTCGACTAAGAAAAGACACGTAACGAACGGAAAAACGAATAGTTTAAGAAAACCTACTAAAACCCTAAAAATAAGATTTTTAGGGGGAGTAGGCGAGATTGGTAAAAATATGACCGCCATTGAATATGGCGGAGACATAATAGTAATAGATGCAGGGTTGACTTTTCCTGGTGGGAATATGCCCGGCGTGGACTTAGTAATTCCCGATGTTTCATTTTTAGAACAAAATAAGAGCAAAATAAAAGGCGTGATAATAACGCACGGACACGAAGATCATATAGGTGCGTTGCCATATACCGTAAAAGAAATGGGTGCACCCGTTTACGGCACGAAACTCACCTTAACGCTTATTGAAAACAAACTTAGAGAACACAAAATCAACGATACCGTCCTAAAGTGTGTAAAGGCTGGTGAAAGTATAAAACTAGGTTGTTTTAACGTAGAATTTATAAACGTAAACCACTCTATAGCAGGAGCAGTAGGGCTTGCAATAACCACGCCCGTAGGCGTAGTATTCCACTCGGGAGATTTTAAGATAGACTACACGCCCGTCAACGGCGAAACGATGAACTTAGCAAGGATAAGCGAGATAGGTAAAAAAGGCGTACTATTGCTAATGGCTGATTCGACCAATATCGAAATAGACGGTTCGACTATGAGTGAAAAGGTGGTAAAAGAAACTCTTGACCACGTGTTTACTGAGCATTCTAAACGCAGAATTATAGTGGCGACGTTTGCATCTAACGTGCATAGATTACAGCAAATTTTAGATCTTGCCGAAAAACACGATAGAAAGGTTGCTTTTTCGGGAAGAAGTATGATAAACATTGCCGAGGCGGCGTCCAAAATCGGCGAACTTAATATTCCTGAAAATCTAATCATTGACGTAGAGAGAATTAAGAATTATAAAGACGAGCAAATCTTAATAGTTTCAACCGGAACGCAGGGCGAACCAATGAGTGCATTGACACGTATGGCAAGTGGCGAATTTAACAAGGTCGAAATAGGAAATAACGACACGGTTGTAATTTCAGCGTCTGTAATTCCCGGTAATGAAAAAATGATTTACGGGGTTATAAACAACCTTTATAGGCTTGGAGCAGAAGTAATTTACGAATCGCTTGAGCCTATTCACGTTTCGGGGCACGCTTGTCGTGGAGAGTTGAGTATTTTACACTCTTTATTAAAGCCTAAATTCTTCATACCCGTACACGGCGAATATAGACACCTTAAAAAACACGTTGACCTAGCAAAAAGCCTTGGTGTTAAGTCGGGAAACACCTTGATTGCCGAAATAGGCGATACGGTAGAATTGAGCACTAAGCAAATGACTAGGGGAGAACAATTTAAGGCGGGTTCAAAATATGTTGACGGTAACGGAATTGACGGCGAAGACAGTTTTGTTTTAAGGGATAGAATACAATTATCAGAAGACGGATTTTTGGTGGTCGTAGTAGGGCTTGACGAATTTACGGCTGAACTTGCATCATTAGAAATTATAGCAAAGGGACTATCGCTTAGCGAAGAAGCGACGGCGGAAGCAAAAGCGAATATCGTTAACGCATTAAAACAATTAGACTTAAAGAAAATTAAGGACGAACAGCAATTATCGGGGTTAATTAGAAGAAACGTAAGAAATTACGTACAAAAAGCGACCAAGAAAAACCCAATGATATTGCCGATAATAATGGTGATTTAGTTGAACGAAGAGATTTTACTAATGAGAGAACGTGCCAAACTTGACGGAGAGCCGATATTAAGAGACCGTTCTTATGAAATATTATTAGAGAAAATAAAAGAAAAACAGCCCGAAAGAATACTAGAAATAGGTGTAAACTTAGGGTTATCTGGCATATCGATGCTACTTGAAAGTCCAAAATCCTTATTGACGGGGATAGAAATAGACGAAGAAAAAATAAAACTAGCCACCGAAAACTATAAACGTTTCGGTGTTTACGAAAGGGCAAAAATATTTCAAGGCGATGCTTCGGACATAATACCAAACCTTACGGGCGAGTACGATTTTATATTCTTAGACGGACCTAAAGGGCATTATTACGAATACTTGCCAAATTTACTTAGCGTATTAAAAAAAGGTGGGATATTGTTTGCGGACAACGTGCTTTTTAGGGGGTACGTAAACGGAAAGGTTAAAACTCCTCATAGATATAACACTACCAAAAACAGTATGGAAAGATTTTTGAAAGGCATAACCGAAAACGAAAACCTTAAAAGTGAAATAATTGATATAGAAGACGGAATAAGCATTACGGAAAAGATAAAATGAAGAGAATAGAATTGTTGTCGCCAGCAGGCGATATGAGTAAATTAAAAACGGCTTTTTACTTTGGAGCAGACGCAGTTTACGTTGGCGGAAAAAGTTTAAGTTTAAGGGCACTTGCTGGTAATTTTTCGGAAGACGAAATATTAGAAGCAGTAGAGTTTGCACATAATCTAGGCAAAAAGGTTTACGTTACCGTAAATATTTTTGCAAGAAATTACGATATAGAACAAGCAAAATCTTACTTTATATTTTTAGAAAGTGCAAAGATTGACGGGGCAATAATCTCAGACCCCGGCTTAATATATTTAGCGAGAGAGTGTGCACCTAATTTACCAATCAATATTTCCACTCAAGCCAATACTTTAAATTATAAGGCAGTAGAGTTTTGGAAAAATGTTGGCGTAAAACGTGTAATTTTAGCAAGAGAATTATCCTTAAAAGAAATAAGCGAAATCAATCAAAAAGTTCCCGATATAGAAATAGAAACCTTTATTCACGGAGCGATGTGTATATCGTATTCAGGAAGATGCTTATTATCCGATTATCGCACGGGTAGAAGCAGTAATAGGGGCGAATGCGTTCAGGCTTGCAGATGGAAATATTCTGTTATCGAAGAAAGCAGACCAGGCGAAGCTTTTGACATTACAGAAGATACTAGGGGAACATATATCTTTAACAGCAAAGATTTGTGTTTAATTGATCATATTGATAAATCTTTTGACGCAGGAATTTACAGCTTTAAGATTGAAGGAAGAATGAAATCTCCATATTATGTTGCAACTGTTATTAACACATATAGAAGAGCAATTGACCATTTATATGATTGCATTAAACACGGCAAAAAATACAATCTTCCAAAAGAACTTAAAGGTGAGCTTAATAAGGCTAGTCACAGAAAATATACAACTGGATTTATGATTAAAAGTGATGAACCAACACAAAATTATGAAACATCAATTCAAGAACAAGACAGCAAATTTATGGCAATTGTCCAAGATGTTCAAAAAGGAAAAATATTGATTGAACAAAGAAATAAATTTGCCCTTGGTGACACACTCGAAATATTATCTCCAACTAAATCGTTTAAAGAAACTATTGTTGTTCAAAAACTTGAAGAT
>JAZNPL010000004.1:0-1673 GCA_045589615.1 Christensenellaceae bacterium | reverse complement strand
CATAATAAAAAAGTATATTGTGCAGATAAGGGTATAGAAATTTGTCTTGAAGCAGATGTTATTCCCCTAGAGCTTTACGGTGACGGAGACAGTGCGTCTAAAGAGCTTTATGAAAAAGCAAAAGACTTAGGCGTTGTAGTAAAAAGCTACCCCGTAGAAAAAGACGATACGGATTTACAACTGCTTTTAGAAAATTTGCCTTGTGGTAATGTAATTTGCACTGGTGTGTGGGGTGGCAGGTTTGACCACCTTTATAGCAATGTGTTTTCCTTGCTTGCCCAAAAAGAGAAAAATCAAGGGCAAGTTATCCTTGCGGACGATAAGGAAGCAATGCTTTTAGTAACTGCAGGCGAAGCAGTGAAGCTTAATTTAGAAAAAGAAGTAAAGGCTTTATCACTGTTGCCTTTAAGCGAAACTAGTAAGGTTACGCTGGAAAATGTCCGTTGGGAGCTTAATGAAGCGAAGTTAGAATTACTGCACCCTTACGCAATTAGTAATATTCCCCAAGGAGAAGTAAAATTAAACTGCCTTGAGGGCAAAATTGGTTTGTATTTGTGTTTTGTTGAATAAAAAAACTTCTAAAATTAAGAAGTAATAGTGCTATGCACTTGGAGGGGTTAAAATGGAGCAATTTATTGCTGACTTAGATATGTATACGGTGGCGTTCCTGGTAATTGCAGGTTTTATTGCCTGCTTTATAGATTCCACTGTTGGTGGTGGCGGGTTAATATCCACCCCTGCCCTACTTGCTTTAGGAATGCCCGTACCTTTGGCGCTGGGAACAAATAAATTGGCAGCATCAACAGGTGCTTTTACAAGTGTTCTTTCTTTTTGGAAGGCAGGCAAGATAAATAAAAAGGTTGCCCTATGCTTTATGCCTTTGTCATTTATAGGTTCTGCAGTGGGTGCTTATGTGGTGTACCTTTTGCCGGAAGCATTGATGAAGAACATTATCGTTGTAATGCTGGTAGCAGTGGCGATTTATACCTACTTCCGTAAGGATTGGGGCGATGTTGCTTCTAAGGAGCAATTAGGCGTAAAGGATTTATTTGCTGTAGCCTTGATGGCTTTAGGCTTAGGCTTTTACGATGGCTTCTTTGGTCCTGGAACAGGTTCCTTCCTAATTTTTGGCTTTTTATTTATTGGCTGTGATTTTGTTACAGCGGCAGGCAATGCTAAGGCTTTAAATTTTGCCAGCGGTATTGGCGCATTGCTCTCCTTCGCTTTAAGTGGTTCCGTACTTTGGGTGTATGGCGTAATTATGGCTGGCGGTATGATTGTAGGAGCAATTTTTGGCTCCCGCATGGCAATAAAAAAAGGAGCGGCTTATGTGCGCCCCTTGTATTTGCTGGTGACAACGCTTTTGATTGGCAAGCAGGTTTACGAAATCTTATTTAAGTGATTTTTATTATTGATCCATAGAGGTAACCTTTGTGAGTTTTGTAAAAAATCACTAAATATGGTATAATAAAGTATTAAAAATTGATTTATTCTCTATATAGATGTTTTGAATAATTGTTGAAATGTATTGATTTAGTGGAAAGTAAAGGGTGATAAAGTGGATTTAGAAAATACTACCGGTAAAATTTTACCAGTCTATATCGAAGAAGAGATGCAAAAATCTTATATCGACTATGCCATGAGCGTTATCATTCAACGTGCGTTGCCTGATG
>JAZNPL010000003.1:0-1724 GCA_045589615.1 Christensenellaceae bacterium | reverse complement strand
CTCCGACTTGACCAAGCCTAAAAGCTATAGGTTTAGCTTCTGAAACATCTGTTCCTAAAAGTTCTTGGCCATTTGTTATAAATTTTACGTCCTTAGGCTCATATAAAACATCATTAATTTTAACGCTACTAAAACCACTAATATAACCTGGGCCAAGTACATTTTTTAATACAACACTTGCGCCGTCATCAGTTTTTTTCAAAGAACCTTTTTGATAAATTCTTTTGATTAAAAATTCAGGAACTACGACCATTTAGATACCTCATATTTTAAACACTCTATTATAATTTTAACATTTTTTTACATGTTTTTAAAGTGGCCTGCTTATTCCCCCTCCTCATGTGGGAGGGTTAGTAATAGTAGGGTGGGAAATGCAATAAATATCGCAATTTAATATAATTAATTATTCATTCCCACCACAATATATTAAAACTTATTTCCCTCCCCACGGAGGAGGGTTAGGGTGGGGGCTTATTTCTTTTTGCCGGTAGACTAAAGTCTACCCTGCTTTCTTTTTATTTTGGTGGGAATATACGTTTATTTAATTAAAACTTGCTCAAATAAGGTATTTCCCACCCTACAAGCTACATGATTGCTCTTTTTATTTTGTTGGGGTGAAACCCCAACCTACTTGCTTTTGCCTCGCAAATAAAAGGAAGAAGAAAAGTAGAACAAGATTAAAAAGTGGCTAGATTTATAAAAAAATCTAACCACTTTTTGAAATTTATTAAATATTTTTGAAATATTTAATCCTATCTCATCAACTCGCCAACTGCCTTGTAAACAGACATTCTTTGAGCTGCGTCTTTTTCTGCTTGTTGATATAAATCTTCAGCTGCTTCTGGGTTTGTTTTAAGAAGTGATTTATATCTACCTTCAGATCTGATGAAGTCTTGGTAGCTACCTTTAGGGTCTTTAGCATCCCAAGTAAATGGTACTTCATTATCAGGGTTGTATCTGTATAATGGGAAGTAACCAGCTTCAACAGCACGTTTTTGTTCTGTCTGAGTCTTAGACATATCAATACCGTGAGCGATACATGGAGCGTAAGCAAAAATGATTGATGGTCCGTTGTATGCTTCAGCTTCTTGGAATGCTTTAAGAGTTTGCATTCTATCAGCACCAAGAGAAACTGATGCAACATATACATAACCATAAGACATGCTCATTAAGCCCATGTTTTTCTTGTAAGTTCTCTTACCACCTGTAGCAAACTTAGCAACAGCACCAGTAGGTGTTGATTTAGAAGCTTGACCACCAGTGTTAGAGTAAACTTCTGTATCAAGAACTAAGATGTTAACGTTTTGACCTTGAGCAAGAACGTGGTCAATACCGCCGTAACCGATATCGTTAGCCCAACCGTCACCACCTATAATCCATACAGATTTATCTGTGAAGTAGTCTTGAAGTTCTCTTATTTTAGCTAAATCAGCACAATCTTTATCAGCGTATTTAGCAAGAACTTCTTTAGCTTTGTTTTGAGCTGCAACTGCTTCTTCTGTTTTTGAGTTATCAAAGTGAGCAATAGCACCTTCTAAAGCTTCTTTCAAATCAGCAGGAGCTTCAGCACAAGCTAAAACTTTTTCTACATAAGTTTTTAAAGTATCTCTGTTTTGGTCTACTGCTAATCTCATACCAAAGCCAAATTCAGCGTTGTCTTCGAATAATGAGTTAGCCCAAGCTGGACCTCTACCATCCTTATTAGTTGTATAAGGAATTGTAGG
>JAZNPL010000002.1:0-21947 GCA_045589615.1 Christensenellaceae bacterium | reverse complement strand
GACGGAGGAGGTCGTGGGGCGATGAGCCGAAACGCGCCCTGTGGGTGAAGAAGTGAGGCGAAGAGGTGGCAGTGGTCGAAATTTTGAGAGCAAAAGCGAGCAAAAAATTTCGGGTACCACAACAGGGCAATGAAAAATCCCATCACCCACCCCCGCAACCAAGTGAGACACTGTTGAACCACCTAAGGTTCAACAGTGTTTTTTATTAGTAAAAATCTAAACATTTTAAAAAACAAAAACCATAAAAAGTTTTTGCTTTTTTATATTGTTGTGTTAAATCCTTAAAAGTATTATAATAAATAATAATGAAATTTTTTAAGAGAAAGGATATACAATGTTTGACTATAGCAAAAATTTTGAATTTATAGGCGATTTTATTGTTTGTGGACAAAATTGCAAACAAATAAAATGTGTTAAAGAATATTATGATTTTTATGCTAAAAGAACAATTAAAGCAGGTGAATTGGGAGGATATGCTAATATAAATATAACGAAACACATAAAAAATTGGATAGATAATGACAGTATGGTTGGAGATATTATTACAGAGAATTGTAGTGTTCAAATAGAGACAAAGGAAGCAATAAGACATTCTAATGTAAAAATTTTGTATGATTTAGTAAACAACATGATAAATAATTGGTGGTGGAAAGCGGAGACAAAAACGCCATCAATAGTTAATGCTATAATTTACAAATCAAAACTCATAGAAGAATTTATTATAGAACTTTTCAATAAAGAAGAAATTTGTATAAAACAGCCATTAAATATATCTGAAACGGAACAAATACTTTTATGGACACTATTAGGGGCTATACAAGAAGCAATATTAAAAGTACATATTACGGTATGTCGAGAAAAATTTGCAAATTTTTTGCAAAAAGAAGACTTGAATAAAATAGACAATATAAAAGTACCAAAAATTATCAATGAAATGGAAAATAAAAATGAAATAACGAATGAAGAAAAAATAGTATTGGAGACGATAAATTCAAATAGAAACATGATACATTTTATTTCTAATAGACCGATTCACAATTATGATAAATACATAGATAGTATCGATGATTTTGTTTTGATTGCTAAAAAGATTTTTGATAATCAACAAAAATTTTTAAGAAAGTAGTAAAGGTCTTGTAAAATTTTAAAATATATGTTAAAATAAAATTGCTACATACTTTAATATTCTAGTACAAAGGGAATACTATCGGTAAAAGTGTATTCTCTCGCCTTTGGATTAGGTTAAGTATGTAGCAATATGGAGAGATGCCTTTTAGTGCGTCTCCCAGTGAGACGCATTTTTTATTTATAAGGAGTTTTTATGGTTTGGTATATTGTAAGCATTATTATTGTTTGGTTAATCTGTGGTGTGTTGTCAAGTTTGTTGTTTAGCGAAAAAGGGCACTCGGGGTCTGTTGGTTTCTGGCTTGGGTTTTTGTTAGGTATATTAGGGTTGATTTATGCTGCAGGTCGCCCAAATATAAATAGCTCCAAAATTATTAAAAATGAAGACGGTGAGACACTTATAGTAAGTGATGGTGAAGATGTTGTAAAAGAAGAGAAATATAGTTTCTGCCCAAATTGTGGATGGCAAATTTTTGACGAAGAAGAAAGTTGTTCAAATTGTGGCTATAAAAAATAGTAAGTTATATTTAAAACATTAAAAGCGTTAGAGATTTTCTAACGCTTTTTAATTTACGGTTCGGCTGGTTCACCAGACGTGCAACCATAAAAATAGAACACCCAAAGCGGTGTTCTTTTTTTATGCAGTGTAGGGGGGGTGGGATTTGAATTAGGAGCTAGCAAACTTGTTTGCGTATTCGCTGAAAGCGAAAAAATAGTCCAGTGGACTATTTTGCGGGAGGCTCGAGAGAAGCAAATCCCTCCACTAGCGTGGGACGGCAAACCCCTCGACGAACTAAAGTTCGCCCCTCCCCTTATTAAGGGGAAAAGCCCCGCAACCAAGTGACACAGTTGAACCACCTATGGTTCAACTGTGTTTTCTTATTAAAAAATTTTCGACTTATTAAATATTAATTTTTATTGTGTTTTATTGTTTAAAGTGTTATAATCTATTAAAAATAAAGTTGTTGGTGCAAAATAAAAAAGGAGATTCAAAATGGATTGGGAAGCATTGGCTAATACTTTGTTGCAATGGGCAACAAATACTGGCGTAAAAATAGTTATTTCGCTAGTTATTATGTTTTTTTCTTTTAAAATAATAAATATCCTTTCAAAAAGAATTGTAAAAAGAGCAGAAATAAAACACGCAGATAAAACTATTTTTCAAACGCTTGCTTACGTGTTAAAAATAGGTCTTAAAATTGTAGTAATTATTTGTTTAATTGGATATTTAGGTATAGATACTAGTGGATTGACAGCGTTGGTAGCATCACTTGGCGTATGTATTGGTTTAGCAGTAAACGGTGCTCTTTCTAATCTTGCAGGTGGTGTTTTAATTATTTTAACAAGACCTTTTAAAATTGATGATTACATTGAAGCGTTAGGTTATTCTGGAACAGTGGTGGATATTCATATTACTAATACTAAACTTCTAACGCCAGACAATAAAGTTGTATATCTTCCCAACGGAACACTTGCTAATGCGGAAATTGTTAACTATTCAGAAAAAGACTTAAGACGTGTAGATTTTATGTTTTCAATTGGTTATAGTAACGATTTTGAAAAGGCAAAGCAAATTATAACTGACATTTGTGTTGCACACGAACTCGTGTTAAAAGACCCTATACCATTTGTTAGAGTTAAAGAACACGGCTCTTCTAGTATAAATATAACGGCTAGAGCGTGGGTGAATAACTCAGATTATTGGACGGTTTATTTTGACGTTACCGAAGCAGTAAAAACGGCATTTGATAAAGAAGGCATTGAAATTCCTTTTAACCAACTTGACGTCAACATAAAGAATAAATAAAAAAAGAGATTTTATCTAAAAGCGTTAGAAAAGTGAAATGCACCTCCTAAAGTATCTAACTTTTGGGGTGCATTTCATTAATGTTAGCATTTTTATATTTTTATTTATAGATGAATTTTATAACGTAGTTTATTTTTTGTATTTTTCAATTCCTTCTTCAAAAAGGTCGCCACCAACAGAGTCGTACGTAACGATTGCATAAAAATCTTCGACCTCTAGACGGTGAATTGCTTCAGCACCAAGGTCTTCGTATGTAACTACTTCACATTTTTTAACTGTTTCGGAAATTGATGCTGCCGCACCACCTATTGCCGACATATAAACTGCTCCGTATTTAGGAAGCATTTCTTTTAAGGTTTTACTTCTTGGGCCTTTCCCAATCATAACCTTTAGACCTTCTTTTAAGAGAGGCTCTGAATATGCATCCATTCTATAACTTGAAGTAGGACCTGCTGAACCTATTACTCTGCCAGGCTTTGCTGGAGTAGGTCCAACGTAGTACATCGCAGTATTATTTACGCTTATAGGCAAATTTTCGTTATTTTCTAAAAGTTCGCAAAGGCGCTTGTGTGCGGCATCTCTTCCAGTGTAAATTACACCGGTGATTTTCACTGCATCGCCTGCACGAAGTGATTTAATTTCCTCAGGATTAAACGGGCTTTTTAATTCTATCATAATTTTTCTCCTTAAAGATTACAAGATTTGTGTCTTGCCGCATGGCATTGAATATTTATTGCAACGGGAAGGCTTGCTATATGACAGGGGTGAACGTTAACCTTGACTGCAAGACAAGTAATTGTACCACCAAAACCCATAGGGCCAACTCCACAGTTATTAATTGATTCTTTCAGTTCTTCTTCTAGTTTACAAGCGATGGGGTCTTGACTTTTATCATCGATTTCGCGCATAAGCGCTTCCTTTGCTAGTAGTGCACATTTTTCAAAGTTTCCACCTATTCCTACTCCTACTATAATTGGAGGGCAAGGTTTTCCTCCACCGTTGAATACGGTATCTAACACTAATTTTTTTACTCCTTCTATTCCGTCAGCGGGTATTAGCATTTTTACTAGCGACATGTTTTCACTGCCACCACCTTTAGGTGCAACATCTATTTTAAACGCATCACCAGGAACTAATTTAACGTGAACTATTGCAGGAGTATTATCCTTTGTGTTTACTCTATCTAAAGGGTGTCTAACTACGGATTTTCTCAAGTATCCTTCGGTATATGCTAGCCTTACACCTTCGTTTATTGCTTCATAAATATCACCCTCAAAACATACTTCCGAGCCCATTGTAACGTATACAACGGCAACACCTGTATCTTGGCATATTGGAAGATGTTTTTCTCTTGCCAAAAGGTCATTTTTTATAATTTGCTCAATAACTTGCTTTCCGAGTGGAGACTCTTCTTCGTTAACAGCATTCTTAAGTGCTGTAAGAACGTTTTCAGGAATATTTTCACATGCTTCAATAAATAAATCTCTAACTTTTTGTGTAACGTCTTTTAGATTGATGCTTCTCATTTTTTCTCCTTGAAGAAATTTTGATTAAATATATTTTTTTTAATAATAACACATATTTGTAAAATTTTCAAGAATTTCCAACAAAAAGAAAAAACTATTTACAACTTGCGAAGAATTGCAAAAACAAAAAAATTTGCAACTAGAAAAATAAAAAGTTGATATTGACATTATCCTTTAATTATTATATAATTAGTGTAGTTATTTTGTAAATGGGGTATTGTACCCTTAAATGGTATAGGTATGAAAAAAAGAGAAAAGAAAATATGGCTTGCTACGCCAACTATGCACGGCGAAGAAATGAAATACGTTCAAGAAGCGTATGACACTAATTGGATGAGTACTGTTGGGGCAAACATAAACGAAGTAGAAAAGATTGCAGCCCAAAAAGCAGAGATGAAGTATGCTGTTGGGCTTTCTTGTTGTACTGCGGCTTTGCATCTTGCAATTAAGCACGCGGGCGAAAGGCTTTACGGTAAACCTGCAATTAGCCACGGGGCATTAGAAGGTAAAAGAGTTTTTTGCTCTGACATGACCTTTGATGCAACCTTAAATCCCGTAGTTTATGAAGGTGGTATTCCTGTGTTTATAGATACCGAAGCAGATTCGTGGAACATGGACCCGATTGCTTTAGAAAAAGCATTTGAAATGTATCCCGACGTTAAACTAGTCGTTTCCGCTGAACTTTACGGCTTCCCGGGAAGAATGGATTTAATTAAAGAAATTTGTCAAAGACACGGAGCGTTACTTATCGAAGACGCAGCCGAAGCAATGGGTGCAACCATAAACGGAAAACAATGTGGTTCTTTTGGCGACTATTCTGCTGTTAGTTATAATGGAAATAAAATTATAACGGGTTCTGCTGGTGGGTGCTTGTTGACAAACGATATTGAAATAGCAAACAAGGCACGTAAATGGTCCACTCAAGCAAGAGAAAACGCACCTTGGTATCAGCACGAAGAAGTTGGTTACAACTACCGTATGAGTAATGTGATTGCAGGTGTCGTTCGTGGTCAATATTTGTATTTGGAAGACCATATTGCTAGAAAAAAAGCCGTTTACGAAAGATATCGTGACGGACTAAAAGGTTTGCCCGTTAAAATGAATCCAATTACGGAAAATACCGAGCCGAACTATTGGCTTTCTGCAATAATAATTGACAAAGACTATATGTGCAAACAAGTTAGGGACGATAGTAACGCCCTTTACGAACCGGAAAAAGGCAAAACATGTCCAACCGAAATTTTACAAAAACTTGCCGACCTAAACGTAGAAGGCAGACCTATCTGGAAACCAATGCACATGCAACCAATGTATAGAATGCACGAATTTATTACCCGTGAAGGCAGTGGCAGATGCAGAACTAACGCATATATTGCCGGTGGTTGCATAGACGTGGGTGCAGATATATTTGATAGGGGATTATGTTTGCCGTCAGATATTAAAATGACCGAAGAAGAACAAGACTTCGTAATAGAAGTAATCAAAAGTTGTTTTGCTTAAAAAGTTAGGAGGTGATAGAAAATGCCGTCAGCATTTATATATTTAGCAATACTATTAGCAGTTATACTCATTTGGTTTGTGGTGTTTAAGCGCCCCATATATGAAGCAGTTTTACTAAGTTTTTTGGTGCTAGTGCTTGTTACTAATTCGTGGGGCAACGTTTGGGTTTACATACAAGACGCAATGCAGACAAATTTGATATATTCGATGATTGCATTTGTTGCTCTTTCGCAAATTCTCGTTAAAACAAAAGTAATCGATAGTTGCATAGCAGTTATTCTATCTATTTTTGGACGAGTTACGGGTGGTGCAGGTTACGTTTCGTTGATAGCAAGTAGTTTTATGGGTGCTCTTTCAGGTAGTGGCCCTGGAAACGTAATGGCGACAGGAACGTTGACTATTCCTGCAATGAAGAAAACGGGTTTTCCTCCAGAACTTGCTGCTAATATCGAGAGTACGTCAAGTTGTTTAGGAAATTTGATTCCACCGTCTTCGAATATCGTTGCGGCAATGGGTGCTTACGTTGTACTTTATCCAAATAGTAATATTTCTCAAGGACAGTTTTGGATTATACTTTGGGGTATAGCATTATGGTTTATTCTTCAAAGAATTATAACTATTTTTGCGTTTTGTAAATATTACAAAGTTAAACCTATGTCGAAAGAAGAACTGCCTAACTTAAAAGAATCGTTAAAACGTGGTTGGAAAGGTTTGTTTTTACCCGTAGTTATTATTTTGCCTTTCGTTTTAGACTATTTTTTCAAAAATACTTTCTTTACCGAAAGACTAGGTGCTTCCGGTGCTAAGAATTTATCAAGTTCTATATTGCTTTTTACTGCTGGTATTGCTTCTCTTTTTGCGATTATAATTACCGAAGATAAAAAAGTTGTAACCATACCCGCAATGGCAGAAAATTTTACTAAGGGCTTAAAAGGTATGACTCCTATGATTATTACCTGTATTTTCGGGTATATGATTGGCGGTCTTTTTGATGATCTTGATATTACTACCGAATTACAAGAGTTCGTTTTATCATTGAATTTTTCTAAATTCGGTATGGTAATTTTCTTGTGCTTGTTTACTTGCTTTTTAGGTATGGCTATTCCTGGTTCTTCGTTGGTGGTAGTTTTTGGCCCTGCAATCATTACGATGTTGTCAACAGTTGGCGTAAATCCGTTATTGGCTGCGGCAATGTTGCCCTGTATTTGTGGTGTAATGTGTGGCATTACTCCGCCATTGGCGTTAGGTATGTATGCGGGTATGACTCTAGCCGAATCAGACTTTGTAAAAACTGTTAAAAACGACTTGTGGTGGGTGGCTTTGCAATTTATCTTGCAAGTTGTCGTTCTTATGGGCTGGTTGCCTATACTTGGATTATAGGAGGATGGAAAAATGAAAAAAGTTTTAGATAAAATTTCAAATATCCTTGGAATAATTTACGGTTACGGTATTTTGATTACCTTGTTTGCTGGTGGCTTTACGTTTTTTGGTTACGTGGTTGCGATTTGTATAGGTGGCACGACTGCTACCGAAATTTGCAGCGTGATTTATAAGAATATTTTTCCTATAATCGTAACGGTGGCTTCTTGTATGGTTGTTTTAGGCGTAATAAAAATGTATTTGTCTGGTGAAGTTGCGTTAAGCATAGAAAAGAAACGCAAGGCAAGTAAGGAAAAGAAAGAGAAAAAGGCAAAAAGCAAAGAAGAAACTACATCTCAAACAGAAGAAAAACAATAATAAATGAATCAGTATATTAATTTTAATAAATAAACGCTGGAGAACTATAGATATGTACGCGAAGTTTTTTAAGAGACTATTTGATATAATTTTATCATTTATAGCATTATGCATTTTATCTCCTTTTTTAGTGTTGTTTACAATTTTTGGAGCAATAGCGATGAAGGGGAATCCCTTTTTTATTCAACGGCGACCAGGTAAAATAAGTAAAAAAACAGGAGAAGAAAGAATAATAAAACTTTTAAAGTTTCGCTCAATGTCTAATGCAAAAGATGAAAATGGTAAATTGTTGCCAAATAAAGATAGATTAAACAAATATGGACGTTTTATTCGTGCTTTGTCTTTAGATGAATTGCCGTCTCTTGTTAATATTTTAATTGGGGATATTTCCATAGTAGGACCAAGACCGTTAACTGTTTCTTATTTACCATTCTATACAAAAGAAGAGAGACGTAGGCATAGCGTTAGACCAGGGTTGACGGGGCTAGCACAGTGTAAAGGAAGAAATAATCTTTCTTGGGAAGAAAAATTTGCTTACGATATTCAATACGTTGATAATATTTCACTATGGATGGATATTAAAATAATATTTTTAACCTTTATTAAGGTCTTAAAAAGAGAAGGGATTGGGCAAGGAGAAAAACAACCGGTTAGTTTACACATAGAAAGGGCAGATTGGACAACCAACAAGGGGGAGGAAAATGAGTGCGTTCAAAGAAACATTGAAGAATAATAGAGTCGTAAGAAAATTATTTTATTTCTTTAAAGGCTATTTTAATTTTAAATCACTTTTTTTAAAAGCACTACAAACGATAGATGAGTTTGGTGTTGATGTTGCAGACGAAGAAAAAAATAAAATGGCAAAAGATATGGTCAAAACATTTTCAAAATATGGATTTGGGTTTGATGAATATATCTGCTATAATTTCAACGAAAAAAACAAAAAAGAAAGGTTAGAATTTGTTGCAGATTGGGAACACCTAGGTTATACGTGTACTTTAAATAATTCTAGGAACGTGGAAATCTTTGACAACAAGTGGAAAACTTATTTAACATATACAAATTTTTATGGCCGAAAAGTTTTGTTTTGTGACAATAATACAAGGATTGAAGAATTTGTTGCATTTCTTAGTGAAAACGAAAAAGTAATAATAAAACCATTAAACTTGTCTTGTGGTAATGGAATACAAATTATTAAGACAAAAGATATGGCTGGTAATGCCCAAGAGATTTATAATAATTTACTACAAAAGTATGCTGGGAAATTTTTAATAGAAGAAATAATTGAACAAGTTTCGGAAATGGCAAAACTACATCCTTATTCAGTGAATACGATTCGTATTCCAACAATACGTACAAAAGATGAAGTTAAAATCGTACATCCTTTTATGAGAGTAGGACAAAAAGGAAATTTTGTAGATAATGCAGGGGCTGGTGGAATAATTTGTACTGTCCATGTTGATACAGGAGAGATATTTGCAGCAGTTGATGAAAAAGCGAAAAGCTTTCAAACTCACCCTGATACTTCAGAGAGACTTGTAGGTTTTGTTGTGCCCAAGTGGGAAGAGGCTAAAGAATTAGTTAGAAAATTAGCCTTAATTGTTCCGGAAAATCGTTATACAGGATGGGACGTTGCACTTACAGAAAAAGGATGGGTATTAGTTGAAGCCAACAGAAGAGGACAGTTCATTTGGCAAATAGCTTCTAAAGAAGGATTTAGGAAGGAAATTAACGAGATATTAAAAACATTAAAATTAAAGTATTAACAGGAGTTTCAAATATGAATATTCAAGGAAAAAAATTATTATTTTTCGATGGTTCATCGCTTGCTGCTAGTGCAGTAAAAAGAGCAAAGGAACTAGGAGTAAAAACTATTGTTGCTAATTATTATTCGCCTGAAAAATGTCCAGCAAAACTTATTGCTGATGAAAGTTGGGACGTGGATTTTTCTAAAACTGATGAGATGGTTGAATTGATTAAGAAAAATAGTGTAGATGGAATTTTTGTTGGCTGGACTGATTCACACTTGCCTTATTATGCTGAAATTTGTGAAAAAGCAGGACTTCCATGCTGTGGGACAGTAGAGCAGTTTGATATTTTGTCAAATGATAAACGAAAATTTAAGCAGGCTTGTATTGATTACGGTGTACCAACTATGCCTATATATAAACTCGATTTAGATTTTAAGAGAGAGGATCTTGATAAGATAACTTATCCTGTTATGGTTAAGCCGGCTGACGAAAGTGGTAGCCGCGGAGTTAAGCGTTGTGATACAGAGCAAGAACTCGTATCATATTATGCAGAATTATATAAAAACTCTAAAAGTAAAAAAATATTTGTAGAAAAGTATATAGATAGTCCCAAAGAGATTTATATACATTATACGGTTCAAGACGGATATTGCAGTCTATCTTCAACGTTTATGAAACAAAAAGCACTTGGAGAGGAAAAGATTGCTTCCTCGGCAATATTGCATGTTTTTCCATCATCATATATAGAACTTTATCAACGTACTGCAGAGCCTGCAGTAATAAGAATGTTTGAATCTTTAGGCTTAAAAAATGGCATTGTAATGATGCAAGGTTTTATTGATGGCGAAGATTTTTATTTTTATGAATCTGGGCTTAGAATGGGTGGAGAACAATTCTATGTTTTTGCAAATCCTATAAACGGAATTAATGCTTTAGATATGATGATTGAGTTTTCAGTTACAGGCAAGATGACGTGTGGAGATGTTAAAACTCAGGACAATCCATACTTTAAGAAGAGTTGTTGTAATTATTACATTACTTTAAAGCCTGGAACAATTACGTCAATAACCGGAATAGAAGAAGTAGAGAAAATGCCACAAGTTCTTCAAAATGCAACCTTTAAAAAGGTTGGGGACGTCATAAGTTCAACAAATTCACTAGATAGAGTAATTTATCGTCTCCACGTTATGGATGATACTCAAGAAGCCTTAGCCAAGACACTAGAAAAAATTAGTAAAACTCTTCGAATTCTTGACGAAAAAGGCAACGAAATGCAAGTTGAAGAATTTACTTATGAAAGAGCATTAGAACTTATTAAAAAATCATAAAGAAGGCTTTTTAATAGATATGGACCATAAAGAAATAGGAAGTGAGTTTTGGAGCGTTGAACTTTCGGATGAAGAAAATTCTATTTTTGATTCTAATTTCTCTTGGTATATTTCGGGAAGGAGTGCGTTAAAAGCAATAATTAGCGATATTAAAACAAAAATGAAGTTTAAGAGTGTTGCGATGCCTTCTTGGTGTTGTGAAAGCATGATTAAGCCTTTTATCGATTTTGGTGTTGAAGTTGTTTTTTATCCTGTTTTGTTAAACAATGGCAAACTTGAACAAGATTTATCCGAAGTTGATAAAGAAAGTGTATTGTTTTTAATGGACTATTTTGGTTATGAAACTACTTGCAATTTTAACTTTAATGGACCAATAATTCGAGACGTTACTCATTCTATTTTTTCAAAGAAATATAGCGATGCGGATTACTATTTCGGGAGTTTGCGGAAATGGAGTGGCTTTTTGACAGGCGGTTTTGCACAAGGTGTTTGCGGAAATGTAATAAATCTAACGAATAAAGACTACGTTTCTTCTAGAAAAATGGCAATGCTTCAAAAACAAGAATATATAATCGGATTACGAAAGAACAAGGATTTTTTACATACGTTTGCTTGTGCAGAGGATATGTTAGACAACGAAGAAATTTTAAACGCAGATGAAAAAGATATTGAATTTGCGAAAAAATTAGACGTAGACTATATAACGGAAAAAAGAAGAGAAAATGCCCGTTATTTAATAGGTGAACTTTTTGATATAGTTTTGTTCGATAATTTAGGAGAAAATGATTGTCCATTGTTTGTTCCTATATTAATACCTAAAGAGAAAAGAGATTCGCTTCGTTCGTTTCTAATTGAGAATAGAATATATTGTCCAATTCACTGGCCAATATCTAAATATCATAATCTTAGTTTACAAGAAAAAAACATATATGATCAAGAAATAAGTTTAATTTGCGACCAGAGATATGGTTTAGAAGAAATGGATAAAATTGTTAAGGTAGTAAAAAGATTCCTTAAGGGGTAAATATGTTAACTGTTTATACGATTGATAGAGCAAAAGAGTGGGATGAAATCGTAAAAAGTTTTAAGGATTACGACACTTATTGGCTTAGTGGCTATTTAAAAGGATTTATGTTGCATGGAGAAGGCGAGCCGTTACTATTCTATTATGAGGACGGAGAAACAAGAGCTATAAATGCGGTTATGAAGCGAGATATAGCAAAAAGCAAACAATTTAAAAACATCCTTAATAAAGGGGAATGGTTTGACTTGTCCACGCCATATGGATATGGTGGATGGCTGATTGAAGGAAAGATTTCGGCTAATTACTTTAACGAATATAAAAAATGGTGTTTAGAAAATAATGTAGTTTCTGAATTTGTTAGGTTTCATCCCGTAGTAAAAAATCATGAGTTCGCACAAGGAAATTACGAAATAATTGCGTTGGGACAAACTGTAACGATGGATATTTCTTCTCCAGAAACAATATGGAATAATATTACAAGCAAGAATCGCAACGTAATACGCAAAGCGCAAAAAAATGGTGTGCAAATACATAGAGAAAGTTCTTTGGAAATTTATAAAGTCTTTAAGGAAATTTATAACCAAACCATGGACAAGGACAACGCTGACGACTATTACTATTTCGGCGATGAATTTTATCAAAGTATTTTAAGTGATTTATATAATAATTCGCAAGTTTTTTATGCAGTATATGAAGACAAAGTGATAGCGTCAGCAATAATGCTGTTTGCTAACGGCAAAATAAACTATCATTTATCTGGCTCAGTAAGAGAGTATTCTTCTCTTGCTGCTACTAATTTGCTTTTGTACGAGACGGCTCTTTGGGGCTGTGATAACGGCTATAAAACGCTTTACCTTGGAGGTGGCGTTGGAAGTGGAGAGGATAGTTTGTTTAAATTTAAAAAAGCCTTTTATAGGGGTGAGGATTTAAATCGTTTCTATATTGGTAAATGTATTTTTAACAAAAATAAATATGATGAATTAGTTTCAATGCGAACTGATTTAGAAAATACAGGGTTTTTCCCTAAGTATAGGGCTTAAGAACTAAAGAGGTGAAAGATGAACGTATTATTTTTAACAATAGGTTCAATGAAAAATATTGAAGGTGCATCAATTTATGCTAGTCTTCTTCGAGAGTTTAGAAATCAAGGTCATAACGTGTATTTTGTTTGTCCATATCAAAAAAGAGAGGGAAAAAATACAGAATACGTTGAAGAAAATGGTGTGCATGCTCTTCGTGTAAGGATTGGCAACATAACAAAATGTGGCTTAATCGAAAAGGGAATTTCTACAATTCTTATAGAAGGGCAATATAAGAAAGCTATTGCAAAGTATTTATCTAAAGTAAAATTCGACTTGGTAATGTATTCAACGCCTCCAATAACGTTTGAAAAAGTAATAAAATTCATTAAAAACCGTGATGGTGCAAGATCTTACCTTTTACTAAAGGATATATTCCCTCAAAATGCCGTTGATATCGGTATGATGAGAAAAAACGGAGTAAAAGGCATTATTTATAAACACTTTAGAAAAAAAGAGAAGAAACTTTATGCGATTTCGGATATGATTGGCTGTATGTCTCAAGCAAACGTTGATTACGTGTTAAAACATAATCCTGAAATTGATAAAAGCAAGGTGGAAATTTGCCCCAATAGTATTGAATACGAAGACAAAAGCGTTAATAGCGAACAAAGAGTTGCTTTGCGTGAAAAGTATGGTATTCCACAAAATAAAAAGGTTTTCGTTTATGGTGGTAATTTAGGTAAACCCCAAGGTATTCCTTTCCTTATGGAAAGCTTAAAGGCAGAAAGAGATAACGAGCAAGCGTTTTTCTTAATCGTTGGTGACGGAACGGAGTTTAATAAGATTAAAAACTTTATAGACGAAAATCAATTTTCAAACGTCAAGTTAATGAGTAAACTTCCTAGAGAAGACTACGATAATATGGTAGCATCTTGCGACGTGGGAATGATATTTTTGGACCATAGGTTTACAATTCCAAACTTCCCGTCAAGGCTGCTTAGTTACATACAAGCAGGTTTACCTGTGCTTGCGTGTACCGACCCTAATACCGATATTGGAAAAGTTATAGTTGACGGCGGTTTTGGTTGGTGGTGTGAAAGTAACGACGTACAAGCCTTTTCAGAATTAGTTAATAATGCGTGTAAAGCCGACTTAAATGAAATGGGTAAAAAAGGCACGCAATACTTGTTAGACAACTACACCTCCGCCAAAGGTTATGAAATAATAATGCAAAGTATAGAAAAGTAATTATTAAAAAGGTATAAAATGAGAATAGTTGTAAACGATATTGCAGCCCAAAAGGGTGGTGCATTAACTGTTTTAAAAGATTTCTATAATTACGTAAAAGAAAACGATACTGAAAATGAATGGATTTTTCTTTTGGGTGAGAAATTATTAGAAGAAACGGATAATATAAAAATTATTACTCTTCCAAAAATTAAAAATAGTAGAATAAAAAAGATTATTTTTGATTTTTTCACGGGTAAAAAATTTATTAAAAAACTTAAAGCCGACATTATATTTTCGTTGCAAAATACGGCTATAATGGGCTTAAAAATTCCACAAATCGTTTATATTCATCAGTCTATACCATTTCAAAAAATAAAGAAGTTTTCTTTCATAAAGAAAAAAGAACGTTCATTGGCTGTTTATCAGCATTTGATTGGAAGAATTATAAAAAAATCAGCGAAAGTTTGTGATAAAGTAATTGTACAAACAGATTGGATGAAAAAAGCGGTGTGCGAACAATGTAAACTTTCCGAAGAAAAAGTGTTGAAGGTTTTACCTGTTGTTCCTGATTTGACTAGTTATGAGACGTCAAAAACTTTCAATAAAAATTGCTTCTTTTATCCCACGGCACCTGCCATATATAAAAACAATAATTTAATATTTGAAGCATGTAAATTATTAGAAGAAAAAAAATTTAACCCCGAAGTTGTTTTAACTCTTCCGGAAAAATATAGCAAAGATAACGTGCGTTGCGTTGGAAGGTTGCCGTATGATGAAGTTATTTCTAAATACGCCGAAAGCACGTTGATTTTTCCATCTTATATTGAAACGTTTGGGTTTCCTATGGCAGAAGCGAGAAAAGTAGGCACTGTTGTTTTGGCTTCAGATTGTCCTTTTTCTCGTGAAGTTTTAGAAAACTACGATAACGCATATTTTTTCAACCCTTTTAATGCTAAAGAACTTGCAAACCTTATGGAACAAGTAATGTTAGGGCAAATAGAGAAAAAGTCAATTGCTTATCAAGAGACTGAAGGTATAAACGGTTGGGAAATAATTTTAAGAGAAATTATTAATTTTTAATAAAATTTGGCAGTTAGATAAAAAGAAATTGGAGAAAAGAATTGGTTGGTTTGCAAAAAAAAGAAAAAAAGATAAATGAAATAGAGCTTTATATTGTTGCATTTTTATCTTTGTTGCCTTCTGGCTCAATTTATGAATATTTTAAGCTTTTTGTAGTTATATTTCTTGTTTTTGAAAAAGCAATAACAGGAACTTTGTTTTTTAATATTAAAACTGGTATAATTATAATCTTGCTTGTGTTTCTTACAGCTACTTCGTACGTAATGTCTGTTTTTAGTTCTACTATTAATGGGCAAGCACTTTTACATGAATTTAAAAGAAATTTGTTTCTGTGTGCATTGATTTTGGTTTGTTCAAATATTGATGTTAATTTTAAAACAATTTATCGTCTTTGTGCAATTTTTTTGTGTCTTAATACCTTTATACAATTACTAGAATTATTTAAGGTTGAATTTGTATTTGATTTTATCGAAAAATATTATGTAACTTCAGAAGATGGAAGCGTACATCTAGAGCTTGCTAAATATAAAAGCTTACGGTATTTTCGTGCCGGGTCAATATTTCTAAATCCAAATATCTATATGATAATTCCTCTTGTGTCAATGGCTGTATTTTTGCAACGATCACTAATAGAAAAAAGCAGAATCAATAAACTTATGATATTCATTGCGGCAATCTCGATGTTTCTTGCAGGTTCTAGAACAGCATTTATCATTGTTTTTTTGCTCATTTTTATATATTTTATAAATAGAAGAATTAAACCTTCATATAAAATTACGTTAATAATTATAGAAGTGCTTTTTCTTTTAATTTGTTTTTTACTAGCAGATAAGTATAGGTTTTTTGATTTTGCGTCAGGGCTTGATAATTCAATAGGCTTTAAGATGAGACAATTAATTGACTATTTGAAAAATCTTAAGCCAATAAGCTTGCTCCTCGGGGCATTATCCCAAGGAGGATACGGGCAGTTGGATTTTGAATTAGGGTATATTTTTGCGTATTATGGAATGGTTGGTTTAATATGGTTTGGCCTTGTAGTTTTTTCCATTGAATATGGAAAGGAAAAATACAAGTTCTTAACTGTGGCAATTAGAGGTGTTTTAGTATGTATGGCTTGCACCGCAACCATTTTGCTTTGTATGCCGATTTGTTCTTTTTTTATATCATTGGCATTACTTCGACCAATAAAAGAGATTAATGGTTAGGAAAGGATTGTGTAAATTATGAAAATAGGGATAGTGACACATTATTATAAAAGTATAAACTATGGCGGGAATCTTCAAGCCTATGCTTTATGTAGGAAGTTGGGAGAGGAATATGATGTTGAACAAATTGCAATAGATGTTAAAACTAAAAAAATCAAAGAGAAAGTTTTTACGAAGAACGGATTCTTAAATATTTTGAAAGAGGCAAAAAGGCAATTTGGAAATTTTATTAATTTTATAAATTTAAAAAAAGATAAAAAATTAGCAAAAGGATTACAATTAAGAAGACATGCCATTAGCCAGTTTAATCAAGAAGAGATTCCACATAGTAAAATCGTGTATACTTTAGATAAAATTCACGAAGCAAATAACGATTACGAAGTTTTTATTACTGGAAGTGATCAAGTGTGGCATCCAAAAGCGTGGAATACTGCATATAGGTTAGATTTTGTTGATAAAAAGAAGCTCAAATTTTCTTATGCTGCAAGCATTGCAAGATCTTCATTAAACAATAAAGAAAAAGATATTTTAAAGGAAAGTTTAAAGAATTTTGATGCGATTTCAGTTAGAGAAAACGAAGCGGTAAATATTATAGCACCAATTTCTCCTGTTCAAGTTCATTGGGTGTTGGATCCTGTTTTTTTACTGACGCAGAAAGAGTGGGATGATATTTGTTCTGAAAGACAAGTAAAAGAAGAGTATATTTTTTGCTATTTTCTAGGAGAATCTCAAGAGTCTAGATTTATAGCTAAAGAATACGCAAAAAGATGTAATTTAAAACTTATAACGATACCTTATCTTTTAGGCAAATTTAGAAAATGCGATTATGATTTTGGGGATGAAAAACTTTATGAAGTTTCTCCAAAAGAATTTATATCACTTATAAAACATGCTAAAGCAGTTTTTACAGATAGTTTTCATGCTCTAGCCTTTTCTATTATATATCGCAAAAATTTCTACGTTTTTAACAGAAGTGATTCGAAAAATATGTCTTCTAGAATTACTTCTATGCTCTCTATTATTGGAGCTGAAGATAGATTAATAGAAGATAAAGAAAAAATATTTGAATTAGATAGTATAGATTATGATTCTCCATTAAACAGAATAGAAAAAATGAAAGTTGAATCTATAAGATTTTTAAATCAAGCATTAAAAAAGGAAAGTAATTATAATGATTAATCAGCGAAAAGCAGGTTCAATTTTATCTTACTTGCAGATGGCTATTGGAATTATTGTAAATCTTGTATACACTCCAGTTATGACGAAACTTCTTGGTCAAAGCGAATACGGATTGTACAACACGGTGTCTTCAACAATGGCCATGTTATCTATACTGAGTTTAGGTTTTAATGCGAGTTACATAAAGTTTTATTCCGTATATAAAAAGAATGACGATAAAGAGTCCATTTTTAAATTAAATGGTATCTTTCTTATAATATTTCTAATAATCGGGTTAATTGCTTTTTGTTGTGGGCTTTTTTTGTCGTTTAATTTAAATTTTGTTTTTGACAAGGGCCTTTCTCCAAAAGAATATGAAATTGCGAAAACATTGATGTTGATACTTACAATAAATTTGGCAATTTCTTTCCCAATGAGTATTTTTCAAAATATAATTTCAGCACAAGAAAAGTTTGTGTTCCTAAAGTTGTTATCAATGCTAAAAACAGTTGTTGGTCCTTTGGTTTCGCTTCCGATACTGTTGATGGGCTTTCGATCTATTGCACTAGTAAGCGTTACTCTTTTTATTTCAATTATTACGGATATTTGCTATTTAATTTACGCAAAAGGAATATTGAAAATTAAATTTAAATTTGGTAATTTTGAAAAGGGGCTATTTAAAGAATTATTTGTGTTTTCTTTTTTTATTGCAATTAACATAATTGTTGATCAAGTAAACAATAACATGGGTAAATTTCTTTTAGGCAGATATGTTGGTACTATAGCAGTAGGAACATACTCTATTGGATATACGGTGTATCATATGTATACCTCTTTATCTACAGCTGTTTCGGGAGTTTTTACTCCAAAAATTCATCATATTGTTAATAATTCTGACAACTTAGAAGACGAGAAAAAGAAATTAACAGATTTATTTATAAAAGTAGGTAGAATTCAATTTATAATTTTAGCTCTTGTTTGTTCTGGTTTTGCTTTTTTTGGTAAATCATTTATTCCTATTTGGGTAGGAACTGGTTACGAAGAAGCATATTATGTGGCTTTATTATTGTTGGTGGCATCAATTACTCCACTAATGCAGAATTTGGGAATTTGTATACAGAGAGCAAAAAATAAGCATAAGTTTAGGAGTTTAATTTATTTATGCATGGCTTTTGTAAATATAGTTTTAACAACTATATTCTCTCAAAAAATAGGTGTTATTGGAGCGGCTTTAGGAACTACTATTTCTCTTGTTTTGGCTAATGGAATTGTTATGAATATTTATTATCATAAAGAATGTAATATTAATATGCTTTTATTTTGGAGAAGTATTTTAAGGCTTTCTTTAGGGTTGATAATACCTATTGTATTCGGAATAATAATGTGCCTTTTATTTGATTTTTCTAGTATCACTAACTTTTTGTTGGGAGTGTTAGTATATTTCATAGTATATTGTATTTCAATGTGGTATATTGGAATAAATAAGTATGAAAAACAACTTATAATAGATCCATTAAAAAAAATCTTGAAAAAAATTAAAAGAGAGAAAAATTAAAATGCCAAAAATAAATTATTTTAAAGGCTGTTGTGGTTGTAGTGCTTGTGCTTCCATTTGTCCTACACATTGTATAAAACTTGTTGAAGACCAAGAGGGTTTTTTATATCCAAAAGTAGAGGCTGAAAAATGTATAAACTGTGGAAAGTGTGATAATATTTGTCCTGTACTATCAAGAAAATCAGGATTGGTTTCCAAAAAAGAAGCATATGCAGCGTTAACTAAAGACGAACATGTTAGAGAGTTAAGTTCTTCTGGCGGAATTTTTTATGAACTTTCACAGCAAACTTTAAAAGATGGAGGGGTTGTTTTTGGTGCAACCTGTATTGATGGGTTAAAAGTTGTTCATCAAAAAATTGAAAAAGAAGAGGAAATAATAAAACTATGTGGCTCAAAATATTCGCAAAGTGATACTTCTTCTATTTTCGAACATGTAAAAAGAGAATTAAGTACTGGACGTAAAGTGTTGTTTTCAGGGACTCCTTGTCAGGTGGCTGGGCTTTCTTCTTTTTTAAATAAACCTTATGAAAATCTAATCTTAGTTGATCTTATTTGCCATGGTGTTCCTTCTCCTCTTATTTGGGAAAAATATGTAGATTATATAGGAAAAAAAGCAGGTAGTACGGCGAAAGAAGTATATTTTAGAGAAAAAAGTACAGGTTGGCGAACTTTTTCTTTAAAGATTGAGTTGCAAAATGGAGAACAATATTTAAATAAGGCAAGGGACGATGCATACTTTAAAGCATTTTTAAACAACCTGAATCTTCGTCCTTCGTGTTATGATTGTAAATTTAAAGGAGAAAAACGATATAGTGATATAACGATTGGAGATTTTTGGGGTATAGAAAGGGTGGCTCAAAAATTAGACGATAACAAGGGGACTTCTTTAGTAATTATAAACACAGAAAAAGGCAAGGATATTTTTGATACAATTAATTCTCAAATTTATAGTTTAAAAGTAGATTTTAACTCTTCGATATCTGGAAATTCGGCATATTCAAAATCTGTTTATAAAAACAAAAGACGAGAAAAGTTTTTTGAAGAGATTTTGCAAAATGATAATTTTGATTTGGTTGTGAAAAAGTATACAAAACCGAATATTATTAGAAAAGTTAAAAACTTTATAAAAAAATTGCTTGCAAAAAAGGGAAGGAGATAGATTATGAGTTTATTTAAAGGAAAAACGTTGATGATTACGGGGGGAACGGGGAGTTTCGGTAATGCCGTGCTTAATCGCTTCCTTAAAACTGATATCGGGGAAATTCGTATCTTTTCTCGTGATGAGAAAAAACAAGACGATATGCGTCATGAGTTTCAGTCTAAAATGCCGGACGTTGCTGAAAAGATTAAGTTCTATATCGGCGACGTTAGAGATATCGCTTCGGTAAAAAATGCTATGCACGGCGTTGATTACATATTCCACGCTGCTGCGTTAAAACAAGTTCCATCTTGTGAGTTTTTCCCTATTGAAGCAGTAAAAACTAACGTTTTAGGTACTGAAAACGTTTTAACTGCTGCTATTGAAGCAGGGGTTAAAAACATTGTTTGTTTATCTACGGACAAGGCTGCGTATCCCGTTAACGCTATGGGAACTTCTAAGGCTATGATGGAAAAGGTTATCGTAGCGAAGTCTCGTACGGTTGACCCTAAGAAGACCAAGATTTGCTGTACTAGATACGGCAACGTTATGTGTAGTCGTGGTTCGGTAATTCCACTTTGGATAGAACAAATTCGTCAAGGCAATCCTATTACCATAACCGACCCAACAATGACTAGATTTATAATGAGTCTAGAAGAAGCGGTTGACCTTGTTCTATTTGCATTTGAACACGGTGAAAACGGAGATATACTAGTTCAAAAAGCACCTGCTTGTACGATTGGGACTCAAGCCGAAGCAGTTTGTGAATTATTTGGTGGAGACAAGAAAAACATCAAAGTAATAGGTATAAGACACGGTGAAAAGATGTATGAAACGCTTTTAACCAATGAAGAATGTGCTAACGCTATTGACCTTGGCAATTTCTATCGTGTACCTAGCGACAAGCGTGGACTAAACTACGACAAATATTTCAAGAACGGAGACGTTGAAAGAAACACTTTAACCGAATTTAACAGTAGCAACACTGAATTATTAACGGTTGAACAGACCAAAGAAAAAATTGGTGCGTTAGCATACATTAAAGAAGAACTTGCAAAACAATAGGTGATTGATATGAAAATATTAGTAACCGGTGCAAAGGGGTTTGTTGGAAAAAACCTAGTAGCGTCGTTATACAATCTAAAAAATGGCAAGGATAAAACCCGTCCTAACCTAAATATCGAAGAAATTTACGAGTACGATATTGACGGAACGCCCACGCAACTTAACGAATACTGCAAGCAAGCAGATTTTGTGTTCAATCTTGCTGGGGTAAATCGTCCTCAAACTCAAGAAGAGTTTATGCAAGGTAATTTTGGGTTTGCTTCCACCTTGCTTGACACCTTAAAAAAGCACGAAAACAAATGTCCCGTAATGCTTTCATCCTCCATACAAGCAACGCTTATCGGAAGATATGCTGACGGCGAATATGGAAAAAGCAAGAAAGCGGGCGAAGAACTTTTCTTTGAATACGGAAAGCAAAACGGCGTAAAGGTTTGCGTTTATCGTTTTCCTAATCTTTTTGGTAAATGGTGCAGACCCAACTACAACAGCGTTATTGCTACCTTCTGCAACAATATTGCCAATGATTTGCCTATTAAAGTCAACGATGCATCTGTTTCGCTAACTTTAGTTTACATAGATGACCTAGTTTGTGAGATTTTAGACGCAATCGAGGGCAAGGAACACAGGAACGGTGACTTCTGTTACGTTCCGATAACGCACAAAATTACGCTGGGCGAGATTGTTGAGCTGTTGGAG
>JAZNPL010000001.1:0-5460 GCA_045589615.1 Christensenellaceae bacterium | reverse complement strand
GGAATGGAGATTTTTATGAATATATTAGTAACCGGCTCAGGTGGTTTTGTTGGTAAAAACCTTGTAGAAGCCCTTAAGTGTGTAAGAGATAATAAAGATAAAACACGGGGTTTAGATGATATAAATATTTTTGAATATGATATAGATACACCTCAAAGCAAGCTTGATGAGTTTGCAAAGGAATGTGATTTTGTGTGTCATCTTGCAGGTGTAAACAGACCCAAAGACGAAAAAGAGTTTATGGAGGGTAATTTTGGTTTTACCTCAACATTACTTGACAAGCTAAAGGAACATAACAACAAAGCGCCTATTTTAATTACGTCGTCTATTCAGGCTTCGCTTGATAATCCTTACGGAAAATCAAAAAAAGCCGGAGAGGATTTAATCCTTGAATATGGCAAGGAAAATGGTGTTAAAACATACGTATATCGACTGCCTAATGTGTTTGGTAAATGGTGCAGACCAAACTATAACAGTGCAGTTGCGACTTTTTGCAATAACATTGCAAACGATTTGCCTATAACCGTTAACGACCCTAAGGTAGAATTAGAACTTCTTTACGTTGACGATTTAGTTAACGAAATGTTAGATTTATTAGAAGGGAAAGCACACCGCTGTGAATACGACGGATTAAATCCTATAGAAAAATCGGACGGTAGTTATTATTTTGTACCCGTAACGCACAAGGTTACGCTTGGCGAAATTGTTGATTTGCTCAACACTTTTAAAGACCAACCTAAGACGTTGGTTATGCCTGAAATTCCTAACGGCAGTTTTGCTAAAAAATTGTATTCTACATATCTATCTTATTTGCCAAAGGAAAAGACGATTTTTGGCCTAAAAATGAACGTTGACGATAGGGGCAGTTTTACTGAACTATTAAAAACGGCTAACTGTGGGCAGATTTCAGTAAACGTATCAAAGCCCGGCATTACTAAAGGTCAACATTGGCACAACACTAAGTGGGAATTCTTTATCGTCGTATCGGGAAAAGGCTTAATTCAACAGCGTAAAATCGGTACGGATGAAGTATTAAACTTTGAAGTTAGCGGTGAAAAAATCCAAGCGGTACATATGCTTCCCGGTTACACTCACAATATTATAAACTTATCGGAAACGGAGGATTTGGTTACGGTTATGTGGGCGAACGAACAGTTTGACACTAATCACCCCGATACCTATTTCGAAAAAGTGGAGGATTAATTTTTAGTATGGTTATTAAGACTGATTATAGCGACGTAAAATTTAAAAACGACGGAAGATTAAAACTACTTATTATCGTAGGCACTCGTCCTGAGATTATAAGACTTGCAGAAGTAATTAAAAAATGCCGTCAATATTTTGACTGCGTTTTAGCACATACTGGTCAAAACTACGATTACAATCTTAACGGTGTATTCTTTAAGGATTTAAAACTTGAAGCACCTGAAGTTTATATGAACGCCGTTGGTGATGACCTTGGTGCAACGGTTGGTAACATTATAAATTGTTCTTATAAACTTATGGCAGAAATTAAGCCCGACGCACTATTGATTTTAGGTGATACCAACAGTTGTCTTTCTGCAATACCTGCTAAAAGACTTCATATTCCAATTTTTCATATGGAAGCGGGAAATCGTTGTAAAGATGAGTGTTTACCCGAAGAAACTAATCGTAGGATAGTAGATATTATTTCGGACGTAAACTTAGCATACTCTGAACACGCTAGAAGATACCTAGCCGACTGTGGGCTTCCCAAGGAAAGAACTTACGTAACGGGTTCTCCTATGGCTGAAGTTTTAAGGGCAAACCTAAAAGATATTGAAAAGAGTAGCGTTCTTAAAACCTTAAAGTTAGAACCTAAAAAATATATGCTTCTATCTGCTCATAGAGAAGAAAATATCGATACTGAAAAGAATTTCTTATCGCTTTTCAATGCAATAAATTCGCTTGCTGAAAAGTACGATATGCCAATTCTATACAGTTGTCATCCAAGAAGTAAAAAGCGTTTAGAACTAAGTGGGTTTAAACTTGATAAACGAGTAATTATGCATGAACCTTTGGGTTTCCACGATTACAATAATCTTCAATTTAACGCATTTGCAGTTATTTCGGATAGTGGAACGCTTCCCGAAGAAAGCAGTTTCTATAATTCTATAGGAAAACCTTTCCCTGCAGTATGTATTAGAACTAGTACGGAACGCCCCGAAGCGTTAGATAAAGGATGCTTCGTGCTTGCAGGTATTGACGAAAAATCTCTTACACAAGCAGTTGCGACGGCGGTTAATTTAATTGCCGACGGAAATTACGGAATACCCGTGCCCGATTACGTTGAAGAAAACGTTTCTACTAAGGTTGTTAAGATTATTCAATCTTATACGGGCGTGGTTGATAAAATGGTTTGGAGAAAATTTTAATAATTAGAAAATGAAAAATCCGCTTATAGAATTAATTTACAATTACATAAACGGAAAAGAACTTTGCAACTGCAGTGATTACTCGCAGTTGCTTTTTGCTACGAAAAAACATTCTTTAGGCACGCTTTTCTATTTAGCAGTAAAAGATAGCGAAAAAGTTGCACCCGAAATTAAAAATCAAGCGTTAAAACACTATTTGTCGCAAATCAATCAACAAGCATCTCAAGATTATTACGTTGAAAAACTTTTTTCTAAATTAAAAGAGGCTAATCTAAGGTTTTTACCATTAAAGGGTGGGGCGATACGTAACCTTTATCCTTCGCCAGAACTTAGGACTTCATGCGACGTAGATTTTTTCTATGATGAAAAAGATAAAAAACAAGTGTATAGCATTTTAACCGAGTTGGGTTTTCAAAAAGGACACGAAACGGTAAATCACTGTGAGTGGCAAAGTGGTGTTGTTACCATTGAAAGTCATCACGCTTTAGTAACGGAAGGTGGGCCTTACGCCGATTATTATAAAGGCGTTTGGGCAAGGCTTGAAATTAAAGACGGTTGTCAATATCAATTTTCTAAAGAAGATTTATATATATATTGTATAGTGCATTCGGCAAAACATTTTACTTCTGGTGGGTTTGGTGTTAGAACTGTCTTAGATTTTTACTTTTTTAATAATAAAAATGATTTTAACCAAGAATATTTATCTAGGGAATTAGATAAATTAGGGCTAAAAGATTACGAAAGAGTTATTAAAAAATTAGCAAACTATTGGTTTGGCGGAGAAGAAGCAAACCAAGACGTTTGCGACGTTGGGGAATACGTTCTAAATAGTGGCGTCTATGGAAATTCTGATAACTTTGCAGTAATAAAGGGTGGCGAAAAGGATTTAAAATCTACAAAAAAGAAATTTTGGCTAAAAACTATTTTCCCGTCTTATAAGACGATGAAAGGAAAGTATAAAATATTAAAAAAATTGCCTTTCTTATTGCCGTTTGCTTGGATATATAAATGGTTCGAAGTGTTGTTTGCTAGGCCTGAAAGATTTAAGCATACGATAAAAGACTCTGAAAACATAAATCAAGAAAGAATAGATTTTACAAATAGAATAATGAAAATAACTAAAATTAAAAAAAGTTAAACTTTTTTTGTTTTTTGTATTGACATTTTTGTGTTTTAGTGTAAAATATGCTTTATATTAAGGAGTGGTTAAATGTTATACATAGAAAAATTTTCACAATATGGTTGGAATATTGTTGAATGGCTTATTAGAATAATCGTTGCAACTTTATGTGGGGCGTTAATTGGTTTTGAAAGAAGTAAAAGATTAAAAGAAGCAGGCGTTAGAACTCATAGCGTCGTTGCTTTGGCTTCTGCTGTTTTTATGATTGTTTCGAAATACGCATTTATAGATATGACGGGCGGAATATTTGGGGCAAAAGAAGCAGACCCTTCAAGAATTGCTTCTACCATTGTTACCGGTATCGGTTTTCTTGGTGCAGGTGCTATTTTTAGAACGGGTAATCTAGTTAAAGGCTTAACTACCGCTGCGGGCATTTTTGCTACTGCTGCCGTTGGTATGGCTGTTGGTTCGGGCTTATATGTTATTGGTATCTTTGCAACCGTTTGTATTTTGCTTGTGCATTTTATTATGCACAAGGTTCAACTTGGCAGAGATAAGGCTGTTTTTTGTAAATTGACCATTAAAGTAAACGAAAACGATAATCGTCTAGGAATTGTTCATGATTTTGCTAAAAATAATAACGTTGAATTAGAAGAGCAAGAATTAATCAAAGACGAAAAACACGGCACGTCAATAATTTACGAAGCAAAGTTCTTTGGTAAAGACGCTGAAAGTAATATATTGGCAATGCAACATTTGCTTGACAAGGAAAATTTCAAAACCTACGTTATTAAAAGATTGTAATCTACATACATTATATATAATATATATAGTAATAAAAAACATAAAAAACCTTTGTGGCAAAACGAAGAAAAAAGCCATAAAGGTTTTTGTTTTTATAAAAAGAAAAAAATGATTAAAAAAGTTTTAAAAATCGTGAAAAAACGCTTGACTAATCTAGCAATTTCCTTTATAATCTCAATTACCCTTTGAAAATTCAAAGGCTAGCAAGGTAATTTCGATAGAAAAATACAAGCGATTTTGGGTGTCAAAGACAATCAATTGTGTTTGAAAACCCTCAAAAAACACAATATTTTGTGTTAAAAATAAAAGCAAAAAAAAGTTTGAAAAAAATTAAAAAAAACTTTAAAAAATGCTGAAAAAATGCTTGACTTAAAAAAAACCTTGTGTTATTATATGTAGGCTGTCGCACGAAAGACAGCAAACGTCAACCGCTGTTGACGGGAGTAGCTTAAAAATTGAATAGAAGGAAATAAGACAAAATAATAGTTATTTTGAAAGTTTCTGTCAAAATCTTTGAAGTATGAAAATATGTACTTTAAAACAGTCATAAAATGACAAAACGCTAAACAAAAGCGAAATTCGTTAGAGCAGTTGGACTTACGAGTCCGGCTTTAAATAATTAAACTTAAGAGTTTGATTCTGGCTCAGGACGAACGCTGGCGGTGTGCTTAATACATGCAAGTCGAGCGGAGTTAAAGGGGCTTGCTCCTTTAACTTAGCGGCGGACGGGTGAGTAACGCGTGAGCAACCTGCCTATATCTGGGGAATAACACATAGAAATGTGTGCTAATACCGCATAAGACCACAGTGGGGCATCCCACAGGGGTAAAAGATTTATCGGATATAGATGGGCTCGCGTACCATTAGATAGTTGGTAGTGTAACGGACTACCAAGTCGACGATGGTTAGCCGACCTGAGAGGGTGATCGGCCACATTGGAACTGAGATACGGTCCAGACTCCTACGGGAGGCAGCAGTAGGGAATATTGGGCAATGGAGGCAACTCTGACCCAGCAACACCGCGTGAATGATGAAGGTCTTCGGATTGTAAAGTTCTGTGATGGGGGACGAAGAAAGTGACGGTACCCCAAGAGCAAGCCCCGGCTAACTACGTGCCAGCAGCCGCGGTAATACGTAGGG